>JAJYTE010000039.1 GCA_021793215.1 Bacillota bacterium
GGTGACAACGTGCAGATGGCCATCGAGCTGATCAACTCCATTGCGATGGAAGACGGACTGCGCTTCGCGATTCGCGAAGGCGGCCGCACCGTCGGTGCTGGCGTCGTTACCGCCATCGCCGAGTAAGCCGTTGCGGCCGGCGGCCGCATCCAGTACAATTCAGCGTACGAAGGGCCGTAGCTCCAATCGGTAGAGCAGCGGACTCCAAATCCGCGTGTTGGGGGTTCGAGTCCCTCCGGCCCTGCCAGGTTTGGCTTTTCGCGGGCGCCTTGCGCGCCCGCGCGTCGTTGACGCGTTCTGTGGCGCATGGTAGACTGATCAAGCGGTTTTTGGGGGGTGTACCGATTGCGCTCCATCGTTACGCTGGCTTGCGTCGACTGCCGAGAGCGGAACTACTCTTCGGAGAAGAACAAGAAGAACGACGCGAACCGGATTGAGTTCAAGAAGTTTTGTCCGCGCTGCGGACACCATACCCTGCACCGCGAGACCCGCTAGGCAGTAGGGCCGTAGCTCCAATCGGTAGAGCAGCGGACTCCAAATCCGCGTGTTGGGGGTTCGAGTCCCTCCGGCCCTGCCAAAAAGTTTGCGGACGCAAGGGAGCGGTAGCGCAGCGTGGAGAAGGCGTCAATCGCAGAGCGCACCGGACAGTACATCCGTGAGGTGCGCGCCGAGACGCGGAAGATCGTTTGGCCGGACATCCGGCGCACCGGCACGTACACGGTGGTCGTGCTGGTGACGGTCGGCGTGCTCGCCCTCCTGATCTACGTTGCCGACCTCGTCTTCGGGGCGCTTTTGAGCCATGTCTGACATGATCGACGAGAGCCAGGTCGTCGACCGCAACTGGTACGTGATCCACACCTACTCCGGCTACGAGAACAAGGTGAAGACCAACCTCGAGCGCCGGATCAAGTCCTACCACAAGGAAGAGCAGATCTTCGACATCCTCGTCCCCATGGAAGAGGAGATCGAGATCAAGGACGGCAAGCGCAAGCTGCAGAAGCGCAAGGTCTTCCCGGGCTACGTGCTCGTCGACATGATCATGTCGGACGAGTCGTGGTACGTCGTCCGCAACACCCCCGGCGTTACGGGCTTCGTCGGATCCGGCCAGAAGCCGATCCCCCTGACGCCGGTCGAGATGGAAGCGATCATGCGCCAGGTCGGACTCGTGGAGCGGCCGAAGCTGAAGGTGGCCGTGGGTGACGCCGTCAAGGTGAAGGACGGCCCGTTCAACGGGTTCGTCGGCGTCGTGGAGGACGTCTCACCGGATCGGGGCAAGGTAAAGGTCCTCGTCTCGATGTTCGGTCGGGAGACGCCGGTAGAGCTCGACTTCCACCAAGTCGAGGAGATGTAGGGGAGGTTTCTTCGTGTCGCGCAAGGTGATGGCCCAGGTCAAGCTGCAGATCCCCGCGGGCAAGGCGACCCCGGCACCGCCGGTCGGTACCGCGCTCGGCCCGCACGGCATCAACATCATGGGCTTCTGCAAGGAGTACAACGAGCGCACCGCCCAGCAGGCGGGCCTGATCATCCCGGTGGAGATCACGGTCTTCGAGGACCGCTCGTTCACGTTCGTGCTGAAGAGCCCTCCGGCCGCGGTGCTTCTGAAGAAGGCCGCAGGCATCGAGACGGCGTCCGCGAAGCCGAACGCGGAGATCGTGGGCAAGGTGGGCCGCGACAAGGTGCGCGAGATCGCCGAGCTCAAGATGAAGGACCTCAACGCCACGAGCGTCGAGGCCGCCATGCGCATGGTCGAGGGGACCGCGCGCTCGATGGGCATCGAGATCGTCTGAACCGAATGCTGTGGGAGGCCGCTCGGCGGCCGCACGGACCACGGGAGGTAACGGTGGAATGGGCAAGAGACTTGCGGACATCAAGAAGCGGATCGAGCCGGAGCGCCTGTACGAGGTGGCCGAGGCGCTCGAACTCCTGAAGTCGGGTGCGCCCGCGAAGTTCGACGAGACGGTCGAGGTCGCGGTGCGGCTCGGCGTCGACCCGAAGCACGCGGACCAGATGGTGCGCGGCGCCGTCGCACTCCCGAACGGAACGGGCCGCGTGCTGCGCGTGCTCGCGTTCGCGAAGGGCGAGAAGGCGCGCGAGGCCGA
This sequence comes from Bacillota bacterium, assembly GCA_021793215.1. Taxonomy (GTDB): domain Bacteria; phylum Bacillota; class Sulfobacillia; order JAJZYS01; family JAJYTV01; genus JAJYTV01. Next base: position 2,100 of record JAJYTE010000039.1, read on the forward strand.
GGAGGCCGGCGCGGACGTCGTCGGTGCGGAGGACGTGATCGAGCGCATCCAGGGCGGTTGGCTGGACTTCGACGTCTCGGTGGCGACGCCGGACATGATGCCGCTCGTCGGCCGGATCGGCCGCATCCTCGGCCCGCGCGGCCTGATGCCGAACCCGAAGACCGGCACGGTGGCGCTGGAGATCGGCAACGCCGTCCGCGACATCAAGGCGGGCAAGATCGAGTACCGCGTCGAGAAGGCGGGCATCGTGCACGCCCCGATCGGCAAGGTCTCGTTCTCGGAGGAGGCGCTGGCAGAGAACTTCCATGCGCTGCTCGACGCCCTCATGAAGGCGAAGCCCTCCGCGGCGAAGGGGACCTACCTCAAGGCGATCAGCCTGAGCTCGACGATGGGTCCCGGCATTCCCGTGAACCCGGCCCAGGCCCTCGCGGTTTCGCAGACCGCCGATTGACGAGGTGGCCGCGAGGCCGCATACTACATACCGTTCGCCCGAGACCGCAGGTGGCTCGCCCTTAATGCCGCAAGGCGCCTGCCGAGGCAGATGAGCACTTGACATGCTTTTCATGCGGTTCTCGCGCGTGCGGGGACCGCTCTTCGTTTGCTGAGGGAGGTGAAGAAGAAGTGCCAACTCCCGAGAAGGAGAAGACGGTGGCCGAACTCACGGAGAGCCTGAAGAGCGCGCAGAGCGTAGTGCTCGCAGACTTCCGCGGACTGACGGTGAAGCAGTCGATGCGGCTTCGGCGAGAACTCGGCGCCCAGGGCGTTCAGCTCCGGGTCGTCAAGAACACGCTGCTGCGCAAGGCCGCAGAGGACCTCGGCATCGAGGGGCTCGCGCAGTACCTGACAGGTCCGACGGCGATGGCCGTCTCCACGACCGACCTGATCGCGCCTGCGAAGGTGCTCTACACCTTCCAGCGTGCGAACAAGGAGGTCCAGCTCAAGGCCGGGATCCTGACGGGCAGCGTGATCACGGGTGCCCAAGTGCGGACCCTCGCGGAGCTTCCGCCGCGTGAGGTGCTGCTCGCCCAGGTGGCGGGCGGCATGATGGCGCCGCTCTACGGACTGGCGTCGGTCATCTCGGCACCGCTGCGCAACCTCGCCTACGGCCTCGATGCGCTCTCGAAGCAGCGCGCCCAGGCGAGCTAGGACCCGAAGAAGCAGCTTTCGCAGACATTTCGAGGAGGCAACGGCATGAGCAAGGTAGCTGACGTTCTGGAGCAGATCAAGGGGATGACGGTGCTCGAGCTCAATGAGCTCGTGAAGGCGTTCGAGGAGGAGTTCGGCGTTTCGGCTGCGGCACCGGTAGCCGCGGCGGCAGCAGCCCCGGCTGCGGCCGCGGCGCCCGCCGAGGAGGAGCAGACCGAGTTCGACGTCGTCCTCACGGCGGCGGGCGGCAACAAGATCCCGGTGATCAAGGTCGTGCGCGAGGTCACGGGCCTCGGCCTCAAGGAGGCCAAGGAGCTCGTGGACAGCGCGCCGAAGGCGGTCAAGGAGAAGGTCTCGAAGGCGGACGCCGAGGCGATCAAGGCGAAGCTCACCGAGGTCGGCGCCGAGGCCACCATCAAGTAGAGTACGTAAAGTAGCAGAAGAGGGCGGCGGGATCTCCCGCCGCCTTTCTGCGTTTGCTGGGGTCTTGCGCGCAGCCGCGCATGGAGGTCCAGGAAGACATCGGAGCCATGAACTCCAGGCGCTGATCAGAGAGAAAGGGCGGCGGGCGCGAGCCCGCCGCCCTTTCTCTCTGGATGGGCCTGCGCGGGGCCGGTGCGGACACCTCCAAATCGCCTGAACGCCGTCGACAGAAAACTTGTCGGCTCGGATCGACGGCGTTCGCTCTACCGGCAGGGCGACACGGTGGGGCGCAGATCGACACAGATGTCCGAGGGTCCGCCCGGTCTACGGGGTGACGGGATCGACGCGCTTCGGGCGCAACCGAGCGGGGTCCATAATGGTCGATTCTTGTCGCATAAAAGATGGAATCAGACCCGTAAATTAGGAAGGTCGGGCGACCGCGCGGACGGAAGCCCCCTGACGAGAGCCAGGCTTCGGACCGCGATGAGAGGGAGGCGCAACCGCCCGCAGAGACCGCATCCAACCGACATGCTCGCAACGGGAGGCGTGCCGTCAGCCGGTGGCGGACGCCGCGCTTCACGCGGTAGCGAGCGCTCAAACCAGCCGTCGGTCGGCTGGTCCCATTGTTTCCGGAAGGCAGGGAGGGAACGGAGTGGCAGCTAGAATCAGAGACCGCCTCGCGGCATTCCTCGTCGGTTCGCTGGGGGCACTCGCGATCGGCGCGCTGGCGCTGCCGAGTGCCAGCGCCAGCGCGAACGGCGCGGCAGGCCAAGTGACGTACTACAACGCGAACTACGGGGGGCGATTCTACAGATCACCGTCTCCGACGACGATCGAGAGCGACGTGTACGGGATCAGCCAGAGCATCTCCGGCAACTCCATCGAACTTGGGGCGGGGCCCTACCCGCAGTACACGGACTCGGGATTCTCGATCTACCGTGGGACACTCGCGAGCCTCCAAGGACTCATGGTGCAGGGGAGCGGGTCCTACGGGCTCAACCTCTGGCTCGACACCAACAAGGACGGGGACTTCTTCAGCTGGGACAGCACCGTCTCCGGCAGCGTCTACATGACGGGCCTCGGCGGCGACCTCTACCTCCTCGGCGACAGCACCCCGAACGCGGGCGGCGTCCTGGTGGTGAGCGGCAGCACACCGTTCAACCTGCAGGGCGGTGCCGGTGGGACCTACACGCTCTCGCAGCTGCAACAGGGCGCCCTGACTGGCGTCACAGGCAGCACGCAGGTCGCCGTCTGGATCGGCATCGTGGGCAGCACGACCGGTTCGCAGGCGGCGGCGGAGATCGACCAGGTGCAGTTCGGCCCCCCGTCGACCGTCGGGGTGACGACGGCGTGCAAGTCGGCGGCCGACGGGACTGCGGTCAGCGTGAACTCCCAAAGCTTCCACTGCGGCTACGACGCCTTCCCCACGATCCAGGCCGCGGTGGACGCGGTCGCCCCGAACGGGACGGTCGAGGTCGCCGCCGGGACGTACCAGGAGCAGATCAAGATCTCGCAGCCCATGACGCTCACGGGCGCTGGGCAGGGCAACACGTTCATCGACCTTCCGGTCGCCCCGGCCACGACCGCGAGCGTGCGGACGAAGAGCCCGCTCGTCTACGGGATCGACGTGAACGGGACGACGGGCGTCACGATCTCGAACGTGACCCTCGACGGCCAGAGCGCCACGAACGGCGTCGATGGGTGCGGTGACGGCTTCGCAGGCGTCACCTTCCAGGACGCCTCGGGCACCGTGCAGGACACCACGCTGACCGGCTGGACGCCAGAGTCCGGGGCGGGCTGCGGCAGCGGCAAGGGCATCCAGGTGGAGACGGACTCCGCCGGGACCGCCGCCGTGAACGTCGAGAACTCGACCGTCACGGGCTACGGCAAGGCCGGCATCTACGCGGCCGGACAGGGTGCCGCCTTGACGGCCACCGGTGACACGGTGACCGGCGCACCGACCTCCCAGGTCGCGGCGAACGGCATCGAGGTCGTCTACGGGGCGGCCGGCACCCTGAGCGGCAACACCGTGACGGGCAACCAGTACACCGGCACCGTGAGCGCAACCGATCCCCAGGCCGACTACGCGGCGGGGGTGCTGCTCTACGATGCGGGAGGTGCACCGAGCGTCTCGGGCAACACGCTCACGGATGACCAGGTCGGCATCGAGACGGTGGCGACGAGCGCCACCCTGAACGGCAACACGATCTCGCAGACCGGGGCCGGGATCGCGAACGGCATCGGGATCTACTCCGTGCCGTGCGACGAGTACTGCGGCGCGGGAACGCCGTCCGCGGACGAGGTCACGATCCAGCAAAACCAGCTCTCGGGCATCCCCTGGTCGTACGGGAACTACAGCAACCCCGCAGTGGCGTCCGCCGGCATTTGGCTGGGGAACACCACGGCGGCGGGAGCCACCGGATCGATCCAAGCGACCGTCAAGGGCAACAGCGTGACGGGCGGCTACTTCGGCATCGTCGTTGGGCCGAACAGCGCCGGCGCCAACGCGAGCATCTCGGGGAACCAGGTCAGCGGCTTCGAGCGCGACGGCATCGATGCAGGCAGCTTCGAGCTCGGCGGGGGTGGCGTCACAGGGAACATCTCCGGCAACACGGTGACAGGTGCTGGATCGGGCAACACCGATCCCTGGGCCCAGAACGGGATCGAGATCGCGAACGGCGCCCAGGGCAGCGTCGACGGGAACCACGTGACCGGCATGGTCTACACGGGGACTAAGCCGACGACCGCGACCGGCATCCTCGTGTTCGAGAGCAGCGGGGTCACCGTGGTGCGCAACGCGCTCCTCGACGACCAGCTCGGCATCGCGGTGGAGAGCGGCGGCTACTCGGCCGACAGCGCCAACTGGACGATGTCGAACGACCAGGTACGGGACAACACGATCGGGTTCGACGCAAGCTACCAGGCCCCCGGGCAGCTGCCGGGCGAGAACGCGGGCACCTGGGGGATCTGGGCGGGCAGCTACAACGCCGCCGCCTCGGTCGACACCGTGATCAGTGGCAACGTCCTGAAGGGTTCCGGTGCGGACGCGGGCAGTGTACCGTCCGTCGGCATCCAGGTCGGGGACACGGCCGCGCAGGGCGCCGCCGGCAGCCTGAGCGCCCAGGTCTCGGGCAACACCGTCACGGGCTTCGACTACGGCGTGGAGGAGGTCGGCACGACGACGGGCAGCGGTGTGACGTTCTCCTCCGCCGTGAACTACAACGACCTCGGCGGAAACGCCACGGCGGGCCTCGAGAACCTCACGGGAAGCGAGTCTGGGATGATCGGGGCTCCCAGCCTCGACGCCACGAACAACTGGTGGGGCAGCGCGAGCGGCCCGCAGAGCGCGTCGAACACGTATGACGTGGCGACGCAGGGGGATGTGGCCAGTGGCAGCGTCTCCTTCACCCCCTGGCTCACGTCTGCCCCGGCTCCGGACGCGGGGAGCGGTGCGAACTTCGCGCCGGTCTTCGACCGGATGACGGGCGGCTACTTCGCCTCGATCCAGGCGGCGCTCAACGCGGCTGGTGCCGGGGACCAGATCACGGTCGCCGCGGGCACCTTCTCCGAGGCACTCACCATCACCAAGCCCGTCACGCTCGACGGCGCGCAGTTCGCCGCCGACGCCCGCTCGCGCAGCGGGCCCGAATCGATCATCGACGCAGGGGCGGCAGCGGACGTCACGATCCACTCCGACGGCGTCACGCTGGACGGGTTCACGCTCCACGGGCCCGTGAGCCAGGGCACGGCCGCGATCGTGATGATGGGCGGCAACACGAACGAGACGATCGAGAACAACATCATCCTGGACCTCGGGCGCGCCGTCTCCTACAACACGAGCGATACGACGTTCCAGCAGAACGTCGTGGACGAGACCGCGGCCACGGCGGCCGACGGCATCCAGGAGAACAGCGGAGCCGTGAGCGGCGTGCACATCGTGAACAACACCTTCGCGGGGGACCAGAACAACAACGACATCACCTTCATCGGAACGTCCGCGACCCACAACCAGGGGATCGAGATCACCGGCAACGTGAGCACCGATCCCGGCACCTTCGCAGCCCTCTTCCACACGGACGACGCGATCCTCTCAGGGAACAGCGTGAGCGGCGCGGCGGGCTCCGCGATCTACATCGGCGGCGCCGACAACGGGATCGCGGTAAACCACAACACGCTCGTCGCGACGAGCAGCAGCCCCGCCTACGCGGTCGTCGTGTCCAACCAGTTCGGCGACGGACCGAGTTCCGATGTCCACGTGAACCTGAACTCCCTCTATGGCCTGGGCGTCGCCACCGGGGCCTACACGGGCGGCAACGGCACGGTCGAGGCGACGGATGACTGGTGGGGCTCTGCAAGCGGGCCAAGCGGCGTCACCGAAGGCGCAGTGGCTGCGACACCCTACATCGAGTCCCTGGCCATCTCGCCCCCGATGCTCCGATCGGAGGTCGGCAGCCCCCTTCAGTGGACGGCGTCGATCGTCGATGAGACGGGGACCGCGATCACCGATTCCAACTTCTCGGCCACCTTCGCCGTGAGCGGCACGGCGACATGCCAAAACCCCGCGCCGACGACGGCCCAGGCCTTCGGAGGCCCTGTCGGGTTCGGCTGTACCCCCAAGACGACCGGGGGGCTCACCGTCACCGGCGACGTGGCGCTGAACGGAGTGCCGCTGACACTCTCTGGAACCGCAAGCGTCGATGTCGTGCCTCCGCCCGCGAATCCTCCGGGTGGCGGCGGCGGCAGTGGATCCGGCCCGAACGGGAATGACAGCAGCACAGTGACCGTGAACGGCGGCGTGACGACGTTCACCGTGAACTCCGGCATGCTGACGCAGAACCTCAGTGGTCTCGAGGGATCCGACGTGACCTTCTCGTCGAACACGACCGGCACCGACATCAGTCTCTCGGCCGATGCGCTGCAGTCGCTCGACCAGGGCAATGACGGAATCACGCTGGAGACGCCGGGAGCCACGTACACGTTGCCGAGCGGCAGCATCGACGTGACGCAGCTCGAGACCCTGCTCGGCGTCACGCAGCCATCGGACATCTCGCTCTCGATCTCGGTGACACCTGCGTCGAACGCGGACACCTCCGACATCACCCAGGGCCTCCAGGGCGGAACCATCGTCGGAGCGCCCATGACCTTCACCATCACGGCGACCGCCAACGGGCAGGCGCAGACGATCGAGGTGTTCTCCGGGCCGGTTCCGCGCACGTTCACCCTGGACTCGCCGCCGGATCCGACGGACACCACGGGCGTCGTGCTCGTGAACGGCGTTCCGGAACACGCCTGGACCGTCTTCTCCGGCACGACGGCGACCATCTACTCGCGCACCGACTCCACCTACGCCGTCGTGACGCATGAGGTCTCGTTCGACGACATCGCGGGTCTGCCGCAGGAGAACGCGATCCAGGCGCTCGCGAACAAGCTGATCGTCAACGGGATGACCCAAACCACATTCGATCCGCAGGGCGGCGTCACCCGAGCCCAGTTCGCTGCCCTCGTGATCCGGGCGCTCGGTCTATGGAACCTCGGCGGCACGGTAACCTTCCCTGACGTGCAGAGCGACTCGTGGGCGGCGCCGGTGATCCGGTCGGCCGTCGCGGAGTCCTTCATCGAGGGCTATCCGGACGGCACGTTCCAACCGCAGGCGCAGATCACCAACGCGCAGATGGCGGTCATCGTAGGGCGCGTGATGCGCTTCCTCGGCATCGCGGCCGGCCAGACGGCGGTGACACCCTCAGATGAGACAGCCATACCGGCGTGGGCGGCGAACGACGTGCAGCTCGTCCTGTCGCAGGGCATCATGACGACCGGGAGCGATGGAGCGTTCCACCCCGGCGCCACGACGAACCGCGCGCAGGCGGCGCAGATCATCTGGAACCTGATGCAGAAGGCAGGGATCCAGTAGCCGATACCGAACGCAAACGTGCGGCGGGAGCAGTCCCGCCGCACGTTTGCGTCGTCATTGCGGTTCGGCTACGCGCCGTCCGCCTCGTCGAACTCTGCCCGGGCGAGGCAGCCGCCGCCCGCTTCGGCAGGTTGTGCAGTCCTACTCAGCCGACCACGGCGGTCGCCTCGATCTCCACCATGAGCCTCGGATCGATCAGTGCGCGCACCTCGACCATCGTCGTGGCAGGGCGGATCTCTTGGAAGAACTCGCCGTGCGCCCTGCCGTACTCCTCCCAGCGCCCGATGTCCGTGACGAACATGCGCGTGCGCACGACGTCCTCGAGGCGGGCGCCCGCCCGCTCCAGCGCCCAGGCGATCGTCTCGAGCGCCGCCCGCGTCTGCGCGTACGGATCACCCTCGCCGACCACTTCATCGCCGCGCGCGGCGGTCGTGCCGGAGACCTCCACGACCGCGCCGACCCGCACCGCGCGCGAGTAACCGACGATCGGCTCCCAGTTCGACTGCCCCGCAATGTTCTGCCGCATCTCGCGCCTCCCATCCTCTTATTGGTTATCGGCTACCGATTCGAACGGTGGATCGCTTCAGACCTCCTCGCGCCACTCCCCCTCGAGCAGGCCGTAGACGGCGTGGTCGACGTAGTGGTCGTACAGCCACTCCGCGTCGCGCACCACGCCCTCCAGGCGGAAGCCGAGCCGCTCCGCGACGGCGCGGCTGCGCGCGTTCCCGGTCGCCGCGCGCAGCTCCATGCGATGTAGCCCGTACTCCACGAACGCGGCGCGCAAGAGGGCGCGGCAGGCCATCGTGACGAGGCCCCTGCCCTCGTTCTCTGCGCCGATCCAGTAGCCGAGCGCGCTCTGGCGGTTCGGCCAGTCGATCGGGTGCAGTCCCGCGGTTCCAAGGAGCGTGGCGCCACGCCAGATGCCCGCCTGGTAGCCGAGGCCGTCCGCGTACTGGCGCAACGACGCGGTGACGAATGCCTCGGTCTGCTCGAACGAGACGGTCTGGTCGAGCCAGGGCATCCAGCGGCGAAGGTGCGTACGGGAGCGGTCCGTGAGGTCGAAGAGCGCCGGGGCGTCGCCGCGCTCCAAGAGCTTCAGGTAGGCGTCCTCCGACAGTGGACAGGTGAACATCCGCCCACTCCCTCCCTTTTGGATCTATGGCGGTTTCCGCAACCGGCGCACGATCCCCTTCGGTCCGCTGCCGCGGCTGCGTACGCAGGAGCCCAGGTATTCCCGGCGAAATCAGCTTGGATAGCGGAGGTCGATCATGGAACGTTTGGTTCTTCGCGCCGGCGCGCCGTTCGGCGATGTCTCGTTTTGGCTCGAGGAGGGCTCGATCGTCGAGGTGTCCCTGGGCGGGGCGCGCGGCGCGCCTCGCGCTCCGCAGCCGTGGGGGCAGTCGCTGCGCGACCATCTCCTCGGGCGGCGCCGCTTCCCCGTCGAGATCGACTTCTCCGGCATCTCGCCGTTCCGCGTCGCGGCGATGCGCGAGGCCATGCAGATCCCTCCCGGCGTTGTCGCAACCTATGGGGAGATCGCGGAGCGCATCGGTCATCCGGGCGCGGCGCGCGCCGTGGGCAGCGCGATGGCGCGCAACCCCTTCACGCTCCTCGTGCCCTGCCATCGCGTCGTGCCGAAGGTCGGCGGCATCGGCAACTACGGCGCCGGTGACGGCCCCGCGACGAAGGCCGCTCTGCTCGCCTGGGAACGGCGCGAGGCGCAGGGGGACAAGCCTTCGGGAGCGCTGGAGAGGAGCAGCCGAGTTGGCGACCGTCGAGGACTTCAAGAAGCTTGACCTGCGCGTCGGGCGGATCGTGGCAGCGGAGCCGTTCCCGGAGGCGCGCAAGCCCGCGTACAGGTTGCGCATCGACTTCGGACCGCTCGGAGAGCGGACCTCGAGCGCGCAGCTGACCCGCCGCTACCAGGCGGAGGACCTCGTCGGCCGACTGTGCGTCGCGGTCGTCAACTTCCCGCCGCGCCAGGTCGGATCGGTGCGGTCCGAGGTGCTGGTGCTCGGCGGGGTCCCCGAGCAAGGGGACGTCGTGCTGCTGCAGCCCGCAGAGGACGTCGCCCCCGGGACGCCGATCGCCTAGGAGGGTTCCCGTTGGCGCAGCGCTACACGTTCACGAGCTACAAGTACCCGCGCACGCCGCATCGGCGCTGGACCGCCTACGGCCCGTTCGAGGGCGACGGCTGCCAGCTGTTCGTGCGGCGCGACGTGGTGATGTCGTACGTGGGAACGCGTCGGCGCTGGTTCAACCACGAGGCCTGCCTCGAGATCGTCTGGTCCGATCGAGGCTACAAGATGGCCATCTGGTTTCGCGACAGCGGGGAGTTCGGCGGGCTCTACGCCGACGTCTGCCTGCCTCCGGAGATCGACCCCGGGGCCGCGACCGTCGAGTTCATCGACCTCGACCTCGACGTCGTCGCGCACGATGAGGCGGGAGAGCTGCGTGTGCGCGTGCTCGATCGCGAGGAGTTCGCGCGCAACCGGCAAACGCTGCAGTACCCGGGAACGCTAACTGCCTTCGCGGAGGGCGCACTCGGGCGCCTGCTCGCGGACATCTCCCGCCGGCGCTACCCGCTCGACCGGCCGCTTGCGAGCTGGCGGAGCGAACTGCTCGCGCTGCTCGACACGGCACCCAGCGGCACGTTTGAGAGCGCACGTGCACCTCGGCGCCGGGTGAGGTCGCCGAAGGTGGGGAAAGATACGTCCACGGGACGCGATGCGCCCAAGGATGGCGACCATGGAAGCAATTCCCTAAGGGACGGACGTGCAGGAAGTGGCGCGAGCGGCGGCGAAGCCTAGCGGCAACTGAAGAAGGGTCGAGCGAACGCGCGAGACGGCCACAGCGGCAAGGATGCTATCCTTGACCGCAGGGCCGTCTTCTGCTATTGTGTACACTTGTCACAGTCTGTCAGTGTGCTCTTGCACTGGGCGGACATGCACGAGGGGGGATCACGCTTTGGCCTATCCCGTGAGGGTTGGCAGTCGTGAACGGCGTAGCTTCGCGCGCATCCAGGAAGTGCTGGATATGCCGAACCTGATCGAGATCCAGCAGAAGTCCTACCGCTGGTTCCTGGAAGAAGGTCTGAGGGACCTCCTGAACGATGTGAGTCCCATCCAGGACTTCACGGGCAAGCTCGTGCTCGAGTTCGTGGGCTATGCGCTCGGGGAACCGAAGTACGACGTCGAGGAGTGCAAGGAACGCGACGTGAACTACGCCGCGCCGCTCCGGGCTCGCGTACGACTGATCAACAAGGAAACGGGCGAGGTCAAGGAACAGGAAGTCTTCATGGGGGACTTCCCGCTGATGACCGACAAGGGAACCTTCATTATCAACGGCGCGGAACGCGTGATCGTTTCGCAGTTGGTGCGCTCGCCGGGCGTCTACTTCCACCGCACGTACGACGTGGACGGCAACCCCGTCTACGCGTCGACGATGATCCCGAACCGCGGTGCTTGGCTCGAGTTCGAAGCCGAGACGAGCGGCGTTCTCTCCGTGCGCGTCGACCGCACGCGCAAGCTGCCGGCCACCGTCATCCTGCGCGCGATGGGTCTCTCCTCGAACGCGCGGATCCTTGAGGTGTTCGGGGATGAGCCGCACATCGTGGCGACGCTCGATAAGGATCCGACGACCTCCGAGGAGGAGGCGCTCGTCGAGATCTACAAGCGCATCCGGCCTGGCGAGCCGCCGACGTTCGACTCGGCGCGCACGCTGCTCGAGAGCCTGTTCTTCGAGCCGAAGCGCTACGACCTGGCGCCGGTCGGCCGGTACAAGTTCAACAAGAAGCTTTCGCTTCGCCGCCGCATCGTAGGATCCGAGGCGACGGAGGATGTACGCCACCCCGAGACGGGTCTCGTGCTTGCCAAGGCGGGGCAGACCTTCACGCGGGAGATCGCCGAGAAGATCGATGCGGCTGGCGTGCGCGCGGTGACGATCCGCACGCGCGACGGTGAGACGGTGCGGGTGATCTCTAATGGCCTGCCGGGCACCGACACCAAGACGCAGACGCGCGAGGACGTCCTCGCCACGGTCAACTACCTGGTAACGCTGTACCACGGCCTTGGGAGCGTCGATGACATCGACCACCTGGGCAACCGCCGCCTGCGCTCGGTGGGGGAGCTCCTGCAGAACCAGTTCCGGATCGGCCTCGCGCGCATGGAGCGCGTCGTGCGCGAGCGCATGACGATCCAGGACGCGGAGTCGATCACGCCGCAGGCGCTCATCAACATCCGCCCGGTCGTCGCCGCGGTGAAGGAGTTCTTCGGCTCCTCACAGCTCTCGCAGTTCATGGACCAGACGAACCCGCTCGCAGAGCTCACGCACAAGCGTCGCCTCTCGGCGCTCGGCCCCGGCGGGCTCTCGCGGGAGCGCGCCGGATTCGAGGTCCGAGACGTCCACCACAGCCACTACGGCCGCATGTGCCCGATCGAGACGCCAGAAGGTCCGAACATCGGGCTGATCGGCTCACTCTCGACCTACGCGCGGATCAACGAGTACGGCTTCATCGAGACGCCGTACCGCCGTGCCGACAAGGACCATGGCGTCGTCACCGACGAGATCCACTACCTCACGGCGGACGAGGAGGACGACTGCGTCATCGCGCAGGCGAACGCGCCGCTCGACGACGAGGGCCACTTCGCCAACCCGAAGGTGACCGTGCGCTACAAGAACGACATGCTCCAGGTTCCGCCGGGCGAAGTGGACTACATGGACGTCTCGCCGAAGCAGGTCGTGTCGATCGCCACGGCGCTGATCCCGTTCCTGGAGAACGACGACGCGAACCGCGCGCTGATGGGTTCGAACATGCAGCGCCAGGCGGTACCCCTCCTAAAGGCCGAGGCGCCGCTCGTCGGCACCGGCATGGAGTACAAGGCGGCCGTCGACTCCGGCGTCGTCGCCGTCGCGCGGCGCGCCGGCGTGATCTCGTCCGTGTCGGCGGACCGCATCGCGGTCCGCACGCCCCAGGGGGACACCGACACCTACAAGCTCCTGAAGTACGTTCGCTCGAACCAGGGCACGTGCATCAACCAGCGCCCGATCGTGCACCTCGGCCAGGAGGTCGCGCAGGGCGAGGTGATCGCCGACGGCCCCGCGACGGACAATGGGGAGCTGGCGCTCGGTCGCAACATCCTGGTCGCGTTCATGCCCTGGGAGGGCTACAACTACGAGGACGCCATCCTGATCTCCCAGAAGGCCGTCCGAGAGGACGTCTTCACCTCGATCCACATCGAGGAGTACGAGTGCGAGGCGCGGGACACCAAGCTCGGCCCCGAAGAGATCACCCGCGACATCCCGAACGTCGGCGAGGACGTCCTGAAGGACCTGGACGACCGCGGGATCATCCGCGTCGGTGCAGAGGTGCGACCGGGCGACATCCTGGTCGGCAAGGTGACGCCGAAGGGCGAGACGGAGCTGACGGCGGAGGAGCGCCTGCTGCGCGCGATCTTCGGCGAGAAGGCGCGCGAGGTGCGCGACACCTCGCTCAGGGTTCCGCACGGCGAGAGCGGCATCATCGTCGACGTCAAGGTGTTCTCGCGCCAGAACGGCGACGAACTCGCACCGGGGCTGAACGAGCTGGTGCGGGTCTACATCGCCCAGAAGCGCAAGATCTCCGAGGGCGACAAGATGGCCGGCCGTCACGGCAACAAGGGCGTCGTCGCGCGCATCCTGCCCGAGATGGATATGCCCTTCCTGCCCGACGGCACCCCGGTCGAGATCGTGCTGAACCCGCTCGGCGTGCCGTCCCGTATGAACATCGGCCAGGTGCTCGAGACGCACCTCGGCTGGGCGGCCCACGCGCTCGGACTGCACATGGCGACGCCGGTCTTCGACGGCGCGAACGAGGAGAACATCCTCGCCCAGCTCTCGGAGGCGGGGTTGCCGCAGAACGGCAAGACGCGCCTACGCGACGGTCGCACCGGCGAACCCTTCGACAACGAGGTCACGGTCGGGTACGTCTACATGCTGAAGCTCGCCCACCTCGTCGACGACAAGATCCACGCGCGCTCTACGGGCCCCTACTCGCTCGTGACGCAGCAGCCACTGGGCGGCAAGGCGCAGTTCGGCGGCCAGCGCTTCGGCGAGATGGAGGTGTGGGCGCTCGAGGCGTACGGCGCCGCCTACACCCTGCAGGAGCTGCTGACGGTCAAGTCCGACGACGTCGTCGGACGCGTGCGCACCTACGAGGCGATCGTCAAGGGCGAGAACGTACCGGAGCCCGGTGTGCCGGAATCGTTCAAGGTGCTGATGAAGGAGCTCCAGAGCCTGGGGCTCGACGTCAAGGTGCTGAACGAGGAGCAAAACGAGATCGAGATCCGTGAGTTCGACGACGACATCGTCGAGACGGCCCGTGACCTCGACCTCGACGTACGCGGGGAGCCTGCGCTCATGGAAGCGCCGATTGCGCTCGACGACGAGGGAGAGTCCGCCCAGGCTGAGCCTGGGCCGATCGAGGAAGAGCTGGAGGATCCGGGGCTCGACGAGACGGAGGAGGGTCAGGAATGAACCCTGGCGTCACGCGGACGATCGACGTCAACTACTTCGACTCGATGCGCATCGGCCTGGCCTCTCCGGAGCAGATCCGCGAGTGGTCCAAGGGTGAAGTGAAGAAGCCGGAGACGATCAACTACCGCACGCTGCGTCCGGAGCGCGAGGGGCTCTTCTGCGAGAAGATCTTCGGACCGACGCGCGACTGGGAGTGCCACTGCGGCAAGTACCGCCGGGTGCGCTACAAGGGCATCGTCTGCGACCGCTGCGGCGTCGAGGTCACGCGCGCCAAGGTGCGCCGCGAGCGCATGGGACACATCGAGCTCGCCGCGCCCGTGTCGCACATCTGGTACTTCAAGGGCATCCCCTCGCGCATGGGGCTGATCCTCGACATGTCGCCGCGCTCGCTGGAGAAGGTCCTCTACTTCGCGAGCTACATCGTCATCGACCCGGGTACCACGCCGCTGATGGAGAAGCAGCTCCTTACCGAGAACGAGTACCGCGAGTACCGTGAGAAGTACGGCCAGGGGTTCCGCGCCGGCATGGGCGCCGAGGCGGTCAAGGAGCTCCTGGAGGCGATGGACCTCGACCAGATGGCGGTCGACCTGCGCCAGGAGCTCGGCTCCTCGTCCGGCCAGCGCCGCATCCGCGCCATCCGCCGACTTGAGGTGGTGGAGGCGTTCCGTCAGTCCGGCAACCGCCCGGACTGGATGATCCTCGACGTCATCCCCGTGATCCCGCCGGACCTGCGCCCGATGGTGCAGCTGGACGGCGGCCGCTTCGCGACGTCGGACCTCAACGACCTCTACCGCCGGGTGATCAACCGCAACAACCGCCTCAAGCGCCTCCTCGACCTCGGCGCGCCGGACATCATCGTGCGCAACGAGAAGCGCATGCTGCAGGAGGCCGTCGACGCCCTGATCGACAACGGGCGGCGCGGCCGGCCGGTCACCGGCCCGGGCAACCGCCCGCTGAAGTCGCTCTCCGACATGCTGAAGGGCAAGCAGGGGCGCTTCCGCCAGAACCTTCTGGGCAAGCGCGTCGACTACTCCGGGCGTTCCGTCATCGTCGTAGGACCGACGCTCAAGCTGCACCAGTGCGGCCTGCCGAAGGAGATGGCGCTCGAGCTCTTCAAGCCGTTCGTGATGAAGCGGCTCGTGAAGGATGGATTCGCGCACAACATCAAGTCCGCCAAGCGCATGGTGGAGCGCGCCCGCGCCGAGGTGTGGGACGTCCTCGAGGACGTCATCCGGGAGCACCCGGTGCTCCTGAACCGTGCGCCGACCCTGCACCGGTTGGGCATCCAGGCGTTCGAGCCGATCCTCGTCGAGGGTCGCGCGATCAAGATCCACCCGCTCGTTTGTACGGCGTACAACGCCGACTTCGACGGCGACCAGATGGCCGTCCACGTGCCGTTGTCGGCGGAGGCGCAGGCGGAAGCCCGCGTGCTGATGCTCTCGGTGCACAACATCCTGAACCCGAAGGACGGGCACCCGGTGGTGACGCCGACCCAGGACATGGTGCTCGGCTGCTACTACTTGACGATCGAGCGCAAGGGCGCGCGCGGGGAGGGCATGTTCCTCACCGGGATCGATGAGGCGCTCAGGGCCTACCAGGCGCAGGAACTCGACCTCCACGCGAAGGTGACGGTGCGCCGTGAGGACGGCAGCCGCCTCGAGACGACGCTCGGCCGCCTGATCTTCAACGAGAAGCTGCCGCCGGAGCTCGGCTACCAGAACCGCGTCGTCGGGCGCAAGGAGCTCTCCTCGCTGGTCGCGGAGACCTACCGCCGCTTCGGCACCGCGCAGACGGCGAACGTGCTCGACGGCATCAAGGAACTCGGATTCCACTACGCGACGGTCGCCGGAACGACGATCGGCATCTCCGACATCCAGGTGCCTGCGGACAAGGAAGCGATCCTGCGGGACGCGGAGTCGCGCGTCGAGAAGATCGAGGGCCAGTTCCGGCGCGGTCTGATCACGAACGACGAGCGCTACCAGCGCGTCATCGACGTGTGGGACTGGGCCAAGAAGGAAGTCACGAGCGCGCTCATGCACAGCCTCAACGAGTTCAACCCTGTGTACATGATGGCCATCTCGGGTGCGCGCGGTAACGTGCAGCAGATCTCGCAGCTCGCGGGCATGCGCGGCCTGATGGCCGACCCGTCGGGCCGGATCATCGAGCTGCCGATCCGCGCCTCGTTCCGCGAGGGCCTCACGGTGCTCGAGTACTTCACCTCGACCCACGGTGCGCGCAAGGGACTCGCGGACACCGCGCTGCGCACCGCGGACTCCGGCTACCTGACCCGTCGTCTCGTGGACGTCTCGCAGGACGTGATCGTCCGCGAGGAGGACTGCGGCACGCACGCGGGCATCGTCGTCGGCGAGATCCGCGATGGCACCGAGGTGATCGAGTCGCTTGCCGACCGCATCGCCGGCCGCACGGCGGTTCGAGACATCGTGCACCCCGAGACGGGAGAGGTGCTTGCGGCGGTCGGCACGATGATCGAGGAGCCAGCGGCGGACGCGATCGTCGCCTCCGGCATCAAGGAAGTGCCGATCCGTTCGGTGCTGACCTGCAAGTCGCGCTACGGCGTCTGCCAGGCATGCTACGGCCGCAACCTCGCGACGGGCTCGCTCGTCGACGTCGGAGAAGCGGTCGGCATCGTCGCCGCCCAGTCGATCGGCGAGCCGGGCACTCAGCTGACGATGCGTACGTTCCACACCGGCGGCGTCGCCGGCGACGACATCACCCAGGGTCTGCCACGCGTCGAGGAGCTCTTCGAGGCCCGCAAGCCGAAGGGCCAGGCGGTGATCACGGAGCTCGCCGGCCGGGTGCGGATCCGCGACCTGGAGGGCCGCCGCGAGGCGGACGTCACCGCGGCGGACGGCGAGGTGCAGACCTACGCGGTCCCCTACGGCGCGCGCCTCGCGGTGCGCGACGGTGGCGAGGTGACGCCGGGCGACGTGCTCACCGAGGGCTCCATCAACCCCCACGACCTCCTGCGCGTGCGCGGACTGCGCGGCGTGCAGGTCTACCTGCTGCACGAGGTGCAGCGCGTCTACCGCCTGCAGGGCGTCGACATCAACGACAAGCACATCGAGGTCATGGTCCGTCAGATGCTCAGAAAGGTGAAGATCGAGGACTCCGGCGACGCAGAGCTTCTGCCGGGCGGGTTGATCGACATCTTCGAGTTCGAGGCGGCCAACCGCGAAGCGCTTGCGGCCGGCGGGGAACCTGCCGTGGCGCGCCCCGTGCTGCTCGGCATCACGAAGGCATCGCTCGCGACCGACTCCTTCCTCTCGGCTGCCTCTTTCCAGGAGACGACTCGCGTCCTGACGGAGGCCGCGATCAACGGCAAGTCGGACCCGCTTCTGGGACTCAAGGAGAACGTGATCATCGGCAAGCTGGTGCCGTCCGGCACAGGCATGTCCCGCTATCGCGAGATTCGCGTCGCCTATGCGCCGGAGAACGGCGCGATGGCGGCGGGCGATGCGGAAGTGATCAGCGACATCGGCCTCGAAACCGCGGATTGACAGCGTTTTTAGCCGACAGTACACTATACGAGTGTCTGTCTTCGGGAGTGAGGGCGCTTCGTGGAAGACCTCAAGCAGGCCCGCCGCCGTGCGGTGGGCGCCAAGGAGACGCTCAAGCACCTGGCCGCCGGCGATGCGCTCCGCGTCTACATCGCGCAGGATGCTGACGAACACGTCCGCGGGCCCGTCATCGAACGGGCCCAGGACGCGGGTGTCGAGGTGGTCGAGGTAGAGAGCATGCAACTTTTGGGGCGTGCCTGCGGCATCGATGTCGGTGCGGCAGCCGCCGCGCTGATCGGAGGAGGGATTGAGAGTGCCGACCATTAGTCAGCTGGTACGCCATGGCCGCGGCGTCGGCCGTCCGTCGTCGAAGGCTCCGGCGCTACAGGGTTCGCCGCAGCGGCGCGGCGTTTGCACCCAGGTGCGGACGACGACGCCGAAGAAGCCGAACTCGGCGCTGCGCAAGATCGCCCGTGTGCGTCTCACGAACGGCATCGAGGTGACGGCCTACATTCCGGGAATCGGCCACAACCTACAGGAGCACTCCGTGGTGCTCGTGCGCGGAGGCCGCGTCAAGGACCTTCCGGGTGTGCGCTACCACATCGTGCGCGGCGCGCTCGACGCCGCCGGAGTGCAGAAGCGGATGCAAGCCCGCAGCAAGTACGGCGCGAAGCGCCCGGGCAAGAAGTAAGGAGGCCGCAGCGTGCCGCGAAAGGGAGGGGTTCCCCAGCGCTCGGTTGCGCCGGATCCGGTGTACCAGAGCGAGATGGTGACCCGCTTGACCAACAAGTTGATGTACGACGGGAAGAAGTCGCTGGCGCAGAGGACCCTGTACGCTGCACTGCAGCGCGCGGAGGAACTCAGCGAGAAACCGGCCCTCGAGATCTTCGAGGCGGCCGTGAAGAACGCGATGCCGATGGTCGAAGTGAAGCCGCGCCGGGTCGGCGGATCCACCTACCAGGTGCCCGTCGAGGTGCGGCCGGAACGCAGGACGTCGCTCGCGCTGCGCTGGCTGATCAACTACTCCCGGGCGCGTTCCGAGCGCTCGATGGTCGAACGGCTCGCGCGCGAGCTGGTCGAAGCCTCGCAGGGCGCCGGCGGCGCTGTGAAGCGCAAGGAAGAAGTTCACCGCATGGCAGAGGCCAACCGGCCGTTCGCACACTATCGCTGGTGAGGTGAGGTAGATGAGTTCCGCCGGGGGCAAGCCAACGGCCGTGCCCCGGACGCATCCGCTGGAGCGGGTGCGCAACATCGGCATCATGGCCCACATCGATGCCGGGAAGACGACGACGACAGAGCGCATCCTCTTCTACACGGGACGCCTGCACCGTATGGGCGAAGTGCATGAGGGTGCGGCGACGATGGACTGGATGGTCCAGGAGCAGGAGCGGGGGATCACCATCACCTCCGCTGCTACGACGTGCTTCTGGCACGATTGCCGCATCAACATTATCGATACGCCCGGACACGTGGACTTCACGATGGAGGTCGAGCGCAGCCTGCGGGTCCTCGACGGCGCAGTCGCCGTCTTCGATGCGAAGGGTGGCGTCGAGCCCCAGTCGGAGACGGTTTGGCGCCAGGCCGACCGCTACCGCGTTCCGCGCATCGCCTACGTCAACAAGATGGACATCGTCGGCGCCGACTACTTCCATACGATCGACATGATGGTGGAGCGCCTCGGCGCGCGGCCGGTGGCGATCCAGCTGCCGATCGGCGTGGAGGACGGCTTCCGGGGCATCGTCGACCTCGTGAGCATGCGGGCGATCGTCTACGGGGACGACCTCGGCCAGAAGGTCGAGGACGCCGAGATTCCGGCGGAGCTGATGGAGCAGGCGAAGGAGTACCACGAGAAGCTCGTCGAGGCCGCCGTGGAGTTCGACGAGGAACTGCTCGAGCGCTACCTCGAGGGCGGGGAGTTCACGGTGGACGAACTGAAGCGCGGTCTGCGCCACGGGACGGTCACCTCGAAGATCTCGCCGGTGCTCTGCGGCACCAGCTACCGCAACAAGGGCGTACAGCCCCTCCTCGACGCCGTCGTCGATTACCTGCCGTCGCCGCTCGACATCCCGCCGGTGCAGGGGCTCCTGCCCGACTCGGAGGAGAACGCGTTGCGCGAGGCCACCGACGATGGTCCCTTCTCCGCGCTGGCCTTCAAGATCATGACAGACCCGTACGTGGGCAAGCTCGCCTTCTTCCGGGTCTACTCCGGCAAGCTCGCCGCGGGTTCCTACGTCTACAACTCGACGAAGGGCAAGCGCGAGCGCGTCGGCCGCATCCTGCAGATGCACGCGAACCACCGGGAGGAGATCCAGGAGGTGCTGGCCGGCGACATCGCCGCTGCCGTGGGCCTCAAGGACACCAGCACCGGCGACACGCTGTGCTCGGAGGACGCGCCGATCCTGCTGGAGGCCATGACGTTCCCTGAGCCGGTCATCTCCCAGGCGATTGAGCCGAAGACGAAGGCCGACCAGGACAAATTGGGCGCTTCGCTGGCCAAGCTGGCGGAGGAAGACCCGACGTTCCGCATGTACACCGACACCGAAACGGGCCAGACGATCATCTCGGGGATGGGCGAGTTGCACCTCGAGATCATCGTCGACCGCCTGCTGCGGGAGTTCAAGGTGGCGGCGAACGTCGGCAAGCCGCAGGTCGCGTACAAGGAGACGCTGCAGCGCGCCGTGGAGGCCGAGGGCAAGTTCGTCCGACAGACGGGCGGCCACGGCCAGTACGGCCACTGCTGGCTGCGGATCGCGCCGCAGGAGCCGGGCGCGGGCTTCGTCTTCGAGAACAAGGTCGTCGGCGGTGTCGTGCCCAGGGAGTACATCCCGGCGATCGAGGCGGGCGTGCGCGAAGCCATGGAGAACGGCGTCCTGGCCGGCTACCCCGTGGTGGACATCAAGGTGGAAGTCTTCGACGGCTCCTACCACGACGTCGACTCGTCCGAGATGGCGTTCAAGATCGCCGCGTCGATGGGTTTCAAGGAGGGTGCGCGCAAGGCGAACCCTGCGCTGCTCGAGCCGGTGATGAAGGTCGAGGTTGTCGTTCCCGAGGAGTACATGGGCGACGTGATCGGCGACCTGAACTCGCGGCGCGGGCGCATTGATGGGCTCGAGGCGCGCGGCAACGCGCAGGCGATCCACGGCTTCGTACCGCTGGGCGAGATGTTCGGCTACGCGACGGACCTCCGGTCCAAGACGCAGGGGCGTGGCACCTACACCATGCAGTTCGACCACTACGACCAGGTGCCGAAGAACATCGCCGAGGAGATCCAGAAGGCCCGCAGCGGGGGCAAGGCCTGAACCGAAGGTAGGCAAGGAGGCTGTTTGTGATGGGAAAGAAGAAGTACGAGCGGACGAAGCCGCACGTGAACGTGGGGACGATCGGGCACGTGGACCACGGGAAGACGACGCTGACGGCGGCGATCACGCGGGTGCTGTCGCGGTCTGGCAAGGCG
>JAJYTE010000078.1 GCA_021793215.1 Bacillota bacterium
GCATGCGCCATGCTGATGGCGACGAAGTCCACGCTGTTGCCGGTCCCGAGGGCGAGGGCACTGCAGGCGGCACCGCTCAGCCAGAACGCAGACCAGATCGCCGCGGCGTACTTATGTCCATGAACGCCTTCGCAGCCACCACCTCAAAGTCTTTGGACGTAGCCGTCGCCGAGAGCCTCGTGACCATGACAGGCGACCAGGAGAGCGCCACGCAAGCCATGGAGCACGGGGGGTACGGCCCCATCCGCGTCGGCAGGGTGCTGCAGTACTGGGGCTACGGCGCCGCGGAGATCTACGTCGCACTCTGGCAACTCGGCTACGGCTGGGATGAGACCTCAAACATCCTAGGCCCAGGGCGAGAAGCCGGAAGCAGAAGATCAACACCGCGCGCTGTCTGATGATTGTCACTGGACCCTTCTGTCGTCGGCGAGCGCGGCGACCCGTCACGTTTCGGCGCGACTCGGTGCCGATCGATGCCACAGGAGGCGTTCCTGCACCTGCCGACGGTGCCAGAAAATGCGCCCGATGGCAGGTGAACGGGGCACCCTTTGGCTGTTGACATGCGAGAGATCATCTAAGGCAGCCGAAGCAGGCACACATCGCGCGTGCCTGCAAATTCCCAGTCGGCGACCTTGCAAGTCACGTGCGGACGTGCCATGTTGAAGGCCGATTAAGCCCGGGCGCCGAGCCCGCGGGAGGTCCGAAGACGGCGAGGAAGGACGGTGCACTGTGCCGCTGATGGCGAGGCGCCCCTGGCTGGTGATCGCGCTCTGGCTCGCGCTGCTCGCGTCCGCTGCGCCGCTCTTGGGCCAGGTCGCGTCACACCTCAGCTCGGGTGGCTTCCAGGCGCCGAATAGCGCCGCCGCGGCCGCCGACGCCACCGTGTCGCACCTCACGCAGCCGTCCGCCGTGCCCACCACCTTGGTCACCGGCCTCTCGCAGTCGAGCATCCAGCGCATCGCGCGCGCCGCGGGGATGCCGCAAGCGTGGCTGCACCGGATCGGGCCGCGCTCCTTCGTGCTCGTCCCCGGCCAAAGTCAGGCAGCGGCCACCCGCTTCCGCCGGCTCGCGGCGCAGGCGAAGGCCGGGGAGACGGCGGTCAACGGCCAGAGCATCGGCCACGCCGTCAGCCAGCAGGCGATCGGTGCCTTCAGTTCGAGCACGGTGGTGGCCGTCCCGGCGCTGCTGATCCTGCTGCTGCTCGTGTTCGGCGCGGTGCTGCCTGCGCTTCTTCCGCTGATCACGGCCGGGGCGGGGACCCTCCTCACGCTTGCGATCGTCGCTCTGGTGGAGCGGTACGTGCCGCTCTCCGTCTACCTGCTGCAGATCGTGACCTTCCTCGCGCTCGGCGTCGGGGTGGACTACGCCCTCTTCGTCGCGACGCGCTTCCGCAGCCATGTCGAGGCCGGCCACCCCGTGGAAGAGGCGGTCTCGCTCGCGATGCGCACATCGGGCCGCTCCGTGCTCTTCTCTGGTCTGGCCGTCGCTCTGGCCGTCGCGGCCCTGATCATCGGGGGCACCGACTACTGGCGCGGCATGGCGATTGGGGGCGGCGTCGCCGTCGGTTCGGTGCTGCTCGTGACCCACACGCTCCTGCCGGCGCTGCTGCGCGTGATGGGCAAGCGGGTGAGCGTCGGGCGCATCGCCTTCGCCATGCCGGAGTGGCGCCTCTGGCGCATCCTGGCGCACTGGGCCACGTCGCGTCCGCGCCTCGCGCTGGCGCTCGGGCTCCTGGTGCTCGCCGTGCCGGCGATCGCCGCCCCCGCCCTGCGCGCCGGCATGCCGGCGAACCTCGCCGCGATGCTGCCGACGGGCGCGCCGCTCGCGAGGGCGCAGGCGGTCGAGCAGCAGGTGCAGGGGGCGGGCCACATCGCGCCCTTCGTCGTCGCGCTCGCGCTGCAGCCGGACGTCACGACGGCCGCGGCATGGACGATCGTCTCCGACGTCACGGGCCAGCTGCAGGCGCTTTCGGGCGTCGCGCAGGTCACGTCGCCGAGTGGATCGGCCACTCCGGAGCTCCTCGCGGCGAGTGCGGCGCAGCCGAAGAGCCCGCTGCGCGCCTTCATCAGCGGGCCGCACGGCGTCGACCTGTTCGTCACCTCAAAGTCGGGGCCGGACAGCGCGGCCACCGCGGGCCTGCTCTCACGCATGCAGCACCAGCTCTCGCGGGTGAAGGGCGCCAAGGCGACGATCGGGGGGCAGGTCGCGGCGATGCAGGAGTTCCAAAGCTTTCTCGTCTCTCGGCTGCCAGCCATGGCGGGGGCCGTGGTGCTGATCGCGCTCCTGGTGCTCTGGCTCGCGACCGGCTCGCTGCTGCAGGCGGCCCTCGGCGTCGCGCTGAACGCGCTCGTCACCGCCGCCACCGCGGGGGTTCTCGTCACCGTGATCGTGCGCGGCGCGTTCGGAGTGACGCCCGAGCCCTTGAACCTCGCCGTCGCGCCGATCGTCTTCGTCCTACTGTTCGGTCTCTCGATGGACTACCAGGTGATCCTGCTGCACCGCATCCAGGAGCGCCTCGGGCATGGCGACGAGCCACGCCACGCGGCGCGGCACGCGGTGGGGACCACCGGAGGGATGATCACGGGGGCGGGGCTGATCATGGTCGCGGTCGTCGCGGCGCTCGTCGTCAGCCCCTTCGAGATCCTGCAGACGCTCGCGATCGGGCTCGTCAGCGCGGTGCTGCTCGACACCCTCGTCGTGCGCACGTTCATCGTGCCGGCGCTCGTCACGCTCCTCGGCCGCCACGCCTTCTGGCCGCGGCGGCACGGCGTGCTGCCCGCGCTGGGCGGCGGCGACTGAGGCTCCCACAAATGAACTTCCCTCAACAAAATCGGCCGCCCGGCATGAGACCGGGCGGCCGATTCGCGAATTGTCGTGGACGGCCCGTCGCGCGGGGTGAGCACGACGCCGCCGACTTCCGTGACGCCCGCAATGCGGAACAAACGACCGTGTGGTGAGATGGATTCTGCGCGGCGAGGACCTTGTCCTGCTTGACGCGCTGGTCGGCAACCCGAAACGCTTTCGGTGTAATCGCATGGTGTGAGGCGGAGGGGGTTCCACATTGACGCCGACGGAGATCGAGGTGCGCACCCGCTACGGAGACACGGTGCGCGCCGACGTGTACCTTCCAAGTTCCCAGGGTCCCTACCCGGTGTTGCTCGCCGCATCACCGTACCAGAAGGCGCTCGCGCACCTGCCTGTGCACCCTCAGTACCCCTTCCGCGAGAGCGGACCCATCGAGTTCTACCTGCGCCACGGCTACGCCTACGTCTGGATGGATGTGCCGGGTTCAGGGCGCTCGTCGGGCGTGTGGGACCCGGTTTCGCGGCGCGAGGGGGAAGCGATCGCCGACGTGATCGAGTGGCTGGCCGCGCAGGACTTCTCCACGGGCCGCATCGGCATGATCGGGCAGTCGTACTTCTGCTGGAGCCAGTGGAACGCAGCCCGGGTGCGCCCACCGCACCTTCGGACGATCGTCGCGTTCGATGGCTCCACGGACCTCTACCGCGACTGGATGTACAAGGGGGGCATCCCGGACCTCGGCTTCGGTACCACCTGGGCCGCGACCGTGATGCTGCAGCACCAGACGCAGGGACACGAGATCACGGGCGGTGGGCGAGACCGGCTGGTCCCGGACATGTACGCCCACCCATTCGACGATGAATGGCACCGCAGGCGCGCACCCTTCTGGGAACTCGACGGAGTCGACATCCCGGTGCTCTCGATCGGGAACTGGGCGAAGGGCCCGCTGCACATGCGTGGCAACGTCGAGGGGTTTCGGCGCGTCGGCGGGCCGAAGAAACTGATGCTCATCCCGGCGCGATCGCCGTGGGAGGTGCAGACCACCTACGCGAGCGAGCAGTTCCATGAAGAAGTCGTCCTGCCTTGGTACGAGCACCACCTGAAGGGCGTGGAGAACGGCGCCGAGGGTGGCTCGGCGGTCCGGGTGTTCGTCCAGCGGGCGGGACGCTACCGCGATGCGTCTGCGTGGCCGCCCGAGGGTGTGACGGGTCGCGCCTTCTACCTCTCGCCAGAGGCGAGCGGCACCGCGGCATCATACAACGACGGTTCGCTCGCCGAGGAGCCCCCGGTGACCGGCGCCGATAGCACCTCGTTCGCGTACCCGGATCCCGAGTGGCGAGTCGGCACCACGAGCT
>JAJYTE010000079.1 GCA_021793215.1 Bacillota bacterium
GGATCGTCGAAGAACACGGCGTAGTAGCTTGTGTGGTACTCGGTGCACAACTCCGGGCCCTCGACCGCCTTTGCTCCCGCGGCGGACACGGCCCTCGCCACGCGGTCGACCTCTTCCCGAGAGCCCGCAGCGAAGGCGATGCGACTCGCGTCTGGCCGGTGGTCTGGTGCCGGCAACAGGCCGAAGAATGGGAACGGCATCGGCTCGGCGTCTTCGTACGCGTAGCCGGCCCACGATTCGAGGCCGTCGGGTGTGATCCTCTGCAAGCCGAGCGCGCCCATGAACACGTCGTAGAACGGCGTCGACGCAGTGCAGTCGCGTACTCGCAGGTCGATGTGGTCGATGAAGCGGTTGGTCTCCATGGCAACCTCCTCCGGATCGGTTCGACGCCAAGCAAAGAGGAAGTCCACGCCTCCTCGGACCACAGTCCGGAAACGGGAGGCGTGGACCGCGCGGTTCTGCTCGCGAAGCCGGATCCTACCGCTGCGGCAACTCCTGCACCATTCGGTCGGCGACGGAGCAGTCGGCGCGATCCACCCCAACCGTACATGCCATTGCTCCATCACCTCCTTTCAGGTTGAGGGTTTTCTAGCGGCAGCGTCAGATTCCTGCCGACTCACGTTGCCTCAGCCAGAGCACGCAGGAGTCAACTGTCCTGCGGCGCATGGGCTCTCTTTGCGCTCGCCAGACTAAGGAGCCGGAGGCGATGAGGTGGCGAGCTATCGCACCGACCTCGCGATCGAGCGCCACGACGATGCGCGAGGCGCAGCGGAGAGCATTCCCGGCGTTCGGCGTACAGAGTCGCGGGAAGGCGACCTCAGCGTCACGGAAGTCGTCGTTGAGACGCCGGAGGGAGCGAAGGCGGTCGGCAAGCCGATCGGACGCTACATCACGTTCGAGTCACGCGCCTTGCGAAGGCACGACCGGGAGCACTCCCAAGCGGTGGGCAAGCGACTGAGCAGGGAACTGGCCGATCTTTTCCCCGCGCGAGAGAAGGCGCTGGGAGAGGCCCTGGTCGTGGGCCTCGGCAACTGGCAGGCGACGCCGGACGCGCTGGGCCCGCAGGTCGTGCAACGCCTTCTGGTGACGCGGCACCTCAAGAAGGTCGTACCGGCGGACGTGCAGCGCCACATGCGGCCGGTCGCGGCGGTGGCGCCCGGCGTTCTCGGCCTCACGGGCATCGAGACCGGCGACATCGTGCGCGCCATCGTGGAGCAGGTCCAGCCGAGTTTCGTCGTCGCGGTGGACGCACTCGCCGCCCGAAGCGTGGAGCGCATCGCAAGCACGATCCAGATCGCCGACACCGGCATCCAGCCCGGATCCGGCGTGGGCAACCACCGGACGGCGCTGAACCGGGAAAGCCTCGGCGTTCCCGTGATCGCGATCGGTGTGCCTACCGTCGTGCATGCGGTGACGATCGCTCGGGACACGGTCGAGAAGTTGATCGCCGAACTCAAGGACGAGGTGCAGTTCTACGAGATCCTCGACGAACTCTATGACAAGCACAAAGACGCCCTGTTCGCGCAGGTGCTCGGAGAGTCGGTGGGAGACCTGATGGTTACACCGAAGGAGATCGATGCCCAGATCGAGGACCTCTCGAGACTCATCGCAGGTGCGCTGAACACGAGCCTGCAACCGGGGATCGAGATCGGGGAGTTCGGCCTGTACTCATAGGGGGCTATGGCAAGACCGGCGCGAGACCGCCGGTCTTGCCATTTTGTTATATAGACCATATAACATACGTGTGAGGAGGATGCCCGTGTTCCTCTACGTGGAGGATGCAGACCACCGCCCGGTATACCAGCAGCTGCGCGACCAGGTCGTCGAGGCGATTGCGCGCGGCGAGATCGGCGAGGGCACCCGCTTGCCAACGACGCGCCAACTCGCGGTGGACCTCGGGCTGAACTTCCACACCGTTGCACGCGCCTACGACCTGCTGCGGCAGGAGGGCTATCTCCAGGTCGGCCGCAAGGTCGGTGCCTCCGTGCACGTCCGCCGCGGTCCACCGAACGCAGAGTGGCACGCGGAACTTCGGGTCCTGCTCGCCGCAGCCTACGCCAAGGGAATGTCCAGCGAGGAGATCGTCACGGCGTGCCGGGAGGCCACTCAGGGGTTCGGCCGAGCGGCCGAACCCAAGGATTCGCTCGCGTAGCAGGTAGACTGCACGCGCCCAAGGAGGCCGACGCGCGATGATTGCATGGATTGATGCCGTCTTGCTCCTGTTGCTCGGCTGCGGCTACTACTGGATGCCGGATGCGGTCCACCCGACGCTGCCTTTCGGCGTGCGGGTGCCGCCGGGGCGGGAGCGCGATCCCGCAGTCAGTGCCGCGAAGCGCACCTACCGACAGGTGCTGGCTCCGTTGACGCTCGCGGGGATCGCCCTTGCCCTGCTGAATACGAGCCCGATCGTCGCGGCGGGCTTGCCGGCCCTCTTCCTACTGGTGGCGTACGGGAACTTCTACGTCGCCCACCGCGCCGTGCGTGCGGCGAAGCTGAAGGGAGACTGGTACGCAGGACAGCGGACGGCCACCGTTGCGCAGGTGGGCGCGCCCGCGTCGCTGCGGCGTTACCCCTGGGGTCTTCTGGCCGTCGCCGCCCTAGTGATCGCGGCAACCGCCTGGATCGGCGTGGCGCACTACGCACAGCTTCCCGCCATTCTCCCGACCCATTTCGGAGCGAACGGCAAGGCGAACGGCTTCTCCGCGAAGTCGCCGCTGAGCGCGTTCCTTCTGGTCATCGTGCAGATTGTGCAGACGGCCGGACTGGCGCTATTGGGGTACGTGCAGCCGCGGATGCGCCAAGACCTAGATCCCGCGGCACCGGTCGCCTCGCTCGCGCGCCACCGAGCGTTCCAGGTTGTCATGACCCAGATGCTGGTAGTGCTCGCCATCGGTGTCGACATCTCGCTACTGCTCGGATCGCTGCGGATGTGGGCCGTCGGACCAGCGTACAACCCGATGCTGAACGTGGCGCCGGTGCTCATCGTAACCGCGTACGCCGTGTGGGCAGGGGTACGCGTCGGACAGGGAGGCAACCGGATGGCCGCCGGGCAGGCGGAAGAGGCAACGGGACGCGTCCACCGCGACGACGATGCGGGCTGGATCGGCGGAGCGATCTACTTCAACCGATCCGATCCTGCGTTCCTCGTGCCGCGCCGCTTCGGGGTCGGCTGGACCCTGAACTTCGGCCACCCGACCGCATGGATCGCGCTCGTTGCGCTCGTCGCGCTGATCATCGCAGTGCCCTCGCTGCGGCACCGATAGGCCCTTACTCCCGTGTGAGCGGCGCTCCGGAGCGCTTCCAGGCGATCATGCCGCCTGCGATGTGGCTTACGTCCTGAAAGCCGAGTCGCAGCAACTGGGTGCCTGCGACATGGCTGCGGTGTCCGCTGTGGCAGACGAGCAGGATCGGCGTCGTTACCGGCCAGCCGTCCACGCTGTGCGCGGTCTTGCCGAGCGGTGCGAGCAGCGCTCCCTCGATGTGGCCCGCGTGGAACTCGGCTGGCGTGCGAACGTCGACGATACGCAGGGCGGGGTTCGCCGCGAGCAGAGACAGGGCCTCGGGAGCCGAAAGGTCTTTGAGCTTCGCCGGAGGCGAAGCGGGCGATGCGTCCACGGGCATCCTCCTTACCAATTGGACCTCGCGGAGGACGCGAAGACGACCCCCGGCCGAGATAGGCGACTCCCCCGGACAGAAGAGACGCTCGTACCATACTACTCTACCGTGCCGGAGCGCACCACGCGAAGAAGCCGCCGCGACGGGCGATTGCGCACCCGTCCGCGGCGGTTCCGATCTTCCCAGCTCAGTGCCGGCCGCCTGCGAGCTGCTGCTCCGCCATTTCGATCATGCGGCGGACCATGTGGCCACCGACCGCACCGCACTGGCGGGCGGGCAGTTCGCCCCAGTATCCGTCCTGCGGGACGTTCAGGCCGAGCTCCGAGGCGACCTCGTACTTGAACCGGTCAAGCTGCTCCTCGGCGCCGCGTACAATTGCGCGGTTGCTGGTGTTCGATCCTTGCGCCATGTGTTCTCACCCCCCTCTCGTTAGTTATCGTTTCCCCGTGACGCGCGGCTATGTCCGCAAATCCTGTGAATGAAGGGAGCAGGGCGGCTGCGCCGCCCT
>JAJYTE010000080.1 GCA_021793215.1 Bacillota bacterium
GCTTCGCGGTGAAGTTCGAGGAGCTGCACAACGACTCGACGTCGATCCGCTTCTGCGGTCAGTACCGAGTGCAGCCCGAGACGGTGCGCGGGCAGCGCCCGCCGCGCATCGTGTTCGGCTTTTCGAAAAATGTTGCGGCAAAAAATATGTGGCGGCGGTGACGCCTGAGGGTGCTCTTCCGTCCCATCCGCGGCATTGACGCAACATAAGAGTTCGGCGTCTGCTGGCAGCTCCTCACGATGGGAGTCCTGCCATGTTTCAGACGCTCTTTCGTCAGAACGCCGCGTTGCAGCGTCATCAGACGGGTCCGCTCGCTGCAGAGCGACGACGATACCTTCAGCACTGTGCAGCCGGCGGTGCGCCCTTTGGCCAACAGCGCAAGCGCGCAAAGTGCTTATTATGGATAGCCAAGCGGCTGGTGCCGCGCGACCGCCAGGGTGTCAACGCGGAGAGATTGCACCAAATCGTTCATGCTCGGCCGTCGCCAGGCCCGACGATGGCGCAAGTCTTTCTGGAGTTCGGCCGACCATGGCTGAAGTTCCTCGGCTGGTGGCACTCTGAGGAAGAGTCGATCCCTTTTGCGGCGCATCTGGAGTCATACCTGGCCTGGATGCGTCAAGAGCGGGGATTCAGTCCGGCGACCGTACACGCGCGCAACTCGTGCACCACGAACTTCTTGCGGTGGTGCGGCCAGAGCGGTCGGGACTTGGCGAGCCTGCGCCCTCATGATCTGGACGCCTACTTCGCCACCTTCGGGGATCGATGGTCCCGGATTTCCGTGGCGTCGATGGCGACGCGGTTGCGGGCGTTTCTGCGGTACGCAGCCTCGATAGGAGCATGTCCCCGGCGACTACCAGATGCGATTCTCGGTCCACGCATCTACCAGCTTGAGTCACTTCCTTACGCGCTCAGTTGGGAGGAGGTCCACAAGCTCCTGGCAAGCACTGCCTCCGCCAGCCCCCGCGACGTCCGTGATCGGGCGATCCTGATGCTCCTTGCCGTCTACGGTCTGCGCCGTGGCGAGGTGGCCGCCCTCCGGCTCGATCAGATTGACTGGGCAGGACGCCGCCTATGGATACACCGCCTGAAGCGTCGGCAGCCGCAGGTGTATCCGCTGCAGAGGTCCGTCGCCGAGGTCCTGTCCCGTTACGTGGATACGGTCCGGCCAAGGGTACCGTACCCCGAGGTCTTCATTCGCCTGCAGGCTCCGCATCAGCCGATCGGAGATGGAGCCATCTATCACGTCGTGAGCGAGAGATTACGCGCCCTCGGCATCAAAGCAGCACACCTCGGCCCTCACGCGCTGCGGCATTCCTGCGCGGCGCGGCTCCTCGCCGACCGTCTGACGCTGAAGGAGATCGGAGATCACCTCGGACACCGCAGCGCTGCCGCTACCCGGATCTACACCAAGGTGGATCTGCCCGCCCTGCGGGAAGTCGGCGACTTCGATTTGGGAGACCTGCCATGACTGCCCTTGAAGCCGTCGAGGCCTATCTGGCAGCACGTCGTGCCCTCGGCGTGCAGCTCGACCGAGCGGGGCGGTATCTGCGTCAGTTTGTCAGGGAGTCAGGCAATGCACCCCTGTCCGACATCACCCCTACTGCCGTCGAGCGCTTTCTGCGCGGCCGTGGTGCGCCGACAGCGACGTGGAGGACCAAGAGAGCCTGCCTGGCGGGCCTGTATCGGTATGCGCTCGCTCACGACCTTGTCGCCTTCTCGCCGTTGCCGGAGCATCCGCCCAAGCTGGCTCCTCCGCAGACTCCCTATGTGTACTCGACCGCGGAGCTGCAGCGGCTGCTCGAGGCGACCGCGGTGCTCGAGCACCGCGCGAGCCCTCTGCAGGCAATGACATACCGGACATTGCTCCTGCTGCTCTATGGCACGGGATTGCGGGTGAGCGAGGCCATCTCGCTCACCGTAAGCGACATCGATTTGGTCCGACGGCTGGTCACAGTCCGGGACACGAAGTTCTACAAGACACGCATCGTGGCCATAGGACCTCGCCTTACCCGGCATCTGGCGGCGTATCTGGACCGCCGTCGCCTGTTGGCGCTGCCAGAGGGTGAGAGGTCCGCGTTCCTCTGTACGCGTACGGGACATGGTTTCTACTACCAGGAGGTCATCACCACGTTCCAGCGCATTCGCTCCGCAGCCGGGATCACCTGTCCGCCCGGCGAGCCAAGGCCGCCTCGTCTGCACGACTTGCGACATACGGCTGCTGCGCATCGGGTGCTGGCGTGGTACCGCGCCGGCAAGAACGTCCAGCAGCTATTGCCGCGCCTCGCAACCTACCTCGGCCACGTGGACATCCGCTCGACCCAGCGCTATCTGCAGATGACCCCGGAACTGCTGCAGGAGGCCAGTCGACGCTTTGCTCAGTACGCTGGGCAGGAGGTGCCTCGTGATTGACCGTAATCTGCTGGCACCTTGGGTTCGGAGGTTCCTCCTCGAGCATATCGTCGTCGAACGCAACTTGGCGCACAACACCCAAATGAGCTATCGCGATACTCTTACCCTGCTTCTGCCGTTCGTCAGTCGTCGATCCGGCGTCAGCATCGATCGGCTGTCTATCGAGGAGGTTTCGCCCTCGGCAGTACGTCAATTCCTGGAGCACGTCGAGCGGGACCGGCACTGCAGTGTCGCTACGCGCAATCAGCGTCTTGGCGCGATTCACGCCCTGGCTCGCTTCATCGGGACCCGAGCTCCGGAACACTTGGCGTGGTGCATGGAAATCCGCTCCATCCCCTTCAAGAAGGCTGCCAAGACCGTAATCGGCTACCTCGAGAAGACAGAGCTCGATGCGCTCTTGCGAACACCCGATCGGCGTACGCCCCTCGGAGCCCGTGACCACGCAATACTTCTGTTCCTGTACAACAGCGGGGCTCGGGCGGATGAGGCGGCGCGGCTCCCTGTCGGCAACCTGCATCGCGGCACTTCGCCATCGGTGCGGATCCTCGGCAAGGGCAACAAATGGCGCGTCTGCCCACTCTGGCCCGAGACCGTAGCCGCATTGCGCCCACTGCTCGCAGGCAGGACGCCTGAAGATACAGTGTTCCGCGGACGAACGGGCAAGCCCATGACACGGTTCGGTATTTATCGTCTCGTTGCCGCCTATGGCAGGACGGCCTCGCTTACCATTCCGAGCCTGGCAACAAAGCGCGTGAGCCCGCACACCGCGAGGCACACCACCGCGGTCCACTTACTCCGCGCAGGCGTCGATATCAACACGATCCGCGCCTGGCTCGGCCACGTCTCGCTGGACACAACCCACGTGTACGCCGAGGTCGATCTCGACATGAAGGCTAAAGCCCTCGCATGCCTCGACATCACTGACCTGCCGAGGCCGGCGCGACGCGGGCCGATGCCGTCCCTCATGGAGTTTCTCCGCGGACTATAATGGGAAATATATGTGCGCGAGATCGTCACTCCCGCAGCTCGGCGGCAGTTCTCTCGGGAACTGCCGCCACATATTTTTCGCCGCAACATTTTTGCTGAATCCGAACGCTAGACGCGCCGGACGACGCCCGCGGATCAACTCCGGTTGCTTGCGATACTGTCCACAGAATCGGATCGAGGTCGAATCATTGTGCAGCTCGTCAAAGCGCACACCGAAGGATCGGCCTACGGCGAGCACCACGGCAGTCAACAGTGCTGCCCGGTCGGCATCGTAGAGCCGCTCCAGTGCCCGGCCCAGCCGATCGTCGCTGAGCTGGCGCAACTGCGACTCCTCGAGTCCGAACAGGCTCGCCGCATAGGCATGCACCGTCTCGGCCTCCCGGTAGATCGGTTCACGCTCGACGACGATCGAACGCAGCAGCACCCCGAGGGCAAGCGCATGCGCTAGCCCGACTTCGCGGATTCGCCCCCGGATTTGAGCGCGGCCGGCCGCCGAGGTGACCGCCATTCAGGCACTTGCGCGCGTGCTGGGGCCGGAAGTGGCTGTAGTGAAGACCTTGGTGCTGGTCA
>JAJYTE010000081.1 GCA_021793215.1 Bacillota bacterium
TTCGCGCCGACTTTCGACGGCGTGGGGCAGATCTCGCGCGAGGGCGTTTCGGCCGAGGTCGACACGCGGCGCGTCGCCGATGGCGCACCGAACCCCGTCCGCTACAAGTACCACCTGGCGAAGCGTCGTCCCGAGGCGTACCGCACCCTCTGGGAGCGCTGAACCGCCCCCTCGCGATGCACGGAAGCGGCCCGCCGATCGTCGGCGGGCCGCTTCGTGCTCCAGCAGCGATGACGCCCCAGCCCTACGGCATCGAGACGAAGGCCAGGAGCAGCGAGCCGTCGGGCTGCGGCTGCGCCCAGGCGACGAGGTTCACGATCTTCGCGAGATCCGGGAGGCTGAGGTACGCCTGCCCGCCCGACACCACCGGATGCACGGACACCGGCTCCGACGGAGGAGTCAACCTGCTGCCGGGCCGCTCTGTGACGCGCACGGCCCCCGTCTGCGCGTCGAGCCGGATCGCCGCGCCGCCGGCCGCGAACGTGAAGTCGCTGCCGGAGCTGCTCGTCTGCAGCCCCACCGCCTGCAGGAAGTCCGCGGCGTTCGCGAGCCACGTGCCGTTCACAGCCAGGGTGCGCACGGAGACCTCCGTGCCGTCCGGCTGCATCTGGTAAAGCCCCGAGACCTTGCCGTTCGCCATGGCGACGTGCAGCACCGTCTGGAGGCAGAGGTCTCCGTAGACGCACTGCACCGAGAAGCCGGGCGCCGTGACGTCGTAGGGCACCGCGGCGTAGCCACTTCCGTCTGTGCGCATCTGCGTGCCGGTCAGCGTCACGTCCTGCGCTGGGTTCCCCTGCGCGTCGACGAAGCGCACCGGAAGGCTCCCCTTCTGGCCGAAGGGAACCGCTGCGATGGAAATGCCCGGCCAGGACGTCTGCCGCGACGCTGGGAAGAGGCTGGCTTCCTCTGGCGGCACGGCGCGGTAGGCGACCAGGAAGCTCGCGCCGGGGTTGTCGTGGGACCACGACCCCGGCCCGAACGCGTACTCTCCCTGCTCCGAGAACGGGTACTCCTGCGAGTACCCGCCCTGGCTGTCGACGGGCAGCAGCGTGGTCTTCCCGGAGGGCGCTCGGACGAAGACGTCGGCCCAGACGGGCTTGCCGCTCGCGTCGACGCCGACGGCGCCGTGGACATCGACCGTCTCCCCCACGACGACCTGCTGGCGCTCCACGATTGCGTCCGAGCCTTGCCAAAGCTCGCTGGGCGCAGCGGCGCAGAAGCCCTGGTAGATGCTGTGCAGGGCATCGCATGCGTTCACGACGCCGACGTCCTTGAAAGTCGGCGCGGAGGTGGCGGGCGGCGCGCTCGGGGTGGTCTTTGTCGTCGCCTTCGGGTGGGATAACCGGACAAACTCTGGGGGTAGCTCTTGGTTGGCCGGTAGAGACTGGCCCTCCGCGAACGAGTGCGCTCAACTCCCGGCGGCGGTGTCGCGGCCCGTTTGCCACGTGCGGCTGCTCCTCTACCGGCTGCTCGCAACCGATAGAAGGGTCCGTGCGACCACCGGATCGTGCCCTAGATGTCCAGAGGACCGCGCGGGTTCGGCCGAGTCCAGCGCGCCCCGTGCGACACGATGACGAACCTCCAAAAGAACCAGCCGACCGCGAAGAGCCCAAAGAAGATCGCAGCCCAGGCGGCTCCATAGACCCGCCCCTGGGTGAGCAGGGCGGTCAGCACGAGGGCGGTGAGGAACGAAAGGAACGCGTAGTAGACGTTCCAGAGGAACGGGAAGAAAACAGCGTCTCCCAGGCGCTCGAAGGGCGCCCGGCGCCACCAGCCAGACGCCAGCCAGAGCAGCAGGATCGTCCACACGACGAACCACGCGTCGAGCGCAAGGGATGCGGGGGCCAGCCAAAGGGGAGACGTGTTCGTCTGAAACGGCGAGAGGCTGGCAAGGTTCATCGCAAGCTGCGCAAGCCAGGGCCATGCCAACAGTGAGTTTTGCGGGCCGAGGGCCATCCTTGGCTGGGCCGGCATGAGGAATATGTTAAACACGAAACTTTGCAAGAGCGACGGCAGGCCGGCCCAGGTGAGCGCAGCGACGGCGCTGAGAAAGGCACCCATCGCGCAGCTCATCGCGAGGGCCGTGGCGAACAGGCTGACCGCTCCCGTGGCATAGAAGAGGCCGCGCAAGAGGATCGCGCCCACGAGGACTTGGTTTCCGCTGGCCACTGCGAACAGCGCAATGCCAGCCGTTCCCGCGAGCGCAGGGAGCAGGACGGCAGTGGTGCCGAAAAGCACTTTGGCGGCGTACACCTCACTGCGCCTGAGCGGCCCCTCCAGACTGTAGAGCAGTCCACCGATCACGCGGTCATTGACAAACAGGGCAAGGCCCAGAGCAATGGCGGCGAAGAGGAAGAACGGGACGGAAAAGCCAAGCGCCCCTTGGGTGAACTGTTGCAGGATCGAGGCCATGGCGGCGTGCAGAGTTGTGGGGTTCGGGAAGGCGTCGGCGAACTCGGACGCAGGGACCTGCATCTGGTTCCATAAAGTGTTCCACCACGCTGCCCAAGGGGCGCAGAGCAGCAGGAGTCCCAAGAGGTAGACGGCTCGGTTCACCCGCAGTTCGCGGTAACGCGCGGCGGGGGACATCCCAAAGACGGTGCGGCGGCTACTCGTCGCCCCACTGGAGTTGGGCACGCGCAAGTCCCTCCCTTTCCATCATGGCGCGGAAGACCTCCGTCAGGTCCAGGTCGATGGGCTCGACGAGGATCGCACCGGACTCCCGCAAGGTCTGTGCCACGGAATCGATCGGCCCGTCGACGGTGAGCATGGCGACTTTGCCACGTCGCTCCACGTGCACCACGCGGGGATCCTGTTCAAGTTCTGCTGGCCACGCGCCCTCAAACACTACCTGCAGGCGCTTCATGCCGGCCTTAATGGCGTCGAGATCGTCATCTGCAATGAATCGGCCGTCGTGCAGCACCGCCAGACGATCGGCAAGCCGCTCTACGTCGTCGATGTGGTGGGTGGCGAAGACGACAGTGGTGCCCTCGGCGGCGGCCATGTCGATCACTAGCTTGAGGACCTGCCCCTTCACCAGAACGTCGAGGCCGTTCGTCGGCTCATCGAGCAGCAGAATATCGGGTCGGGTCGCCACCGCGACCGCCACCTGCAGGCTTGTGCGCTGCCCCGCCGAGAGGTCGCGCACCGAACGCCGTGGCGCAATCCCGAGCGCATCCACCATGCGCGCAGCACGGGATGCGTCCCACTTCCGGTACGCGAGGCTCGCGTAATGGAGCCACTCGTCCACCCGGAAGGGGGGCAGCGAAGTGGGCTGGCTCGCCACGTACTGCATGCGCTCGCGCAGATCTGCGCGCTCCCTGCCAAGTGGCTCGCCGAGGACCTCGATGGTGCCCCCATCTGGCCAAAGCAGCCCGAGCAGCAGTCGAAGCAGCGTGGTCTTACCGGCTCCATTCGGACCGATCAGACCGCAGACACGGCCAGCCGGAACGGTCCAGTCAATGCCCCGCAGCACTGGGTATCCACGAAACGACTTTTGCACCGCCTCCATGCGCAGGGCCGATGTCATCGCTGTACCCTCCTCCTCTCGCGATGCCACTCCTCCGCGGTAGACCGGAACAGGTTACGCAGGTCCTGGTCGGTCAGTTGCAGGTGGTGCGCTTCGATCAGCAGCTCGCGGATGCGGCCGCTCAGCTCACGCACCCGATCCTCGCGGTCGGGGCGTGGACGGGACGCGGCGATGAACGTCCCGTGTCCCCGCACGACCTCGATGATGTGGTCGCGCTCAAGCTCCTGGTAAGCACGGGCCACCGTGTTGTGGTTGATCGTCATCTCGGCGGCCAGCTCCCTCACCGACGGCATCCGGTCACCATGCCCAAGGAGTCCCTTGGCAACGGCCTCCTTGACGCCGTCGACCACCTGTTGGTAGACGGGCTTGGCTGAACGAGGGTCGATGGAAAGCCACATGGGCTGGTGGCTCCCTTCTTTG
>JAJYTE010000040.1 GCA_021793215.1 Bacillota bacterium
TCAGCTTGCCAGTGGCCTTGTACGCGAGGTAATGCAGACCGGCGAAGACGGGGTCGCCCACGGTCGCGTTGCCGTTGAGCCACTGGTAGCTCGAGATGTACGCGTTCTCGAGGTCGTCGCCGACGACGAAGACGTAGCCGCCGTCCTGGAAGACGCGCGAGACCTCAGGCGCCGGAGCGGTCGTGAAGGAGAAGCTCTCGCTGTAGGGCTGCACCTGGCCGCTTTTCAGCGTCAGGCTGCCCTCGATGTCGGCCGTGTAGGTCGTCTGGTAGGAAAGCGGCGCCTGCGGGAAGAGGGCGACGCTCGTACCCATCGACTCGCCGCCGTAGACGCCGTTCGTATCCTTGTAGTTCTGGCCGTCGACGAGGTAGGTTTCCAGCGCTTGGCCACCTGGGCCCGTCAGGGTGGCGGACGAGACGGTCACCTGGCTTACCCGGCTCGGATCGAACGTGACGCTCACCGGGTAGCCGGCCTCCGGGAAGGTCGTGCCCGACGTGACGGAGCTTGGCGCGATCCCCAGGAGGGGGTCCGGATCCTCGCCGCCGAAGGAGACGGGAACGTTCTGGGCGCCATTCCAGGGGAACGCGACGGCGAGCGGCTGCGTGCCGCTGAACAGCGTCGTCATGTCCGAGACGTAGGCCTGGTTTTGACTGGGCGACGATGCGGGGGAGGCCGCGTAGCCCGCCCCGAGCGCCGAGACGGCCCCGTCGAGCAGCATGAAGCGGTGGAACGTCGTGTCGTAGAGGCCGACGAGGCTCCAGGCGGAGGTGATCGAGTCGGTGGACATCACCTCGTTGCCGCCGCCGATCGCCGCGTACGCGGCGTCGCGCTCGCTCGGTCCCGCGCCCGTGTAGCCCGGAGCGGCAGGGTCCGGTTCCGAGTGCAAGCTCACGGCCGCGCTGTAGAGGCCCGTGTTCTGGACGAAGTACTGGGCGTGCGCCTGCGAGGCCGCCTGCAGCGCCGGGTCGAACGCGATGCCCCCGAGTCCCTCCTGCGCGCGCACGTAGTTGACGATGCGCAGCGTCTCGATGCTCGTGAGCGACTCCGTTGGGAGCGAGGAGACCGCGCCCTGCGCGACGGAGAACTGGAGGTTCTGACTGATCGGCTGGTAGCCGGGCGCCGTCACGAGGAGCGTCGCCTGGTAGCTGCCGGGTGCCAGCGGGTCCGGCCAGGTGTAGACGCAGGCGCTCTGGGCCGCGTCGTAGGGCATGGTCACATCCTTGCCCAGGAACTGCAGAGAGCAGGTGACCGTCGTCGAGGGACCACCATCGATCTGCACGGAGAAGACGGGGTCCAGGACCTGCAGGGTGACCCCGTTCGGCTCCGGCGGGTAGTAACTGTAATCGGCCTCCGCTGCTCCCGCGAAGGGAAGAAGCAGCGCAGCCGTGAGGGCGCAGAGCGCCGGGATCCTCGAACGCAAAGCTCTTCCTCCTTGGCGGGTTGGCAACGCACCCTCCATGATAGTACATGCTGCACGAAGTGGCATGGGTGGAAGTCGCTGCCTTCGCGAAAGTGCGCGGGGTCCGCGCAGGGGCGGCCTTGGCCGCCGTGGTCCGCGCGTGGGTCGTCTTCGGTTTCGCGGGTGCTGCTCGGCGTGCTACACTTGCGGTACCGAGCGGGGTGATGCATTTTGCTGACGAAGGAAGCCGTGTACGAGGAGCTCAAAGGCATCCTCGACCCGGAGATCGGCATCGATATCGTCAACCTCGGCATGGTCTACGGCGTGGAGGTAGACGATGCCGGCAAGGATGTTCATATCGACATGACGCTGACGACGATGGGCTGCCCGCTCTACTCGCAGATCGAGCGGGCGATCCAGATGCAGCTCGGCCAGCTGGGCGCCGAGACGGTCGACATCAAGCTCGTCTGGTCGCCGCCCTGGACGCCGGAGTTCATGTCCGAGGACGCGCGAACGGCCCTGAAGTACCTCTTCTAGCAGGCGGAGCGAAGGAGCGCGGCGGGACGAGCCCGCTGCGCTCCTTCGATGGAAACGCAGGCGGCTCGTACCAGGGGATCGCCCACGAGGGGCGAATCACGACGGAAACCGTCGGCGAACCAGTTTTGGAGGTGCCTTCGTGCAGCGACGCAAGAACATCCTGATCGGCACAGGGCTCGTGGTCGTCGGCCTCGTGGCGGGTCTCGCGATCAGCCCCGTCGTGCGCGCGACGCCACAGGCGCCCTTCACCGCCACCTTCCCGCTGCTGCAGCAGGTCTACGACACGATCGCCAAGGACTACTACGTCCCGGTCGATCAGAACAGTCTCGTGCAAGGGGCGATCCAGGGGCTCACGGGCGCCCTGAACGATCCCTACACCGTCTACTACACGCCGACGCAGTACCAGCAGTTCACCCAGGAGGTGAACGGGCAGTACGCCGGGATCGGCGCAGAGCTCGACGCGACCGCCCAGGGCGTCGAGGTGATGACGGTCTTCCCGAACACGCCTGCCGCCAAGGCGGGCGTGAAGCCGGGCGACATCTTCGTCGAGGTGAACGGCCAGCCCGTGCTGCAGGATACGCCCACCCAGGTTGCGAACGCCGTGCGCGGCAATTCCGGGACCTCGGTGAAGATCGTGTTCGAGCGCGGGGAGTCGAAGTACACCGCCTCGATCACCCGCCAGCTGATCTCGATCCCGACCGCGACGGAGCAGCTTCTGCCCGGCGGGATCGGCCTCATTACCCTGAGCCAGTTCTCCTCGGACGCGGCCTCCGCGTTCGAGAGCGCGCTCGGCACGCTTGAGGCCCAGCACCCGAAGGGCTACATCCTCGACCTCAGGAACAACCCCGGTGGCTACGTCGACCAGGCGGTGCAGATCGCGCAGCAGATCGTGCCGCAGGGCAAGATCGCGACGCTGCAGGGCAGGAACTTCCCGGCGCAGGTCTACACGTCCTCGAGCGGCAAGACGCTCGGCGCCCCCCTGATCATCCTGGTGAACTCCGGCACCGCGAGCGCCGCGGAGATCCTCTCCGCCGCGATCGAGCAGAACCAGGAGGGCACGCTCTACGGAACGCAGACGTTCGGCAAGGGCATCGCGCAGGACGTCGTGCCGATGCAGGGCGGCGGCGACCTGAAGATCACGGTCGCGCAGTGGATGACGCCGGATGGCGGCAACATCGAGCACAAGGGCATCACGCCGAGCTACGTCGTGACCGGCAGCGCGGCACCGCTCGTCGCAGCCGAGGCAGCGCTGGGCGGGCAGAAGACGCTGCAGGCGAGCCTGACCGTCGGGGGCAAGTGGGTCACGGCGCAGGGCCAGCCCACGGCGCTCGGCCACGCGCCGGTCCTTGAGGGCGGCCAGCTCTACCTCTCACCGACGGCCGTCGAGTCCGCGACCGGCGCGCAGGTCGTCTACATCTCCTCGGGCTCGACGTTCGAGATCACGCTCGGCAAGCATACGCTGACCCTGCCGCTCGGCAACTCCCAGGGCTACCTCGACAGCCGCGGGACGAAGGTCGTGCCGGCCATGACGATCCAAGGAGCGCAGTACGTGCCGGCCGCGGACCTCGCGCAGTTCTTCCACGTGACCTACCGCGCGACGGGCGGCGGCGCCTACGAATTCACGACCACCTACTGAGACAGGATGACGCGGTCCGCGGCGACGGCGTTTCCCACGTAGTAGCCCATCACCTGGGCCGACTGACCGATCGCGGGCGTCTGGGGCGGGTTCGCCCCGACGCCCGCGATCTCTGTCCTCGCCGACGTCTCGATTTCGACGGTGCTGCCCGCCGCGAGGGCGGGGACCAGCGGCGAGAGCGCGGAGGAGGTGCTGAGACGCAGCGTCAGGGCGCCCTGCGCAGCCGACTCGATCGCGCCCTGGAGGTCGATGGCGTAGGGCTCTGCCACCGCTACGGCGAGACCGGTGCCCGACACCTGCACCGTCGCCTTCGCCCACAAGAGGTAGTCCGGCAGGCTCCCGGGCGTGAGCGTCTCGCCGCCGTAGCTGACGCTCGCCGCTTGGCCGGTGAACTCGGCGCCGCTGTCCATGTAGATCGCATCGGGCGAGACGTCCGCGATCACGCCCTGCGAGGGATCGTTCGCAGGAGCCTTAAGGTCCTCGACGAGCGCGACGCTGCCGTCCGGACCGATCCACGCGGCCGCGAGGTCGCCCTGGCCGATCGCGAAGAAATCGACGGCGGCGCCCTGGCGGTAGACGAGCGCGCCACCCGCGAGGCTGAGGGTCTTCCCCCCGATCTCGACGGCGCCGCTCGCGCCGCCGAGGGGGCTTTCCGCCGCGAGCGCAGGATCGTTCGGCGGGTCGGTCGCGACGACGCTGCCGGCCGCCAGCGAGGGGACGCCAGGGGCCCCGCCGTGCGCGATCACGGCGCGCAGGAGGAGCG
The DNA here is from genome assembly GCA_021793215.1 of Bacillota bacterium. Classification (GTDB taxonomy): domain Bacteria; phylum Bacillota; class Sulfobacillia; order JAJZYS01; family JAJYTV01; genus JAJYTV01. Next base: position 4,336 of record JAJYTE010000040.1, read on the forward strand.
CCGCCCACTCCGCCCGCGTCACATGGCGCTGCGGCTCGAAGTTCCCCTGCGCGTCGCCTTGGACAACGCCTGCCGCAAAGAGCGCGGCCACATCCCCGCGTGCGTAGGCGGGGACATCGCTTGTGTCATGAAAGGTGAGAGGCGCGGCCGAGGGCGCGATGGCGAAGGCGCGCGCGATCAGGGCGGCGGCCTCAGCCCGGGTGAGCGGCGCGCGCGGCAAGAGGTAGCCAGAGGTGGTGCCCTCGATCACGCCGGCGCCCACAGCGCTTGCGACGTCGGCGGCGAGTGTCGGGGAAACCTCCTGACCGTCATGAAACGCAGGCAGCCGTGCCGCAGGAAGCATAAGGACCCTCGCGAGGGTCGCGGCGGCCTGCTCGCGCGACACGGTGCCGGTCGGGAGGAAGATCCCGCCGCGCTCCCCGTGCAGCGTGCCGGCCGAGGCGAGCAGGACGACGTCGGGGTAGGCCCAGCTGGTCTTGGGAAGGTCGTGAAATGTGATGAGCGCGGCAACGGCCACCGAAAGCATAGAGACCCCACCTTTCGACAGGATGCGCCAACATTACCGAGAAGTGGCAAGACATCCTGCCGCGGCACGGTTAACAAAGAAAGAGTCCGGTAGCCGCGGGCGCTACCAGACTCCTTTGGGATCTAACTCAGTTGACTGCGGTCACACGTTCGACGCCGGGAACCATCTGGCGCAACGCGACCTCGAGTCCCTGCTTGACCGTCAGCGCGGAGATCGGGCATCCGATGCAGTGGCCCTTCAGGCGCACGAACACCTCGCTGCCCTCGACGCCCACCAGTTCCACGTCGCCGCCGTCCATCTGAAGGTTCGGACGAACCTCGTCGAGAACGCGCTGGACTTCTTCGATCATCCGAATCACGCTCCCCCGTCTACGTCTACTATAGCAGGCCGGGAGCGCGGCGGACAGTCTAGGCTTCGGGCGACGGCTCGTCGGGCGCGTCCGGTGTGCGCGGCCCATCCGGCGAGGGCGGCTCGGGCGGCGTGAGGACTGCGGGTTCCGCGTCCCTGACGGGCGCCGCGGACGGCGCGTCGGACGCGAAGGCGGGTACAGGACCCTCTGCTCGCCACTGGCGCATGATCCGCAGGTACATGACGCCGGCGATGGCGAAGATCAGCGGCGAGAACCACTGCTCGAGCGTCATGAAGCCGATGCCGAGGTAGTGGTTGATGTAATGCACGCCGTAGAGCGGGTTCTGGCGCACCGCTTCCTCGACGAGGCCGCGGAACACCTGGTACCAGAGGTTGAACGTCCAGAACTGGTAGCCCGGCGGCAGGTTCTTGTACTTGCGGTCGATGTGGAAGAAGCGCCAGAGCAGGAAGACGCCGATCGCGGAGCCGATGAGCTGCGCCGGCCAGCGGAAGCCCATCTCCGTGAAGCGGCCGAGCACCTCGTGGTTGAAGATGTTGCCGATGCGCACGAGGATGTAGCCGAAGGAGAGCCCCGGCACGGCGAGATCCAGAAGCTTTTGGAAGGGAACCTTCTGGCTGCGCGCGGCGAGGTAGCCGGCGAGCATGCCGCCCAGGAGGCCGCCGTCCCACGCGAGCCCGCCCTGCCAGACGCGGAAGACCTGCAGGGGATCGTTCACGATCCAGCCGGGATCGTTCGCGAAGACGAAGACGAGACGCGCTCCGACGATGCCGCCGACGATCGCCCAGATCGCGACAGACGTCAGGGCGTTCTCGGTGAATCCGATCTTCATGCCGCGCCGGATGATGAAGTAGGCGCCGTAGAGCATCGAGATGGCCATGAAGAGGCCGTACCAGCGAACACCGAAGGCGCCGATCTGGAAGACGTAGGGGTTCAGCGAAGGTATGTACATTGACCGTTCCCGACCGCGCGCAGGCGGTGCGGAACGTCACCCCCCCGGTTTTCATGCTCGGAATCGCAAACTTCTTCCATTATCGGTGCCCGCCGTGGACGTGTCTAGCCGCCCGATCACCGCAGCAGGCGAACGTCGACACCGACGTCGAGGCTCGAAAACGCGCGGTCCGCGGTGCGCGCGAGCGCAGGTACGACGATGCGCCCGCCCTTGCCAAGCGCTTGCGAACTCCATTGAACGACCTCGTGTGCAGATTGACACATTCGCGGGAACGCGGCAATCGCGCGGCGATGACCCATCCTGCGGCGCATCGGCCATCGACGCTCGGGCGCTCGCATGCGCCGGCCCTTGCCGAATCGCTGCGGATCGTGCAACGTCGTGCCGAGGCCCGAGTTGTCGCAAGGATCCGGTCGAGCGTCGCGCGCACCGCGGACCTAGGCCGAAGCGAGTGTCGCCCTGGCGATTCGGCGCATGCTAGATGCGAGCGGAGCGCGACAGATACTTGGCGGGGTATGCCCCAGTGGGGTACGCTAGTGGGGCAACGCGAGGAGGGACCCAACGTGTCCAAGGCAGAGAAGGTCGTGGTGGTCGGATCCGGCATCGCTGGCCTGACGGCCGCCATCTACAGCGCACGCGCGAACCTCAACCCGCTGGTGCTCGAGGGCGATGAGCCAGGCGGCCAGCTCTCGTTGACGTCGGAAGTCGAGAACTACCCCGGGTTCATCGAAGGCATCAACGGCTTCGACCTCGTGCAGAACATGCGCCAGCAGGCCGAGCGCTTCGGGGCTCGCTTCGAGGGTGGACGCGTGGAGAAGCTTCACCCCGGTACGCCGCACCGTCTGGAACTCGACGACGGCAAGGCGATCGAGACCCACTCCGTGATCATCGCGACCGGTGCGACGTCGCGGTGGCCGGGGCTGGATCGGGAGAGGGAGTACATCGGCCACGGCGTCTCGACCTGCGCTACCTGTGACGGCGCCTTCTTCCGCGACCTCAAGGTGGCGGTGCTGGGCGGAGGAGACTCCGCCCTGGAGGAGGCGCTCTTCCTGACGCGTTTCGCGACGGAGGTGCACCTCATCCACCGCCGGGACTCGCTGCGCGCGTCGAAGATCATGCAGCAGCGCGCCTTCGACGAGCCGAAGATCAAGTTCCACTGGGACACCAGCGTCGAGAGCATCGTCGGGGAGCCGGAGGAGGGCCTTCGCGCGCTCCGTCTCAAGGACACAAAGAGCGGCGAGCAGGAGGAGCTCCCGGTCGACGGCTTCTTCATCGCGATCGGGCACGTGCCGAATACGCAGTTCGTCAAGGGCGTTCTGGACCTCGACGACCAGGGCTACCTCAAGGAAGGCGTCGTGACCCACGTCGCCGGCGTGTTCGCCGCAGGGGACGTGCGCGATCACGTCTACCGCCAGGCGGTCACCGCTGCCGGCATGGGCTGCCAGGCGGCGCTGGAGGCGGAACGCTGGCTCGCGGCGAGCAGCCTGGGCTGATTTGGCAGGAGGAGCCAAGCCCCCGGAGGAGAATCGTCGCCCCGAAGGGGGCGACGACGTTGGAGATTCAGACGCCCAAGGCATTTCTACAGGGCCTCCTCGGCGAGGAGGTCCGCTTGCATTTTGCCCGCTCGGACGCCGCCTCCGCGGAAGGTATCCTGATCGGCTTCGATGAGCTCGGCGTCGTGATCCGGCGCGCCGAGCGGAACCTCTTCATGCCATGGTACGTGCTTCGTTCGATCGACGCGGTACATCTGGAGTAGCGCTGCGCCCGTTCGACAAGGATTTGACGCAGGCCCTCGCCGTGAGGAGCCTGCGTCTTGGCGTGAACACCCGTCCCTGGGGCCGCCCTCAGGTGGAGCGGCCGAGACTCGCGGGATCCGTCTGAGGGCGCCCTGGCACCTTTGGACCCGTACCGCCGAAACAGTGCGGCAACCGCCCGGTGCGCGTCGTTCTCCTCCTGGTGTACCCGAGACCGGTGACGCCGCCCTGCTCGGTCTTTCCGACTTCGCCGAGGGCCATGAGCCGCCCGAAGAGGCGGTCCTTCTGCGATGTCCCTCCTGGCGCCCTGCGCGACACGCGGCCGCGTGTCGAGTATGGTACCTCGGCCGCAAGGCGACATGAAGCCTCGCGGCGGCCAGGGACGCCGCCGCCGCGATCTGGTCCGAGAGCCCGTGCCGCCCAAAGCGCGGCTCAGAAGAAACTGCCGAACCCCGAGAGGCGCTGCAGCACGCCCGTGATCATCAGCACGCCGAGCGCCACGAGCAGGATGCCGCCGACCTGCTCCAGGAGCCTCCCGTACCGCTGCAGGCTCCGCAGGCGCGCGATCAACCTGTCCGCGAGGAGCCCCAGCACGAGGAACGGGACGCCGAGCCCGAGCGCGAAGGCGACGAGCAGGATGGCACCCTGCTGCCAGTGGGCCGTCTGCGAGGCGAGCACCAGGATGGCGCCGAGGTATGGCGTGACGCAGGCCGTCCAGCCGAAGCCGAAGGACACGCCGACGAGCAGCGCCGAACCGAAGCCGACCCGATCCGGCGAGTAGTGGAAGCGCGCGTCCCGCATCAGGACGGACGGCTGAAGGCCCAGCATGAAGAGGCCAAGCAGGATCACCAGGGCGCCGCCCACGTTACGCAGGAGCGCGCGGTGCTGCACCAGGAGGTTGCCGATCACCGTCGCCGAGAGGCCCAGGAGGATGAAGACGATGGCGAAGCCCAGGACGAACCCGCCCGCGTTGGAGAGGCGCCGGCGTGACGAGAGACCCGTCCCGGAGGAGAGCAGCGCGAGGTAGCTCGGCAGGAGCGGCAGGACGCACGGCGAGAGGAAGGAGAGGATCCCGCCGGCGAAGGCGAGCGGCAAAGAGATCGTACGCCACACCACCCTCGAAGGTTTCTCTCATTCTCGCAGTCCCGCCGGACACGGTAAAGTCTACGCGGTCGTGGCCGTGCGCAAGCGTGCGCGGCTCGCCTCCGACCCTGGCGGGATTCCCTGCCATTGCCCTTAGATGGGAAGTTTCTGAAGGAAGCGCACGTGCCGTGTCGAACCTTGGAGGCCGACCAGTGTTCGCCATCTGAGGAGACAAGTCATGAAGAACTTGCGCATCGGCCTCAAGCTGATGCTCGCATCCGCCATCGTCGGTGTCATCGTCTTCGGGGTCATCATCTACTCGATCGTGGTCACAGGTGCCGAGAGGGCGAGCTACGACGCGATGATCCGCCAGGACGTTCCCCGCCGTACCGCATCCCTGCGCCTCGAGGCCGACATCTGGCAGATGGCCGCGGTGGACCAGGAGGGCACGAACGTGGCCGCAGGTGCCCAGGGCTTCGCCGCGGCGCTGGCCGACGCGAACGCGCAGCTCGGCGTCATCGGGCGGCTCTCATCGACGGCGCAGGAGAGGGCGGGGTACGGTAGGCTGCACACAGCCTACAACGTGGAGGTCGCGGACCTGCAGCAGGCGCAGACCCAGATCGTCGACGGGAACCCGCAGGCCGCCGCCGCCACCCTGCAGTCGACGCAGGCACAGCTTGGAGCGCTCACACGCGACGCGGCGCAGATGGTCACGAGCAGCGCGAAGCACGAGGCGCAGACCGTAGCAGCGCTCGACGCGGCCGCCGCGCGCAACCTCCTGCTGGAGATCCTGCTGGCGATCGCGGCCGCCGTCGTCGGCGTCGTCCTCATCCTGATCATGGCGCGCTCGATCGCCCGGCCGATCAACGAGATCGCGGAGGCCGCCGGAGAGATCGCGGCCGGGGACCTTCGCGTCCGCAGCCTCAGCGAGGACAGCCAGGACGAGGGAGGCGCCGTCTCGCGCGCCTTCAACCGCATGGTGGGGGACCTCAGGCAGATGGTCACCGAGATCTCCCACGCGGCCGAGCGGGTCGCCGCGTCGAGCGAGCAGACGTTCCAGACCTCGGAGCAGGTCGCGCAGGCGACGCAGCAGATCGCCTCCGCGGTGCAGGAGGTGGCCCGCGGCGCCTCGGAGCAGTCCGCGAGCGCCGAGGAGGCCGCCGGCGTGATGGAGCAGCTGGCGGCCTCGGTCGGACAGCTGGCGGACGGCGCGCGCACGCAGGCCGAGGACGCATCCCAGGCGTCTACGGTGATCCGCCAGGTCGCGCTCGCCGTGGACCAGGTCGCGCGCGGGGCATCGGACGTCTCTGCCGCTGCGGCCGGCGCGCTCACAGCGGCGGAGGAGGGCGGCCGCGCCGTCGAGGAGACGTTGGCGGGGATCCAGGAGATCCGCCAGACGTCCACCAGCGCGGCGCAGCAGATCCAGGCGCTCGGCCGCTCCTCGGAGGAGATCGGCGAGATCGTCGAGATGATCGGGGGCATCGCCGAGCAGACGAACCTTCTGGCGCTCAACGCGGCGATCGAGGCGGCGCGCGCGGGCGAGCACGGCCGAGGCTTCGCGGTCGTTGCCGACGAGGTGCGCAAGCTCGCCGAGGATTCGGCGAAGGCGACGAAGGAGATCGCCGACCTGATCGCCACGATCCAGCAGAACGTCGCGGCGACGGTCGAGTTCGTGAAGGAGTCCGGCGCGCGGGTCGAGGATGGCACGCGGCGCGCGGGCCGCGCCGGCCAGGCGCTGCGCACCATCCTCGAGACGATGCGCGAGACGAACGGCTACGCCCAGGGAATCGGCGCCGCGGCGCAGCAGGTCTCCGCGAGCACCGAGGGCGTCGTGCGCTCGATCGAGTCGGTCGCGAGCGTCGCCGAGGAGAACTCCGCAGTGACGCAGGAGATCGCCGCGTTCGTGGGACAGGTGAACGAGCAGGTGCGCAGGGTTGCCGACGTGTCCGCCGAGACGGCCGCGTCGATCGAGGAGGTCAGTTCGACCTCGGAGGACGTCGGCGCCTCGGCCCGGGAGATCAACGCGACGGCCCGTACGCTCGCCGACACGGCGCAGGGACTGCGTGACCTTTTGACCCGCTTCCATGTGTAGGTCCATGTGTAGGTGCAGATCTAGGTGTAGGTGTACGTGTCGCCTGCCGAGGAGGAGTCGCGGTGGCTGAGGAGACGCAGGTCCAGCTGGTGCTCTTCGAGCTGCAGGGGGAGATCTACGCACTCGAGGCTGCGAGGGTGCGGGAGATCGTGCAGCGGCCACGGGAGACGCGCGTCCCCCATACCCCCCCTTACGTGGTGGGGATCGTGAACCTGCGCGGCCAGGTCGTACCGACGCTGGACCTCCTGCGCCGCTTCGGCCTTGGGGACAGCACGGGGAGCGCCACCCAGGTGATCGTCGTCGAGCTGCGCCAGAGCCTCGTCGGCCTCATCGTCGACGTCGTCACCGAGGTGATGAACGTACCCCTGAGCCGGATGGAGCCGCCGCCCGAGACAGTCCTCTCCGGACCTGTGCGGGCGGTCTCCGCGATCCTCGAGATCGGCGGGCGCCTCGCGAGCGTGCTCGACATCGACCTTGCGTTCGCGCCCGAGGAGATGCTCCAGGAGGAGGCCCTGCAGGGCCTGCAGTAGCGCCGTCGGGCGGGAGGCCCGGCGGCGGATGACGGGCCGCGAAGCCGCGCCCTGGGCGCATTCGCGGCCCGTTTCCATTTGGCCCTCCGCGGTTGCCCATAACTTAACCGCTTTGTGTGGCGAAACGGGGCGAATCGGGAGGAAACATGGCAGATCGACGCGAAAGTTCGCCAATCGAGGAAACTGCAGGGAGGGGGCGCGCCCTTGGATATCGGACTCTCCATCGCGACCAGCGCGCTGCAGGCGACCGAGCAAGGCGTTTCCGTCTACGGCAACGACCTCGTGAACGCCAACACGGCGGCTTTCTCCTCGACTGCCCCGATCTTCGCAGGATTGCCCGCAGCCCTGCAGACGAACGCCGCGCTCGCGGCTGGCGTCACGGGGGCTTCCGCGCAGGCCAGCATCGGCCAGGGGGTCTACCTGGCAGGCCAGGAGCAGATGGGCACCTCGCCGATCCAGGTGACCGGCATCCCGACGGACCTCGCGATCTCCGGCAGCGGCTACTTCGCCGTGAAGACCCCGGCGGGTACCGCCTACACCCAGGACGGTCAGTTCACCGTCGACGGGTCCGGCACCCTCGTCACCCAGGAGGGCCAGCCGGTCCTCTCCACGTCCGGCCAGCCGATCACGGTTCCCTTGAAGGACGCGGCATCGGTCCAGATCGACCCGCAGGGCCACGTGCTCGCGGGCGGCAAGTCCCAGGGGCAGATCGGCGTCGCCACGTTCCCGAACCCGCAAGGGCTCCTGGCCACCGGTCAGAACAGCTACGTCGCCGGAGTGAACTCCGGTCCGGCGCAGCTCGGCCCTGTAGGGGGCGGCGTCACGCTGACCCCCGGGGCGATCCTCGGCTCCAGCACCGACGTCTCGCAGGCGCTCGTAGGGATGATCGAACTCTCGCGCAGCTTCGCGCTCGATGCGCACGCGGCGCAGGACGCCAGCCAGATGCTGCAGTGGGCCGCCCAGATCTCCTAAACATCCGCTGAGGGGGTGACGCGGATGGACCTCATCACTCCGATCGCCTTCGTCATCGCAGTGGCGGCGGTCATCTTCGCCGACGTCCTCGACGGCGGAGCCATCCGCGCACTGATCAACATCCCAGCGATGGTACTCGTGCTCGGCGGCACCATGGGAGCCACCGTGATGAGCGTCGCCAACGTGGACCTCAAGAAGGTGCCGGGCTTCCTGATGAAGGTGCTGCGGCCGAAGTCGATCAAGGTGGACGCGACGATCGACGACATCGCCGCGCTCGCCGAGGTCGCCCGGCGCGAGGGGCTCCTTCGCCTGGAGGACGAGCTGTCCCGGCGCCAGGTCGCACCGTTTTTGACGCGCGGCGTCCAGCTGATCGTCGACGGCGCCGACGAGGACAGGATCCGTTTCCTCATGGACCAGGAGCTCTCGATCTTCGAGCAGCGCGAAGCGAGCGGCGCGATCTTCTTCGAGACGGCCGGCGGCTTCGCGCCGACGCTCGGGATCATCGGCACCGTCGTGGGCCTCGTCTCGGTGCTCTCGAACCTCGCGGACATCCAGAAACTCGCCCCCTCGATCGCGACCGCCTTCATCGCCACACTCTGGGGGGTCTCCTCGGCGAACCTCTTCTGGCTCCCGATCTCCAACAAGATCAAGAACACGCTGCGCATCGAAGTGCAGGCCCGCGAGATGATCATCGAGGGCTGCATCGCCATTGCCGCGGGCCAGAACCCGCGGCTGATCGCCGAGCAGCTCGCGGCCTACCGCGACGACTCGAAGAAGAGCAAGAAGGCCGAGGCGCAGCAGCCCGAGGACGAGGAGTCGCCCGAGCTGAAGGCGGTGGGCAATTGAGCCGCCGCAGGGGCGCCGCCCACGAGTCGGGCGAGGGCGCGGGGATGATGCGCTGGCTTCTGACCTACGCCGACATGATCACCCTGCTGATGGTCTTCTTCATCGTGCTGTACGCCGTCTCGCAGGTGGACAAGGCACGCTACGAGGTGCTGATGAAGGCCCTCAAGCAGGTGCTCTCGGGCCAGCAGGTGGTGACGCAGACCGGGGGGACAATCCCCATCCCTCCGCCGGTCGTCGGCAAGCTGCCGACCCCGAGCCAGGTCGAGCAGCAGACGCTCCAGAAGCTCGCCCGGCAGATCGAGCAGGCCGCGGCGCAGCAGGGCATCTCCTCGGATGTGTCCGTCACGGTGGCGGCGCAGGGGGTCCGGGTGTCGTTCCGAAACGGCATCCTCTTCGACCTCGGCAAGGCGACGATCCGGCCGGAGTCCTACCAGATCCTCGACAGCCTCGCGACGCTGCTCTCGGGAATGCCGAACGACGTGATCGTCGAGGGGTACACCGACTCCACGCCGATCGACACCCCGGAGTACCACTCGAACTGGGATCTCTCGGCGATCCGGGCGACGCGCGTGATCGAGTACTTCGTCGGCAAGGGTCTCAATCCCGTGCGCTTCTCGGCGCAGGCCTACTCGCAGTACCGGCCCGTCCAGCCGAACACCACGGCATACGGGAGGCAGCAGAACCGGCGCGTCGACCTCGTGATCCTGAAGTCGACGACGGCGGACCTGCAGAAGATCCTCCAGGAGGTCCAGAAGACGAACGGGCCACCACAGCAGACCGTGAAGGGAGGCGGATAGGCAGATGCTCCAGGGGATCAACACGGCGACGGCTGGCATGATGGCGGACGAGCAGTGGCAACAGATCCTCGCGAACAACCTCGCGCAGAGCGACACGACGGGGTACCGCAGCGAGACCGCCGTCCTCGGCTCCTTCCCGCAGGTCCTTCTCTCGCGCACCGGCGCCCAGCCAGCGACGCTGCAGACCGTCTCGGAGGGCACAGGCCTCGTCGCGACGGTGCCGGACATGTCGGAGGGCGCGTTGCAGCAGACGGGCCAGCCGCTCGACGTAGCGCTTTCGGGTCCGGGGATGTTCGCGGTGCAGGGTCCCTCCGGCGTCCTCTACACGCGGGCCGGCCATTTCACGCTCGACGCGAACGGCAGCCTCGTGACGCCGCAGGGCTACCGGCTGCTCTCGACGGCGGGCACCCCGATACAGGCCGGACCGGGCGCCGCGATCGGCAGCGACGGCACGGTCACCTACCAGGGCAAGACCGCCGGCCAGATCGGCGTCTTCGCGCCCACGACGGGCCAGCTCGCCGACGCCGGGGGCGGCTTCTTCCAGGCGACCGGCAGCGTCGCCCCGCAGGGGACGCCGCAGCTCTCGCCGGGCTACCTCGAGGGATCGAACGTCTCGGCGCCGGAGGTGCTGGCGTCGATGATCCAGGTGCTCCGCCACTTCGAGGCGGGCCAGCAGTTCCTCAACCAGGACGCCGCGACGATCGACCGCTTCACGCAGGTGGCGAGCTAGATGTCGTACGCGCTCTTCCCGATGGGTCCGGTCCCGTCCGCAGCGCAGGGTCTCGCCGAGAGCATGGGTGCGCAGCCGGCGAGGGCGCCGGGCGGCGCTGCCCCGGCCCCCGCCGGGCAGGGGGGGCAGGACTTCGCCCAGGCGATCGCCTCGGCGGCTGCGGCCACGGGACTCGACCCCCGCCTTCTCACGGCGGTTGCCCAGCGGGAGAGCGGACTCGACCCGAATGCTGTGTCGCCGGCCGGAGCGGAGGGTCTGATGCAGCTGATGCCGGGCACGGCGAGGGCACTCGGGGTGCAAAACCCCTTCGACGCGAGCCAGAACGCGCTGGGCGGCGCGACCTACCTCAAGGAGATGCTCGCGCAGTTCGGCGGCAACCTGCCGCTCGCGCTGGCCGCCTACAACGCCGGTCCCGGCGCGGTGGAGCAGCACGGCGGCATCCCGCCCTACCCGGAGACCGAAGCCTACGTGAGGGGGGTGCTGCAGTCCTACGTCGCCCTGGGCGGGCAGGCGGGCTAAGGCCCGAGGTACCGAGTTGAACCGGAAGGGACTGATCCCGGATGATGCAGGCGCTCTCGAGCGCGGTTGCCGGACTTGACGGCGAACAGACCGCGATGAACGTCATCGGCAACAACATCGCGAACGTGAACACCACAGGCTTCAAGTCGAGTTCCGTCGACTTCACCACGCTGCTTTCCCAGGTCCTCTCCGCAGGTTCCGCCCCGGTCACGACCGGCAGCGCCCCCGCGACGCCGGTTCTCGGCGGCACGAACCCGATGGTGGTCGGACTCGGCGTCGGGATCGGCGCCACGACCCAGAACATGGCGCAGGGTCCGCTGCAGCAGACCGGCAACCCGCTCGACGTGGCGATCCAGGGCAACGGCTTCCTGACGCTCGCAGGCTCCCAGGGCACCGTCTACTCGCGCAACGGCGGGCTCGAGATCGACGCGAACGGCGACCTCGTGCAGGCCTCGACGGGTGCGCTCGTCGACGGCTGGCAGCCGCCCTCGCCGTACTACTCCGACGCGGCCACCAACCCCGGCTGGACGGCGACCACGACGACCGCACCTGCGCCGATCACGATCCCCCAGACGATCGGAAGCGGCGCGACGGCGCAGCAGATCTCCGCGGTCGCGATCGGATCCGACGGCACGATCACCGCGACCTACCAGGGCAGCAGCGGTACCTCGACCCAGGCGGTCGTCGGCCAGATCGCGATCGGCGTATTCCCGAACCAGAACGGGCTCGTCTCCGTGTCCGGCACTTCCTACATCATCGGCCCGAACTCGGGTGCGGTCACGTACAGCGGTGCGGGCACGAACGGCGCCGGCGCCCTCGCGGTCGGGTCGCTGGAGCAGTCGAACGTCGACATCTCGTCGGAGCTGACCAACATGATCGTCGCGGAGCGCTCCTACCAGGTCGACGCCAAGGTGATCACGACGGCAGACAGCATGCTGCAGTCGCTCATCCAGATCAGCTGATGGCGACGATGCTCGGGTCGGTTCAGGACATGCTCGCCGGCGCGCTCGAGGGCCTCTCGATGCGCGGGCAGATCGTCGCCCAGAACATCGCGAACCTCGGGACGCCAGGCTACCAGGCGCAGGACGTGCGGTTCGCCGCGACCCTGCAGCAGGCGCTGCAGACGGGATCTGTCGACCCGCAGGTCGTCACGCTGCCGGGCTCCACGAACCAAAGCGGCAACGGCGTCGACCTCGAGCAGCAGCTCGGGCTTCTCAACCAGATCTCGCTCGTGCAGCAAGGCATCATGAGCGGGATCGACCAGTCGCAGAAGGGATTGCACCAGGTGATTCAGGACCTCGGCGGACCGGGGGTGTAGCGCATGAGCATCCCGATCGCAGGCGTGGCGCAGGTCGCGCAGGCTGGCGCCGCGCAGGCGGCCCGGGCCGGCGCCGCGACGCAGAGCGCCGGGCAGTCGTTCTCGCAGATCCTGAACCAGGCGGTCTCCCAGGTCACGACATCGCAGTCCCAGGCGAACCAACTGCTGTCGCAGTACGCGATGGGCGGCCCGGTCACCCTGGAGCAAGTCATGCTGGCGACCTCGAAGGCCGAACTCATGGTGGAGGAGGCGGGCGCCGTCACCACGCGCGCCATCGCCGCCTACCAGAGCCTGATGCAGACCAACATCGGATGATAGCCGCCCCCACGGTGGGGGCAACGCGGAGGGGCATCGGATGGAGATCACCGGTCGGCGAAAGGCAGCCATCCTGATCTCGGGCCTCGGGCCGGAGATCGCCGCCAGGGTCTACAAGCACCTCGGCGAGCAGGAGATCGAGCAGGTCACGGTCGAGCTGGCGCGCTCGGAAGCGACGCACAGCGACGAGCGGATGGCCGTGCTCGAGGAGTTCCGCGACCTGCGCGAGGCGCACACGTACCTCGCGGAGGGCGGCATCGCCTACGCCCGGACCATCCTCGAGAAGGCGCTCGGCGCCCCCAAGGCCAAGGACATCCTCGACCGGCTCACGACCTCCCTCGCGCCGCGTCCCTTCGAATCGCTGCGCGATGCGGACCCCATCCAGCTCCTGACCTTCCTGCAGGGGGAACACCCCCAGACGATCGCGCTCGTCCTCGCGTACATACGGCCGGAATCTGCCGCCTCCGTGCTGAAGGGACTGCCGCAGGACGTGGCGGCGGACGTCGCGCGCCGCGTCGCCACGATGGAGCGCACCAACCCGGCGATCGTCGCGGAGGTCGAGGCCATGCTCGAGGGCAAGATGGTCTCGCTGTTCGGCGGCGACCTCTCGCAACCGGGCGGCGTCGAAGTCATCGTGCAGGTGCTGGGCCAGGTCGACCGCTCCACGGAGCGCACCATCCTGCAGAGCCTCGAGGACAAGAACCCGGAGCTCGCCGACGAGATCCGGCGCCGGATGTTCCTGTTCGAGGACTTCACGCAGATCGACGACCGCTTCATCCAGCTGATCATCCGGGAAGTCAGCCAGGAGGACCTCGTCTTGGCGCTCAAGGGAGCCTCGGATGTCATTTCGCAGACCTTCTACCGCAACATGTCGTCGCGCATGGCCGAGGTTGTGCGCGAAGACCTCAAGTTCCTCGGCGCCGTGCGCCTGCGCGACGTCGAGGCAGCGCAGCAGCGCATCGTCGCGATTGCCCGCCGCCTCGAGGAAGAGGGCGAGATCATCATGACCCGCGGAGGCCAGGATGAAATCATCGCCTGATCGCGGAACCCGTCGGATCATCAAGGCTACGCAGCTGCAGGAGAAGGGCGCGCCGCCCGAGTCCAGGCGCAGCGCCAAGGCCAAAGAGGCCACCCCGTCTACGTCCGGACACGTCCTCGATGTCGCGCGCCAGGTGGCGAGGGCGACCCTCATGGCGGCCCAGCGGGACGCGGAGGCGATCCGGCGCAGCGCGGCCCGCGAGGCCAGGCGCAAGGCGTACGCCGAAGGGCGCAGCGCGGGCTACAACGAGGGCATCGCGCAGGCGAAGGCGGACTCCGAGCGCATCCTGCAGGATGCGGCCCGCGAGGCGCACGAGATCGTGCGGCGCGCGGAGGCGGAGGTCGGGCAGCTCGCGTGCGAGATCGCAGCGCACCTCCTGGGCGCCGAGCTGCGGCTGAACCCGGAGATCGTCGAGCGGACGGTGCTCGAGATCCTGCAGGAGACGGCGCCTACAGGTCCCGTTTCGATCGAGGTGTCGGTGAACGACTACCCGCAGGCGCTGCAGGCGGCCCCGACGCTCCGGTCCGCGCTCGGCGGCGCGGCGGAGCTGCGCATCGGACAGGACGCGAGCCTGCCGCCCGGCGGGGTGCGCGTGAGCGGCCCGCACGGTACGGTGGAGCGCAACTGGCACGACGGGCTTCTGGCGATCTCTGAAGCGTTCGAGGAGGTGGCACGGCGTGGCGTATGACCTAGAGCGGTACCGCAGCGCGCTGCGCCAGCTTCCGGCGACGCAGGAGTACGGCAAGGTCGTCGAGGCCGTCGGGCTCGCGGTGCAGTCCCAGGGACCACGCGTCAGCGTCGGAGAGCTCTGCTACATCGACCAGCAGGGGCACAGGCCGCTGCCGGCGGAGGTCGTGGGCTTCCGCGAGGGCCGCGTCATCCTGATGCCGCTCGGCACATCGCAGGCGATCTCGCCCGGCGCCAGCGTGCGGCCGGCGCACCGGCCGTTCACCGTTCCGGTCGGCGAAGGACTCGTCTCGCGCGTCGTGAACGCGCTCGGCGAGCCGATCGACGGCAAGGGCAGCGTCGGTGCGCTGGAGCGTACCCGGACGGACCGCCCCGCGCCGAATCCCCTGGAGCGTCCGATGATCGACTCGGTGCTGCCGACGGGCGTGCGGGCGATCGACGCGCTCGCGACGCTCGGCGAGGGCCAGCGGGTCGGGATCTTCTCCGGACCCGGCGTCGGCAAGAGCGTGCTCCTCGGCATGATGGCGCGCGGCTCCGCCGCCGACGTCGCCGTGATCGCGCTCGTCGGGGAGCGCAGCCGCGAGGTGCAGGAGTTCGTACAGCGCGACCTCGGACCGGATGGCATGGCGCGCTCGGTCGTCGTCGTGGCGACGGCGGACGAGCCGGCGCTCGTGCGGGTCAAGGCGGCCTTCACCGCCGTGGCGATGGCGGAGCACTTCCGGGACCAGGGGAAGCGGGTCCTCCTGCTGTTCGACTCCTTGACGCGCGTGGCCACCGCGCAGCGCGAGGTCGGACTCGCAGCAGGGGAACCGCCTGCGACCCGCGGCTTCCCGCCCTCCTCGTTCGCAATCCTGCCGCGCCTCTTGGAGCGCGCCGGCACGGCGCCGCGCGGCTCGATCACCGGCTTCTACTCGGTGCTCGTCGAGGGCGACGACCTGCAGGAGCCGGTCGCCGACGCCGCCCGCAGCGTGCTCGACGGCCACCTCGTGCTGACGCGGGAACTGGCCGACGCGGGCATCTTCCCGGCACTCGACGTCGGGCGGAGCCTCTCGCGCGTGATGCGCCAGATCGTCACGCCCGAGCACACTGCCTGGGCCCAGGCGCTGCGCGCGCACTGGTCGACCTACGAGGACGCGAAGGACCTTGTGCGCATCGGTGCCTACCAGGCAGGCACCAGCCCAGAGGTGGATGCCGCCGTGGCGATGCGCCCGCGCATCATCGACTTCCTGCGCCAGCCCGAGAATGAGACGGTCAGCTTCGACGCGGCGCGCGATGCGCTGAGGGAGGTGACGCAGTGAGCGGGGAGGCGAGGATCGCCCGGCTCGAGAGGGTGCGTCGCCACCAGCAGGACCTCGCCGGGGCCCTGCTAAAGCAGGCCCAGCGCGAGCGTGAGGCGGCGCAGGCGACCGCGTCCGCGCTGCGCGCGGCGCGCGAGGCCGCGCAGGAGGCCGCGCAGGCGGCAGCCGCGGTGCCACAGCCCGCCAGTAGTTGGCTCGCCCAGCGCCTTCTCGTCGAGGGACGGCTTGAGAAGGAGCGGCTCGCGGAGCTCGCGTCGCGCCGCCTCGCGCGCCAGGAGGCGCTGCGCCGCGTGGACCTTAGGGCCGCGCGCGTGCGTGTCGAGCAGATGCGGGCCCTGGGTGCGCAGCTCTCCGCCCGCAGCGCGCAGCGCGACCAGCGGCTCGAGCAGAGGGTTCTCGACGACCTGCGCAGGGAAGGGGGAGAGGCGCTGTGATCGTGCCGAGCGCGGCATCCCTCATCGCACCGTCGGCTCCCGCGCCGTCCGGCGCCCCCGCGCCCCCGCAGACCGGGGGCTTTGCGCAGGAACTCTCGGCGCAGATCGCCCTGAAGGCCCAGGGTGGCCAGCGCGCTCAACACCGCAAGACGGACACGCCGGTGATCGGGCTCGGACAGATCAGCGCTTTCCCGATCCAGCCACCGCAGGGCATGGGCGCAGGCGCCGCGGCGATGCATGGCCTCGTGGCGCAGGGACTTGCCGTCGCCGCAGCCAGAGGTCTCGAGGGACACGCGTCGCCCGCGCTGGAGATCCCCGCGCAGGCGGCCGGAGGCGCGCCGGACGTGGGACAAGCGGCCAGGGCCCAGGCGGACGCCGGGGCGAAGGCGCAGGCAGCCACCCTCGCGGCAGATGCGAAGTCGACAGCCGCCTCCCGGACCGTGCCGGCTGCCCCCGCTACCGAAGTGCGCGCGACCGTTCAGGCAGCGCCGCACGCGTCGACAAT
>JAJYTE010000082.1 GCA_021793215.1 Bacillota bacterium
ACGCTTCGCAGCCGTCCTCGCGGTGCGGCCACGCAAGACTCGCTTCGCCGTGGGTGGCTAGCCCTTCGGCGGCGGGAATTGCACCCGCTCTGTACAGTCAGCTATCACGGCGCACGCGAAAGTCCACTGCTATAGAGCCGGCGCATTCGGCATCCGCTGAAGGACCTTGTGCGCCTGGGCCCGCCACTGCGCAACCCTCGATCCGTCGCAGGTCACGGAATTCGGCGACGGCCGAGGCGGCCTGCTACACGGCGGTCGAGGAGGGTTACGCGGGATATCTCGGACTTTGCCCCCGGCTGCGGCGAACGGCGGCCGGCAACCCGATCCCACTGCGGCGGCGCAGGGCAGAGACTGCAGGTTGAAGCGTTGGCGGCGCACCGGGCATCGCCCGGTACGCCGCATGCGTCCATGGGACACCGGCGCCGCTACTGGCGGCGGCGCAGCACCTCGAGCAGCCGCTCGTACTCCGACTGGTCGATCTCGCCGCGCGCCAAGCGCTCGCGAAGGATGTCCTCGGCGTGGTTTGGATCGCCGTAGTAGCCGTAGGGCCCGCCAAAGCCGTCGTGCCGCCAGTATCGCCTCCGCCAGCCCCCGCCCCACCAGAAGATGCGGCTCAGGAAGATCGCGAGGAAGATGAAGAAGATCCAGCCGAAGCCCCAGAAGCCTCCCCCACCGCCGTACCACATCGCTTGCGCCCCCTTCGGTCCCCTTCATCGTAGCCATGCCATGTGGAATCCTCTTGGACCGTTTGTGGCGATCTCGTGGAGACGCTAGCTCCGCTGTCGGCCCTGGAATCTGCCTGGATCGAACGGCGCGAGGTCCACATCCGCCGCGCCGCGCACCGAAAGCTGCGCCAGGGCGAGCCCGGATGCCGGCGCCATGAACACTCCGTTCGTCGCGTGGCCCGTCGAGACGAACGCGTTCTCGAGGCCGGGCAGCCGGCCGATCGCCGGCAGGCCATCGGGGAGCATCGGCCGCCTCCCGACCCATGCCTGGCCCTCTTCAGGCAAGGGGTCCCGCAGGTAGCGCCGCGCCGCGGCGCGCAGACCCCGCACGCGCGCAGGGCTCAGCCGCTGGTTCAGGCCGGAGAACTCCATGGTGCCTGCGACGCGCAGAGCGCCGTCGTACTGGCTGACGACCGTCTTCGTCTCGCCGAGGTAGAGGGCGTGGCGAATCCCAGCGTCGAGGCCGGGGTACGTGACGCTATAGCCCTTGCCCGCCTGCAGCGGCAGGCGCACGCCGAGTTCGCCTGTGAGGCGGCCGCTCAGCGCGCCTGCCGCGATCGCGACGAGGTCCACCGCCACGCGGCCCTCCGTCGTAAGGACAGCGCGCACGCTCCCTTGGTTTCGCTCGAAGCCGAGCACCGTAGTGCGGGGAACGATCTCGACGCCGAGCGAGCGCAGGCGCTCCGCAACACCTTTCGCAAGCGAGACCGGTTCGACGTGCCGCTCACGAGGCAGCGCGACGGCCCCCACGACGGCATCCGAGAGCGCGGGCTCCTCCGCGGCGAGTTCGCCCTTCGCGCGCAGCTCCGGTGGGGCGTAGTCGTAGCGCGCGATCCTGCGAAGCTCCTCGTACTCCGCCTGCAGCGCCCGCGCATCGAGGAAGCAGAAGAGCAGGCCGCGCCGGTGCATCTCGAAGGCGACTCCGTCTTCTGCGAGGGAGTCGTAGAGTTCGATCGTCCGGCGGTTCAGCGCGAGCATCGCGGCGAGACCCGCCTCGTTGTCCGCCGCGTTGCAGCGGCGCCAGAACGTGAACAGCCAGCCGCTCAAAAGCGGCAACGCCGACGGCGCGATGTAGAGCGGGCTCTCCCGTGAGAGCATGGAGCGCAGCGAGCGCCCGATGAGGCCGGGGGCCGGCAGCGGCGCCGAGAGCGACGGGCAGATGAACCCGGCGTTGCCCGAGGAGCATCCCATGCCCGGATCCGCCCGGTCGATGACGGTCACGTCGAGGCCCTGGCGGCGCAGGTGGTAGGCCGCCATGAGTCCGACGATGCCCGCCCCGACGACAACTGCCCTCGCCGCCATCGCACTCACCTCCCTGCGCAACGCTCGTTGTCCCACTCATTCTAGGCGATCTGGGCGTCGCGCTGCGGGGCGGCGCACCGATCGGCAAATGTGTCGATCCTGTGGAGTTCGGGTGCGCGCCCTCCCCCGCGGCAGGTGGCCGGCCGCCCCGCCGCCAAATCATCCTGCATGGCAAGCGAACGCCTTCTTGTGGCCGAGGACGAGCCCGCGCTCCGGCAGATGATGTGCGACTACCTCTCGAGCGAGGGGTTCCGAACGCTGCCCGCCGCGAGCGGCGAGGATGCCCTGCGGCTCTTCGCCGCCGAGCGCCCAGACCTCTTGGTGCTCGACTGGATGCTGCCCGGCCTGAGCGGCCTCGAGGTCGCCCGCCGCGTACGCGCCCAGGGCACGACGCCGATCATCATGGTGACAGCCCGCGGCGAGGAACCCGACATCATCGTCGGCCTCGAGATCGGCGCCGACGACTACCTCGTGAAGCCCGTGAGCATGCGCCAACTCGCCGCCCGCGTGCGGGCGGTACTGCGCCGCGCCACGGCCACCCAACAGGCGGACGTCCTGACGGTCGGCACGCTGCGCATCGACTTCCTCGGCCAGACCGTCTCGTGCGAAGGCAAGGAGGTCCCACTCACCGCCACCGAGTTCAAGCTGCTCGCGGCCCTGGCCAGGAGCCCCGGCCGGGTCTTCTCGCGCCTGCAGTTGATGGAGGCGGCGCTCGGCGACTACTACGAAGGCTACGAGCGGACGATCGACAGTCACATCAGCCACTTGCGCAGGAAGCTCGAGGCGGACAACATCATCCAGACGGTGCACGGCAGCGGCTACAAGCTGATGCCGCCCGGGGAGTAGGCATGGATCCCTGGCAAAGACGCGAGGAGTGGCACGAAGCGCGCCGCGACTGGCGGGAGCGGCGTCGCGCGTGGCGACGCTCCCGCTGGCGCCACGGCGGTCCTCCCCTGCCCTTCTTCTGGGCCCTCGTCGCGCTCGCCTGGATGGCGGCGGGTTGGTGGCACGGTGCGTCCCACGCCGGGTGGCAACTGGTCGTCTTCTTTATCCTGGCGGGCGGCAGCGCGCTCTTCGCGTACATCACGGCGCGCTTCACGCGGCGCCTGGAGCGCCTGCGGCGGACGGCGGAGCAGATCAACCTCAGGGACCTCTCCGTGCGCGTCGACGTCGAGGGCCGGGACTCCGTGGCGAACCTCGCAGCGTCCTTCAACCGGATGCTGGATCGGCTCGCGGCGGAGGAGCGGGCGCGCCGCCAACTGTTCGCCGACGTGGCGCACGAGCTGCGCCACCCGCTCGCGGTACTGAAGGGACGCCTGGAGTCGATCCAGGACGGCGTGCTTCCGCTGGACGCCGAGCAGGTGCTCCTGCTGCACGACTCCGTGATCGGGCTCACGCGCCTGGTCGCGGACCTGCGCGACCTCTCGCTCGCCGACGTAGGCCAGTTGTCGCTGCACCTCGGCGACGTCGACGTGGCCGTTCTGCTCGGGCAGTTGCGCGAGAGCCTGGAGCCGGTCGCCGAGGCCAAAGGAGTCGTGCTCAACGCGCAGGTGGAAGGAGAGGTCCCCGCACTGCGCGCAGACACCGACCGCGTGCGTCAGGTGATGCTGAACCTCCTGACCAACGCGATCCACTACACCCCCGCTGGGGGGAGCGTCGCCGTCGTTGCGCGCCGTGAGGGCCCGCAGGCCCTGTTCGAAGTGTCCGACACGGGGCGCGGCATCGAGCCGAA
>JAJYTE010000041.1 GCA_021793215.1 Bacillota bacterium
TAGTCTGCGAATCTCTGGGCGTGAATCAGAGTTTCGAGGCCGACCGATGCACCCTGCCGCGACGTGGGCGGCCGTCCACGGAGATCTGACCGGCCGACCTGCTACTCATCGCTCTTGCCCGGCGTGGGACTTAGGGACCACAACAGACCAACCTGACTTTTGATGGGGACGGACATGGGCGAGTAGCCCCGGGGAGTTGCACCCCGATGCCCTCACAGAACCGGACGTGAGTCTCTCAACTCATCCGGCTCCCCCTATTCCGCCTCCGGGACTACCCCAAACTGCCAGTGAGCGAAGAGGTTTGGCTGGCGCCGCGCTACGCGGCCGAGCCAGCGCATGGCCTTCCGCTGATGTTGCCGGAGCGACTTGAACTTCCGCCGGGCCCACTGTCCGAGTAGCCAGTTCAGGTGATCGAGCACCCGGTCCAAGGCTGATTTGTAGTAGCGCCCGTAGTACTGGATCCAGCCACGAACGATCGGCTTGATCATTTGGGCGATCTGTTCCAGGGGCCACTCGGTCTCGTGCAGGAGTCGCCACTCTCGCATGGCCCGCAACATCGCCACTTGGAGCCGCCGGACGGACCAACCCTCCACGCCGCCCAGGACGTCCCAACCTCCTTCGGCGTTCGCGCCCTTCACGCGAACGCACCTCAGTCTCGCCGCACGCGTTTTACGGCTTGAAGTCTTCGTGCGCCCGCTGGGAATGGCGCGGTCGCCGTAGGCAGGAATCCGCGGCGCCATGCGGCAATCCACAAATTGAAGCTTGACCTCGGAGGTGGGAGACAGTGCCGAGAATCTCGCCCTTGCCGATCGACGAAGCGCCCGCCGAGGCGCAGCCGGTCTTCGAGCGCTTCCTCGCGGAGCGCGGCAACGTGCCGAACATGTTTCGAACGCTCGCCCGCCGTCCGGCGATCATGGAGACGCTCGCAGGTCACCTGCAAGCTGTTACCTACACGGGCAACGTGCCGGTGCGCGTCAAGGAGTCCCTGGCCGTGTACGTGTCGCTTCGAAACTCCTGCCGCTACTGACTCAGCTCCCACTCCGCCTTGTTAAGGCGGACCGGAGCGACCGAGGAGTACCTTCAGGCGCTCTCAGGCTTCGAGGCATCCGATCTCTTCGACGAGCCCACCAAGGCAGCGCTGCGACTCGCGCGGCACATGACCGACCACCCGGACCGGGAGGTCTCGGACGCACTGTTCTCCGATCTTTTGCGCCACTTCGACGAGGCGCAGATCGTGGAGCTTGGAGCGATGATCGGTCTCTTCCACTACACGAACCGCTTCAACAACGCGTTCGGCATCGAGGTGACGACCTAACCGCCTCCGCCAGCCGCCCCGTCCCCGAGGAG
This sequence comes from Bacillota bacterium, assembly GCA_021793215.1. Classification (GTDB taxonomy): domain Bacteria; phylum Bacillota; class Sulfobacillia; order JAJZYS01; family JAJYTV01; genus JAJYTV01. The sequence continues at coordinate 1,348 of JAJYTE010000041.1, forward strand.
CTCCCCCGCGACCTGGAGGATGGCCGCCTGCATCTCCTCACGCGTGGCTCCCAGTTCGCCCGGGTCCCGAAGACTGCCCCCCACGACGGCGACGATCGCGAGGCGCGCCCGAAGGCGCCCGGCAACGTCCGCCGTCTCGTCGTCGAACAGGCCGTAAAGATCCCGGATCCGCTCTCGCACCTCCCGCCCGACATCCTCGAGGCCACGCAGCGCAGCACGGTTCTCCTCCGCGAGGCGCAACAGGGGCTGCCAGCGACCCTGCACGAGATCCGCGAGGCGCAAGAGGGTAGCGACGCGGGTACGCGCCCCCTGGGGCTGGGAGCGCGTCCACTCCGTGAGATCTGCGAGGGATTGCGACGCATCGGACACGAGACTGCCGAGAATCTCCTCCTTGCTGGAGAAGTGGTAGTAGAGCGCCGCCTTCGTCACACCGATGCGCTCCGCGATCTCTCGCAGGGAGGTCCTCTCGTACCCCTGCTCGGTGAAGAGCTCAAGGGCGGTCCGCTGGATGCGCTCGCGGGTGTCGCCGCGTCTTGGGGCCATTCTCTTTCCCGCCTTCGGCTAGGATTGCCGGTTGAACGCGAGCATTGCCGCCCCCAGGAGCACCACCGAGAGCGCCGCGACCAGCGTGACTTCAAGGCCAAGGGTCGTCGTGTGACCGAATACCGTCACCCCGAGGCCCGGCGCGTTGCCGAGGAAGATGTGCCGGATCGCGTCCACGCCGTAGGTGAGTGGGTTGATCTTCGAGATGATCTCCATCCAGGTCGGAACATTGTTCGTGGGGAAGAAGACGCCCGCGAGGAAGATGAGCGGGAAGATCAGCACCTGGATGATCAACTGGAAGCCCTGCTGCGACTGCATGAACGACGCGATCAGGATACCAAGCCCCGACAGGCCCAGTGACAGCACGATCACCACGGGGATCAGCGAGAGCACCATCGAGACGCTCAGGGACACCCCGAGGAACGGCGCGAGGATCAGCAGAACGAGCGCCTGGATCAGCGCTACGGCGCTTCCGCCAGCGGCCTTGCCGAGCACGATGCCCGAGCGCGAGATCGGTGCGACGAGAATCTCCTTGAGGAACCCGAATTCCTTGTCGGCCACCACCGAGATTCCGGAGAACAGGGAGTTCGTCAAGACCGTCATGCCGATGATGCCGGGGAACATGAATTGAATGTAGTTCACGCCCGGCGCCATGGTTCCGATGGTCTTGCTGAAGCCGGCGCCGAAGATCACGAGGAAGAGGATCGGCATCGCGAAGCTCGAGACGACCCTCGCGCGGTCCCCGACGAACCGCAGCAGCTCGCGGTAGCTGACGACCCAGAAGCCGCGCCATGTCTCGGCCATACTCACCACCTCCGCATTTCCTGCAAGAGCTGCTCCTTGGCGTCGAGCTCCGCGTCACGGATCTCATGCCCCGTCAGGTGCAGGAAGACGTCCTCCAAGGTGGGGCGGCGCAGCCCGATCGAGAGGATGGGCTGGCTGAACTGGCGCACGAAGTCGGGCAGAAACTCTTCGCCGGAGCGGACGTGGAAGCGAACTTGGCCGTCCACTTCGACCGCCTCGGCGCCGTAGCGCTCCGAGACCTCCTTCGCCGCTGCGGCGTTGTCCTTCGCGGACAGTACGACGAGGTCGCCGCCGATCGCGCGCTTGTGTCCGTCTGGGGTGTCGATCGCGATGATCGTCCCGTGGTCGATCACCGCGATGCGTCCGCAGTTCTCCGCCTCATCCATGTAGTGCGTCGTCAGGAAGATCGTCAGGTGCTCGCGCTCGCGCAGGAGCGAGAGGTAATCCCAGATATGGCGACGCGTCTGCGGATCGAGCCCGAGTGTGGGCTCGTCGAGGAACAGCACCCTTGGGTGGTGCAGGAGCCCGCGCGCCAGTTCGAGCCGCCGCTTCATCCCGCCGGAGAACGTCTTGACCGAACTCTTGCGTCGGTCCCACAGCTCGACCATCTCCAGTAGGTCGTGGATGCGCTGATCGCGCACATCCGAAGGCACGCCGTAGGCGTACGCGTGGAAGCGTAGGTTGCGCTCCGCTGACAGCTCCTCGTCGAGCGTCGACTGCTGAAATACCAGCCCGATCGATCGCCGGACGTCGCTGCGCTGGCGCACGACGTCGAAGCCGTTGACCCGTGCCGTGCCGTCGCTGGGCTGGAGCAGCGTGCAGAGCATGTTGATCGTCGTCGTCTTGCCGGCGCCGTTCGGTCCGAGGAATCCGAAGATCTCTCCCTCCGGGACCTCGAACGAGACGCCCTTCACCGCCTGGATCCCGCCGAAGTGGCGGGCCAAGTCCTTCACCTCGATCATGCCGGCCATCCCTTCACCCTCCGCCCGTTGCGGTGACTCCGCCAACCTTGTCAACGTAGGCCGCGTACTTGCCGTCCGTCAAGTAAGTATTGGCCCTGCCGCAAGGCCGCCACACGGACGCGCTTCCAAACCGCGCGACGGGTCGCTCCTTCGGCTACTTCACACCGGGCGGGGTGATTCCGGCAGGCAGAAAGTCCGTGCCGTCGGGGTCGCTAAGGTAGCCGGGCGCCTTGCCGGCCACGCCGGTGTGTCCGTACTGCCAGACGATCTTGTCCGTCTTGGGGTCGATCACGATGACGCGGTTGTTGTCGTCGTCGTTCACGATCACCATGCCGTTCTTCAACTGGTAGGCGAGCGACGGGTTGTCGAGCGCACCCTGCCCGGACGGAAAGAAGTAGTCCCAGAGGACCTTGCCCTGCGGCGTGATCTTGAGGATCTCCCCTGGATTCGAGTAGTCGGCGACGATGATGTTCCCGTCGGGCGTGAAGTTCGCGTCGGAGGGGTAGTTGATGTTCGCATGCGGAAACGGCACGTGCACGGACCACAGGAGGCTGCCCGTGCGAGAGATGAGGTCGACGTACGACCCGTCGATCTCCGTGACGAGCATCGAGCCGTTCGGGCCCGGGAAGTCGCCGTTCGGCGCCGCGAAGCTCGTCGGAGGGTTGTGCACCGAGTAGTTGGTCACGCCGTACTGCTTGATGATCTGGTGCGTGGCGCGGTCGATGAACACGATGCGCTGGTTGTGGATGTCGGCTACCGTGACGATCCCGTTCGGACGCAAGAACGCGTCATCCGGCGTGTAGAGGTAGCCCGGTGCACTGCTGCCGGGCCCGAAGTGCCCGTAGGTCCAGACGATCTTCCGCTGGGCCATGTTCAGAATGGCGACGGTGTTGGAGCCCTCTTCGTTCGTGATGATCTCTCGGTAGCCGCTGGTGAAGAAGGCGTCATCCGGTCCGACGAACGGAAAGTTCGTCTTCTCACCGGGCTTCGGGAACTGCCAGACGATCTGCTTCTGCGGGTTCACGATCAGAAGGCGGTTGTTGGCCCGATCCGCGATCAGGATGTCGCCGGGCAGATAGGGGTTACGGACCTTGCTCTTCCATGCGTAGGGTTGGCCGCCTTGCGATGCCTTGGTCTTGTTCTTCGTCTTGACGGGCGCCGCAGCGGAGCCGCAGCCCGCGAGCGCCACAGAAACCAGAATGGCCGCGGCGAGCGCCGCGCGCGGAAGTCTCGGCAATGTCGTCACCTTCCAGGACATGCTCCGTTCAGTGTAGGCGACGACGGGTGAGGAGAGCATGAACGCGCGAAGGTTCCGTCGGGGTCCACCTGGGTGTCCACGTCAGCGGCTGGTTCCAGAAGGGGGCTCCGATCTGCGTGTTCGCTGTCTGTGTGGGCCCTGCCTGCGCTTCCCGACCGATCCTGGTCCAGGCCTCCCCGATGAGTGTGCCGCAGCCCCATCGCTCCCCGGACCCCTATCTTTCGTACGCCCCGCTGTCGCCACCCCCGCGATGTTGCCACCCGGGGGCAGGGCCGCCGCACGTCGTCGCCTGCGCCAGGTTCAAGGTCGCTCGCGGGGCATCGCGGCGTCACTCCAGGCGGTCAGTGCTGCGATGAAGGCTTCGCGACGCGGGAGATCCGCACCGCAGAACTTCGCGAGGACACCTGCCTTGTAGGCATCGAGTGCAACGTCGGGCGGTACCGGCCACGCGGTGTACGGCTCCGAACAGGCCACGCGCTGCGCCACTCCGGGTACGAACTCGTCGTTCACCGGGAACCCAATCGCCGCCGCGGGTTTCGGGAACGTGGCATCAAGCGGCAGCCATACGCCCAGGGCCTGCACCTCGAGGAAGTTGTGCACGTCGGGCACCGGACCGGGCGCAAGAAGCTGCGCGAGTGCGCGCGGCACTGGCCCGGGACCTTGCCACGAGTAAAGATAGGTCGCGATCATCAGACGAACTCGCAGACCAAGTTCGGACAGCAGCGCCTGCAGCAGGAGGTGCTTGCCTGAACACGTTCCGCGCCACTCACGGATCAAGGTCGAGGGGCTGAGGTCGCTCGCGCGCTCGTAGGGCATGTCCCGCACCAGCCGGAACACTTCTCCGGTGAAGGCTCGAGTTCGTCCGCCAGGCCAAGGCTCCTCGCCCGCGCCATCAACTCGATCAGCACACGCACATCCGTTCCGCTGGACCTAGCCAAAGCTACCCATAGGTAGCTTTGAAGCCAGCTTCCTGTTTCGCCGGGGCTGGTTTCACGGCGGCCGGATGACCGTCGCCAGAGCCTTCCCCTCCACAGGCAGCCGCCGTGGAACTCACGGCGTACGCAGCGAGGTTCCGCGCTGCGTTGCGGTCGCGGTCATGCAGGGTGCCGCACACGGGGCACGCCCAGGTCCGCGTCGCGCAAGTCGGCGGGCGCGATGGCCCTATACGTACCGGGCGGTGACGAGCAGGCGTTGCAGCAGTTCGTTAGCGATAGTCCCTGGGATTATCTCGACGTGCGCAGGCGGTTGACCGAGCAGGCCCTGGCTGTGTTCCCGGAGGAGAGGTACCTGATCTTCGACGAGACCGGATTCCCCAAGCAGGGGAAGCATTCGGTGGGCGTCGCGCGGCAGTACTGCGGGACGCTCGGGAAGATCGGCAACTGCCAGGTCGCGGTAAGCCTGCACCTTGCCACACGACACGCATCCGTGCCACTGGATTGGGATCTGTACCTACCGGAGGTCTGGACGGAAGACCCCGCGCGGATGCGCAGGGCACAGGTGCCAGAGGGGACGGCGTTCCGGACCAAGGGGGAGATCGCCCTCGACGAACTGGATCGCGTACGGACATGGGGCGTCGGCGACTACACCGTGTTGGCCGATGCCGGCCATGGCAATAGCGCGGAGTTTCGCAAGGGACTCACCGCGCGCGAACACCGTTACGTGGTCGGGGTGCAGGGCAGCACGGGGATCTGGCCCGATCACGTGCCCGGTGGACCGAAGACCCGACGAAATCGGCTCGGTCGGCCTCCAGTGGCTTGGGACTATGGTGACGCCCGTCCGACCCTACTGGAGACGCTCGCACACTCCCTGCCGACGGAGGCTTGGCATGTGGTCTCCTGGGATTATGGTGCAGGCAAGAAGACGTCACGGTTCTACAGGCAGCGCGTACATCCCGCACATGACGTCGTCCACGGCGCGTGGCCGCAGCAATCGGAATGGCTTCTCATCGAGTGGCCAGAAGATCAGTCTGAACCGTCACACTACTGGCTTTCCACACTCCCGGAGGACATCTCGATGCAAGCCCTCGTTCGAACCGCCAAGCTCCGTTGGCGCATCGAACTCGACTATCGGCAGCTGAAAGACGAACTGGGTCTGGACCATTTCGAGGGACGCCGTTGGCCGGGCTGGCAACGCCACGTCACATTGGTCTCAGTCGCCTACCACTTCCTCGTCCAGCAGCAGCTCCAAGGTAAAAAAAACGGCTGACGCTTCCACGCGTCCGTCACGATATGCAGCGGCTCCTCGCCCTTTGGACAGGGGTATGTCCAGTTTGCGAACGCCGCATACCGCTCCGTATCGCCCTTTCCGGGGGACCTTAACGGAGTAATACTAGGTTTCGGGCGAACTGTTTGAGCCCTCCTCGGAATCGAAGGGCAGGGCGCCCCCATGGACTGGAGCGTAGCAGGTGGCGGTGCGCGCGTCTCGCCAGATGCTCTGGTGTCACCCCCGTCCCAGCCGAGTCCAGCCGAGAGCTCAAAGGCCGCGAACGACCGCACCGGCCGTGGCGTCATACCCTACGCCAGTCCGAAATGTTCGCGCAGGCGGCGCGCATTCGCCCGGCTGACCGGCACCTCCTCGCGGCCGCCCTTGAGGCGCAGCGTGTACGTGCCGTTGAAGAACGGGACGATCTCCGCGACGCGTCCAAGGTTCACGATGTAGCCGCGATGGCAGCGAAAGAACTCCTCCTCCGGCAGCGCCTGCTGCAGGTCGGCGAGGGTCGAACGCACCTGCAGGCGGCGCGCCCCGGTCACGAGGAACACCTGGTCCCCCTCCGCCACGAGGTAGTCCACATCCCCGAGCGATACGGGGATCGCGCTCTCCCCCTGCATTCCGGTCAGGAAACGCACGCCGCCGACCCTCTCCCCTGCCTCCGGCGACGACGCGCCGCGCAGGTGGCGCAGACGCTTCAAGGTCTCGGCGAGCCGTTCACCCGAGACGGGTTTGAGGAGGTAGTCCACCGCCCCGAGCGTGAACGCGCCGAGCGCATGGGTGTCGTGCGCGGTGACGAACACGACGTACGGTGGCCTGAGACTGCCCTGGTGGATCTCCCGCGCGAGGTCGAGGCCGCTCGACGCCGGCATCTGGATGTCGAGGAACAGCACGTCGTACTCGACCGCCTCGATCAGCGCCTGCGCCTCGCGCGCGGTCGCCGCCTCGCCGATCACCTCCACGTCGGCCTGGCGCTCCAGTTGGTAGCGCAGCTCGGCGCGCGCCGGCGGTTCGTCGTCGACGATCAGGGCGCGAAGCATCAGCCGACCTCCCGCACTTCGAAGGGGATGCGCACGACCGCGAACGTCCCACGCCCCGGCCGGCTGCGCAGGCGGATCTGCCCATGCACCCCGTAGAGCGCGTGCAAGCGCTCGTGGACGTTTGCGATCCCTAGGCCCATGCCGCTGCCCTGCTGCGGCAGGAAGAGGCGGCGCAGCCGCGCCCTCGGGATACCCACGCCGTCGTCGACGACCGCCATCTGGATCTCACTGCCGCGCCGCCGGAGCGAGACGAGGAGCTTGCCCCTTCCGTCCTTCGGCGCGAGGCCGTGGACGATCGCGTTCTCGACGAGCGGCTGCAGCGCGAGCACCGGGATGAGGGCCGCCTCGACCTCGGGATCGACCTGCAGGCGCACCGCGATCCGGTCGCCGAATCGCGCCTGCTCGAGGCGCAGGTACTGGCTGACGAACGCGATCTCCTCCGCGGCGCTGATCCGATCGCCGCGGTAACTGATCGTATGGCGCAGGAACGCCGCGAGCTCCGTCAGGAGATCGCGCGCAAGATCGGGGTCGACGCGGCTCGTCGCGATCACGGTGTTCAAGGTGTTGAAGAGGAAGTGCGGTCGGATCTGCGCCTGCAACGCCTCCAGGCGCGCCTGCGCCAGGAGCTCCTTCTGGTGCTCCACCTCGGAGATCTCCGCCTGCACGGAGACGAGCTCGGAGATGCCGATGGCCAGGCGCGTCGCGTAGCCCGGCATCGGTCCAGGGTGGTCGGCGTAGAGCTTGACGGTCCCCACGACCTCGCCCTGCACCTTGAGCGGCGCGATCACGGCCGCCTGCACGGCGCACGGGCAGCCCGGCACCGGGCACTGCAGATCCGCCTTGCGCTCGATCAGCGCCACCTCGCCGGTTCGCAGCACCTGGCGCGTCGCCTTCGTCTGCACAGGCTGCCCCGGTCGCATGTACGGGCAGCCCGCCCCCTCGTAGGCGAGGATGCGGGCGCTGTCGGTGATGGCCACGGCCTGAACGTTGGCGATGGAGAGGACGATGCCGGCGATGCGCTCCGCGGTCTCGCGCGTCAGGCCCGCCCAGTGACCGCGCGCCGCACGGATGGCGAGCGCGATGTCGAGCGGGGTGACAGACTCCCCCATGCTGCGCCCCCCATAGCGGCTTTCGTTTATTCTAGGGCGCCCTGGCGCTTTGCGAAAGCCATTCCGTCGCCCGTCCCGAGCAGCGCGCGCACGTAGATCGCCTCGATCTCCTGCACGCTCGCCTGGCGCGGATTGTGCTGCGGACTGCCGCTCCGCAGGGCGTCGCGCGCCATCTGCCCGATGCTCGCCCCGAGCGTCGCCGCGTCGATGCCGAAGTCCCGCGGCGCAGGCAGGCGGCAGAGCTCGCAGATCGCGCCGACGCCATCCGCGGCGTCCTCCCCCGACTCGCCCAGCGCCTGCGCGATGCGCGAGTAGCGGGCGGGCGCGGCATCCTGGCTGAACCGGACGACCTCCGGCAGCAGCATGGCGTTCGCCACGCCGTGCGGCACGTCGAAGAAGGCGCCAAGTGGACGCGCCATGCCGTGCACCAGGGCAACCGAGGCGTTCGAGAAAGCCATCCCGGCTTCGAGCGCACCGAGCATCAGGGCGTCGAGGTCCTCCGGTGTGGCCTGCCCGTGGGCGGCGAGCGCGACGCGCGGCGCGAGGCGGCGGATCGCCGAGAGCGCCAGGTCGTCGGTGATCGGCTGCGCGACGTCCGAGACGTACGCCTCGATCGCATGGGTCAGCGCGTCGATCCCGGCTGCAGCTGCTGCCGAGAGCGGCGCCGATCCAAGGAGAGAGGGGTCCAGCAGGGCTGCGCGGGGGATCAGCAGTTGGCTCGCGATCAGCATCTTGACCTGCGCGCCGCCCTTCCCCGGCCGCGTCACCACGGTGAAGCGCGTCACCTCGGAGCCGGTGCCTGCCGTTGTCGGAACCGCGATCACCGGGAGCGCCGCGCGCACCTTTTCGCTTCCCTCGCAGTCCGCGATCGGCACGCCGGTCGCGAGCTGCGCCGCGATCGCTTTCGCCGCGTCGAGCGCGCTGCCTCCGCCGACGCCGACGATCAGGTCGGCCCCGAGCGCCTCCGCCGCGCGGCAACCCTCGTCGATGTCGCTGACGTACGGCTCCCTCGCAATGCCCGTGAACGCCTGCGCCGCGAGGCCGGCCCCGCGCAGGAGGTCGACTGCCGCGCCGGTTCGGCCGAGCTTCGCGGTCGCCGGGCCGGTGACCACGAGGGCCCGGCGCCCGAGCGGCTGCGCCTCCCTGCCGAGTTCCGAGAGCACGCCCTCGCCGAAGCGCAGTCGGGGTGGAATGAGGAACGACGTGGCCGCCATCTCAGCGCATCTCCATGCCGGCCGAGAGGTTCAGCGCCTGCCCCGTCATGCCGCGCGAGGCGTCGCTGACGAGGAAGAGCGCAAGCTCGACGAACTCGGCCGAATCGGGGATCCTGCGGAGCGCCGACATGCGCACCATCTTGTCGCGGATCGCGTCGAGCGGGATGCCGCGATGCCTCGAACGCTCTTGCCAGACCCGCTCGATCCGCTCCCCGGCGATCGGGCCGGGGCAGATCGCGTTCACCCGGATGCCGTAGCGGCCCACCTCGTGGGCGAGGCTCTGCGTGAGCCCGATCATGGCCCACTTCGCCGCGGCGTAGGGCGTCCGGAAGGGGTACGCGCGCTTGCCGAAGATCGAGGCGACATTGAGGATGTTGCCGCGGCCGCGCGCGATCATCCCCGGGAGGGCGCACTTGGCGCAGAGGAAGGCGCTCGTGAGGTCCACCGAGAGCGTCTGCTCCCATTCGGCCAGGCTGATCTCGTGCAGGGGGGCCGTTGGGCCCGAAACCCCTGCGTTATTGACCAGGACATCGACCTGGCCGAACTCGCGCTCGGCGCGCTCGATGAGGTTCTGCACCTGCTCCGCGTCGCCGACGTCCGTCGGCACGGCCAACGTTTCGACCCCGTGCTCCCGCAGAAGGTGCGCGGCCCGCGCCAGGGACTCCGCGCTGCGAGCGGCCAGCACGAGGTGTGCACCCTCTTTCGCGAACGCTTCCGCCATCGCGAGGCCAAGGCCGCCATTGCCGCCGGTGATCACCGCCACGCGATCCTCGAGCCGCCGCTTCACCGGACGCGGCCCCTGCGCCGACACTTCGGGTTCCTCGTCCGCCAGCGTTCGAGCCTGCAGGGCCTCCCACTCGCCCATCGCCACGTCCCATCCCCCCGCGCTACGCTGCTGTGTCACCCGTAGCCTAGGAGACCAGGGCGGCGCCGCCTATGGACGGGCGACGAACGGACGGCGCGAGGCGGTGGACGGCGCCGTCGCGCCGGTGGACGGAATGTCGCGCGCGCCATCGCCATCCGGCGCGCATGCGAACGGTTCACCGGCCTTCCAAGGCCGTCTGCCGCCGCTCCGTTCCCGCTCGCCTCCCCCGGATGGTATGGTGCGGGCAAGCGTGAGGAGGTGGCCCCCCTTGCCCGCAGGCGATCTGCACCGGCGGACGGACGACCTGGAGAACGATTCCCGCAACGCGCCCTACGCCGACCCGTCGGCCTACGCGGCCGCGCGGCGCAGGGCGCAGGAGAGTCCCGGCGAGTTCCACGGGGACATCGCGATCGGGGAGATCCACTTCTTCGACGAGGGCGCAGGCGCATGGATCCGCAGGCTTGAGACGGGGCGCTTCGAGGCGATCTACCCCGACGGTCGGTCGGGGGATCCCGGCCTGCCGGCGGACTACCGGCCGTGGCGTGCGTCCTTCGACGACCAGGCCGCGCCCTTCTACCGCTGGTTCTCGGGTGGCCTGACGAACGCTTGCTTCAACGAAGTGGACCGTCACGTCGCCCTTGGCTTCGGCGCGGAGACCGCGCTCTTCTTCGAGGGGGACCGGTGGGACCCCACGGCGCAGGGAGGGAAGGGCGCCCCGCTGGTTTCGATCGACGTGACGCGCAGGCGCCTCCTGTACGAAACGGCGAAGGCGGCCCTCGTCCTCAAGCGACTCGGTCTGCGGCAGGGCGATCGCATCGTCCTCAACCTGCCGAACATCCTCCCGCAGATCTACTACACCGAGGCCGCGAAGCGCCTTGGCATCATCTACACTCCCGTCTTCGGCGGCCTCAGCGCGAAGACGGTCTCCGATCGCCTCGAGGACCTCGGCGCTCGCGTGATCGTCACGGCGGACGGGGGCTACCGCAACGCGCAGATCGTACCGTACAAGGAGGCCTACGCTGACCCTGCGCTCGACGGCTTTCGGCCTGTGGGGATGCTGCGAGATGCCGCCCGCGATGTGATTGCCGGTCTTGACGCGGGGACGAGGGCGCAGCTCGCGCAGGCACTCGAGACGGGCTTCGCCGGCGAGATCACGCTCGCCCCAAAGGACGCGATGCGCATCTTCGGGCGCGCGCTCGACGACGCGGGACGATCCCTCCCGAGCGACCTGCGCGCGGCGCTCCGCCGCCAGGCGGCCATCGCCTTCGCCGCAGCGGCGCAGCGGGTGGACACGGTGCTCGTCGTGCGCCACACGCGCCAGGAGATCTCCTGGCGCCCGGAGCGCGACCGCTGGGCGCACGTCCTCGAGTCCGAAGCAGCAGACCTGCTGCTCGCGAGCGCAAGGCGATCGGGGATCGCCGTCAACTCAGAGGCGGACCTTTTCGCCCTCGACGACCAGCAATTCGTCCGCGCGGTCTGGGCGTCGAGCGCCCCCGTGCCGCTCGACGCGAACTTCCCGCTGTTCGCCATCTACACGTCTGGCAGCACGGGCAAGCCGAAGGGCGTCGTCCACGTCCACGGCTACCTCGGCGGACTGCAGCACACGATGCGGGCCGCCTTCGGAGCGCGCGGGGGCGACGTGCTCTACGTGATCGCCGATCCCGGTTGGATCACCGGCCAGTCCTACATGATCGCCGCGTCGCTCGCGGCGCGCATCCCCAGCGTCGTCGCGGAGGGAGCGCCCGTTTTCCCGACAGCCGGCCGTTTCGCCAGCATCATCGAGCGCTACAAGGTGACGATCTTCAAGGCGGGCGCGACCTTCCTCAAGGGGATCATGGCCGATCCAGCCGCGCAGTCGGAGGTGCGCGGGTACTCGCGCGCGACGCTTCGCGTCGCGACCTTCTGCGCGGAACCCGTCAGCCCCGTGGTACAGCGCTTCGCCATGGAGCTCCTCTGCCCGCAGTACGAGAACTCCTACTGGGCCACGGAGCACGGAGGCATCGTCTGGACACACCCCTACGGCCATCCCGACATGCCGGTGCGCCCGGACGCGCATACGTTTCCCCTGCCCTGGGTGATGGGCGACGTCTGGGTGCCGAGCGGGCCCGACGAGGGCGACGGGGTGGCGCACCGCCGGGCGGAGGACGGCGAGAAGGGCGAGATCGTCGTCACGGCTCCCTACCCCTACCTCGCGCGCACCGTCTGGGGCGACGCCGAGCACGTTGGCGACCCGGGCTGGCGCGGCGATGCGGAGCGCTGGTCGCGCACCTACTGGAGGCGCTGGGCCGGCACTCTCGCCTACACGCAAGGGGACTTCGCCTGCCGATACGAGGACGGCTCGTTCACACTGCACGGGCGGTCCGACGACGTGATCAACGTCGCCGGACACCGCATCGGCACGGAGGAGATCGAGGGGGCGCTCCTGCGCGACCGCCAGCGCAACCCGCAGTCCCCCGTGCGAAACGCCGTCGTGATCGGGGCGCCGCACGAGGAGAAGGGGCTCGTGCCCATCGCGTTCGTGCAGACGCCTCCCGGCCGCCAGCTGACCGACCAGGACCGCCTGCGCCTCGATGCCCTCGTACGCAGCGAGAAGGGCGCCGTCGCCGTTCCCGGTGACTACATCGACGTGCAGGAGTTCCCGGAGACGCGCAGCGGCAAGTACATGCGACGGCTGCTCTCGGACCTTCTGCGCGGGGAGCAGCCTGGCGACACCTCGGCGCTGCGCAACCCGGACGCGCTCGCGGCGGTCCGGCCGCTGGTCGAGAAGTGGCGCGAGCGCGAGGCGCTGCGCGCGAGCCAGCAGGTGATCGAGCGCCTGCGCTACGTCCGTACGCACTACCTCTCCGCCGGTCCCGGGCTCGAGGTGGCGCTCGTGACCATCGAGAGCCCGCCGGTGAACGCCCTCAACGAGCGGACGCTCGATGAGCTGCTGACCGTCGTGCACCGCCTCGCGCAGCGCGACGCGGTGAAGGCCGTTGTGTTCAAGGGTGCCCGCGGCTTCGTCGCGGGGGCGGACGTCCGCCAGTTGCTCGAGGAACTGCACGAGGTGTCGGACGTGCTCCCTCTCTCGCACAAGGCGCAGCGCCTGTTCGCCGCGATCGAGGGCATGCGAAAGCCGACCGTCGCGGCCGTGCGCGGCGTCGCGCTCGGCGGTGGCAATGAGTTCCAGATGGCTGCCCACTACACGGTGGCGGATCCCGGCGCGCGCTTCGGCCAACCGGAGATCAACCTGCGGCTTCTGCCGGGTTACGGGGGCACGCAGCGCCTCGTGCGCCGCCTGCACGCCGCGCACGGCGAGGCGGGCGTCCTCGAGGCGCTGCGCCTGATCCTCGGAGGCCGCAGCGTCGATGCCGCCGCCGCCCTGCGGTTCGGCTTGATCGACGAGCTCACGGAGGACGAGGACCCCGTCTCCCGCGCCCTCGCCCTGGCGCGGGGCCACGCCCTAGGCAGCGATCCGACGCTCGACGACGCCGTCGCCAGGCGCGACGCGCTCGCCGCAAGCTACGAGACGCCGATCGCCTGGACAGGGGAACTCCTTTCGCACCCAGAGATCGCGCGGATCCGCGCGCAGCTCGCCTCGACCGGCCGCGCGGCGGCGGCCGAACGCGCGCTCGACGCGGTGCGCTGCGGCCTCACACGCGGCATGCGCGCAGGGCTCGAGGCCGAGGCGGAGCACTTCGCCTCCGCGGTCGTGGGACCGGATGAGGGGCGCAAAGGCATCCGCGACTTCCTGGACCGCGTCAGCCCGAGTCTGCCGACGCGCGAGGACCGGATCGGCCCAGGCGAGGAGACGGCGGTGCTCGAGCGGCGTGGCCAGCTCCTGCCGCTCGGGAGCGCTTTCCTCCCAGGGTTCACTCCGCTGCCCCGCTGGCAGTACGCCTACGGCGTGCGCCGTGACCCGCGCACCGGGGCTCCGCGGCACAAAGACCCCATCGACGCGGAGGAGCTCCTCATCGTCCCGGTCGAGGAGATCGGACCTGACGAGGCGCTCGTCTACATCCTGGCGAGCGACGTGAACTTCAACGACATCTGGGCCGCGACCGGAATCCCCGTCTCGCCGTTCGATGGCCACGACGAGGACGTGCACATCTCCGGCAGCGGTGGCGTCGGCTTGATCGCAAAGCTCGGCGAAGCACTGCGGCGCGAGGGTCGGTTGGAGGTCGGACAGCTCTGCGTCGTCTACCCCGGCCAGTCGGACCCCCACTCCCCGGAGGCTGGTCTCGACCCGATGGCGGCGAACTTCCACATCCAGGGCTACGAGACTCCCGACGGCAGCCACTGCCAGTTCCTCCGCGTGCAGGGGGCGCAGCTCCTGGGCAAACCGGACGGGACCAGTCTCGAGGCCAGCGCCGGCTATCTCCTGGCGCTCGGAACCGTGTACCGGGCCCTCTACACCACGCTCGGAGTGGTGCCGGGCGCACTCCTGCTCGCAGAGGGCGCTGCGACCGGCACGGGACTCGAAGCCATCAAGGCGGCGACGAAGGACGGGCTTGCGACGGCCGGAATGGTGTCGAGCGACGCGCGCGAGCGGGCCGCGCGGGCGGCGGGCGCGCAGGTGATCGTGCGCCGCGATGCGCCGCAGCTCGAGGGAATCTTCACACCCGTGCCTGAGGAACCCCGGGCCTGGGCGTCGTGGGAGGCGCAGGGCGAGCCCCTCTTGGCGGAGTTGCGCGCGCAGTCTGGCGGCCGCCTGCCCGACTACGTGCTCTCGCACGCCGGCGAGACCGCGTTCCCCCGCAGCTTTCAGTTGCTCGCGCCGGGCGGCCGCCTCGCCTTCTTCGGAGCCTCCTCCGGCTACCACTTCACCTTCATGGGCAAGCCCGGGCGCCTCAGCGCCGACGAGGCGTGCGCGCGGGCGGGGCTCCGCTCCGGCGACTCCGCTCTAGTCCACTACGGGCTCGATGCGGAGGGCGTGGAGGATCCTGTCGGCCTCGAACTGATCGAGGCGGCGCGCGCACGCGGGGCGCGGATCGCACTGCTCTGCCGCAGCGAGGCGCAGGCCGAGTTCGCGCAAAGCCTCGGCTACGGCGATGCCCTGACGGGCGCAGCAAGCCTCGAGGAGATCGCGCGCCGCTGCCAGGGCGAGTTCCTTTGGCACCGCACGATGCCGCCACTTCCGGACCCGCGGGTGGAGACGGCCGCGTTCAAGGAGTCGGTCCGCCGCTTCCAGGAACTCACGTTCAAGCCCGTCGGCGAGGCGGTCGGCAGGCTCCTGCGCGGTCCGCGCAACCCGCGCGGACAGCCGGACGTCGTGTTCGAACGCGCCATGCAGGACACGCTCTCCCTAAGCGTGATGCTGGTGCGGCCGCTCACCGGACGGGTCGTCTACTGCGAGGAGACATCGGGTCGGCGCCTGAGCTTCTTCGCACCACAGGTCTGGATGCGCCAGCGCCGCATCATGCTGCCGACCGCGGAGATCCTCGGGACGCACCTGTGCAACGCCTACGAGGCGCAGCAGGTGACGGCGGATGTCTCGGCAGGGCGCTTCCAATTGACGGATCCCGTGCTGGTGGCGTTCGACGAACTGGGGCAGGCCCACCAGGCGATGTGGCGCAACCGACACGCCGGCGGCAGCTACGTCTGCAACCACGCGCTGCCGCGCAGCGGGCTGCGCACCGCCGAGGAGCTCTACGCCGCATGGGCCGCCCAGTAAGCTCCTGGCAGGTGGGCTCCGTCCGTGCTACCCTGCAGGCATGCAGTACGCCGCGATCGTGACCGAGGATCTCTTCATGGCGACGAAGGCGCAGGGCATCCTGCGGCGGGCGAGCCTCATGTCGCATCGGACGTCGCCTGAGGCGCTCTTGGAGGTCGATCCGCCCCCGACAGTAGTGGTTCTGGACCTCGCGCTCCCCCAGGCGGCGCGCGAGGCGGTCGTCGCCTGGGCGAAGGGGCGAATCCCGGTCGTCGCCTTCGGCCCGCACGTCGACGTCGAAGCGCTCTTCTGGGCCAGGCAGGCCGGTTGCACCGGTGTGCTGACGAAGGGCCAGCTCGAGGCGCGCCTCGGCCGGGCCGTTTCGAGCGCCCTTCCTGAGGATTCCGCCGAATCGTGAGTCGCGGCTTCGATGCCCGGGCTGCGGCCAGGGCGCTCTCCCTGGCCCAGCGCGTCGCGGTGATCGGTTCCCCAGGCGCAGGCAAATCGACCGTCGCCCGCGCCCTCACCGAAGCACTCGACATCCCCGTGCACCACCTGGACCGGCTGTACTGGCGCCCGGGGTGGGAGCCGACGCCGCTGGAGGAGTGGCGGCAGCTGCAGGCGGCACTCGTCGCCGCGCCCCGCTGGATCATCGACGGCAACTACGGGAAGACGCTGGGTCTGCGCCTCGCACGCGCCCAGGTCGTCCTCTTCCTCGATCTGCCCTCCGCGCTCTGCCTAGTGCGCGTCGTACTGCGCGGTGTCGCGCAGTTCGGTCAGGTGCGCTCCGACATGGGCGAAGGCTGCAAGGAGCAGCTCGATCTGGGGTTTCTCCACTACACTGCGCGGTTTCGCCGCGACGTCCGCCCCGACGTCCTCGCCATGCGCGCCGAGGCGCCGCCGGGGCTTCAACATTTTCCTTGAAACCAACGCGAATCTGCTCTAACCTTAGCAATATATGGTAGGTTGGTTGGAATTGGTGAGACGCCCAACGCGTTGGGCGTCTCCATCACGACACTCAGGAGGTGGGAAGCGCAAGGCAAGCTGATACCCGAACACACGGCTGGGAGGCATCGCCGCTATGACGTAGCCAAGCTCAAGCCGGAGATATACCGCAGCGCACCGGATGAGCGCCGAACGATCGCCTACGCCCGTGTGTCCAGCCATGACCACAAGGACGACCTAGAACGGCAGAAGCAGGTCTTGGAATTGTACTGCGCCCGCCAGGGCTGGACGTTCAAGATGGTGCCTGGCCTCGAATCGGGCATGAACTACCAGAAGAAGGGTCTCAGGCGTCGCCTCAGCGAACTCCTCGACGGCCATGTCGACCGACTGGTGACCGCCCACAAGGACCGACTGCTGCGTTTCGGAGCCGAACTGGTTTTGCCATCTGCGAGGCCAAGGAGGTCGAAGTCGTCATCCTCAACCAGGGTGAGGACGCAACGTTCGAAGAGGATCTGGCCAAGGACGTGCTGGGACCGACCTCCACTGGAGGTCAGTCCATCACCGTGTTCTCGGCCAGACTCTACGGCAGCCGCTGACGCAAGAACTAAAAACTCATCGAGGGGGTAAAGAGAACCGTGGAGGAGGTGCGAAGCGATGCTGCTGGCGCACCGGATCGCGCTTGATCCCAACAACAAGCAGGCGACGCATTTCGCCAAGGCGGCAGGGACGGCACGCTTCTCCTTCAACTGGGCGCTCGCCGAGTGGAACCGTCAGTATGCGGCGCACCAGAAGGATCCATCCCTGCCTTCCCCCTCCGAAGCGGCCCTGCGCCGGCAGCTCAATGCGCGCAAGCGCACGGAGTTCCCCTGGATGCTGGAGGTGACGAAGAACGCCCCGCAGATGGCGATCATCCAGCTCGGGCAGGCGTTTCAGAACTTCTTTGCGGGTCGGGCAAAACACCCCACGTTCCGCAAGAAGGGCATCCACGACAGGTTTACTCTGACCAACGACCAGTTTCATGTGGCAGGACGCAGCATCCGCATCCCGCATCTCGGCTGGGTGCGCATGCGGGAAGATCTGCGTTTCTCCGGCAAGATCGTGTCGGCGACGGTATCGCGGACGGCGGATCGCTGGTTCGTCTCGATCACCGTCGATACGGATGATCCGCCCAGGCGTCCTGCGC
>JAJYTE010000042.1 GCA_021793215.1 Bacillota bacterium
GCAGGGAAGGGGGAGAGGCGCTGTGATCGTGCCGAGCGCGGCATCCCTCATCGCACCGTCGGCTCCCGCGCCGTCCGGCGCCCCCGCGACCCCGCAGACCGGGGGCTTTGCGCAGGAACTCTCGGCGCAGATCGCCCTGAGGGCCCAGGGTGGCCAGCGCGCGCAACACCGCAAGACGGACACGCCGGTGATCGGGCTCGGACAGATCAGCGCTTTCCCGATCGAGCCACCGCAGGGCATGGGCGCAGGCGCCGCGGCGATGCATGGCCTCGTGGCGCAGGGACTTGCCGTCGCCGCAGCCAGAGGTCTCGAGGGACACGCGTCGCCCGCGCTGGAGATCCCCGCGCAGGCGGCCGGAGGCGCGCCGGACCCGGCGACCGCGCGGGACGTGGGACAAGCGGCCAGGGCCCAGGCGGACGCCGGGGCGAAGGCGCAGGCAGCCACCCTCGCCACAAATGCGAAGCCACAGGCAGCCACCCCCGCGGCAGATGCGAAGTCGACAGCCGCCTCCCGGACCGTGCCGGCTGCCCCCGCTACCGAAGTGCGCGCGACCGTTCAGGCAGCGCCGCACGCGTCGACAATCCGTGCGGCCGCTGCGCCTTCGGAGGCGAAGGCGGCCCCGGCACCCGCCAACGCGACGACGACGCGCTTCGCTGCCGCAGAGGCAGCCGCAGCCCCGTTCCCGGGCGTGCAGGGCAGTTCGCGCACGACCGCCACCGATCTTCGCAGGGCCTCGCCGGCGCAAGGGCCGTCCCAGGGACCGAAGGTCGCGGCGGTCGCCCCGCGGATTCCCGCCTCATCTCCGGTGCAGGGGGCTCCCGTGAAAGGAGCAGGGACGAC
Organism: Bacillota bacterium; assembly: GCA_021793215.1. Lineage (GTDB taxonomy): Bacteria > Bacillota > Sulfobacillia > JAJZYS01 > JAJYTV01 > JAJYTV01. Next base: position 841 of record JAJYTE010000042.1, read on the forward strand.
CTCAGCCCAGTCGGCGGGAATAACAGGGTTCCATGGCGAATCCCACCGAATCGTGGCAGACAAGCAGTCTTCGAGCGCAGTGGCGGCCTCTGCGCAGTCCGGGCCGTTGCCCGGCACGAACGCGCCGGTCGGCCTCTCGCACGAGGTCTCGGTGCAGATCGCGCAGGCGGCCAGGACGGAGGTGCCGCACCTCCAGCAGGGCGGCGCGTCGATGGTGCGGATCGCCCTCACCCCACCCCAGCTGGGGCACGTCAACGTGACGCTGCGCGCCGGCGCAGCGGGCGTCACCGCGACGCTGACGGCCGAGGAGCCTGCGGCGGCGGCCGCGCTGCAGTTGGGCCAGGGAGAGCTGCGCTGGCGCCTCGAGAGCCTCGGACTCGGCCCCGCGAGCGTCAAGGTGGCGCAGGAAGCGCGCGCAGGCGTGCCGTCGTCCCGGCGCAGCAGCGCAGGAGGGAGGAGATAGCGTGTCAGCGATCAACCCGATCGGCAGCGGGAGCCAGACTGGCAGTGGATCGAACCCGGGGATCAGCGGCCTGACCCAGAACGACTTTCTGCAGCTGCTGGTCTCGCAGATGCAGAACCAGGACCCGCTGAACCCGACGACGAGCGACCAGTTCCTGCAGGAGATGGCGTCCTTCACGGAGGTCACGGACCTCGCGCAGCTGCAGCAGTTGACCCAGAGCCTGATCTCCAACGAAGTCGCCAGCCAGGGCCTGCAGCTGCTGGGCCGGACGGTCACCGGCACGGATCCGACCACCGGGCAGTCCGTCAGCGGTACGGTGAGCGGGCTGACGATGCAGAACGGCCAACCGATCCTGACCGTCGGCACAAGCCAGTTGCCAGTGAGCAGCGTCGTCAGCGTGCAGTAGTCCGAGACCCGACGCGGAAGGGGGGCCCGTATGGCGAAGGCGAGGCTCGAGATGCACCCGCAGCTCAAGGCCCCGGCGCACGCCTACGACTTCCGCCGCTCCCGCCGCCTCTCCGGCGACCAGATGCGCAGCCTCGAGCGGATCCACGAGCATTACGCGAGCCTCCTCAGCACCTACCTCACGGCCTACCTGCGCACGCGTGTGACCTGCGACGTGCGCGACATCGTCCAGACCATGTTCGAGGACGTGATCCGCGAGCAGCCCACGCGCAGCATCGTCGCGACCGTTGTGGGGGAGCCGCTCGCGGGATCTTTGATGCTGCAGCTGAATGCGGATCTGGCGCACGGCCTGATCGACCGGCTGCTCGGAGGGTCGGGCGACGTGTACGCGCTGGACCGGGCCTTCACGGACATCGACGTCCACGTGCTGGAGCGCGGCACGCCGGTCTTCGTCGAGACGCTGGGCGAAGCCTGGGCTTCGGTGGAGCGGCTGCGCACCAGCATCCGCCTGCTGGAGGCCTCGCCGCAGTTCCTGCGCCTCGTGGGCCCTCAGGACGCCGTCGTACGCGTCAACATCGAGGTGTCCTTCGCGCACATGACCGGTGAGATGAGCCTCGTGCTGCCGTACGACGCGCTCAAGCCGATCCTGCCGCGACTGACGTCGGTCGGTCTCCTCGAGCCGACCGGCCAAGGTCCCGACGACGACGGCGCCCGCAGGCTGCAGCGCGCGGCCATGGGCATCGAGGTGGGCATGCAGGCCGTGCTCGGCACAGCGGACCTGACGGTCGCGCAGTTCCTCGGCCTGGAGGTCGGTGACGTGCTGATGCTGGACGCACCGGCGAACGCGCCCGTAACGCTCACCGTCGAGGAGCGCCCCAAGTTCAGGGCCTGGGTGCGCGCGCGCCAGCGAAGGCTGTGCGTCGAGGTCGTGGCGCGGATCGCCGAAGGGGAGGAAAGCCGTGCTGAATGACCAGGACCTCTCCACCTACGGCATCGTCCAGAACCTCGCGTGGGGCGGCAGCGTCCCCGCGCTCGCGGACAAGCTCGGCTGGGACGCCCAGGCGGTGGTGAGCCGCGTGCGCGAGGGGGAGGGCCCCACCCAGGCGCTGAGGGTCTACCGCCTGAGCGGCCAGTTGATGCTCGAAGGCGCCCTCGAGTGCGACGAGGCACTTCTCGCGAAGCTCGAGGACACGTTCGACGGCGTCGGGCAGGCGGCGCTCGAGATGCTCGCCGAGGTGCTCCGGCGCACGGTGGAGGTCCGGATCGCGCCCGTTCCGGAGGACCAGACGCCACTGGCCGGCGACTGGGTACAGACGGCGGTGCGCGTGCTCGTCGGCGAGGACAACTACGAGATCCGGCAGTACATGCGCCCGACGGACGTCGCAGAGGTCGTGCGCGTCTTCTCGGTCGAGGACGAGGCGCAGCTCGGCGCCGAAGGGATGGACGAGGAGCTCGCGGAGCTGGGGAGCCTCAGCACGGACGCCATGCCGCAGCGCCCCGAAGCCCCGGCTGCCGCGCCCTCCTCCGCGCCGGCCGCGGCCCGGGTGGAGCCAGGCGAGTCGCCGCCGGTGGAGTACGAGGTGCAGCAGTGGCCGCAAGTCGGGGAAGACCGGCCGTCCTCCGCCCCGGCCGGCCCCCTCGAACTGCTCTACGACGTACCGCTCACGGTGCGCGCGGAGCTCGGGCGGACGCGCCGCAAGGTCGAGGACATCATCCGCTTCGGGCCGGGCAGCGTCGTCGAGCTCGACCGGATGGTCGGCGACATGGTGGACGTGTTCGCGAACGGCCAGTGGGTCGCGCGCGGTGAGGTCGTCGTCGTGGAGGAGAACTTCGGCGTGCGCATCACCGAGATCGGCTCCGCGGCGGAGCGCGCGCTCAAACTGCGGCTGCGGGAAGGGAGCTAAAGCGTGAGCGGGTCGGTACCCGGCGTCTCCTGGAGTGCGTGGTTCGTTGCCGTCCTCTTCCTGCTCGCGCTGGCGCTCGCCGCCTACTATCTGGTGCGCTTCGTGCGCCAGGGGCAGGGAAGGGTCGGCGCGTCGGCAGGCATGCGCATCGTCGGCCGCCTGCCGCTCGCGATGAACCAGTCCCTCGTGCTCGTCTCGGTCGGTGGGCAGCTGCTGCTCCTCGGGGTCGGGCAGCGGATCGAGCTCCTGGACCACATCGACGACCCGGGCACGATCGCCGAGTTGACCGAACTCGAGGCGGCGCCGGCTCCGCCGCCGCTCGGGCTCGGGAAGCTCGGCGAGGCGGACTTCCGCGGCCTCTTGGAGGAGAGCCTGCGCCGGGTCCGGAGCGGTCGAAGGTTCTCGCGCGGCGAGCGTGACGACCGCGATGCGTAGGCTCATCCGGCCTCTCGGTCTCGGCGCCCTAGCCTTCGCGCTCTCGGTGCCGCAGCGGGCGCTCGCCGCGTCGCCGCCGCTGCCGAGCGGGCCCTCGATCTCCCACGCGCTGCAGTCGAACCCGCAGATCACGCTCCTCGCGCTGCTCTCCCTGCTCGCGATCCTGCCGGGCGTCGTCCTCTTGATGAGCTCCTTCACCAGGATCGTCGTCGTGCTCTCGCTCCTGCGCACCGCCCTCGGCCTGAACCAGGTGCCGCCGAGCCAGGTGATCATCGGGCTCGCCCTCTTCCTTACCTTCTTCACGATGGCCCCGACCCTGACCAAGGTGGAGAACACGGCGATGGCACCCTACCTCGCCGGCAAGATCAACCTCACGCAGGCGGCGACGCGCGCCCAGGTCCCGGTGAAGGCCTTCCTCGCCCGCGGCACCCGCCAACAGGACCTCCAGATCTTCCTGAGCGCGGAGGGGGCGCCCGCGCCGAAGTCGCCGCAGGACGTTCCGCTGAGCGCGCTCGTGCCCGCGTACACGATCAGCCAGCTCACCCTGGCGTTCGAGATGGGCGTCCTGCTCTTCGTCCCCTTCGTGATCATCGACTTCATCGTCGCGTCGGTCCTGATGGCCCTCGGCATGTTGATGGTCCCACCGACCCTCATCTCGCTTCCGCTGAAGCTTCTCCTGTTCGTCCTGATGGACGGCTGGGGCCTCGTCGTGCAGACGCTGATCACGAGCCGCTGAGGAGGGAACCGATGAACGTCGACTCCGCCATCCAGGTGGCGCAGAACGGGCTGATCACGGCGCTCCTCGTGTCGGCGCCGATCCTCGGCCTCGTGCTGCTCGTCGGACTCGTGATCAGCCTGGTGCAGGCCGTCACCGGCCTGCAGGAGCAGACGCTCTCGTTCGTGCCGAAGATCCTGGCCGTCGCGGCTGTGCTGCTGATCCTTGGGCCGTGGATGCTGCTGCAGCTCGTGGGCTTCGCCGCGCAGCTCTACGCGCACATCGGGGGGATCGTCGGACAATGAGCGCGCTCGCGCAGACGCCCTACGCCATCTGGGGACCGGTGCTGCTCGTCTTCGCCCGGGTCGTGTCCCTGTTCGGCACAGCCCCGGTGACGGGCGCGCCCGTGCTGCCGCCGACGGTGCGCATCCTCCTGGGGCTGCTCGTCGGCTGGTTCGCGCTCTCCACCGGCATCCCGGCGACGCCTCCCCCGGAGGCAGTGCTGCCGCTCGCGATCCTCGCCCAGGTGCTGATCGGCGCCGGCATCGGCCTCCTCGCGACCCTGATCTTCAGCCTCTTTCACACGGCCGGCGCGGTGCTCGACGCAGAGCTCGGGTTCACCGTGGCGCAGGTCTTCAACCCGTTCAGCGCCGCGGGCTCCGAGACGCTGATCGCCAACTGGTTCGACTCCTTCGGCACCTTCTTCTTCCTGGCGATCGGCGGCGTCGAGCTGCTGGTGCTCGCGTCGGTGCAGAGCTTCCGCGTCGTGCCGCTCGATGTGACGCGGCTCACGATGGGGCCCGGCGCACTCGCGGCGGTCGTGCAGGCGTTCACCGGCAGCTTCCTGCTCGCGGTGGAGATCGCGGCGCCGGTGGTGCTCTCCCTGCTGCTCATCGACCTGATCGGCGCGGTGCTCGGCAGGCTCCTGCCGCAGCTCAACGTGCTGACCTTCAACATCCCCTTGAAGATGTGGCTCGGCATGGGCCTCGTCGCCATCTCACTGCCGCTCCTGACGGACGGCGCGCGCCTCGGGCTCCTGCAGCTCGGGCAGAGCATCACGCAGTTCCTCGGAGGCGTATAGGCGGTCCGAGCGAAGGGAGGTGAGGGCAGATGTCGACACCGGAGCAGAAGACGGAGGCAGCCACCCCGCGAAAGCGCCAAGAGGCGCGTCGCCAGGGCATGGTGCTGCAGGCGCCAGTCGTCAGCCGCGCCGTGGCCGTCGCCGGCGTGCTGATCATCGTGCTTGCGATCGGCGCGACGGGCCGGGGCATGTACATGACGCTGCTGGGCTACCTCGGCACCCCCGCCCTCACCGACACGCCGACCGTCGACTGGGCTGCCGGCGTGATGCGCGGAGTGCTGGCGAACACGTTCACCGAGATCGCGCCGGTGCTTGCGATCGGACTCGCGCTCGCGATCCTCGGCCCGATGATGCAGCACGGCATCGCGCTGCAGGCGCCGCGCCTCGACTTCTCGCGCCTCGACCCCGTGAAGGGCTTCTCGCGCCTCTTCTCGCGGCGCTCCGCGATCGAGACCCTGATCTCCGCGGTCGCGCTCCTCGCGATCCTCCCTGCGGCCGGTCTCGTCTGGTACAACCTCCTGCACCGACTCGACGTGGGCCTCTACCCCCTGACGTCGCTGCTCTCGATCGCCTACCAGGGCGCCACCAACCTCCTCTACGTCCTCGTCGCGCTCGCGCTCGTGATGGGAGCGGCCGACTACATGCTTGGACGCCAGCAGTTCGAGCAGGACATCCGTATGACGCGACAGGAACTGAGGGAAGAGCAGCGCCGCAGCGAGGGAGACCCCCTGGTGCGCGCGCGAATGCGCTCGCTGCAGCGTCGTGCGACCCGGATGCGCATGCTCTCGCGGGTCAAGGAGGCGGACGTCGTGGTGACGAACCCGACCCACTTCGCGGTGGCGCTGAAGTACGACCAGAACCGGATGAATGCGCCGGAGGTCCTCGCGAAGGGACGCGGCTACGTCGCGGAGCGGATCAAGCAGGAGGCCGAAGCGAACGGCGTGCCGATCGTGCCGAACGAGCCGCTCGCGCAGGCCCTGCACCGCTCGGTCGAGGTGGGCCACCCGATCCCCCCACAGCTCTTCAAGGCCGTCGCCGAGGTGCTTGCGTTCGTCTACCGGCAGAAGGGACGCGGGCCGGGGGGTGGTAGCGCATGATGCGGCTCGGGCAGTCGGGCACCATCCTCTTCGTGCTGGTGATCGTCGGCATGCTGATCATCCCGCTGCCGACCTTCATGATCGACGCGCTGATCCTCCTGAACCTCAGCTTCGCGCTACTCATCCTGCTCGTCTCGCTGAGCGTCAGGGACCCGCTCGAGTTCTCCGCCTTCCCGGCGCTCCTCTTGCTGACGACGCTCTTCCGGCTGGCGCTCAATGTCTCCTCGACCCGCCTGATCCTGCTGCAGGCGAACGCCGGAACGGTCATCTCGACCTTCGGCAACTTCGTCGTCGGCGGCAACGCGGTCGTCGGGTTCATCGTCTTCCTGATCCTGATCATCGTGCAGTTCATCGTGATCACCCGCGGCGCCGAGCGCGTCTCCGAGGTCGCGGCCCGCTTCACCTTGGACGCCATGCCCGGCAAGCAGATGTCGATCGACGCCGACCTCAACGCCGGCCTGATCACCGACGCCCAGGCGCGCGGCCGCCGCAGGATCATCGCGGCGGAGGCGGACTTCTACGGCGCCATGGACGGTGCCAGCAAGTTCGTGCGCGGGGACGCGATCGCCTCGATCCTGATCGTCGCGATCAATATCATCGGCGGGTTCGCGATGGGCATGTTCTTCCTCCACCTCGGTGCGCAGCAGTCCTTGCAGACCTACACCATCCTGTCGGTCGGAGACGGCCTGGTGAGCCAGCTGCCGGCTCTGCTGATCTCGACCGCGACGGGCCTGCTGGTGACGCGGGCGGCATCCGAGGCGAACTTCGGCGGAGACCTCGTGCGCCAGCTCCTGCAGGCCCCGCGCACGCTATACCTACTGGCCGGCATGATCGCCTTCCTCGGCATCTTCACCCCGATCTCGAAGCTTGTGGCAGCCGTGCTGGCGGCAGGCTTCGCGCTCCTCGCCTACCGCGCCTCGCAGGGGCAGGGGGAGATGGTGGCCGCGGGCGGCGCACTCGCCCTCGGGGAGGCGCCGCGCGGCGAAAGCGCGGCGGCCGCGCCGCCGTCCGCACCCGGGATCGCTGCTGTCGATGCGCTCGCCGTGGAGTTCGGCTTCGGCCTCCTCTCACTCGTCGACGCGGCGCAGGGGGGGGACTTCTTCGAGCGCGTGCAGAAGGTGCGCGAGCAGGTGGCGGAGGAGCTCGGCCTCTGGCTCCCGCCCGTGCGCGTCAAGGACAATCTGTCGCTGCCGCCGAACAGCTACAGGGTTCTCCTGCGCGGCGCCGAGGTGGCGCGGGGCGAACTGATGCCCGGGCGGCTCCTCGCGATGGGGCAGGACGGACAGTTGCCGGGCATCGCCACGCGCGACCCGGCGTTCGGGCTGCCCGCCCTCTGGATCGCGCGCCAGCACCAGGACCAGGCGGTGCTGCAGGGGTACACGGTGATCGACACCGCGACAGTGCTGACGACCCACTTCGCGGAGACGGTGCGCCGCCACGCGAGCGAGCTCCTGTCGCGCGAGGAGGCGAAGCGCACGCTCGACCGCGTGCGCCACGTCGACCCCGCCGCCGTGGACGAGCTCGTGCCGGGCCTCCTGCCGCTCTCGACGGTGCACCGGGTGCTGCAGGGGCTCCTGCGCGAGGGGATCCCGATTCGCGACCTCGTCACGATCGTCGAGACGCTGGGAGACCGCGCGAGCGAGACGAAGGACCCCGACCAGCTCACGGAGTACGTGCGCCAAGCGCTCGGACGCGCGATCAGCCAGTCGGTCGCGCCACCCGGCGAGACGCTCGTGGCGATCACGCTCGACCCGCGGCTCGAGGCCGAGCTCCGGGGGCGGGTGCAGGGGCAGGAGGGCAAGTCCTTCCTCGCGCTCGACCAGGACACGGCGCTGAAGCTGACGCGGGCCGCGGAGCAGACCGCGAGAGCGCCCGCGCACGCCCAATCGCACGTCGCGATCGTCGTGGCCCCGCAGCTCCGGTCGCACCTGAGACGCCTCTTGCGCCCGGTGCTCGAGGATGTGCCGGTCCTCAGCTACCAGGAACTCGATCCGTCGCTGAAGCTGCAGAGCGGGGGGGTGATCCGGATTGACGACGAGCGTGGAGCGGTTTCGGGCGACTGACATGACGGCGGCCCTCCTCAGGGTCCGCGAGGAGCTCGGCCAGGACGCCAGCATCATCGGCACCCACACCTACCAGCCGAGCGGGCTGCGCAGGCTCTGGGAACGCCCCTACGTCGAGGTCTTCGCCGCGCGCACCCGCTTGGCGGCCGGCGAGGCGGCGGCGGGCGACTCGGAGGCGCCGCCCGAGCGCCAAGCGGCGCCTGCCAAGGGCCAGGCCGGCTTCGAGGAGTGGCTCGCCGCGCGCATCAGCCACGTCGAGCCGCGCACCCTGGCGCTCGTGGGGCCCACCGGCGGCGGCAAGACGACGACACTCGCGAAGCTCGCGGCGCGCTACGCGCTCGACCGCGGGGAGCGCGTCGGGCTGATCACCACCGACACCTACCGCATCGGCGCCGTGCACCACCTGCAGACCTACGCGGAGATCATGGGCCTGCCGTGGCGCGTCGCCCAGGACCCGCCGGCCATGCGCGAGGCGGTCGCAGCACTCGCCTACTGCGATCGGGTGCTGATCGACACGTCGGGCCGCAACTACCGCCGCGAGGACGCGCGGCGCGAGCTCGCGGCGCTTCTGGCCGCGGCCTCCCCGGAGTCGGTCGAATTCGTGCTCTCCCTGACGACCGGCAAGGAGGAGATACAGGAACTTTCCTCCTACTTCAAGAACGGTCCAGCGACGCGCCTTCTGCTCACGAAGCTCGACGAGGCGAGTTCTGGGCAGCGGATCCTCGCGGCGCTGCAGGTCGTGGACCTGCCGCTTTTCGCCATCACCAACGGACAGATGGTTCCGGACGACATCTGGTTCCCGACCGCCCAGCAGCTGGCGCAGGCGGTCGCGCGGGAGGCGGTGGCCAGCCATGCGTGACCAGGCGGCCCAGCTGCGCGAGCGGATGAGCCCGCCGCGGCCCGTGGCGGAGGTCTGGGCGGTTGCGACGTGCGGCGGCGAGCGCGGGGCGGTGCCGTTCGCCCGCGAGATCCACCGCCTGCTCGGCCCGTCCGCCTTCAAGGTCAGCCTGTGGGGCGAATCGGGCGACGCGGCGCAGGTCGTGCTGCTGCCCGCGGGCGAGGGGACTGGGGTACGGCGCGCATTCATGCGCGGAGCCCACACCTGGCTCCTGCTGGCGCCCGGCGACCCGGAGGGACTCCGCTGCGCACGCGAGCTCCTCAAGGACCAGTCGGACGGCTCGCTGCGCTCCGTCTACCTCGCCCTCTCCGGCATCGGGAGCGTCGCCGCGGGCGAGGCCATCGTGCAGGGCTTCGCGGAGGAGGTGCTGCGGGAGATGCCGTGCCACCCCGTGCCGTTCGGCTTCTACGGCCCGAGCGAGGCGGGAGGGTTGACGCTCGCCCCGAACCTCCTCCGCCGCTTCTTCGCGGGGGGGCGCTAGCGTGGAGCGCGGGCAGGCGGCCTACGAGCGCTGGCGCGAGGGCGCCGGCCAGTCCCGCGAGGCCTACCTGCCGCTCGTGCACGAGCAGGCCGCTCGCATCCTGCGACGGCTGCCGAGCGGCGTGCTGGAGCGCGACGAGGTGATCTCCTACGGCGTGATCGGCCTTCTCGAGGGGCTCGACCAGTACGACCCGCAGCGCGGCGTGCCCGTGGAGGCGTACCTGCGCACGAAGATCCGCCGGCGCATCCTCGACGGCCTGCGCAGCCAGGACCGGCTGCCGCGCAGGCTGAGGGCGCGAGAACGCATGGTGCGCGAGGCGTACGCGGAGCTCGAGCAGGAGCAGCTCCGCAGCGCGACCGACGAGGAGGTCGCCGCGCGTCTCGGTGTGTCCGCGGAGGAGTTCCAGGGCTGGCTCGTCGATCTCGGGTTCACCACGGTCTGGTCGATCGAGATGCTCGAGGAGAGCGGCGTCGAGCCGGAGGACTCCGCACCCACGCCCGAGCAGACGCTCGAGCAGGGCGAACTCCTCTCGGTGCTCACGGCGGCGGTGGGGAAGCTGCCGCAGCGCGAGCAGGACGTGCTGGCGGCACACTACAACCTCGGCTACAGCTTGCAGGAGGTGGCGCAGGCGATGGATCTGTCGGAGCGTTACGTGGCGGCGCTGCACAGCAGGGCGGTACTGCGCCTGCGCGGAGCGCTCAGCCGCTACCGCGCGGTCATGCGGGGGAGGGATCCCCGTTGAACGCGAGGGAGCGCACGGACCTGCAGGCCCTGCTCGAGGAGTTCAGCCGCACGCTCGAGGAGGCGAACCGCGAGCTCTTGGAGCAGGTGCACGCCGACCTGCGCGAGCTCGGAGCGCGCGTCGCCGCCCTGGAGGGCCAGGTGGGCGTGGCGCGCGCGGAGACGTCGGCGATCTCGCAGCGCCTCGCGGAGCTCACGGAGGCTGTGCCGCACATGGCACCCGCGCCGCTCGAGACGGTGCCCGAGCCGGTGGACCGCGCGACGGAGGAGATCCGCGAGCGGCACCAGGAGATCTGGGACCTCCTGGTGGAAGGGGAGGAAGCAGAGGAAATCTCTCGCAGGACAAACCGCCCGCTCGGCGAAGTACAACTTATCGTTCGACTCCTGCAGCCACGAAGCCCGCTCGGTCGACAAGGGAGGTAACCGCATGGGACCGCTCGCAGCGATGGACATCAGCACGTCGGGTCTCACGGCCTACCGCGAGTCGATGAACGTCATCGCGAGCAACATCGCGAACATGTACTCCACGGTCACGCCGCAGGGCGGACCGTACCAGGCGCAGCAGGCCGTGCTCGGCGAGGGTCCCTCGTTCGGGTCGACCCTGCAGGCCGCGTTCGCGCCCCAGGGCGTGGAGGTCGCCGCGATCGTGCCCGAGAGCGGTGCTCCCGCCGCGCCGCCCGCCACGGCAGGCGGGGTGCAGCAGCAGACCAACGTGGACCTCGTGCAGCAGATGAGCCAGTTGATCGCGGCTTCGCGCGCCTACGACGCCAACGCGTCGGCGTTCTCCGTGGAGAAGTCGGTCGAATCGAGGGCGCTGCAACTTGGCCAGAACGCCTGAACCCGGCGCTCCGCCGGCGGGCGGAGCGGACCTTTCGCGGATCTTGTCGACCGCGACGAACTTTTGGACAGCCCGCGAGCCGTTCGAGCGCCGCCGCTACGTCACGTGGGCCGTGGTTCTGGTGCTGGCCATCTCGGCTGCGACCTACTTTTTGACGCGCAACCCGATGACGCTCGTCTTCTACAACCTGAACGCGGCGGACGCCGGTCAGGTGACGACCCAGCTCACCTCGCTGAAGATCCCCTACGAGCTGAAGGGGACGGACATCTACGTGCCCGCGTCGATGGCAGACCAGGCGCGCGTCGACCTGGCGACGCAGGGGCTGCCCGCCCAGGGCAGCGTCGGCTACGGCAGCGTCCTGCAGTCCACGGGACTCGGAGAGACGAGCCAGCAGTTCAGCCTCGCGACCCTAAACGCCCTGCAGGCCGACCTCGGGACGACGATCGCCTCGATCTCCGGCGTGCAGCAGGCGACCGTCTACATCTACCAGGCGCAGCCCTCGGTGTTCGTCGACCAGACGACAGCGACGGCCACGGCCTCCGTCTTCGTCGACCTGCTGCCTGGCGTCTCGCTCTCGCCGCAGCAGGTCCTCGGCATCCAGCAGCTGGTGGCGCACGCCGTCGGCGGTCTGAGCGCCGCCAACGTCTCGGTCGCCGACCAGACCGGAACGCCGCTCGCGTCGGCCGGATCCTCGGATCCGCCCGCGGCCGGCGGCAGCTCGGAGATCGGGCTGCAGCAGAAGTTCGAGGGCGAACTGAACAACCAGATCGCAGCGCTTTTGACGCCGATCGTGGGCAAGGGCAACGTGATCGTCCAGACGAACGCAACGCTCGACCTGACGCAGACCAGTTCCCAGTCGACGATCGTGCAGCCCTTGCCGTCGGGGCAGGGCGTGCCGGTCTCGAGCCACACGATCAGCGAGACCTTCACCGGCAGCGGCACCCCGCCGACCGTCTCCGGCTCCTCCTCGGTGCCCACCTACACCGGAGGGTCGAGCAGCGGGACGAACAACATGAAGTACACCGACAGCACGATCAACTACAACGTCTCGAAGGTGAACCAGACGGTGACGTCCCAGCCCTTCACGCTGAAGGGGCTGACCGTCTCCGTCACACTGAACTCCCACGCCTACCACCTGACGTCGGCGAACAGCAAGGCGATCGAGAAGCTGATCGCGACCGCGGTCGGCTACACCAACAGCAAGAGCGCTGCGTCGGACATCACCGTCTTCTCCGCCCCGTTCGTCAAGGCGCCGACGCCGACGTTCAGCGGGCCGAAGTCCTCGCTCCCCTCGACGCCCGTACTGGCCGGTGCCGGAGCAGGGGTGCTCCTCCTGATCGGCCTCCTGTTCATGCTCCTGCGCCGCCGCGGTCCGCAGCGGCAGCGCGTCCAGGTGCAGCGCCTCCAGCCGCCACCGCCTCTGCCGCCGGTGCCGCCGGACGCCAGCCGCCAGGCGCTCGACCGCGTGCGCACGCTGGTGGAGGAGGACCCAGCGGAGGCGGCCCAGCTCGTTCGTGGCTGGCTGAGGGACGACCCGAAGGGTGCGAGGCGGCGAGGATAAGTCAAGTCGGCCCGTGTGGCGGTGATAACCCCGCGTCATCGCCTCAGAGGGACGGATACGGGCGAAAATGGGGCCTCGCGAGAACCCCGGTGGTGCGATAACGATGGGTGGAAGAGCTGTTGAGGGAGGTGGGCGCGGTGAAGATCGATGAGGTATCGGGCATTCCGGAGCTGCCCCTGGTCCGGCAGGGCGACCTGCAGCGCCAGGCGGAGATGCAGCGCCAGAATGCCCAGCCTCCGACGCCGCCCGACCAGGTGGTCATCTCCCAGGCGGCCCGCTTCGCACCCGAGACCAATCCCGGCGCGCGGGTCGAGAAGCTGAAGCAGACACTGCAGAGCGGCCTTGGAACCGCTCCGGGCGATATCGCGAAGGCTCTGGTGCAGGAAGGCACGGTGAAGTGAGCGCAGAGGGCGACCTCCAGGAGGTACTCGCGCTCTATCGCTCCCTTGCGGATGTGCTCGGCGAGATCCAGCGCTGCGTGATGGCCGCCGACACGGCGCGCCTTGCCGACATCCTGCCGGAGCAGGAGGATCTGATGCGCCGCGCGGCCGCGGTGGAGCTGCCGCAGGACGTCCCTCCGGAACTCGCCGAGGAACTCCGCCATGCGGCCGAAGACGCCGTGCGGCGCAACACCACAAACGCTGTACTGCTCTCGGAGCAGCTTGCACTCATTCAGGCGACGATGAAGGCGATCCTCGGTGAGCGTCGCGCGATCGACCGCCTCGCCTAGGAGGCGAAAGGAGGGGGACTCGGTGGCAGGTGCGTTCTTCGGCCTCGACATCGCGAACACGGCGCTCGCTGCGGCGCAGACGCTGATGGATGTCGCTGGCCAGAACATCGCCAACGATGCGACCCCAGGCTACTCGCGCCAAGTGGCCGATCTCGCGACCACCGCGGCCTACGCGCAGCCCGACATGGGTGGGACCTACACGCCGCAGCTCGGCACGGGCGTGGACGTCTCGAGCGTCCACCGTGTGCGGGCGAACTACCTCGACAGCCTCTTCCGCACGACCCAGAGCGATGTGGGGCTGCAGTCGACGCTGCAAAACTACCTTTCAACGACGCAGAGCGTGCTGAACGAACCGGGATCCAACGGGCTCTCCGCGACGATGAACCGGTTCTTCGGCGACTTCCAGACCCTGAGCCAGGACCCCCAGAGCGCCGCGGCCCGCACCTCGGTGCAGCAGGACGGCCAGGCGCTGGCGGCGCAGGTCCAGCAGATCTACCAGGGGCTGCAAAACGTCGGCCTGCAGGCCCAGACGCAGGCGACCCAGGACGTCCAGACGGCGAACGCGGACCTCCAGCAGCTCGCGAACCTCAACACGACGATCGCGCAGGCGCAGGCGCTGGGCCAGCAGCCGAACGACCTTCTGGACAAGCGCGACAGTGTGCTCGACTCGCTTTCGTCGTTGATGAACATCAACGTCTCGACGCAGGTGACGACGGTCGGGCAGAACCAGGTGACCCAGGTGACCGTGACGACGCCGGCGAGCGGCGGCGGAGCCGTCACGCTCGTCGATGGCGGGCAGTACGGCAGCCTGAGCGTGACGCCGGGGGCGAGCGGTCCCCAGTTCACCATGAGCGCCCAGGACGCGGTGAGCGGAACGTCGTCCGCGATCGCGCCGACGGGCGGCTCGATCGGCGCCGCCTACCAGTTCGTCAACCAGGATCTGAACCCGGCGTCGGCCGGACCGCCGCCGTCGCTGATGTACCAGCTGAACCAGGCGGTCTCCCAGCTGGCGAGCGCCGTGAACGCGCAGCAGCAGGCGGGCTTCCAGAACGCGACCGGCACCTGGGCCGCTGGCCCCGCCTTCTTCACGGCGAGCGGCAGCGGATCCCCGCCAATCTCGGCGGCGAACATCCAAGAGAACCCGCTGATCGCGCAGAACGCGAACTACGTCGCGGCCGCCAGCACGTCCGGCGCCGCGGGGGACGGCTCGAACGCCACGCAGATCGCGGACATCGCGGGGCAGCCTTCGGGTCCGCTCTCGCAGTACGCGAGCTTCGTCTCGAACGTCGGCGGCCAGGTCGATCTGGCGCAGAACCTCGGCAGCACGGCGCAGTCGCTGCTGACGCAGGTGACGAGCCAGCGGCAGCAGGCCGCCGGCGTCTCGATCAACCAGGAGATGACGAACCTCGTACAGGCGCAGGCCATGTACACCGCCGCATCCAAGGTCGCGCAGATCATGGACAGTTCCTTGCAGGCGCTGATCAGCGCCGTGCAGCCATAATTACCCCAGGGCAGTCGCGGTGAGGAGGGAGACCCGTGAGAATCTCGGACCAGATGATGTACCAGAATCTCGCCCAGAACATTGATCAGGCGCAGGCCGCGTTCGTGAAGACGCAACAGGAGGCGAGCTCGGGTCTCGCCATCTCCCAGCCGTCAGACAACCCTGCCGGCACGGCGGTCGTCCTGAACCTGCAGGCGGCGCAGTCGCAGGTGCAGTCCTTCCAAAGCAACGCCCAGATGGCGCAGAGCCAGATGACGACGGCGGACCAGACGCTCTCGCAGATGCAGAACGTCCTCAACAGCGCGATGAGCGTCGCGAACCAGGGGCTCTCCGGCTCCGTCTCCTCCGTCGGAATGGCCGCCCTCAGCCAACAGGCGCAGGGCCTCGTGAGCCAGTTCAGCTCGCTCGCGAACACGGACTACGCCGGACAGTACGTCTTCTCCGGCACGCAGCAGCAGGCCCCGCTCTCGGGGACCACCCCGAGCTCCGAGCAGACCAGCGGCAGCTTCCTGCCCCAGAGCGTGGAGATCGGCGCCGGCGTGACGGTGCCTACCTCGGTGAACGCCTCGTCCGTGCTCGGGGGACCGCAGTACGCGTCTGGAACGGCGGTGTCGTCGATGCCGCAGTGGGCGCAGCAGTACGCGACGGCGCACGGCAATACCAGCGGAACGCCGCCGCAGACCACGACCCCGCTCAACCTCTCGGTGCCGAACATCCTCAACTCGCTGCAGACGGACCTCGCGGCGGGTGACACCGCCGGCGTCGACGCCGATCTGGGCGCTCTGCAGGCCCAGTCGGGCAGCCTGAACGGGATGCGCGCGGCGCTCGGCGCCAACATGGACAGGGTGCAGGCCGCGATCTCCCTCCTGACCCAAACCGGGACGACGCTCCAGACGCAGCAGGCCAACGTCCAGAACGTGAACATGGCGGAGATCATCACGCAGCTCACCGCGCAGCAGACCACCTACCAAGCCGCCGTGGCCGCGGGTGCGAACCTGAAGCTGCCAACCCTCGCCAACTATCTGACGTAGAAGGCCGGCACGGGCGCTTCCCGATTCCGACTGTGAACCGAAGAGGAACAGCACCGCCATCGGGCGGTGCTGTTGTGTGGTGCGCCCGGCATGGGCGTCGACTCGGCGGTGAGAGTCCGCCGTGGGTGAGGCAAGCATGCGACGAAACGCAACACGAGTGGCGCTACCCTCTATGGGTTCCGGGATACGATGCGAACCATGCCGCGTGCCGACGAAGTCGGGCAGCGCTTTGTTAGATTGCCGCCTCGAGACGTGGGACGAGACCACCGTTCGAGCCCTAGGCCCATAGGTCAGATCGGCCGAGATCAGCACGAAGGCGGAGAGACGTGCACGCAAGAGTGCGATCGCGTCCTCCTGGCGCTTTGCGAGCGTGATCGCCAGACGACGATGGCTGGTATGGTGGGTGGAACGATCTGCGGTTGGCCCCTCTGGGTATCCTACTAACTGCCAGGTAATCGGTGGTTTCGGCTGCCGTCGCTGCTGTCGCCGAGCGAAGGCAGAGAACGACCAGCACCGCACGAGTGGCCTTATGGCCCCATGCTTTCGGGCGTCCGAAGCGTCTGATGGTACCCCTGTAGGGTATACTTTTGATCCGCACAATTACGGCCGACAGGCTGCAGAGAGCCGACGGCCATCATCGTATGCTCCATTCAGACAGTTGATGGGGGGGCACTCAGAATGGCACTGCGCAAATGGCATGGTCTCGCCGGCGTTGCGGCGATTGCGCTCGTTGGCATCTTGGCGGCCGGATGCGGGCAACAGCAGGCAACTGGCCAGGGGAAGGCGGCGGCTACGGTCACACTGCCGACGGCTCATCTGGCCATGGATGTGCTTCCGGGCTTCAAGCTGGGTCCCGACGGGAAATTGCACGATGCCTTCAGTCCCTCGACTCTGACGGTGGCACCAGGGCAGAAGGTCGAACTTACCGTGTACAACTACGACAACATGCCGCACAGCTTCACGAGCACCGCTCTGGGTGTTGACCAAGCCTTTGCCCCCAGTCCCAAGAATGGCCAGGCATCGGTAACCGTCATTGACTTCACCGCGCCGAAGAAGGCTGGTAGCTACACATTCCAGTGCATCAAGCCGTGTGACACACCCAACGGCGAGTGGTCCATGTCGCAGCAGGGGTATATGATCGGAACCGTGAACGTAGTGTAGTAGGGCCGTTGGAGGCAGTGGACCCAACGATTTTGACATAACTCGCAGGGGCGCGTGAACGGCCAGGATAGGGGTGCGGCTGTAGAGTGGAGGGCATGGCAAGGCCGCACCGCCGTATGAGGAAGCGGTGCCGAAGAGGGACGTTTAGGCGGCAAGCATCGACAGCGTGACGAAAGGTTTGGGCCGCCAGGTTGCACCTAGCTGGACCCATCTGTTCCAGTCAGCGCGGATACGGCGCAACCAGCGCACGGTAGGTTCTTTGCAGGCGGAGGGGGCACGGGCAGGCTGGAGGGTCATGATGAGCACTGCTGCCATGAAGACAGTGAGCAACCGAGCGTCGCACGCCCGGCGGTCGCGCACGGTGAGACGCGCTCCGACGAACTGTTGACGAAACGGAAGAGGATCTCGATCCGCCACCTCTCGCGATAGAGATCGGCGATCTCGGTTGAGGAGAGCGTGAAGAGGTTGGTGGCGAAGCGGTACGTGCGACCGGTGGTGTCTTGGAAGGTGACGACACGCGGTGAAGGCCCTGGTGCCTTGGCCGACGAGGGCGACGACGTCGGAGACGATGCCATACTGACGATCGCCCGGGGAGAGTACGGACTCCTTGATCACGAGCGGATCCCACGACCTGCTCAGACGGGC
>JAJYTE010000043.1 GCA_021793215.1 Bacillota bacterium
AGGGGGAGAGATTGCCGGAACGCCACGCGCGGGCCGCCGCAGGGCGCGGGCCCTCGCGCCGTCGCGGGGCCGTCGGCGGGGTCCGATTCGTGGAGTATGCGGCATCCTCGCGAGGAATGGAAGACATGTCGGTCGGCGTGCCACGGGGCAGCAGGAGAAGGCAGGCGGATCCTCCGTCGTCCGGCCTGGCAGGGTCTTGGCGTCAGCTGGGCGCGCGGGTCAGCAGCACCGCGAGGACCAGCGCGACGAGGTGGAAGACCTGATCGGTCACGATGGGCAGCCAAACCTTCGCGGACGGCGTCACCGACTGAACCCGTCTCGACCACCAGGCGGTGAACGTCGTCCCGTCCAGTACGAGGTGACTCGCGAGGACGAGCGCAATGGCGCCTGCGGAAAGTCCGCCGGCCAGAAGGCCGGCGGCGGTCACGACGGTCGTGTAGACGGCTGCGTGGGCCATGAGGGGCCACCAGTGGGAGGCCTTGCGCTCGGCCATCCAGCCGGTCTGGAGCAGGAAGCCGCCGACGAGGTGTCCGACGAGGAGCGAGCTGAAGAGGCTCATGCCGGCGCGGCGGGTCTGCGGCCGATGACCTCGAAGAGGTCGATCGCCTCCGCCTTCCCCCGGACCTCGAACGCCCCGAGCGGTTTCGTCAGGGCGAGGTCCTTGACGCCGTCGTGGGTGCTGCGGCTGATGAAGATGGCGTCGGCGTGGCCCTTCGTCAGGCGCTCGATGCGCGAGGCGACGTTGACCGTGTCGCCGATCACCGTGTACTCGATGCGGTCCTCGGAGCCGATGTTGCCCACGATCACTTCGCCGGTGTTGATCCCGATGCCGATCTGCACCGTGCCGCCGAGCTGCTCCTCGTACGCGGCGTTGATCTCCTTCAGTTCCTCCACCATCTCGATCGCTGCGAGGACGGCGTTCTGGCGGTTCTCGATGTAGCTCACGGGCGCGCCGAAGATGGCGAGGATGCCGTCCCCGATGAACTTGTTGACGGTGCCGCTGTGCCTTTTGACGCAGGCGGTCATCGCGGCGAAGTAGGAGTTCAGGAAGGAAACGACGTCCTTCGGGTCCATCCTCGCGCCCATCGCGGTGAAGTCGCGGATGTCGGACAGCAGCACGGAGACGATCCGGGACTCGCCTTCGAGCACCCGGTGGTCCGGCCCGAGGGTGAGGGCCTCCTCCACGATGTCCCGCGGGACGTACTTCTGGAAGAGCCGGACGACGCGCTCCTGGTCCTCGACCTTGCGCTGCAGCTCCGCCACGAGCTCTTTGTTCCTGCGCTGCAGCCGCACGAGCTCCACTGCGCCGCTCAGGGTCATCATGAGGTCGCGCTCGTCCCACGGCTTCGTGATGTAGCGGTAGACGCGGCCGGTCCTTGCGGTGCGCCTACCCCCGCGCCGCTTTCGCAGGCAGGAACACCTTGTCCGCGTGCGTGACCCGAGGAGGCATCCGGCCGCCGAGAGGCTCGATCAAAGATCCCTACCAGCGCAGTGCAGCCGATCCCCAGGTGAGCCCAGCGCCGAACGCGACCAGCAGGATGACCTGCCCCTTCTGCACTCGCCCCGCGCCGTAGGCCTCCGTCAGCGCGAGCGGGATCGAGGCGGAACTCGTGTTGCCGTAGCGCTGGACGTTCGTGAACACCTTCTCCATCGGCACCTCGAGCGCCTTGGCGAGGTAGGTGATGATGCGAAGGTTCGCCTGGTGCGGCACCAGGAGGTCGACGTCTCCCAGGCCGAGCCCCGCGTCCCTGAGCGTCTGCTGCGCGATCTCCCCCATGTTGCGGGTCGCGTGCTTGAACGTCTCGCGTCCGTTCATCTTGAAGTAGTGCATGCCGGCGTCGACCGTCTCGTGGCTCGCGGGGTGCAGCGAGCCGCCCGCCGGCAGGTGCAGGAGTTCGCCCTTCTGGCCGTCCGCAGCGATGTTCGTCGCGAGGATCCCGCTCTGGTCCTGGGCCACCCCGAGCACGGCGGCGCCCGCCGCGTCGCCCAGGAGCACGCAGGTCGAGCGATCCGTCCAGTCGAGGACGCGCGAGAGCACCTCGACGCCGACGAGCAGCACCTTGCGGTGCGCTCCCGCGCGGATCAGG
The DNA here is from genome assembly GCA_021793215.1 of Bacillota bacterium. Lineage (GTDB taxonomy): Bacteria > Bacillota > Sulfobacillia > JAJZYS01 > JAJYTV01 > JAJYTV01. The sequence goes on from JAJYTE010000043.1 coordinate 2,088, forward strand.
TGCTGCACGAGGTGCAGGCCGTAGAGGAAGCCGGTGCAGCCCGCCCCGATGTCGAAGGCCGCCGCCTGCGGCGCCCCGATCTTCTCCTGGAGGTAGCAGGCCGTCGACGGGAAGGGCATGTCGCCCGTCACCGTGGCGCAGACGATCAGGTCCAGTTCGCCCGGCGAGACGCCTGCCATCGCGAGCGCGTCGCGCGCCGCCTTCAGCGCGAGGTCGGAGCCGGCTTCCTCCGGTGCGGCGATGTGCCGCTCCTCGATGCCGGTGCGCTCGAGGATCCACTCGTTGCTGGTATCCACGAGCCGCTCGAGCTCGAGGTTCGTCATCACGCGCTGCGGCGCGTACGCGCCGATGCCGAGGATCGCGGCGCGGGGCATCTCCATCAGTGGGCACCTCCCCAAGACGCAGGAACGAAACGCGCTGCAAGGTACCCGAGGAGCGATCCGACGAGGGCACCTGCGAGCACATCGCTCGGCCAGTGGGCGCCGAGGTAGATTCGCGACCAGCCGACGGCCAGCGCGAAGGCGATCGGCAGGATCCGGCCGAGCCTCGTGCGCGCCGCGGTCTTCAGCCACGCGACCGCACCGGCGAAGGCGGCCGACGTATGTCCAGAGGGGAAGCTGTAGCCGCTCGGCACGGGTCCGATCAGCATATGCATCCCGAGCACCTGGAATGGGCGCGGCCGGTGAACGAGCGGCTTCAGCCCGAGGTCCACGACGATCAGCACGAGCAGAAGGGCCGCCAGGATCACCATGCCCGCGCGCCGGTGCGGACCGCGGCCGAAGATCAGCAGGCAGATGCCGATCAGGAGGAAGATGCCGCCGAACTCATCGAGGTAGCTCGCGGCGAGCGCCAGCGGTGTGAGCCAGGGCGGGGCGCCATCGAGGGCCCGAAGCAGCGAAAGATCCATCAGCGCAGCTGCCAAGGGGCCCGCAAAATCGCCTGTCCGGCTGCCTGGCTGAGAACCCCCGCGTGCTCCATCGCGCTGACGACCTCACGCTGGCGCGCCTTCGCGCCCTTCGGGTTCGCCAGGGGGTCATAGTAGCTCGGCGCCTGCGGCAGGCCGGCGAGCAGTGTGCACTGCGCCAGGGTGAGATCCTTCGGGCTGCGGGCGAAGTAGATGTTCGCCGCGGCGGCGACGCCGTAGGCGCCGTGGCCGAAGTAGACCTGGTTCAGGTAGAGGTCGAGGATCTCGCGCTTCGACTCTACGCGGGTGAGCGCGATCGAGAGCACCATCTCCTCGAGCTTGCGCGGCACGGTCTTGTGGAGCGTCAGGAGCTGATCGCGCACCAGCTGCTGCGTGATCGTCGACCCTCCCTCGACGAAGCGACCCGACGAGACGTCGACCAGCAGCGAGCGGGCGATGCCCTCGAAGCTGACGCCGACGTTCGTCCAGAAGGTGTTGTCCTCCGTCGCGATCAGGGCCTTCGGCAGCTCCGGGGCGATCTGCGAGAGCGGGACGATCGGCTCGCCCCGGGCCTTCTGCTCCGCCTGGACGCGGGCAGGCAGCGCTTCGAGCTGGGGCATCCGGTAGAGGGCGTAGGCCGTTCCGGCCCCGAGGGCGACCAGCAGGCCGAAGGCGAGGGCGAACGCGATGCCGAGCACCGTGCGCATGCGCATGGGCCTCAGCGGCTGCTGCGATGTCGCGGGTTCGATGGCATCCACCCCCCGTGGCGCAGGAGCCATGCGAGCGGCCGCTCGAAGAGTCCGCGCGCCAGGAGCACCGCCCAGCCTGCGCTCAGGCCGAGGATCGCCCCTCCGATCTCATCCGTCGGGAACGCGAGCCCCGTGGCCATCTCCGCGACGGCTCCGATCAGCCCCCAGAGTACCGCGAGCACCGCCGCGTCCTCGCCGCCGGACCATAGCCCCCCCGCGAGTCCGAAGAGGAAGGCGCCGGAGCGCGCCGGGAACGACGAGCTCGGCGGAAGCGCTTCGAGTGCCCGAACGAGGCTCCCTCCGGCGGCCGCCGGCCGCGGCCGGACGAAGGCACCGGCCAGCGCGTGCGCCAGAAGGAGCGCGAGCACCCCCGCCACGAGGCCGTAGAACGCGGCCCTGCGCAGCGCCTCCGCGCGCCGCGGCGCGAGCAGGAAGATCGCCGCCGCCCCGAACGCCCCGATCCAGATCGACCAGCGCGCCACAGCGACGGCGAGTCCCCCCAGCCCAGCGCCGAGGACGAAGGACTGCAGCCAGTGCAGGAGGTAGATTTCAACACTCAAGTAATATCACCTGCTCCTAAATCCGGGGGTGACGGGGCGTCACAGGTCCGCACCCGCCGCGCGCAGCTGCGATGCGGTCGGCATCCCGGCCTGCGCGCCGCGCCGCGTCGTCGCGAGCGCACCCGCCTGCACGGCGAGCGCCGCGGCCCCGAAGGGGTCCTCCCCGCGTCGGCACACCCAGTAGGCGAGCGCGCCGAGGAACGTGTCGCCCGCGCCGGTGGTGTCCACCGCCTCGACCTTCGGCGCGGGGATGAGCCGCGTCTCCTCGCCGGTCGCGACGAGGGCGCCCTTCGCCCCGAGCGTGATGATCACCGCCCTCGGCCCCTTGGCGAGCAGCGCCTTCGCCGCGCGCTCGGGGCTCTGCTCGCCGGTGAGGGCGTATGCCTCCACCTCGTTCGGCGCGATCCAGTCCGCGTCCGCGAGCAGTTCCCCCGGGAGACCGTCCGCAGGCGCGGGTGCCGGGTTCAGGATCGTCGCCTGGCCGAGCGCCTTCGCGCGCCGGAGCGCGGCGGCGACTGTCGGGATGGGCACCTCGAGCTGCGCCACAACGACCTTTGCGCGAAAGCGCAGCTCGGGCACCCGCGCGATGTCCTCCGCCGACAGAAGCGCGTTCGCGCCCTGCGCTACGATGATAGAGTTCTCCCCGCCATGCGTCAGTGAGACGCTGGCCATTCCGGTCGCCTCGTCGGTGCGCAGCACATCCGCGGTGTCGATGCCCTCAGCCTGCAGCGCCCGGAGCAGGCCGTCGCCCAGGGCATCTTGGCCGACGCGACCGACCATGCGCACGAGGACCCCCAGGCGGCTCGCGGCGACAGCCTGGTTTCCGCCCTTGCCGCCCGGCTGCAGGTCAGCCCGCTGCGCCAGAAGGGTCTCCCCGGGAGCGGGGGGCCTCGCGACGGACAGCAGGAGGTCCATGTTGAGGCTGCCGACGACGAGCGCCTGCACCTCAGGCATCCTCGAGCCCCTCGCCGCTCTGCCCGGCACGGCTCGCCTCGTCCACCGCCCTGAAGTAGGCCGCGAGGCTGCGGCGCCCCCCGCGCTGAAGGCGCAGGCGGGCCCGAAGGACCGGGTCGAGCACGAGCTCCCCGAGGCGCATGCGCGGCCCCTTGTCCGCGTCCTCCCACGCGGCGCCGAGGCGCCGCGAGATCGTCTCTCCGAGGTACGCCCCGATCACCTCGCTGAGCGCGTCGGGGTCCTTCGGCTCTCCCTTGACGTCGCGGTCGATCAGCCGATCCAGCGCCGAGAGGGAGTCCTGGCTGAAGTCGAGGAAACCTCCGTCCGCCTCGCGCGCCGCCCGAACCTGGATGAACGCCAGGCCCTTCATGCGCTCCGCGATCTCCATCCGCGATCACCTCAATGGTGGGCGCTCCTGAAGAGGATCGCCCTTGTGAACCCATGGTATCCAGTTGCCGTCGCCATCGCAAAGATCTGGGCCGTATGCGGCCGCGCCGCGCGGCCTCCCGCCGCCTCAGCGATGGTACGGCCCGCCGTCGAGGATCGTCTGCGCGCGGTAGATCTGCTCGAAGAGGATGGCCGGCACCATCAGGTGCGAGAAGGTCAGACGGGAGAGCGAAAGGCGCTCTGAAGACGCCCGAAGCGCGGGGTCAAGGCCGAGGTGGCCGCCGATCACGATGCAGGTCGCCTCCTGACCGGCCCGCCAGCCGGCCAGAAGCTCTGCGAACTCCTCGGAGGTGCGCTCCTTGCCGGCGGCGTCGAGCGCCCAGACCCCAGCGCCCTGCGGAAGGTCGCGCAGCAGCCGCTCGGCTTCCTTCGCACGCACCTTCGCCTCGTCGGCCGCTCCGGCCCTCGGCGGGGCGTGCACCTCGGAACGCTCCTCCCAGGTGATCGGCAGACGCGGCCTAAGCCGCGCGAGGTAGTCCTCCGCGGCTTCGCGCCAGGGTCCCCGAACCGGTCCGAGCGAGCGAACGATGATGCGTCCCAAGCGCCTGCCTCCCCGGGCTGCCTTCGCCGGGAGGACGCGCGCCACCTCTCAGTAGAGCGTGGGCCGGTCCGGCATCTGCTCCAGCACTACCTCGCGGCTTAGGAGCAGCCCGCCGCGGCTGAGGGTGAGTCGCACCCGGTCGCCAGGGTGCAGGTCCGCCAGCAGGCGGTAGAGCGCCGAGAGGTTCGGGAGCGGCTTGCCGTTCAGCGTCAGCAGGATGTCGTGGGGGCGTAGGTCCGCGCGCGCCGCGGGACTCTGCGGCGCAACCGCCGTCAGCCCGATGCCCGAGACCGCCTTGCCGGCCACCTTCTGCCCCGACGCCTCGGCCGCCGAGATGCCCATCCAGGGCCTCGCCACCCTGCCGCTGCTGATCAGGGCGTTCGCCACCCGCTCGACGAGCGGAGCCGGGATGGCGAAGCCCATGCTCTCGAAGCCGATCGAACTGATCTTCACCGAGTTGATGCCGATCACGTCGCCGTTCGCGGCGCAGAGCGGCCCGCCGGAGTTGCCCGGGTTTATGGCCGCGTCGGTCTGAATCAGCCCGTAGGCGCGCTGCGCGTAGCCCTGTCCGAGCGACCGGTCGATGCCGGAGACGACGCCGACCGTGACGCTGCGGGCGAAGCCGAGACCCATGGGGTTGCCGATCGCGATCGCCATCTCACCCACGGACGGCGTGTGGTGGGAGAGCTTCACGGCCGGCAGGCCCTGCGCCTTGATGCGCAGCACGGCGATGTCGGTGAGCGGGTCCTCGCCGACGAGGCTGCCGGAGAAGGTCCGGCCGTCCGGAAGCATCACGCGAAGCTTCGACGCGCCCGTCACCACGTGGTCGTTCGTGACGATGTAGCCCTCGGGTCGGATGATTACGCCGGAGCCGGAGCCGCGCGCCAAGAGGGGGCCGTCGGGACTTCCTTGCAGGTTGACGATGCCGACGACGCTGGGAGAGATCTGCTTCGCGACCCCGACCGGCGGCCAGGCTGGCCCGGATGCCTGCGTCGGCAGGACGGAGAGCAGACCTGAGAGGAGCAGCGCGGAAAGAGCCAATCAATCCACCCCCGGGGAATTTCGCCTCCCTAGCGTTCCCAAGGGTGGAGCAAAACGAACGGCGGTGCGGGAGATCCGCACCGCCGCTGGTTTCGCCCCGCTTAGTGGAAGCCGATCGGCATCGCGACGTTGCCGGTCGCGGTCAGGGAAGTCGCTGCGAGGCCGCCCTCGCCCTCCATGCCAACCGCCTGGACCTGGTCCCCGGCCGCGAGGTTCTGGATGCCGACCGACTGGCCGTTGAGCGTGATCGTCGTCTGCTTGTTCAGGAGCACCCGCATCGGGCCGCTCGCGGTCTGCAAGAGAAGCCAGTCCTCGCCGCCGAAGAGCAGCGTGCCGCTGAGCGTCTGCTGCTGCGCCAGGACGATGACCGTGCTGACCTGGCCGGTCTGGTCGACGATCAGCCGCACGACGTCGCCCTGCTGCACCTGGGAGAGCGTGCCGGCCGCACCGGCCACGACGACGGTCGCGCTCGACTCGATCGTGTAGGTGCCGGAGCCGAGGTTGCCGCCGCCCTGACCGTTCTGGTCGCCCTGATCGCCCTGGTCACCGCGATGGTCGGGAGGTCCGCCGGGTCCGCCAGGTCCGCCGGGTCCGCCGCCGCTGAGCGTGATCTGGTTGCCGGAGATGGCCGTGACTGTGCCGCTCGCAGTGCCCGAGACCCCGACGCCCGTGGGCAGCTGGCCCTGGCTGTCGACGATCACGATCGCGTTGCCGGAACTGTCGAGCGTCAGCGTGATGGAGTCACCGACCTGGAAGTTCGTGAGTGCCGACGGCTGGTTTCCGAGGAAGATCTGGGCCGTCGGGGAGACCGGGAAGCTCTCCTGCGCTCCGTAGACCGAGCCGTAGACCGAGCCGTAGACGCTGCCCGTCGTGGTGCTCGCGTTCGACGGAACGTTGAGGACGATGTCCTCCGTCGGAGCGGTCGTGCTACCGGATGATGTAACCGTCGTCGTGCCCACGAAGGTGCCCTGCACCGTCGTTCCCTGCACCGCCGTCGAGATCCCGAGAAGCGCCTCGATGCGCTGCAGGATCACGGCGAGCTGGGCGCGGGTGATGTCGGACCCGGCGAGGATGTCGTTGCCGGAGCCCTGCAGGATGCCGAGCTGCACCGCGAGCGCCAGCGGCTTGCGCGCCCAGCCGGGGACGTGCTGGCCGTCGTGGAAGTGCGCGAGGACCTGCATCTCCTGACCGACGTTGCCGCCTTGCGTGAGGCTCAGCGCCGCGACGATCATGGCCATGGCCTGGCCGCGCGTCGCCGGGGCCTGAAGGTTCTGCGTGTTGCCGATCCCCGTCAGCACGCCCTGCTGCTGCGCCGTCTGGACCTGCTGGCCGAATGATTCACTGGTGCTGGCCGAGCCCTTGTAGCGCATGAGGATGGCTGCCAGTTGCTCGAGCGTGATCGGAGCCTGCGGGTCGAACTGCGTCGAGGTGACGCCGTTTACGAGGCCCTGTGAGGCCAATAGGTCGATCGATCCCTGCGCCCAGGCTGCTCCGCCCAGGTCCTCAAATCCGCGTCCACCGTGGTGCCCGCCGTCGGCGAACGCGGTCCCGACCGTGGCAAGCACGAGTGTGCCGGCCAGTGCGACCGCTGCCAGTGGCTTGAATTGCATCCCCATCTATGCCCCCTGTTCCTTGATCCGTCTGGCGTGCCGCATGGGCGGCTGCATTAGTCGAATACGGTCGAGTAAGGAGTTTTTGGGGGGGAGGAAACGAATCCACCGTCCGCCGACACAAGAAATTTGTTACATCCGAAACGCTGGGTGCCCTTTTCGTACTGCGGGCCGCCAACTCGGAGGTCGCTGGCAATGTTCGGCGATAAAGGCGAAGTAGGCCCCCTGCGCGCGAAGTCGCTCGGGCATAAGTGCCATACGCGACTTGAAGGAGAACCGGTATCGGCTAGCGAAATGCCGATTGTCAACAATCGACGGCGAGGGAGGTTGGATGGTGTCTGGTCTGCCGGAAACCGGCCGAGAGTGGCGCAAGACCTTGTCCCAAGGGATCGTCGACGACGTACGCGCTGCGATTCTGCGGGGTGAGTTGGAACCAGGCCGCCGGCTGTTGGAAACGGAACTTGCCGACAGGTACAGAGTGAGTCGTGGACCGCTCCGCGAAGCTTTCCGGATCCTGGAGCGCGAGGGGCTAGTGCAGTACGTGCCGCGCCGCGGCACCTTCGTCACGTCGCTATCCCGCAAGGACTGGCAGGAGACGTACTCGATGCGTCTGCTGCTCGAGACGTTCGCCTACCGCCTCATGGTGCAGCAGATCGTCGACGACGACATCGCGCTCATGCGGACCATGGTCGACGACATGCGCGTCGCGGGAGACGGCAACAACGTCGCATGGCTGCTCGACATCGACCTCAAGTTCCACGCCTACCTCGTTCAGCGCAGCGGCCATCGCCGACTGCTGGAGGTATGGGAGAACCTCAGCCAGATCATGAGCGCCGTATTCCTGTACGTCATGCGAGAGCGCCATGTGACCGGAGACCAGGTCGGGGCCCGGCACCAGGCAATCCTCGATGCCTTTGCAAGCCGGGACGTCGCGCGGGTGGAGCAGGTCCTGCGCCTGCATTACTTCATCGAAGAGTTCGACGAGGCCTCGGAAGGGGAGACACAGTCTTGACTGGGACTTACAACTGGAAGATGCGGGTGGTCGGCGCCGCTGGGCTAGCACTACTGCTCGCCGGCTGCGGATCCGGTGCGACGCCCAACAAGTCGAGCACGAGCCTGAAGCCGGTGTACGGGGGCACATTCAGCGTCGGGATTCCAGTGGACGCAGGCACGCTTGACCCACGCCTCGCGCAGGACACGTCCGCGACCGCGGTCGACAGCCTGATCTTCAACGGCCTCGTCGCCATCAACAACAAGCTGCAGGCGGTGCCGGGCCTCGCCACCAGCTGGAAGCAGGTGAACCCGACGACATGGGACTTCACGCTGCGCGAGGGCGTCGAGTTCTCGAACGGTCAGCCCTTCACGTCGGCGGACGTCGTCTACACGTATGACACCATCCTGAACCCGAAGTTCAACGCACCGCACGCGCAGCTCTACGCGCCGATCAAGAGCGTCGTGGCGGAGGGCAAGTACTCCGTGCAGTTCAACCTCTCGGAGCCCTACGCGCCACTGCTCAGCTACCTCAACATGGGCATCGTGCCGCACATCGCCGCCGCGAGCCCGAACTTCGCGACGAACCCGGTCGGCACGGGACCGTACGTACTGAAGTCCTGGCAGCGCAACAGCCAGATCACACTGGCGCGCAACCCGCACTTCTACGGTCAGAAGCCGTACCTCAGCCAGATCGACTTCGCCGTCCTGCCGGACAATACGGCGCAGGTCAACGCGCTCAAGGCGGGCACGCTGAACATGATCACCTCACCGCTGCCGGCGCAGGACGTCGTCACCCTCGAGCACGACCCGAGCGTCGTCGTACAGAAGGAGACGGGCCTCGGGATCATCTACCTGAACCTCAACCTGCAGGACCCGATCCTCAAGGACCTGAAGGTCCGTGAGGCGCTGAACCTCCTGACGAACCGCAAGGGCATCACGCAGTCGATCTACAAGGGCATCGACACGCCGGCATCGACGACGATGATCCCCGGCACCTGGTCCTACGACCCGAGCATCCAGGCACCGTCCTTCAATGTCCAGGCAGCGAAGAAGCTGCTCGCGCAGGACGGCTGGAAGAAGAACAGCCAGGGCGTGCTCGAGAAGAACGGCCGCACCCTGACCCTCACGCTCTCGACGTACAACGATCCGAACCGCGTCGAGATCCTGACCTACCTGCAGAATGTTCTCGGACAGGTCGGCATCCAGGCGCAGGTGAAGCAGGAAGACTGGGCGACCTTCATCGCCGGCGTCATGGCGCACAAGTTCCAAGTTTCCCTGATCGGCTGGCTCGGGCTCGTAGACCCGGATAAGGCGATGTACGAGCAGTTCACCACGAACGGTGGCTACAACTGGGAAGGCTACTCCAACCAAACCGTCGACCAGTTGCTGCAGAACGGTCGCACGGCGACGACGATCGCGCAGCGCAAGTCGGACTACGCACAGGCCTCGAAGATCGTCCTGCACGACCTCCCGTACATCGTGATCGCCGACCAGGGCTGGGTCGTGATCACCGGGAAGAACGTTTCTGGGCTGAAGATCAACCGCACCGGCAGCTTCCGCGACCTGGAGAGCGTCTGGCTCAGCAAGTAGACCGCTGATGGGGGGCAAGGTCGACGCCTTGCCCCCTCCACTCCCAAAGGAGGTGGGGCTACCTGGCGGGATACCTCGTGAAACGCATTTCTCTCCTGGTCCCCGTCCTCCTGGGCATCAGCATCGTTACGTTCCTGCTCATCCACCTCATCCCCGGCAATCCGGCGGCGGCCATGCTTGGGACGAACGCCACTCCGGCCCAGATCGCCCGTCTCAACCACAGCCTAGGCCTCAACCAGCCGCTCTGGCTCCAATTCCTCTCGTACATCGGCCGCCTGCTGCACGGCAACCTCGGCCAGTCCATCACCCAGTACCAGAGTGTCGCGAGTCTTGTCGCCTACGCGCTGCCGAACACGGTGGAGCTCGCCGTCCTCTCGCTCGTCGTTGCCGTCGTTCTGGCGCTTCCGCTAGGGGTCGCGTCGGCCGTCTGGCGCAATAGCCCCTTCGACTTCGCAGCGATGGGGTTCGCGCAGGTGGGCATCTCCATGCCGGTCTTCTGGCTCGGCACGCTGTTCGTCGAGTTCTTTGCGCTCGATCTGCACCTCTTTCCGTCGTTCGGCATCGGGCCGCCGATCGGGCAGGCACTCGGGGCGCTCTTGCAGGGCAACCTCGGCCCGCTCGGCTCGCTGTTCTCCCACATAGCGCTGCCGGCCCTGACGCTCGGCTTGACGGGCGCGGCGATCGTGAGCCGCATGGTGCGCACGGCGATGATCGAGGTGCTTGGACAGGACTACATCCGCACGGCGCGCGCGAAGGGCCTATCTGCGACCAAAGTCCTTTGGCGGCACGCCCTGCGCAATGCCCTGCTGGTCGTGGTCACCGTGATCGGACTCCAGTTCGGCTACTTCCTCGGCGGCGCGGTGATCGTGGAGACCATCTTCGCCTGGCCAGGAATCGGACGTCTCACCGTGAACGCGATCCTCGCGCGCGACTTTCCAGTCGTGCAAGGATGCGTGCTGATCATCGCGACGCTCTTTGCCGTCGTGAACCTGCTAGTGGATGTGAGCTATGCGGTACTCAACCCGAAGATCCGCTACCAGTAGGCTGGTTCGAAGCGTCCGCCGCAACCCCCTGCTCTGGATCGGGGGTCTCATGGTCGGCATCGTGGTCGTGGTCGCGATCTTCGCGCCGTACCTCTCGCCGTACCCGCCCGACCAGATGAACATCCTGAACCAACTGGCCGCCCCCTCACACCGACATCTGTTGGGCACGGACAATTTCGGGCGCGACATCCTGACGCGCATCTTCTGGGGCAGCCGCGTCTCGCTGCTGGTCGGCTTCAGTTCCGTCGCCGTCGCGGGTGTCATCGGAACGAGCCTTGGGCTCCTCGCGGCCTACTTCGGCGGCGCCGTCGACAACGTGATCATGCGCATCACCGACATCGTGCTCTCGTTCCCCGTGATCCTGCTCGCGCTCGCGCTGGTCGCGGTGCTCGGCCCCTCCGTGCGGGACATCATCATCTCGCTCGGGCTCGGCTACTGGGCGAGCTACGCGCGGCTCGTGCGCGGGGCGGGGCTCGAGGTGCGCAGCGAGCAGTACGTCGAGGCGGCGCGCGCCGTCGGGAACGGGCACCTGCGCATCATGCTCCGGTACATGCTGCCGAACATCCTCGGGCCGATCCTCGTGATGGCCACCCTCGGCATCGGCTCCGCGATCGTCGCCGAGGCGTCGCTCAGCTTCCTCGGGCTCGGCGTGCAGCCGCCCACCGCGAGCTGGGGTGCGATGATCGCCGACGGGCTTCGCTTCTTCCTGCAGGCGCAGGACCTCTCGACGTTCCCCGGACTTGCGATCATGTGGACGGTGCTCGGCTTCAACCTGCTGGGCGACGGCCTCTCGGACTACCTGAACCCGAAGATCAACCGCGGGCGACACGGCGCACTGCAAGACGAGGAGGAGTCCCCCGATGCATCGTACGTACAAGCCCATTGACGTAGCCCATCTCGCAAACGGCCTCGAACTCGCGTTGCCGCTCCACGAACTCGTCGGGGCGGATGGCGGCCCGACGGTCGGCATCTCCGCGGCCGTACACGGCGACGAGGGCATTGGCGTTGAGGTGATCCGTCGCCTCGCCGCCGACCCGGAACTCGAGCAGCTGCGGGGCCGGCTGCTCCTGCTCCCCGTCGCCAACCCGCTCGCCTTTCAGGCGAACACCCGCAACACGCCGCTCGACATGACGAACATGAACCGCGTCTTCCCGGGCGACGCCGATGGGTGGCTGACGGAGCAGATCGCCGACGTGATCACCCGCGAGTTCCTGAACGCCGTCGACGTGCACATCGACCTGCACGCGGGCGGGCTCTACCCGATCGTCGACTACGTCTACCAGATGAACGCGCCGGATCTCTCGCGGGCGTTCGGCCGCCCGTTCCTCTACGAGCCGCCGCACCCCTATGAGGGGACGACGACCCAGGTCTCGGGTGAGCACGCCCGCACGGTCGTCGTGGAGTTGGGCGGCGGCCTCGTCGCCCAGGAGCCCTACGTGGAACTCTCCCTGCGCGGCCTCAAAAACGTGCTGCGCGCAGCCGGAGCACTGTCCGGGGCGCCTGAGACCCCGCCGGCCCAGACACTCCTGCACCGCATCGAGACGGTACGCCCGCACGAGGGCGGCCTGCTCTTGCCCGTCGTCGATCAGGTCGGCGGCAACGTCCGGACGGGCGAACTCCTCGGGCGCGTCGTCTCTCCCTTCACCTTCGCGGTACTCGAGGAGCTGCGCGCTCCCTACGACGGCGTGATGATCCTGACGCACCCGACCCTGCACCGCATCGAGCCAGGCGACTACGGGTACATGGTGGGGGAGCTTGCGACGTCGGAGGCACTCCGGTGATCGGGGCCGAAGAACGCGCGTTCGCACGAGCGCTCGTCGCTCTGGTGCTGGGCGTCGACCGCATCTACCTCAGCCGCCTCCCGGAGGATGCGACCGGGCTGCGCGGCGAGGGCTACGTCGCGATCAACCTGTCCGAGGTGCCGCCGCTTGCGGTCACGTCCTACGCGGAGGCGGGGAGCGCAAACCAGGAGCTCCTGGCTCGACTCGACCGCATAGACCTCGCACCCGACCGGCGTACCTACTTCACCGACTACCTGCGGTCCATCGAGGCGTTCCTCGCCTGGCAGAGCGGCGACCCGCCGGCCTACCCGGAGCTCGTCTCGCGGCTGCTCGGCGTCCAGGGCACACCACCCGCCCTCGAGCCGCTCCTCGAAGGTCTCGGTCCGCTCCTCGAGGAGGCAGGGCACTCCGGGGAGCTGGCGGACATGCTGCGCGCCTTCGAGGCGAGCCGAATCGTGCCGCAACGCGACGTCGGCCCGCTGCTCGAGAGGTACCTAGAGGAGGCGCGCGCCGTCGTCGACGCCCGGCTCCTCCCGTTGCCGAAAGACTTCAGCTTCGCGGTCGAGGTGGTCTCGGGCGCCCCCTACAATGCCTACTGCGATTACGTCGGGCGCGTCGTGCGCATCAACGGCGACGTTCCGCATACCAACGAGGGTTTGAAGCACCTCGCCTGCCATGAGGCCTACCCCGGCCACTCGACGCACATCCTGCGCCGCCAGCAACTCGTGCACGCCGGCGAGATGACGGAGGACGGACTTCTCGTCGTCACCGACACGCCGACGAGCCCTCTCTTCGAAGGCATCGGAGAGGTTGGGCTGCGTCTCGTCGGCTGGGACCGCACGCTCGAGGAGCGGATCGCCCTCGCGATCATGCGCCTTCGCTCAGCGCTCGGCGCGTGGGCAGGCTCACTGACGGCAAAGGGCCGCACGGCCGACGCCTCAGAGCTCCTCTTGCGCTACGGCGACAGCGCCTGGATGCGCTCGCGCCTCCGCTTCCTCGACATGCCGCTGCGGCGGCCCTTCATCTTCGCGTACCACTTCGGCGACCTCGCCGTCGAGGCGGCGCGCGCAAAGGCGACCGACGACCGCACCTTCCTCGCGGGGCTCTACGACCGCATGCACTCGCCAGCCTCCCTGCACCACATGTTTTCCGACCTCGAAGGGGGCATCTGACCCATGGAACTCTTGCAAAGCGCCGATCTGTACCGCCGCGCTGCCGACCGCATCCCGGGCGGCGTACACTCCAACACCCGTGCTCGCGCGCCGCATCCGATCTACTTCGAGCGCGCCGACGGTGCGTTCCTCTACGACGCCGACGGCAACCGTTACCTCGACTTCGTGCTCGGCAACGGTGCGATCATCCTCGGCCACGGACACCCGAAGGTGCAGGCTGCAGTCCAGGCAGTACTCTCGCAGGGTCTCACGACCGGCAGCGAGACACGCCTCGGCGTGGAGGCGGCGGAACGTTTGCTGCAACAGGTACCGACGGCCGAGATGGTGCGTTTCGCGAACAGCGGCACCGAGGCCGTGATGCACGCACTGGAGCTCGCACGCAGCGCGACGGGACGCACCCGCGTCGCGAAGGCCGAGGGAGCCTACCACGGCTGGGACTCGGCCATGTACGTATCTGCCTGGCCCGATCTCGCGAAGGCGGGATCGGCGGACGCGCCCGCGCCGGTGCTGACCCACCAGGGGGCGGACGCCGAGATCTCCCGCCGCACCCTCGTGCTGCCGTTCAACGACGTCGCGGCGACGCGCAGGCTGATCGAGGAGCACGCCCAGGAGCTCGCGGCGGTTGTCGTCGAGCCGGTGATGATGGACATCGGCTACATCGAGGCGACGCGCGAGTACATCGACGAATTGCGCGCGTTGACCTCCCGCTACGGCATCGTCTTCATCTTTGATGAACTGCTCACAGGCTTCCGCGTCGCACCGGGCGGCGCGCAGGAGTACTACGGCGTGACGCCAGACCTCTCGACGTTCGGCAAGGCGATCGCGAACGGCTACCCGGTGGCGGCGGTGGCCGGCCGCAGGGAGTTCATGGAGCAGGCTCGCCCGGGTGGCCCATGCGCATGGGTCGGGACCTTCAACGCGCACGCGGTGAGCATGGCCGCGATGTGTGCGACGCTGCAGACGTTCGAGGGAGGCGGCGTGTGGCGAACGCTGCAAGAGCGCATGTCCTACCTCGAGGAGCGCTTCGCGCAGCGCGCCGCGGAGCGAGGCGTGCAGGTGACGTTGCGCGGGCGCGGCGGCAACTTCCACTGGTACTTCACGGACGCCGACGTGCGGGATTACCGCTCGGCCGCGACCTCCAGCGCAGAGCGCTACCGGAAGTTCGCGGAGAACGCGGCGGCGCGAGGCATTTGGCTCGCAGCCGGCACGCTCTCGCACCACTCGCTGACGATCCAGCACGAGGAGGACCACCTGGACGCCTTCGTCGGCTGTCTCTGAGGAGGGAGCTGCGTTGCGCGAGACAGGAGACTTGGTCGTCGTCCTGGTGGCAGCCGCTGCGCTGGAGGGGATCGTGCTGACGCAGGAGGACCGCGAACTCGTGGCGGCGGAGGTCCAGGGGATCGCGGGGGTGCTTGAGGCACTTTGGTCCGTGCCCTTGCCGCCGGCGCTGGGTGGCTCGCGGCAGGTGAATCGACGTGTCTGAGATCGGGCGCCTCCACCGGCTCTACCGCTCGGGCGCACGCTCGCCGGTTGCAGTGGCGCAGGAGCACCTAGCGCGCGCGACTGGTCTCGGAGCGGAGCTGAATGCCTTCACCCAGGTCCTTGAGGCGGAGGCTCTCGCCGCGGCGGAGGCGTCCGCGCGACGCTATGACGCGGAGCAAAGCCTGTCACCGCTCGACGGCATCCCGGTGACCATCAAAGACATCATCCATGTGGAGGGCGTACCCACGACCGCGGGCTCCCAGGCCGGAGACCCGCTCCCGCAGCCGCAGGACGCCGAGGTTGTGGCGCGCCTCCGCGCCTTGGGTGCCGTGATCCTGGGCAAGACGAACCTCCTCGAGTACGCGATGGGGCTTGTCCACCCGACGTTCGGCGCGGTGCACAATCCCTGGGATCTCGAGCGCACCATCGGTGGGTCGAGCAGCGGCTCCGCCGCCGCGGTCGCGATCGGTGCCGGACTTGCCTCGATCGGCACCGACACGGCGGGATCGGTGCGAAACCCGGCGGCGCTCGCGGGCGTCGTCGGCTTCAAGCCCTCGTTCGGCGCGCTACCGACCGACGGGACCCTGCCCCTCTCTCCGACGCTCGACCACCTAGGCATCCTGGCACGCTCCGCGCTGGACGCGCAGACGGTGTACGAGGAGCTGATCGGGGCACGCCTGCAAACACGCGTGCCTTGGCCGCTGCGCATCGGCGTCGCGTCTGGCCTTACGGTGCATGAAGACGTGCAGACGCACTGCGACGCCGTCGTCAGACGCTTATCGCAGGCGGGCCACAGGACGCAGGAGGTCTCGGGATTCCCGTTCGGGGCGGCGAACGCGGCCGCGCTCACGATCCTTTACGCGGAGGCGGCCGAGGTGCACGCCGAGCATCTGCGCGCGCACCGAGAGGGCTATGCCGCTGCGACACGTGCGCGCATCCTCGCGGGGAGGGTAGTCGAGGGCCGGGACTACGCGCGCGCCCTCGCGGTGAAGGAGAGCGTCGCCCAGGCATTCTCAGAACTCGCCGCCCGCTGCGATGTCATCATCCTCCCGTCGTTGCCCGCGCCCGCTCCGCGCGAGGACGGCGGAGGCGGCGACCGCAGCCTCTCTGCGGCTCCGCTCCACACGAGCGTCTTCAACCTCCTCGGAGTGCCCGCCGTCAGTGTGCCGATCGGTCGCTCGCGCGAGACCGGGATGCCAGTCGGCCTGCAGATCGCGGGGGCCCGTGGCAGGGAGGGTACTGTGTTGCGGCTCGCCCGGGAGGTGGAGCTGCTGCGAGGCACATGGCGTACCCCCTGGACGCACTGATCCAACCATCAAGAGTCCAGATGGGAAAGTCGACCCAGTCGGTGATTCTCCGTCCGACGGTCGCGTCGGCGGTCGGCGTTCCAGGCGTGCGGTCACCGGGCGAAGAAGATGA
>JAJYTE010000083.1:0-2842 GCA_021793215.1 Bacillota bacterium
TGAGATCGCGCAGTTCTACGCGCGTCTCGGGACGCGGGTGACGGTCCTCGAAGTTCTCGAGCGCATCGCACCGCAGGAGGACGAGGACGTCAGCGAGGCACTGACGGAGGCATTGCAGCAGGAGGGGTTGACCGTAGCCGCCGGGGTCACGGTGCAGTCGGTCCACTTCCACGGGCACTTTCAGGTGGCAGCCGAACGGGATGGCAAGACCATCGACTACACGGCGGAGAAACTTCTTGTCGCCACGGGGCGTCGTCCGACGACGGCCGGATTCGGCCTGGAAGAGGCCGGCGTCGCATTCGACCGTCGGGGTGCGGTGGTGGTCGACGACTACCTCGAAACCTCGGTTCCGGGAATCTACGCCGCCGGGGATGTCATCGGCCAGGCGATGTTCGTCTATGTCGCCGCGTATGGCGGCGGGCTAGCGGTGCAGAACGCCTTCGGCGGACGCGAACGCTTCGACCTGACCGCACTCCCGAAGGTGACCTTCACCGATCCGCAGATCGCGAGCGTCGGCCTCACCGAGGCGGAGGCGGAGAAGCAGGGCATCGCCTGCAAGTGCTCCAGCCTGCCGCTTGCCTACGTCCCACGCGCGCTTGCCAACCGGGATACGCGGGGGTTCATCAAGATCGTCGCGGAGCAGGATTCGGGCCGCGTCGTCGGCGTGCACATCCTTGCGCCCGAGGCGGGTGAGATCATCCAACCGGCGGTGTTCGCGGTGAAGTACGAGATGACGATCGAGGACATCCGCAGCAACTTCTTCCCATACCTGACGATGGTCGAGGGCCTGAAGCTGGCCGCGCTCACCTTCGACAAGGACGTGTCGAAGCTCTCCTGCTGCGCCGGTTGACGATAGCGGCATTCCCAGAGTATGTCGCTGCGCGGTTGCAGGGGGGCAAGGGTGGACAGCGAGCAGCTTCTGCAGTCGTGGCTTGCGTGGGAGGCGGGACGGCCAGAGGTCGAACGACGCCTGATACAGCGCGCCTTCGTCTCATTGCGTAGGGGACTGCCTGTCACCATCTCTGACCTCGCGCGCGAGATGGAGGTTCCGTTCCGCCAGACCTATCCAAAACTACGCGAAGGCAGCGTTGGCGCTGACTTCCTGCTTCGACGGGGCTGGTTTCACAGCGGTGAGATGACCGTTGCCAGAGCCTTCCCCTCCACAGGCAGAGACCGTGGAACTCACGGCGTTGTAGGCGAAGAGCGCGAACTAGGCGATCAATCGCTGAGACATGTTCGCCTGTGATCAGGCGCAGGGCTGGCGATTGCACGGGCTCTCCTCGTAGCGGGCTGCGTGATGGACTGCATCGAACGCAGTCCATCACTTGTCCACCACGGTGGGATCTCCCAAGGCCGCTCCCCTCCCACCTCCAGCACGCCTGCGGCGGCACCGCAGGCTTCGGGTCCAGCTCCTGCCTTGTCCGCCACGTCATCGGAGCCGCCAAGAAGATCCGAAAGCACTGGCACAGTGTGCTCGGCTGCCACTGTTCCCGTGTCACCAACGGCATGCTTGAAGCCTTCAATGGCGTGATCCAATCCGCCAAGCGACGTGCTCGCGGCTACCGAAACCCTCGGACCCTGATCCTCATGGCCTACCTGATCGCCGGCACGCTCTCTTTCAACCTTTCCAATGCTGTCTGACCACTCGAAACAGCCAGGAGCCGACAACCTACACCCCACTGGGGTTGGCGCGCCTACCTAGCCCAACGGGTGCATAGGCTTCTCCCAGCGCAAAAGGGGAGAGGTCATGCTTCAGGTGGATGCTCACCAGCTGCAGCTGCCCGAGGTGGCGGCGCAGCTTTCCAGCAACGCCGCCCAGGGACTGTCGGAACGCGAAGCGAAGCGGCGCCTGGGGCAATACGGCCCGAACGAACTGCCCCAGGCGAGCCGCCGCAGTTTCCTGCGCGTGTTCTTCGAGCAGTTCCGCGACTTCATGGTGCTGGTGCTGCTCACGGCGACGGGCGTATCGCTCATTCTCGGAGAGATCGGCGACGCGATGACGATCATCCTGATCGTCATCGTCAACGCCGTGCTCGGGGGGCTACAGGAGTTCCGCGCGGAGCGATCGCTCGACGCGTTGAAGGAGATGTCGGCACCGACGGCCCGCGTGCGTCGGGACGGCGATGAGATTCGCATCCCGGCGGCAGACGTTGTCCCGGGCGATGTGCTGCTGCTAGAGGCCGGAGACAAGCCGGCGGCAGACGCGCGCCTGCTCAAGACCACCGAACTGGGCGTCGAAGAGGCGGTGCTGACCGGTGAGTCCGTGCCGGTGATGAAGTCCGCCGACTGGATTGGGGACGGGCGCGAGCCGATCGGCGAGCGCAAGAACATGGTCTTCGCAGGAACCACCGTCGTCCGCGGACGCGCCGTCGGACTCGTGACGGCAACGGGAAGCACAACGGCGATGGGTGGCATCGCGCGCCTGCTCACCGAACAGGAGAACGAGCCCACCCCTCTACAGCAGCGTCTGGAGGGACTTGGCAAGGCGCTCGTCTGGGCGTGTCTCGGGATCGCGGCGGTCGTCGTGGTCGCCGGGGTGCTGCGCGGCGAGAGCCTCTTCCAGATGTTCCTCGCAGGTGTCAGCCTGGCGGTCGCGGCGATCCCCGAGGGCCTCCCAGCCATCGTCACGATCGCGCTCGCGGTCGGCGTACAGCGCATGCTCCGCCGCAAGGCCCTCGTGCGCCGACTTCCCGCAGTGGAGACGCTCGGCTCTGCGACCTGCATCTGCTCCGACAAGACGGGGACCTTGACGCGAAACGAGATGACGGTTCGGCGCCTGCTCACCCCCGATGGCGAGTACCTTTTGACGGGCGACGGCTACGACGGGGCGGGACGCGTGCTG
>JAJYTE010000083.1:2852-3341 GCA_021793215.1 Bacillota bacterium
AAGACAGGACACTCAGTTTATATCAGCAGAAGCAAGCCTTCCGTTGGACCCCGAGCTGCAGCCTCCGTCGTTCGATGAGGTCTACAGGCTCAACCATGAACAAGGGCTGACCTTGAAGGAAATTGCCCGCGAGTACGGGATGAGCTGGGATACGGTGCGCAGAATGTTCAGGGGCCACGGAGCAACATGGATCAGCCGCAGGGACTTCCAGCGCCAAACACGACACAAGGCACTCAGCACGGTGCTTGCGATGCGAGAGGCCGGAAGATCCCTACAAGAGATCGCTACAGCGCTGGACACCCATCCTCGGCGTGTCAAGCGGATCCTCCAAGAGCATGAGCAGGAAGTATTTCAGCAACGCCCCGACCCTGCCTGAAGCAGGTGCGGGCGGCCGCCACGAACGCGAGAGACGGTATTAGTGCCAGGCTACCGCCGCCGGCGGGGCCTGGTTTCTTTCTGCGGGAGGGGGTGACGTGGTGTCGCAGGGAG
>JAJYTE010000084.1 GCA_021793215.1 Bacillota bacterium
GGCGTCCGGATGCGGCACGGAGGCTCGCTCGTGGCCGCTGTCGGCCACGAGCAGGGCGTCCGCCCCGGCGAGCGCGACGAGGTGGGCCGGCTCCGGCGGCTCGAGCTCCCCGCCGAAGAGCAGTCCGATCCGCATCCCGCCCCAGTCGACGACCGAGGGGTCCGGTGAGGGAAGCTGGGACGAGGCGGGGCGCACGCGGCGCAGGAGGAGACCGTCGGGCGCGACGAGCAAAAGCACCGAGGCGGGGCCGTCGCCAGTCTCCTGCCAGCCGCCTGCCGCGATCGCGATCCCCCGGGCGGCGCAGATGCGCGCGATCTCCGCGATGTCCGCATCCCCGAGCGGCGGCTCGCCCGGGTCGCCGAGCGCGAACTCCGGCAGGAGGATGAGGCCGCCCCGCGCGCCGATCGCGCGCTCGAGGTCCCGGACGCGGCCGCGAAAGGGCAGCGCGTGGACCTCTGTCACCGTGCCCTCCGGCAGCACGTCGCGCCCATACAGGCGGAAGATCTCGTGCGGGTCGTAAAGGTAGGGCGAGAGCGAGAGCGGCAGGAGGGATTCTGCGGCCGGCAGCGGGCTGCGCCTGCTCTTCGCGCCGATCTCGGCGGAGATGACGCCCTCACCGGTTTGAAGCTGGGCGAGCAGGGCACCGTCCGACCCGAAGATCGCGCTGCCGCCGGAGAAGCGCACGCCGCGCTCCTCGCCGATCCGGTTCGCGGCCACGAGCGGGATGCCCGTCTCGCGCGCCCGCACCCACCAGATCGGGCTCGGCAGTGGGGCCGTCGGCCAGTTGGCGGAGAAGGCGATCACGTCCGCTCCGAGGGCCTGCAGCATGCGCGTCATCTCCATGTACTCGACGTCCATGCAGTCGAGCAGGCCCACCCGGCCGACGGGCGTCTCCACCACGACGGGACCGAGGTCCCCGTCCGTTGCCCAGCGCGGCTCCGAGACGAAGCCGTGGATCTTGCGGTACTTCCCGAGGACGCCCTGCGCTCCGATGGCCGCCATCGCGTTGTAGTAGGCGTGCGAGGCCGGGTCCTCCTCGGCCAGCCCGAGCACCAGCACCCCGCCGTGGCGGTGGCAGAGCTTGGCGAAGCGCTCCGTCGTCGGCCCGGGGATCGGTTCGACGACGCGAGCGGCGTCCGCCCGGTCGTGGAAGCAGTAGCCGCTCGTCGCCATCTCCGGCGCCACGACGAGCTGCGCTCCGCCGCGGAACGCCTCCTCGGCAAGCGCCAGGAGCCGGTCGGTGTTGGCGGCACTCTCGTAGAGGATCGGGGACGTCTGGATCGCCGCTGCCCGCATGGGTCGTCCTCACTTCGCGTGCGGAGGGCCGCACTCCCGAGATTCGGCAAAGGCGCGCGCTCCGGTGCCGGAGGAGGCGCGCGCGGCGACCGCCTGGCGGCGGCGCCTAGGGAAGGTCCGTTCCGACGGCACCCCAGGAGACGTACTTCGTCTCGAGGAATGCGTCCATGCCCTCGATTCCGCCCTCGCGTCCCACGCCGGACTCCTTGAAGCCGCCGAAGGGCGCCTGCGCCGTCGACGGAGCACCGTCGTTCAGACCGATGATGCCGTAGTCGAGGTGCTCCGCGACGCGCCAGGCACGGCCGGCGTCCCGGGTGAAGAAGTAGGCGGCGAGTCCGAACTCCGTATCGTTCGCCATCGCCACCGCCTCGGCCTCGCTGGAGAACGTGGAGATCGCGATCACGGGGCCGAACGTCTCCTCGCGCATGACGAGCATCCGCCGCGTGACGCCCGAGAGGACGGTCGGCTCGACGAAGTACCCGGGTCCCGCGATCGTCCTCCCGCCGAGCCGCACCTGCGCGCCGAGGGAGATCGCATCGTCGACATGGCGCAGTACCTTGGCGCGCCCCTTGTCGTTGATCATCGGGCCGACTTCGACCTGCGGGTCGAGGCCGCTCCCGGTGCGCATCGCGGAGACCTTCTCGACGATCCGCTGGGTGAACTCCTCCGCGATTTCATGGGCGACCAGGATGCGGTTCGCCGCGATGCAGGTCTGCCCGGCGTTGCGGAACTTCGCCGTCGCGATCGCCGCGACGGCCACGTCGAGATCTGCGTCCGCGAAGACGACGAAGGGCGCCTGCCCCCCGAGCTCGAGCGAGAGGCGCTGCACGTTGCCCGCCGCCTTGCGCATCAGCTCCTTGCCGACTGGCGTCGAGCCGGTGAAGGTGATCTTGCGCACGCGCGGGTCCGCGAGCCAAACGCCAGCGACCTCTTGCGCCCTGCTGGTCGGGACGATGTTCAGCACGCCTGGGGGCGCACCGGCTTCCTTCAGGAGCTCTCCCAGGCGCAGCGCCGTGAGCGGAGTCTCCGGGGCGGGCTTGAGGACCACCGTGCAGCCGGCTGCGAGGGCTGGCGCCACCTTGCGCGTGATCATCGCCGCAGGGAAGTTCCACGGTGTGATCGCCGCCACGACGCCCACGGGTTGCCGAAGCACGAGGATGCGCTTCTCGGCCCGCGTCGCGGGCACGGTTCGGCCGTACGCCCGTTTGGCCTCCTCGGAGAACCACTCGACGAAGCTCGCGGCGTAGTCCACCTCGGCGTAGGACTCCTTGAGGGGCTTGCCGTTCTCGAGCGTCATGAGGAGCGCGAGGTTCTCCCTGTCCTCCTGCATCCTCTCGAACCAGCGCCGCAGGACCGCCGCCCGCTCGTAGGCGCTCGCGCTGCGCCAGGCGGGGAAGGCGGTGTGGGCGGCATCGAGTGCCGCCCGGGCGTCCTCGGGCGCTCCGTCCGCAACCTCGGCCAAGGACTCTGCCGTCGCGGGGTTCTCCACCTTGAGGAGGCCGCCGTCCCCTGCGGGCCGGAAGTCGCCTCCGATCAGCATTCCAGTCGGTGCGTGCCACGCTTGCATAGTCGGGTCTCCTCCCTGGACGGATGGGGTGGGCTAGGCCGTCGCGAGCTCCCCGGCGACCTCCGCAATCGCCTCTTCGAGGATGTCGAGACCCTCGGCGAGTTCCGCGTCACTGATCGTGAGGGGGGCGAGGAAGCGGATGATGTTGCTGTGGTCGCCCGCCTTCATCAGCACGAGGCCCCGCTCGTAGGCGCGGCGATGGATCGCGTCGACGGCTTGCGTCGCGGGCGCCTTGGTGCTGCGGTCGGTGACGAACTCGACTGCGATCATGGCACCGATTCCGCGAACGTCGCCGACGAGTTCGTAGCGGGCCTTGAGCGCCGAGAAGCGCTCCATGACCTGCGCTCCAACGTCCTTCGCCCGCGCCAGGAGGTCTCCCTGCTCGATTCGTCGGATTGCATCGAACGCCGCGGAGCAG
>JAJYTE010000085.1 GCA_021793215.1 Bacillota bacterium
GGGT
Organism: Bacillota bacterium; assembly: GCA_021793215.1. GTDB lineage: Bacteria > Bacillota > Sulfobacillia > JAJZYS01 > JAJYTV01 > JAJYTV01. The sequence goes on from JAJYTE010000085.1 coordinate 5, forward strand.
TAGCGATCCTTCACAAGGTAGAGGGACGATCCCTGACCCGAAACATAGGGCAGGAGCGCGGACACTTGCGCAGGCGTGACCGCCAGGGCGACGAGAGCCGGCGTCCCCGGCGCCTGCGGCGTGATGGGGGCGCCGGCCGAGGTGTAGGCGCCGAGCACCCGCACCCCCGCGACGATCTCCGTGACGCTGGCCTGCGGTTGCCCCGTCTGCGCTCTGGAGGCATACACCGTCACCGTGTCGCCAACCGAAGCGAGGGCGCTCTGGGCGGCCGACACCGGCACCACGAGCTGCACCTTCCCCGGCCCGGCATGCGGTGGCGGTCCCACCTGGGCGGCTGTGAGGGTCTCTCCGGCGTAGAGCGGCACCTGGGCGTAGCGGCCGATCACTGAGGCCGGGTTCACGATCGCGCCCTGCGGCACGGAGACCGTCCAGAGCGTGCCGAGGTCCTGGGCCGCGATCTGCGACCCGGTCGGGACGTTTTGCGTCAAAAGCACCTCCGGGTAGAGCCGCTGCCTTGCGGTGGAATGGAGGACGAAGGCCACAAGCGCGAGCGCCGCCAGGAGGGCGGCGCCGCCTCGCAGCAGGGCCTTGTTCTTCATGCGTTCGCCTCGCTTAGTGATAGGTCTGGGTCTGCGCGTCGTAGGTGTCGAGCACCTGCGTCTCGGTGAGCGTGTACGTGAAGTGGAGCGGATCGCCGAAGAGGTTCAGCGTGTACGGGAGCGACAGCGTGGCCCGCACGTAGGGACAGGACGAGAGCGGCGGCGCATCGCCGTAGCAGATCGCGCCCCCGGCCTGCGAAGGGTTCCCGACCGTGAACCCTGAGAGCGTCAGGATTCCCCAGTCTCCGGGCGCGCCGGAGGTGGGCGTGTACGTGGCGCCGTCCGCCGTCTGGGAGGCGAGCGCAACCGGCAGGGCGTTCGGCACCGCCCCCCGCGCCGCCGCGAGCGCCGCACTCGGGTCCACCAGAAATGCGCCGTTCGGGAGGGTGGTGGTGCCGTCGATGGCGGCCACCTTCAGACTGTAGCCGAGCGCGGCCTGCGCTTCGCGCTGCGCCGTCTGCACCTGCGAGACGGCCGCCCAGCCGAGGACGGCGAGCAGGGTGGCGAAGAGCAGAAACATCGCGAGGATGGGCGACGCGATGCCGGACTCGTCTCTGAGTAGGCTGCGCACGGCTATAGCCCCCCCGCGCTGATGACCGGCGGTGCGGCGCATCCCCCGGCGCTCGCTTCGGCAGCCGTGCATGGGTACGTGCTGACACCGGGAGCGCTCGTGCTGAGCGGAACGGTGATGTCGCCGCCCGGCAGGATCACGGGCAGCTGGTAGTCGATGGTGACGGTGTAGGTCTGGCCGTAGTAGTCGGGGCCTGCAGGCGTCACCACGGCCGTGGCGGAGCCTTGGAGGCCGTGGGCGGCGAGGGCGGCCTCAATGGCCGCCCGCACCTGCGCCGTGTAGCCGCCGTCCACCGCCATGTCCTTGGACGCCATGGTGGTGATGGCGGAGAGGGTCGCCCTGGCCTGCTCGGCGCCCGCGAGCGCCATACCGGAGAGCATGGTGATGGCCAGGGCGAAGATCGAGATGACGCCCGCGATATACTGGTCCACTTGGCCGCACCGCGTTACGGGCAGCCGGCGGGCGTCGTGCCCGAGGTGGCGCCCTGCAGGCAGTTCGTCAGGAGGTTGTTGACGTAGTTGTGGACCGTGCCGGGCACGAAGGAGAGGATGGTGCCGCCGACGACGACAGCGAGTGCGGCCATCAGACCGGCCGCGATGTAGGTGCCGATGTCGCCGCGCTCTTCGGTGAGGATGGAGCGGATGGTTTCGGGCAGCATCGCGATGCGGTTCCTGGTCGAGACGTACGCGTACAGGATCCTGTCGTTCACGGAAATCCTCCTCTGGAGCTGAATTCGGAGCCGACGCCGGGTCACAGCGTCAATGGGCACCACCTCCCAAAAAGGCCGAGAGCAGATAGCCTCCGGCCGCCAGGATGGCGACCGCGAGCAGCGCGAGGCCGGGCGCCGTGGTGGCCACGCGTTCGAGCTTGGCGGTCGTGAGGCGCGACTGCTTCTCCCGCACGATCGCGACGAGCTGCAAGAGCGGCTCCAGCGCCTCGCCGGAGAGCTGCGTGTCCCAAGCCTGCGCGAGCGTGTCGGCGAAGACCCGCCACTCGCGGCTCTCCGTGCGCTCGGCGAGGCGCAGGAGGCCCTCCTTGGCCTTCTCGCCGGTCGCCATGTCCGCAAGTGCCATCTCCAGTTCCCCGCGCAGGACAGGGCTCGCGCCGTGCATGCCCTCGCGCAGGGCGTCCGGCACGGTGCGCCCGAGCGCGAGGTGCACGCGCAGGGTGGCGACGAGCCCCGGCAGGCCGCGCAGCATCTCGCGCCGCCAGCTCTCGAAGCTGCGACTGAGGTTCTGGACCGCAAGCGCCCAGGCGGCGAGCGCCGCCGGAACGAGGCCGAAGAGCAGCGCGCGCGGCGAGAGGACGGTGAGGATAGCCGCGATGTTGACAGCCCAGACGGCGGCCACGGCGGGCACCCGGTAGGGCGCCCAGCCGAGCGTCTGCGCGCGCCGCTTCTGTGCCTTGCCTGCCCGGCCGTCCCACAAGGCAACGAGAATGGCGAGGAGGCGGGGGCGCAGCAGCGTGAGGATGTCAGGCGCTGTCACGGTCCAGGCGCCGTACGCGGCGAGGACCGCGGCAAGGGCGACGGGCGCGAAGGAAAGGGTCATTCGCTCTGCAGCCTCCTCTCGCGGGCCAGGGTGGAGCGGTGGATGTGCGCGGCGGCGGTCAGGACGGCCATGCCCGCGGCGGCGACCGCCTGCCCGACCAGGGTCGCGTGGAAGACCGCGCCCATCGGCATGAAGGCGTCGATGACGAGGAATGCCGCCATGGGACCCCAGATGAAGAGGTTGGACATTGCCTGGGCCATGAGGAGGATCGTGCGCCGCTCCGTGGTGGCCCGGACCCGCGCCGTCCACTCGGGCAGAAGGTCCGTGAGCAGGTCCTGGGCGGGCGCGGCCGCGCGGTCGGAGCGCAGGATCGCCGCGAGGAGCCCGAGTTCCTGGTGGCGTAGCCGCGCGGCGAGAGCCGCGAGGGCGTCTTCCACGGGCCGCCCCAGCGCCTCGCCGGCGACGGCCTCCCCGAGCCAGCCGGCGAGCGGCTCGTCGAGGTCCGGGATGACGTGGCGCAAGGCGGTGTAGGGGTTGCCCTGCACTGGGAGCGCGAACTGCAGGACGTTCGCGAGCGTGTGCGCCTGCTCGTCTGCCTTCGCCCAGACC
>JAJYTE010000086.1 GCA_021793215.1 Bacillota bacterium
CATCGCCTGCCCGCCCGACGCGGCTCCGCGCGACTACGCGTGCGCGTGGCGGTTCACGCTGCCTGCGGCGGTAGTGACTTCGCTGCCACGAGATGGGGGACCCGAAGGGTAGATTCGTCAGGGATACAGTTTCGGGGGCGCTTCGTCCGGGAACGAAGCGCCCCCTGCGTATTCAAAGGTGTGTCCCCCGACGTGGACTAAGGGCCGGTGACGAGGTTGACCTGCCCCGCCGGACCGTCGAGACTGGGGGACAGCACTGCGCTCCGCACTGCGAGGATGCGGAGCACCGCTCCGAGCGAGCAGGAAGCCCGGGAGAGGGGGAGCGGCATGGACATCGCAGAGTTGCTGGCGCGCTACGATCGCGAGGAACGCCGCGACGTCGACGAGGCGGGCATGCGCCGCGAGGTCGCGCCCGGCGTCGTACGGCTCGTCGACTTGGTGGGCACGGAGAGCGCCGTGATCTACTCGGAGCTCGTTGCCCAGAGCGCTGACGCGGTGATCGAGCGAGAGGTCAGCCACTTCGATCGTCTGGGCCACAGCTGCGAATGGAAGCTCTACGCACACGACTCGCCGCCCGACCTCGGTCGCCGTCTCGTAGACCACGGCTTCATGGCAGAAGAGCCCGAGGCCATCATGGTGCTCGACCTCGCGCAAGCGCCTGAGGCGCTCCTTTTACCGGTCCCGGCGTGCGTGCGCCGGATCTCGGATCCGAGGGATCTCGCGGACGTCACGCGGGTACGCGAGGCGGTCTGGCCAGGGGAGCATCAAGGACTCGAGCAGCGGCTCGGACACCTGCTGCAGAGTGATCCCGAGCGGCTCACCGTGTACGTCGCCTACGCGGGAGACGTGCCGGTGAGCGCGGCCCGCATCCAGTTCTCCGGCAGTGCGTTCGCGAGCCTGTGGGGCGGGGCAACGCTCGAGGAGCACCGCGGCAAGGGCTTCTACACCGCGCTGCTCGCGGTGCGCGTGCAGGAGGCGATTCGCCGCGGCGCGCGTTACCTCACGATCGACGCGAGCCCGATGAGTCGGCCAATCGTCGAGAAACACGGCTTTCGGCTGCTCACCACCGCAGTGGCGCATCTACACGCGACCGAGACCGACTCGGCGCGGTCCTAGCACCCCGTCGGCGACGCGCCGCCAGCTGCTAGACCAGGTCCGGGATCAGCACGATCTTGCCGAAGTGATGGCGCGCCTCGAGCCATTCGTGCGCCTTGGCCGCGTGGCGCAGCGGGAACTCCGAGTCGACGACGGCGTGCAGCCGTCCGTCGGCCAAAAGCGGCATGAGCTCCATGAGCTCCGCGCGGGATCCCATGTAGGAACCGAGGATCTGGAGCTGGCGGCTGAAGATGTAGCGGATGTCGGTCTCCCCGAAGGCACCGGTGGTGGCGCCGCAGGTGACGAGCCGCCCGCCGGGCGCGAGACTGCGCACGCTGTCCGCCCAGGTGACCTGGCCGACGTGCTCGATGACCACGTCGACACCCTCCTTCTGGGTCAGCCGGCGGACCTCATGGTAGATGTCCCCCTGCCCGTGGCCGATCGTTTCGTCCGCACCAAGCTGCATCGCCTTGGCGCGCTTGCCGTCGCCCGACGCCGTCGCGATCACGCGCGCGCCGAACAGCTTCGCGACCTGGATCGCGGCGCTTCCGACGCCGGATCCGGCCCCCAGAACGAGCACCGTCTCGGCAGGGCGCACCTTCGCGAGGGTCACCAGCATGTGCCAGGCCGTGAGGAACACGAGTCCGACGGAAGCGGCGTCCGAAAAGTTCAACGCCGCCGGCATCGCCACGGCGTTGGCGGCCGGGACCGCGACGTAGTCGGCGTACGTTCCCGGCACCTCGTAGCCGATGATCCGGTAGCTCTTGCAGAGCGTCTCCCGCCCCGCAAGGCAGGCCGCGCAGTGCCCGCAGCCGAACCCCGGGTTGATCAGCACGCGGTCACCGACCTGCAGGTGATCGACGCCGTCGCCCAGCGCGGCGATCTCGCCGGCGGCGTCGTTCCCTAGGATGTGGGGCATCGACGGAGCCTGCTTCCCCGGCAAGCCCGCGCGGTTCCACACATCCAGGTGGTTCACAGAGGCCGCGCGCACCCGCACGAGCACTTCACCGGGCTGGGGTGAAGGGTCGCGCGCCTCCTCGTAGCGCAGCACCTCAGTCCCGCCGAGGCCATGCATCCGGACCGCGTTCATGTGCCTTTGCCTCCCCGTTGAGCGGTTCCGTACTTGGAGAACATCTCCTGCAGCGCAGGCGGCGGGCCGTTTGCGCTAGACTGGAGCCGCTGGGCTCCACCCGCCCGTCCGAATACCGCGAGGAGATGATCTGCCTGCCGCACGACCATGAGCATCATGGTGCCGGGCACCGCCACTTCGACCCGGAATTCTTCCTCGCGACCGAGGAGATGCGCCGCGCGCTGCTCGCGCCGGAGGAGGCCCTCGCCGACTTCCTCGCCAGTGATGATGAGACGCTCGCGGACATCGGCGCGGGGGCAGGCTTCTTCGCCCTGCCCGCCGCACGCCGACTGCGTCGCGGCAGGGTGTACGCGATCGACCGGCAGGAGGATATGCTCGAGATCGTCCGGCGGCGCAGCCGGGAGGACGGGCTTCAGAACATTATCCCCCTGCGTGCCGAGGCCAAAGCGATACCCCTTGAGGACGGGGCGGTGGACGCAGCGCTGATGGCGAACGTTTACCACGACATCGAGGATCGCGAGGCGGCGCTGCGGGAGGTCGCGCGCATCGTACGTCCAGGCGGCGCCTTCTACCTCGTCGAGTGGGACAGTAGCGACCTCGAGAAGGGTCCGCCCTCCGAGCTGCGCATCAACGCGCCAGACCTTGAGCGTGCGCTCGAGGAAGGGGGCTTCAGCGTCGAGCGGCGCCTCGACGGACCTTCACCTTTCTACCGCGTGCTGGCTCGCCGCCCCTAGGGCCGGTTGACGCGCAGCTTCAAAGCGCTAGCCGACGAGACGCGCCTGCGTATCGTCGCCCTGCTCGCGGGACGAGAGCAAAGCGTCGAGGAGATCGCCGCCGCGCTCTCGCTGCGCCCGCCGACGGTGTCCCACCACCTCCAGCGCCTCCGGGACCTCGATCTCGTCGAGATGCGTGCGGAGGGAACGACCCACTACTACGTGCTGCGCTGGCTGGCGGAGCACTTCTCGTTCGGGGAGCGCTACCCGGAGTCCGACG
>JAJYTE010000009.1 GCA_021793215.1 Bacillota bacterium
GATGACGACCAGCAAGCGCACTTGTCTTCTTACGTTGGGTCCCTCCTTGGTTCAACGCGTTGCGACAGCCCATGGCTTCGGCTAAGCGGTAATCGTTTTACAGACGTAACGTACCAGAGTTGGCTGGCTCTACTCCTCTAAAAGACCGGTGAGAAACCGAGGAGTGTAAAGAGGTGAAGGTGACGCCAGGGGCCATGGAACAAAGAGTTGAGGACGTGGCGAAGGGCGGCGGCGGGGCTGCTGAAGGCCGTGAGCAGGTGGGCGGCGCCCACCTGCATCGCCGCCTGGCCACTGCCCTCCTTGCGGGGGACACCGGCCAGCCGCCTCAGGTTCTGCACCGTGGCGGTCAGCAGGGCTTGGATGTTCATCATCTTGAGGCCCAGGCCTTTGGCTCGTCGCATGCCGTGACACTCCTTGGCTTCGGCCCAGGTCCGCTCGATGCGGGTTCTGGCGCGGGCGAGTTCCGGAGGTCGTTTGCGGCCTCTCACGTGTCCGGCGGCTTCGGCCGCGTCCACCTTTTCGCGGTGGGCACGGCCGGCTTCCAGGGGGATCAGGCGACGGCGCAAGGGGCCGGGAACCGGCGCCTTGGCCACTCTATCGGTCGGCACGATCGGCTCTACGCCACGGCTCAGGACCCGTGCGAGGAACCGCCCCTCGGTGTAGTTGGCATCCATCAGCAGGAAGCGCAGCAGGAGCTGTCGGCCGAACTGGCCTTGGATCTCGTCGAGCATGTCGATGGCAGCGATGCGTTCCTGGGCGGAGTAGGCGTGGGTGGCGGTTGTCGCGAGGATGACGCCGGATTTGAGGTCCATGGTGTTGTGCACGAGGTAGCTGAGCGTGGCCCCTGTGTTGCCCTTGCGGAACAGGCGGGCGTCCGGGTCGGTCTTCGAGCGATGCGTCGCGTTCGTGAACTTCTCGCCGTGGAAGTCCTCGTCCCCGGCCTTTCGCGGCTCGGCTGCAACAGGCTCCGCTTCGGTGCCACCGTCGCGCGGCAACTCTGGCGGCTCTCCGGGTACCTGCGACACAGCCGACTCCACCGCGTCCTCCCGCACGATCTGCTCGACGAACTCCTCGACCGACAACACAGGAGCCAGAGCCTCCAGGCTCTTGACGGCCGCCCAGGCCCGCACCTCGGATCCGTCGACGACCACCGCGCTGCCCTTCACGAAGCCCGCGTCGATGCACTGCTGCACCCCGGCCAGCATCACCTCGCGGAAGACCGCCTCGCCCCACTGGTGGCGGCGCAACTTCACGAGCGTCGTCCTGTCCGGCACCTTCTGGTTGAAGTCCAGCCCGCAGAACCAGCGATACCCCGCGTGCATCTGCAGGTCCTCACACAGCCTGCGCTCCGGCAGGTTGAACAGATACCCAAGCAGCATCATGCGAAACGCCACCGTCGGATCCACCGACGGCCGACCCCGATTGGCGCTGTAGCACCCTTCCGTCGCCTTGTAGATGGCCCTCACATCCAATACCGCTCGGATCCGTCGCAGCAGGTGATCCTGCGGCACCAGGTCCTCCAGCTGAATGTACTGGAACATCTGCCCCTGCCCGTCCGACTTCGAGAGCACTACCCCCACCTCGGTCTACACCTTCGACACCCGCCCGCCTGACTCCTTGCTTTTCACCACCTACCATCAGTTTTTTCACCGGTCTTCTAAAGGCGAAGGCTTCCAACCTGGCGGCTGCGCTACGCGACCTCCGCGGAGGGCTGAAGGTCGGGTCGACGGCAGGCGCTACCTAGCCCATCATCGACTCGCATCCCGCACCAAAAGGGTGCCGCCTCCACGAGCGCAGAGCCCGCTCGGGAGGCGACCCCTTCTCTTGCTTCGGGTGCGCCAAAAGGATTTCTTTGTGGATAATGAGCCTTGTACGAGGTTTGGGAACGGTGTCCGACGCGGGTCGCGCCGCGTAGTCCCAGTGGTCTTCCTGCGGCTGATGCCGGGGGTCCCGGGGCTGCGCATGAGCCTCGCCACCCGCTTGCGCGAACAACGCACCCCGTCTCCGAGCTGCAGTTCCGCGTGCACCCGCGGTGCACCGTAGGTTCCTCGACTCTCGCGGTGGCTCTGGCGGATGCGCAGCGCCAGCTGCCCATCGGACTGCTGCCGCTGCGAGGGCTACGCTTGCGCCACGCATAGTACCCGCTGGTCGAAACCCCGACCACGCGGCAGAGGATGATCACGCTGTGCGACGCCTTCTCCGCGTCAACGAAGCGGAACGCCGCTACCGGTTCCGGCTCGGCTTGGGATTCCACGGACACCCCGAGGTCCCTCGCCACCGCAGCCATTGGCCTACCGCTCTCCCGAACCAGCCGTACGGCCTCCTCCCGGAACTCCGGAGGATATGGCCTTCTCGAACTCGGCATCCGGACTGCCTCCCATCGGGGGCGACTACCCCCAAGTGTCAGCCCGTCCACCGAACCGGGTCAACCTCAGCCCGCTCCCAGAGCTGGTTTCAGCTTTGCGCAAGCCATAGTGATCGACTCCGTCACGATCTTGTAGGTACGGGGCCTACCCCTTCGGACTTGTTCAGCCTATGGTAGTTATGGCGTAGGGGAGAATCTACCCAAAATGGGACGAGGAGGGATGGCGCTTGATGAGGATGATGAGGTTCGTTGTCCGATCATCTCGATCCATAGCCGGGGTTATGGCGGGGCTAAGCCTTGCCCTACTCCTGCTGCCTGGAGCAGTGCAGGCAAATGGCGGCGGGTACAGCGGGGACGCGTACGGTCAACTTGTGAACAATGGTTCTTCTTGGGGAGGCGGATACGTCCAGACAGAGATAGCCACCTTATCCTCCAGCGGGGGGTTTGGGAACTATGCTAACGAGGAACTCTGGGTTTCATACATCGGCGGAGCCTCGAATTCGTGGGTTGAGGTCGGGTACTCGGCAAATCAGCCAAACTGCTCCACGGGACTTCAGTGGTTTTGGGACGACGAGAGCGTCGGTACTCCGGGCCGCGTCTACTGCACCGGGGCGGGCCTACACGTTACCCACACATCACCGGGTGGGCACATTCCAGATCACGCGGATTCCTTCAAATCGGCGGAAGCGCGCCATCTCCACACTCTACTCTACCTACGGCTCAGTAGTGCAGCACCGTGCACATCCGAGAGCACCTCGAGCCGGATCTCGAGCGAAAGCTGCCCCGCCAATTCGGAGAGCTCAGGAAAGAGCGGGTAGTTTTCCTCGTCCCAGCTGTCGCGTAGCCGCTCACGAGCTGCCTGCAGGCGGGAAAGGTCTTCAAACATAATGTCCACAAGGAGGAAGCTGCCGCCGCTGCCGAGTACGCGCATGCATTCGTTGATGGCACCAGCACGGTCAGCCACCGCCAGTTCGTGAAAGGCAAAACTGGAGATCACAAGGTCTTGACTCGCCGAGGTGACTGGGATGTGTAGGAAGTCTCCCACGAACACCTGCCATTCTGAATGACGCGCTGCACAGATTTCAAGCATCCGCGGGGAGAGGTCCACCCCTGTAATCTGAGCGCCCTGCTGAGCGAAGATCTCCGCAAAGGCACCGGTCCCGATACCAATATCAGTTACGAGCATCCCTTGATGGACCGACGCCAGCCGGCTCGCTCGGAGGCGAGAACGGTCATAACCTTCCATCACTCCTCCGCCCTTTGCCACGGAGGCGTCGTATCGGTCGGCCCAGGCGTCGAAGGTCTCGCGCACCCGCTGAAGGTCTGTCTGGCCGGTGTCCTTCGAGTTCACATCCATCTCCTCCTTAGCCGCATCAGGTGAACCGATGTACGCCCTATGCCCCACCCAGAAGGCCGCTGAGCTGAGCGGCCTCTAGCATGGCGACTCTGTTCTGGAGGTTCTGCCATCCGCGCCAGATCGTCTTGACACCCGGATCTCCGTCGCCCTTGCGGGCGAGGAACCCGCCGAGGCGTGCGATGTACATGATGGCGGTGGCGAGGGAGGGAGGCTTCTGGGGCGCGTGCTGTCCCTTGAGGAGCTTTCGTTGGTACATCGCGAGGACAAGGGCCTTCCATTCGAGGGCGGACAGGGCTGAAGTGCAGGGTGCGTCTGGGTTCTGTCGTGCCTCATAGGTGAGCCAGAGGATGCGCCATGCCACGATGCTGAAAGTTGCTATGGCATTCTCGAGGCGCCGCGCGGTCTGGAGCTGGAGGCTTTCGATGTGGCAGCCCTCTTTGAGCACGTAGTGGAAGCGCTCGATCCGCCAGCGCAGGGAGTACCACCGCACCACGAGGGCGGTCTGTTCCACATCGGCCACGGGTAGCGTGGTGAAGAGGATCCAACGGATCGGCTCCTTGACCTCCGACGGCGCGTTGAGCTCGTAGGCACAGACGACGTTGAGCGCCACCGCGTCCTTGCGCGACCCGTGGTAGGACGTGGTGGGGGGTAGCTCTACCGACGTCGTGTATAGTGCCAAGGTGGCTTCGCGCTCCGGGTGCTCCGGCGTTCTCGAGACGGTGACTGTGAGCGTACCGACCGGCGCCGCCGCCGCGAGTGCCATCGCCAACGACGGGTATTGGCCTTTGAGCTTGCGGTCGTGCGCGGCGCGTACGATGGCATCCACCTGCTCTTCGGCGACCGCGGCGAAGTAGCCGAAGAAGTCGTTCTCACGATCGCCCACCATGACGAGCCGGGTGCCTTGGGGCATCCGTGCTTTGCACGCGCGCATGCCCTCGATCCAGCGCTCGCTCTCCTTCGCGCCGTCCGCCCCGGTTTCGATGCGTGTCCAGATCTTCTGGTGCAGGAGCCCCAGCGGCGTACCGTCGATGCGCCCGGCGAGACAGGAGTGCACAAACAGCCCACGGCTGCCTTCGGGGCCGATCGGACCGAGCCCTTGCGTCGCCTCGTGCGTGTTGAGGCTGACACCGCTCGTGTCCTGCGCCGCGAGCACGATGTTCTGCCCCTTCAGGCGTTCCGCCGTTGCCTTGGCGTGGGCTGCGATGATCGCGTTCGATGTCACCTTCGGGTTATCGAAGAAGCGGTAGCCGGCCTTGACCTGGTGCCAATCCCCCAGTGCCACCGGGATCGACTCGCCGGGGTGCTCCGCCAGTGCCGTTACCAGCCTGATCAGCCGCGGCGTCAAACGCTCGTCACCGAATTCTGCGCTGTTACACTCCTGCGCGGCCCAGAGCAGACCTGCCTGTTCCATCGTGGCCCCCTGGGCGACTGTCCTATAGAACCACTTCGGCAATAGGATTGGCATATCCTCCCACTAGCATTTTCTTAATTCTCTTGCTATTACCAGAAAACTTGTGGGTAAAGGTTAGGGGCGGGCACCCTGACGGTTGGGACGTGGCACGAGCTTGAGGTGCAGCAAGTATCGGGCGATACCTGGGCGACCTACATTGATGAGGCCGAGGTGAGCCCAACCTTCACCATGAACGCTAGCTACAACCAATCGGCCGCGACTGGTCTGGAGTACTACAACAGCGACACCATCACGCTCACGGGAAACGCGTACTTTTCGTACAATGAGGTACGACAACCGTCGACCAGTTCGTGGGAGTACTGGCCAAGTGGCACGAAAGTGATCACGTGGCCCGGTGTCTTCGACTGGTACTGGAGTCAAGACTACATTCACGGATACGACTACAGGGGGTGACCCGGCATGAAGTTCGGAAGAAGCGGTACCCTGTCGAAGCGAACCGCGATCCTCACGGTCGTGGCGGCAGCTGTGGTGGTCGTAGCCTTGGGCGTCGGCATCCTGGTCAGGAGCGCTCAGCCGGCGTCGGCTGGTAATCTGTACCCAGGCGCCCCAGCCCCCACTCCGCCGACGCATTCAATCCCCAGTTCGCAGCAGTTGCATTACGTGTCTGGACCGTTCATCTCCAAAGCCAAGGCCGAGTCAGTTGCACTCGGCATTGACGCTGGGGGGGCAACGGGACCGACGCCTCAAGTGTTCGAGGCCAAGATGGAAAGCGTCGCTGCGGCGAGTGCGGAGCTCGGAGCGAGAGTGGCTGCGATGAACGTGGGTTCCGACCGCATGGTATGGGTCGTGGGCATCAAGGGAACCTACCGGACCCCTTGCCCTCCGGTCGGCGCGTGCCCGCCTCCGACCAACGGAGAGTACAACGTTGTCATCGACGCGACTACCGGGCTGATACTCTCCTCCGGCCTCTTCAATGCGCCGATCACAGGCGGGAACAACTGAACTTCCAAGGGGCATGGTATTCTGTGCCGATCCTGTGAGTGCCCGCGGAACGGGGGACAGACAGACAAGAGCGCCTGCCGTGGAGAGCGGCAGGCGCTCTTGTGCACGAGGGGTGACACAGTGCTCTGTCTATGCAAAAGCGCGCCGTGAAGGGATTTCGCACGATGAGGCCATCCCGCCGCATGCAGATCCGCGACGCCCACTTCATCGAGCAGATGAGGTGGGCGGCCCACGACATTCCAGTTTATGGGATCGGAGAGGCGAAAAGTGGCGAGTTCGCAAGGATTGCCGTCTCGATCGAAACTTCTAGATGCTAGGGTTTCTTGGCGCAACAGACTGGCAAATACACAACTTCTCTCGTGGTGACGGCTCGTGGTGACGCGGCCCGTCACCAATCCTGCTACGGGTTCCTCTATCGACTTACCAAAACGTGAAACCCGCTCCCGGAACGGGTTTCACGTTTCAAGTTTTGGCGCGCCCGGCAGGATTCGAACCTGCGGCCTCTTGCTCCGGAGGCAAGCGCTCTATCCACTGAGCTACGGGCGCAAAACGCTACATCAATGTACCATCCGGCCGCGGGAAAGGCAAACTGCTGGCTCGTTGGCAGCACGAACAAGTTCGGAGACAGACCCGATCGCGGTTCGGACCGCACAGCAGCGAAGCGTCGACGGCAGGAGTAGGCGACTGCCGGAGGCGAAATGCTCAGCGAAGGCGATGTTCGTCCACGAAGCCCCATCGCGACGGCGAAGGGGCATTGCGGGCGCTGCGCACGCGAGGAGGAAATGGATTGGATTTGCTCTGGCAGGTTGCCCGCCGGGTCATTCTCTTTGGTCTTTCACTGGTTTGGCTGATTGCCGCAGTCGCCAAGCTGCATGCGTCCGCCACCTTCTCCTCACAGACTGCGGCGCTCGGACTTCCATCGTGGTTGCCGATGGGGGCACTGCCGTACGCCGAGATCGCGCTGTTCCTCGTCACAGCGGCCGCCGGCCTCTTCGCGTGGCGCACGCGCCCTATGGCCATCCTGAACGGCGCGATCTACATCGCGTTCATCGCCTTTCTCGCATGGGAGAAGATCCACAACCTCGGAGCGCTCGGCTGCGGATGCTTCGGCGAGATCCAGCGCGGCATCACCGCAGGCGACTTCATCCGCGACGGCGCGCTCGCGATCGTCTCGTTCGCGGTCGCCTACGGGCGCAGTGTGGTCAAGAGTGCTTAGGGCGCTCCTGATCGACTTCGATGGGACGATCCTCGACACCGAGGACGCGGAGTACCGTACCTGGCAGGAGGTCTACGAGCGCTACGGCCAGGTGCTGGATCTTGAGACATGGGCCACGGTCGTCGGCACATCGGGCGGCAGCTTCGATCCTGTGGCACACCTCGAGCACTTGACCGACAGGGCGCTGCCGCACCGCGACATCCGGCGGCGCCGTCGCGAGCGCGATCTTGCGCTGACGGGCGCCATGGACGCGCGGCCCGGCGTTCGCAGCCTCGTTGCGCAGGCGCAGGGTGAGGGCATCGCGCTCGCGATCGCATCGAGCTCGCGCCACGAGTGGATCGAGGGTCACTTGCGTCGCCTGGGTCTCCTGAAGGCGTTCCAGGTGATCTCCTGCTCGGACGACACCGGGCGCGGCAAGCCGGACCCCGCGGTCTACCTGCTCGCGCTGCAGCGCCTGGGCATCCGTGCAGCGGAGGCGGTCGCGATCGAGGATTCTCCGAACGGGGCCCTGGCGGCGTCGCGTGCGGGCGTCGCCTGCCTGGTCGTACCAAACGCCGTCACGGCGAACTTCGAGTTCCCGCCGGTCCGGGCGATGCGTCAGAGCCTCGAAGGAGTGACGCTCGCCGAGATCGTGGCCCTGCTCGCCGCCGACGCGTAGAAGCACGCGCGACGGCCGCCTCGCCGAGGCGGCCGTCGGTGCGTCAGTAGCGTTCCTCGTCCTCGTCCTTGCCCCAACGCGCCTTCTTCCCGCGTTCGCGCGCAGTGTAGATGCGCTCCTCGGAGTACGTGGCGGACGCCTCCTGGACCTCTGCGGCCGGGATGGACAGGTGCACTGCGCTGCGGGTGATCAGTGCGATGACGTGCCGCGGCAGCATGCGCTGCCCGAGCAGCCCGTGACGGTAGCCGATGCCGTCGAACACGTCCTCCTCGAGGTCGCCCAGAACGTGCGCCACGTGGCCGATCGTCTGGCCGTCGCTCGACTGGATCGGGGTGCCGGCTTGGAGCGCCATGTAGGAGATCTCGTCGTCCGGTCCTTCCACGAACGCCATCGCGCCGCCTCCTCCTTGTGTTTAGAGTAGTTCGCCGCCGCCGGTGGCTCCTCCTTGCGGACCGGAGATAGCCGGTCTAGGTGGTGGACTGCCTGGCGGCGTGTTCGGGTGCGGCCGGAGTGTGGAGCCTGCGCGCGAGCACCAGGGGAAGTGCGGAGAGGGCCGAGAGCAGAAGCGGCAGAATGGGCAGCACGCCGAGTGAGAAGTGTGCGATCAGGAGGCCGGAGAGGGGGCCTCCGATCGACGACGCGAGTCCCTCGGCCGCGTCCAGCACACCCATCGCGGATCCGCTTCGACCGGGCATGGCCTCCGCCACCCCGATCGTCGCGGCCGTGCGGAAGAAGCTGAACGCTGGGATGGAGAAGACGATCGCAGCCATTGGCACGCTCGGGAAGATGGCCAGAAGACCGTAGCTGGCCGTGTAGACGCCCGAGGTACCAAGCAGCACGCGGCCCGCCCCGTGGCGATGCGTCGTGCCGGCGGCCAGCCCGTAGAGGGCGAGGCCGAGCGCGGTCGTCGCCACGAGCGAGGCGCTGTAGAGCCAGAACGGACCACCGAGGAAGCGCGTGAGGTAGACGCCGTAGAAGGCGTAGAACGTCTCGCCGAGCAGAAACTGCAGGAACGTGCCGAGGAAGAGCAGCCAGATGTGCGTAGGCAGGCGCAGGCGCGGCGCAGCAGAGGTCTGCACGAGGGCGAAATCCGGCGCGCCGGCAGCCGCGGCGCGGGAGAAGAGGAGCGCGCAGAGCGAGGAGGCGATCGCCGTGAAGCCGAGCAGGCGGAAGACGTCTGAGCCGAGCGCCGTGAAGAGGGACGGCAACGCCGCGCCGACGAGCCAGCCCGCCGCCTCGGCCCGCAGGGCGAGGGCCAGGGTGCGGTGGCCATCGGCGGCGCGCAGCGCCTGCCACTTCGCCGCGGGCGAGAGGCCAGCCCCGAACATACCGCCGATCGCGAGCGAGAGCAGGATGCCGAGGGGGTTCGCGAAAAGGGCTGTTCCGCCTTCCATCGCCGCGTAGCCCAGGAAACCGATGGCTGCAAAGAGGCCCGGCAACTCGACGCGGTCGAGCAGGCGGCCCCAAACCGGCGCGAAGAGGAGCTGCATGAAGAACGGGATGCCGTAGATGAAGCCGAGCACGACGTAGTTGCGGTCGCCCATGTTCGCGAGCTGCAGCGGGATGAAGCTGACGATGAGGATCTGGCCGAAGGCGCGCAGGAAGAGGGCGGCCGGCGCGAGCCGGCCGAAGGTTCTCAAGCCCATGATCGCTCCTTCGCCGGGTAGTCGGGCAGTGCGCTGGCGCCGGTCCGGGGCCAGATCCGGAGCGGGGGCGAACAGGCGCTGAGCACAGTCTGCACCGTGCCGTACCAAGGGGCAATCGTGAGAGGAGAAGCATCAGAGGGAGCGCAGGCGCCGGTCCTTGGATTCCAGGGCATCGGCGAGGGGACCGAGCGCTTCAATCACCAGTTGGCGGGTGGGTGAGGGGATTCTCGCCAGCAGGCGCTCGATCTGCTCCTGCAAGGAGACGCGCAGGTGGGCAGCTCTGCGGCGACCGGCAGCCGTGAGGCGTACGCGGACGCGGCGGCGATCATCGGGATCGGGTTCGCGATCGAGGAGACCCTCGAGGCGCATGCGCTCGACGACCTGGCTGACCCAGGGAGGATCGGCGCCTACGCGCAGCGCGAGGGCGGAGATCGAGAGCCCGCGGGCCGGCAGGAGGGCCGCCAGGATCCTGCAGCTCGTCTCGCTCGCCGCTCCGAAGTCTGAAAACGCGCTCTTCTCAAGCCGTTCGAACGCTTGTGCCACTCTCCCGAGGTCCCGAAGCGCATCCGGCGACTGTGCCATGAGCATCTCCACAACATAATGTGTTAGTGAAACTATATGCCTAGAGCATCATGGCAGCAAGTAGTGCGACTTGGGCTTGAAAAGGGCTGCGTTGGGGCGATCCTGGCGCAAACGTCGTGGGAGCTGTGGTTGCGTGGAGGACGAGCTCGTCTACGCCGGGGTGCAGGTGGATGGTGCGCTGCGCTGGTGGCGTTACAGTCGGGGCCAGTTCGGGGAGATCGCGCCGCAGCCCGTCGCTGAACCGGACTGCGTTGCGCGCGCTGTGCTCTCGGATTTCGCGGTGCATGCGCCGGACTGGCTTCAGACGGAGGATGCGGCGACACTGGCGAGGGACTTCGCGGTGCAGTTCTTCTCCGAGGGCTTCCAGGGGCAGGCGATCTTCGTCGAGGGCCACCGCATTCGCACGTGGATCGCGTTCCTGCGCCTTTGCGGGCGAGCACGCTGACGATCGACGTCAAAGCGCGGCGTGCCAAGGCGCCATGTCTGCATGGCTGCCCGCCTTCGTCGTGTTTCGGTCTGAAAGCGGCCAGAGCGCGCCTTTACTTGTGCCCGGCAGGTGCTATAGTTGCGCTTGTATCTGGCTGAACCCGGGATCCACCCGGGGCGGGGGAACCGAATGTTGGGGCGAAGCCGCACCTGCGGCCGGGTGATCTCCCTACCGAGCCCGTCAGCTAACCTCGCAAGCCGAAGGGGGGAGGGTTGCAGGGTGCCTTCTGAGCCTGGAACCGTCCTGGGACGGAAGGGACTCATCGAGAGCGCGATCACCAGTGCCATGGTCCACTACCAGGCGGAACTGATCGGCCACGGGCCGACCGAAGCCAGGACATACATTCTCGAGGACATGGTGATCGTTCGCTTCAAGGGGAGCCTGTCGCGGGTGGAGCAGGGACTCGCGCAGCAGTCGGAGGGGCGCAAGCTCATCAAGGAGATGCGCGTCGTCCTTCGGGAAGGCTGCAGCGAAGAACTACAGGCAATTGTGGCGCAGGAAACGGGATGCCACGTGGTGTCGAGCCACTCGGACATCTCGACGCGAACGGGGGAGCGGATCGAGATCTACATCCTCGACCGCAACTTCGAGCGCATGGTGCGACGCAGGGACGATCAGCCGGAGGGTAGCCGCTAAGCGGAGACCAGTCGGAGATGGTGCCGGCGTCGGGGTGCAGGAGCACCCTGGCGTCGGCACCTTTGCATATCAGCCGTGGAACTGACGAACCTCAAAAGAGTGCTTGGAAGGTGGCGGTGAGGTTGGGCAACGTGATCGGCCTCCTTGGGACAGTGATCTTCTTTGGAGTGCTCCTGGCCGTCGTACACCGCGGAGGGGGCGAGTCCCGATGATTGTGATGTTGGTCCTGTCGCTCGTCCTGATGGGCTACCTTGCGTACGCCATGGTGCGTCCGGATCGGTTCTGACCGGAAAGGAAGAGAAGCAATGACCTTCACCGGACTCCTGGGCGACGCCCTGTTCCTCGTTGTGTTGACGGCGGTGGCGGTACCGCTCGGACGGTACATGTACCGCGTGATGGAAGGTGAGAGGACGTTCCTCGACCGAATCTTCGATCCGGTGGAGCGAGCGATATTCCGCATCTCGGGGATAGACGCGCAAAAGGGCATGGACTGGCGCAAGTACGTGATTGCGTTCCTGCTCTCGAACCTTGTGATGGCGGTCCTCGTCTACCTGATCCTCGTCTTCCAGACGTCCTTGCCGCTCAATCCTGCGAAGCTCGGGCCGATCACACCGACGACCATCTTCAACACCGTCGCGAGTTTCATCGCGAACTGCAACTGGCAGGTCTACGCTGGCGAGACGACCCTGAGCAATTTCAGCCAATGGGCGCTCCAGTACCTGCAGTTCACTTCTCCCGCCTCCGGCATGATCGTGGCTGTCGCGTTCGCCCGCGGCTTCGTCGCCAACCGTCCGGACCTCGGCAACTTCTACCGTGACTTCGTGCGCTCCTTGACGCGGATCTTCCTGCCCATCGCCTTCGTCGCCGCCGTCGTGCTCGTCGCCCTCGGCGTGCCGGACACTCTCGGTGGACCTGTGGTCGCACACACCCTCTCCGGGCTCACCCAGGTAATCTCGCGCGGGCCGGTCGCAGCCTTCGAGGCGATCAAACAGCTCGGGACGAACGGCGGCGGATTCTTCAACGCGAACTCCGCCCATCCGTTCGAGAACCCGGGCCCCTGGACGAACCTGATTGAGGAGTTCCTGATGGCACTCCTGCCGACGTCGCTCGTCTTTACCTTCGGCCACTACATCAAGAACATCAAGCAGGCATGGGTGCTCTACGGCGTGACGATGTTCCTGTTGGTCGGGTTGCTCGTACTCGTGTACAGCGCAGAGGCGAGCGGAAACCCGCTGCTGCGCCACGTGCTCGGCGTGGCCGGACCGAACTGGGAGGGCAAGGAGACGCGGTTCGGAATAGCCGGCTCCAGTCTCTTCACGTCGCTGACGACCGCCTACACGACCGGCGCGGTGAACAACATGCATGACAGTTTGACGCCCCTCGGCGGTCTCGTTCCGCTCTTCCAGATGATGCTGAACTCGGTCTTCGGCGGCAAAGGCGCGGGTCTGCTCAACATGCTGATGTTCGTGATCATCAGCGTCTTCGTGACGGGCTTGATGGTCGGGCGGACGCCAGAGCTCTTCGGCAAGAAGATCGAGGCGAAGGAAGTCATCGCGGCGTC
The DNA here is from genome assembly GCA_021793215.1 of Bacillota bacterium. Lineage (GTDB taxonomy): Bacteria > Bacillota > Sulfobacillia > JAJZYS01 > JAJYTV01 > JAJYTV01. The sequence continues at coordinate 12,922 of JAJYTE010000009.1, forward strand.
GGTCGCCTTCCTCATCCACCCGCTGATCATCCTCTGGCCGACGGCCATCGCTCTATCCACCGCCGCAGGGAAGGCGGGCATCCTGAACCCCGGCTTCCACGGCCTCAGCGAGGTCGTCTACGCCTACGCCTCGTCGGCCGCGAACAACGGCAGCGCCTTCGCCGGGCTCGCCGCGTCCTCGCCCTTCTACGCGATCTCCACCGGCATCGTGATCCTGCTCGGGCGCTATCTCTCGATGATCCTGATGCTCTACATCGCGGGATCGCTACTTAAGAAGAAGACGGTGCCCGTTTCGCCAGGCACCCTGCGCACCGACACGTGGACGTTCGGGACTGTATTCCTTGGGGTCGAGCTGATCATGGGAGCTCTGACCTTCTTCCCGGTGGTTGCGCTCGGTCCGATTGCGGAACAGTTGGCCATGTTGGCCGGAAAGGTGTTCTAGCCATGCAGCGAGGCATCTCCTACGAAGGCGTCATTGCCCAAGCGTTCCGCGACTCCTTCGCCAAACTCGATCCCCGGATACAGATGCGCAATCCCGTGATGTTCGTCGTCGAAGTCGGAACGGTAGTCACCCTCGTGCTGAGCGTTTGGCCCACAGCGTTCGGGCCTGCAGGCGGACCGGAGCGCCTGTACGACATCATCGTCACGGTGGTGCTGTTCGTCACGCTCCTCTTCGCGAACTTCGCGGAAGGGCTGGCGGAAGGGCGCGGCCGAGCACAAGCTCAAAGCCTGCGTCGCACCAAGAGCGACACGATCGCCCACCGCATCGATGCGGACGGTCGTTCGCTGGGCGACGCCGTCGCGACGTCCCTGCGCCTTGGCGACATGGTGCGGGTCGAAGCGGGAGAGATCATCCCGACGGACGGCGAGATCGTCCGTGGAGTCGCCTCGATCGACGAATCCGCGATCACGGGCGAATCGGCCCCGGTGATCCGCGAGGCAGGCGGTGACTTCTCCTCGGTGACCGGCGGTACGCGCGTGCTGTCCGACTGGATCGAGATGCGCGTCACGGTGGAACCGGGGAAGTCCTTCCTGGACCGCATGATCGCCCTGGTCGAAGGCGCGGAGCGCCAGAAGACGCCGAACGAACTCGCGCTCACGGTGCTGCTCGCGGCGCTCACCCTGATCTTCCTCGTCGTCGTGGACACCCTTGCGCCGATGGCGTCCTTCCTGCACGCCGCCATCCCGATGGCGACGCTGATCGCCCTACTCGTCTGCCTGATCCCCACGACGATCGGCGCGCTGCTCTCGGCGATCGGCATCGCCGGCATGGACCGCGTGATCCGCTTCAACATCATCGCGAAGTCGGGCAAGGCGGTGGAGGCAGCAGGCGACGTCGACACCCTGATCCTCGACAAGACGGGCACGATCACGCTCGGAAACCGCATGGCCGACGCCTTCCTGCCCATGCCAGGGGTGGACGAGGAGGCAATGCTGCGCGCCTGCCTGCTCGCCTCGTACTACGACGAAACGCCTGAGGGGCGCTCGATCGTGGAACTCGCCCGTAAGCTCGGGCAGGACGCGGCGGAGAGCGAGACGGCAGGCGCGACGGCGATCGCCTTCTCGGCGGAAACCAGACGCTCTGGGATCGTTCTCGCGGACGGGAAGGAGATCAGCAAGGGCGCGGTCGACGTGATCCGCAAGCTCGCAGAGCGCGAAGGCGCCCAGATTCCGCCCGAGCTAGACAGCTACACGGCACAGATCGCGCGTTCCGGCGGCACGCCGCTCGCGGTGGTGGCGGACGCTCAGCTGCTCGGCGTCATCCACCTCAAGGACATCATCAAGCCAGGCATGAAGGAGCGCTTCGACGCGCTCCGGCGCATCGGGATCCGCACAATCATGGTGACGGGCGACAACCCGCTGACCGCCGAGACGATCGCGCGCGAGGCCGGCGTCGACGACTTCATCGCGGAGGCCAAGCCCGAGGACAAGATGCGCCGCATCCGGGAGGAGCAGGCACAGGGGAAGCTCGTGGCGATGACGGGAGACGGGACGAACGACGCACCGGCGCTGGCGCAGGCGGACGTTGGACTCGCGATGAACTCCGGGACGTCCGCGGCGAAAGAGGCCGGCAACATGGTCGACCTGGACTCAGATCCCACGAAGCTGATCGAAGTCGTGTCGATCGGCAAGCAGCTCCTGATCACGCGCGGCGCGATCACCACCTTCTCGATCGCGAACGACGTTGCCAAGTACTTCGCGATTATTCCGGCGATGTTCCTCGGCGCCATCCCGGCACTGGGAGCCCTGAACATCATGCACCTGACTTCGCCGCAGAGTGCCATCCTCTCGGCGCTGATCTTCAACGCCCTGATCATCCCCGCGCTGATCCCGCTCGCGCTGCGGGGCGTGCGGTACGTGCCGATGGGGGCGACGCAGATGCTGCAGCGCAACATCCTGATCTACGGCTTCGGCGGCGTGATCACGCCGTTCGTCGGCATCAAGCTGATCGACCTCGCGCTCACGGCGCTCGGACTTGCGCACATCTGACGAAGGGGGGTTCCTGAGATGGTAATGGATATCTGGCGCAACGTGCGCCTCGCGGTCGTGACCTTCGTGCTCTTCGCCGTCATCTACTCGCTCGCCGTGCTCGGCATCGGGCAGCTCGTGTTCCCCTGGCAGGCGAACGGCTCACTCGAGGTACGACAGGGGAAGGTTGTCGGCTCCATGCTGATCGGCCAGAAGGTGACATCCCTCGACCTCTTCCACGGGCGCCCGTCGGCTACCGCGAACCCGGCGACCGGAAAGCCGGAGCCGTACGCCGCGAACAACTCCGGTGGGTCGAACCTCGGCCCGACGAACAAGGCGCTCGTGCAGGAGGTGAAGGCGAATATCGCGGCGATCCGTCCGATGATCGGCAGCGCGCGGCCGCCCGCGAACCTGGTGGAGAGCTCCGGCTCCGGCCTCGACCCGGAGATCACACTGCAAGACGCCATGCTGCAAGTCCCCGCGATCGCGCGGCGCACCGGCATCGCTACATCGACCCTTCGCCAGCTGGTGCTGCGCGACGCGGAGGGTCCAACCATCGGCCTCTACGGCCCCTGGAGGGTGAACGTCCTACGGCTGAACCTAGCGCTGCAGAGCCTGATCAACCAGCGATGAGCGAATACCTCAGGCGTACCTCCGAGGAGGTGCTGCGGCAGATCGAGCATCTGCGCCGGGCGCGGCACAAGATCTTCCTCGGCGCCGCGGCCGGCGTCGGCAAGACGTATGCGATGCTGCTCGAAGCGCGGTCATTGCACGAGAGCGGCATCGACGTCGTGGCCGGCGTGATCGACACGCACGGTAGACCCGAGACGATGGCGCTGCTCGAGGGCGTTGAACTCTTGGCGCCGCTGCAGGTGCCGTACAACGGGATGGTGCGCGAGGAACTGGACGTCGAGGCTGTGCTGCGGCGCCAGCCGGACGTCGTGCTCGTGGACGAACTCGCGCACCAGAACCCGCCGGGCCTTCGCCATGAGAAGCGCTACGAGGATGTGCAGGAGATCCTCGAGGCAGGCATCAACGTGCACTCCACGCTCAACGTGCAGCACCTGCAGAGTCTGAACGACATCGTGGCCCAGGTCACGGGCGTGCGGGTCCGGGAGATCGTGCCAGACTCGGTAGTGGCGGACGCAACGGAACTGCGCCTCATCGACCTCGCGCCGGAGGCACTGGTGGAGCGCATGCGCCAGGGCAAGGTCTATCCTTCCGATCAGGCGAGGCGCGCGCTCGACAACTTCTTCCGTGTCGGCAACCTCACAGCGCTGCGCGAACTCGCCCTGCGTACCGTCGCGGACGAGGCGGACAGCGACCTCGACGATTACATGCGCCTGCACCACATCGAGGGCCCATGGCAGACCAAGGACCGCGTCCTCGTCTGCGTTACCCCGACGCTCAACGGCCAGCTCCTGATCCGCCGCGGCTACCGTATGGCGCGCAGGTTGAAGGGAGACTTCCTCGTCGCGACTGTCCTGCCGCCGAACAGAACCCCCAGCCTCAAGGAGGCGCAAACGCTGGACCTGAACCTGCGCCTCGCGCGGGAACTCGGCGCGGAGGTGCACCGTGCCGAGGACGTCGACGTCGCGCGCAGGCTGGTGAAGATCGCCAAGGAGGTGCGTGCCACGCAGATCATCCTCGGGGAGTCCAGGAAGACGAGGTGGGAGGAGATGCTCCGGGGTTCGGTGATCGAGCGGATCCTGCGGGAGACGCGTGAGGCTGATGTGCTGATCGTCGCGAATCGTGCTCCGGAGTAGGCGGGACTGCGGCGGGCTGGGCTTCATAGGAGGTGCGAAACGAGGCCTTCCATGCGGACACGGCGCACTCTCGAGCGTGGCAGGTGCACGGCGGTGCAGGGGTGGGGTGGACATCAAGGCATTTGCCGTCACACCTTCGGCCTCGTGTTCCTGGCCGAGCGCGGTGACGTGGAGCAGATTGCATTCCGACGGGGCGGACGACTTGGCCATCAAGTTTGGGATATGAGATGGGCCATGGAGTCAGGGCCGCGCATCGGGATCTGATTGCCGCGGCAGATCGCTCAGGTCCCGTCAGGCACGGCGCACCGCCACGAAGGCTTTGCCAAGGGCACGACTGCCGACGAAGACGCCGAAGCCGATGAGCAATTGCACGATTCCACCCCATAGTGCGCCGGCACCCAGGCGTGGCAATCCGACTATGTGTGAGGCCGTCACCGCGTCTGCGACCCCAACGGCGATGTTTCCTAGGGCTAGGACGGCGAGCGTGAGGCCCACGAGCCCGAATCCAAGTGGCGCGATCTCGTCGAGCCCCGGTGCCGTGCGCTGCGGTTCGGCTGCCGGGACCAGTCTTCGTCCAAGCGGTGGTGCTAGAAGCCAGAGCAGGAGCACCAGCACGAGACGCACCAGGGTCGCGACGAGCAACGGACCTTGTGTCGCGCCCCCCGGGTTCGAAGACCATCGTGAGCCAATCGGCTAGGCTATTGATGAACGGGACCACCGCGTAGACCGCGACGCAGCGGATCACGATCTCGACGGTCTTGCTGGATAGCACGGAAGTTGCCCCCAAAGGCGCCTCTTTTCACAGGGTACGCTTTGCGCGTTGGCCAGTCTACGGGATGCGACGGGCAGCACGGGAGGATGAGTCGGCGACTTCCGGACTCCTGTTGCCTAGGACAAACTTGACTCTGTTTACCGCTGGGACCGCACGGGGCCCGGTGCTAGGGGCAGTCGCCGTCCCGCTTCTACCAACGTGTCCGGGCAGCATAGCCTGCACCCGGAGGGTGGGGACGCACTTGGACCTCAAGGCCTTCGCCGTCACCTTTGGCCTTGTCTTTCTGGCTGAACTCGGTGACAAGACGCAGCTGACCACCATGATGCTCGCGGCACGCACGCGAGCACCGCTGCTGATCTTCATCGCCGCGGCGCTTGCCCTCGTACTGTCGTCGGTAATCGGCGTGGTGTTCGGCGAGGCGCTCACTCGACTCGTGCCGCTGCGCTACATCCAGGTCGGAGCCGGCGTGGCGTTCGTCCTGATCGGCGGCGTGCTGCTGCTGGGCAAGGCCGCGTGATGGCTCGGAGCTGCGCGCCGGCGTAGGGGGCAGTGGGCGACCGTAGCCGTAGAATGCCGACAATCACCCCCGGCGGAGGACGCCGCGGGGGAGTAGACCCTTGGGTGGGAGTCGGGCAGAGCCTGCGTCCTCTCCGCCGAGGAGCCGTAGCCTACCCGCGGCGCGGGGGCGGTTCGTATTCTCCCCCGCGCAGTAGTCGCCCCGCGCTAGGCGAGCGTGCGCACGGCGCCCAGCAGTCGCTCCACCTCGTCCATCAGTACGTAAGGCGCCATGCCGATCCGCACGACGCCACCCGTCTCCGCGAGGTCGAGCTGCGCGATCAGCGATACGGCGTAGAAGTCGCCGTCCCAGACGAAGAAGCCCTTCTCGCCCAGCCTGCGGGCGACATCTTCCGGAGACAGGCCCGCGACGCGGAACGAGACGGTGGGTGCGCGCAGCGCGTCTCCCACCGGTGGACCGTAGAGCGTGACGCCAGGGATCTCCGAGAGGCCCTGCCACAAGCGGCGCGCGAGCCCGTGCTCGTAAGGGTAGATCTCCGCGAAGGCGGAGGCGATGCGCTCACGCAGGGAGCCGCCAGCGCCCTGCGCCGCGATCGTCTCGATCGCGGCCGTGACGCCTGCGAGCGCCGCATGGTTCAAGGTGCCGGTCTCGATGCGCGTTGGAGCGCTCGGGTCCTGGGGACGGACGCGGTCCGTCGGGAGCTCGTCGAGCGCGCCGGGGCGGCTGTAGAGGAGCCCAACGTGGGGACCGAAGAACTTGTAGGCCGAGCAGAGCAGGAAGTCGCAGTCGAGCGCCGTGACATCGATCAGCGCGTGCGGCGCGAAGTGCACCGCGTCGATCGAGACCGTGGCGCCGGCGGCGTGAGCCCAGCCGATGATCCGGGCGACGTCGTTCACCGTTCCGACGGCGTTCGAAGCGTATCCCACCGCGACGTGGCGGGTCTTCTCGCCGATCATGGCACGCATCGCATCCATGTCGAGCGTGCACGTGTCGAGATGCACGGGGCAGGAGCGCACGACGACGCCCAACTCCTGCAGCCCGAGCCATGGAGATACGTTCGCCTCATGGTCGAGGTCGGTGACGATCACCTCGTCGCCGGGTCGGAGCGTCCGCCCGACCGCTCTCGCGAGGAAGAAGCTGAGGGTCGTCATGTTCTGGCCGAACGAGACCGTCTTCGGCCCTGTCGCTCCGAGGAAGGCCGCCGCAGCCGTGCGCGCCGCGCGCACCGTTTCGTCCGCGCCGCGGCTCGTTGCGAACTGGCCGTGGACGTTCGCGTTCGCGCGCAGGTAGTAGTCGCGCTGGGCGTCGATCACGGATTGCGGGACCTGGCTGCCCCCCGGGCCGTCGAAGAACGCGGCGGGCTGGCCGTTCACCTCCATGGAGAGCGAAGGGAACAGGCTGCGGAACGGTCTGGGATCGAACGGCACGAAGACTCCTCCTTACTTCGGGTTGACGCTTCCCTGCCGGTAGGCGGGGCAGTAGGGCGCCAAAGGGCAGCGCAGGCATTCCGGCCCGCGCGCGTGGCAGATCTGACGGCCGTGGTGGATCAGCCAGTGGTGCGCCTGGGACCAGTCGCGCCGCGGGATGCGCCGGCGCAGCTCCCGCTCCACCTTCTCCGGCGTTTGGCCGCTCGCGAGGCCGAGGCGGCGCGCGACGCGGAAGACGTGCGTATCGACGGCGATCGCAGGTACCGAGAACGCGTTCGAGAGCACTACGTTTGCGGTTTTGCGACCGACGCCCGGCAACCCTTCGAGCGCCGCCATCGTCCGCGGCACCTCGCCGCCGTGCCGCGCGACGAGCGCCTCGCACGCGCCGAGGATGTTCTTCGCCTTCGACCGGAAGAGCCCGCAGTCGTGGATCAGATCCTCCAACTGCTCCTTGGTGAGCGAGAGCATCGCCTGCGGCGTGGGGTAGCGGGGGAAGAGGCGCGGCGTGATCATGTTGACCCGCTCGTCGGTGCACTGGGCCGAGAGAATCGTGGCGATCAGCAGTTCAAACGGCGAGGTGAAGTCGAGGGCGCAGCGCGCGTCGGGGTACATGGTTCGCAGGAGCGAGAGGATGCGGCCGGTCTCAACGCGCAGTTTCGGCCACCTCGCGCGGGAAAGGATGAGCGCCCATCGCCTTGGTTCGCTCCGCGGCCGGCGAGACCTGCGGTGGAGCCCTGGTCAGTCGGCTCCGACGTCGCCGAGCTCTTCGGCCTCGCGGTACTGCAGGCGGTAAAGATCCCAGTAGAGTCCCCTGCGCACGAGCAGTTCCTCGTGCGTACCGCGCTCCACGATGCGGCCGTGGTGCATGACGAAGATCTGGTCGCAGTTCCGGATCGTCGAGAGCCGGTGCGCCACAATGAGGCTGGTGCGATCGCGCGAGACGCGCTGCAGGGCCTGTTGGATCAGGGTTTCCGTCTCTGTGTCGATGCTCGCCGTCGCCTCGTCGAGTACGAGGATCGCAGGATCGTGCGCCAGCACGCGGGCGAAGGCCACCAGCTGTCGCTGGCCCGCGGAGAATGTCGCGCCGCGCTCCTGGACAGCCTCGTCGTATTTCGCGGGCAGCCGCTCGATGAACTGTGCGGCGTGCACGTGCCGCGCCGCCTCCTCGACGTCCCCGTCGGAGACCGGATCGCCCAGGCGGATGTTGTCGCGGATGTTGCCGGCGAATAGGAACACGTCCTGCTGCACGACGCCGATCGCCCGCCGGAGTTCCTGCTGGGGCACCCGCGACACGTCCTGTCCGTCGAGCAGGATGCGCCCGCGCTGCACGTCGTAGAAGCGGCCCAGAAGGTTGACGATCGAACTCTTGCCGGCGCCCGTCGCGCCGACGAAGGCGACCGACTGCCCAGGTGCCACGGTGAAGTCCACGTCCTTCAGGACGTAGTTCTCGCCATCGTACGCGAACCAGACGTGCTCGAACCGGATCTCGCCGCGCGGCCGCGGCGGCAGCGCTTGCAAAGAGACGGCATCCGTCACCTCCGCGGGGGTGTCGAGCACCTGGAAGATCCGCTCGGAGGCCGCCATCGCGGACTGCATGATCTGGTACTTGTCGGCCATGTCCTGGATCGGCTGGAAGAACTGCTGCGCGTAGCCGACGAAGGCGTAGAGGACGCCGAACGTCACGACGCTCTCCAGAACGCTCGCGCCGCCCCACCAGAGCAGCGCCGCGACGGTGGCGTTGTAGAGGAAGTTCATCGTCGGGCGGAACACGGCGAAGATCGTCAGCTCGCGGATGCCGGCCCGAAGGTAGCCACTGTTGTCGACGTCGAAGCGCTGTTGCTGCATTCGCTCCTGGCGCATGACCTGCACGACGCGCATGCCGGAGAAGTTCTCCGAGAGGAACGCGTTCAGGCGCGCGAGGCGCATCCGCACGGTGCGGTACGCGTCGCGCGCGAAGCGCGTGTAGAGGGCCGTCACCAGGACGAGCACCGGAATCACGGCGTAGCTGACGTAGGCGAGCAGGTGGTTCATCGTGAACATCACGACGATGGCGCCCACAAGCATGAAGAAGTCCTTGAAGATGTTGATCATCACCGAGGTGTACATCTCGTTGAGCGCCTCGGTGTCGTTCGTGACGCGCGTCACGAGGCGGCCTATCGGGTTCTTGTCGAAGTAGCCGAGGTGCATGCGCTCGACGTGGGTGAAGATCGCCTTGCGCACGTCGAAGATGATGCGCTGGCCCGCGAGTTCAAGGATGTAGGTCTGGGCGTAGTTCGCGGCGAACGCGACCAGCACCACGAGCGCGTAGATTAGGCCCAGGAGCTCGAGACCGTGGATGAAGGGCGCGCGGAACGCGTTCACCGAGGACCTCGTGAGGCGCTGCTGCGGCAACGTGCCGCCGCCCGAGGTGGCCTGACCCGAGACGAACTTGAGCGCCTTGCCCGGCGTGACGCCGCTGACGAGGTAGGTGACACCGCCCGACGAGACGATCTGCGCCCATGCGCCGTGGCGGCCCTTCACGTCGTGCTGCGGCACGTACTCGCTGCCCCGGTAGTAGATGCCGCCGGGCAGCTCGGCCGATGCGGGGTAGACCGCGAGCGGCTGGTACATCGCGCTGATGTCGTTGTCGATCGCGAGCGCGGAGAGGTACGGCGGTGCGAGGTCCGAACCTGTGACCAGCGCGACGAGCGCCGCGGCGGCGAGGATCGGGCCCCAGTAGGGCTTGGCGAAGCGAAGCAGGCGGCGGACCAGGCGGCCGCTGAAGGCCCTGCCGAGGGCTTCCTCCTCGCGGAAGTCGTCGTCCATCAGGCGCCCTCCTCTCCGCGGTGCATGATGCTCTCCTCGAGCAGCTGGCGCTCGTAGAGGTCCCGGTAGTGGCCGCCCTCGCGCATGAGATCCTCATGGTTGCCGCGCTCGACTACCTGTCCGTCCTCGAGCATCAGGATGAGGTCCGCGTGCATGACGGCCGAGATGCGGTGGGCGATCACGATGTTGGAACGACCCTGGCGCTGGCGGCGCAGGCCTCCGAGGATCTCCGACTCGGTCTGCGTGTCGACCGCCGAAAGGCTGTCGTCCAGCAGCAGCACGGGTGGGTCCTGGATCAGGGCGCGGGCGATCGCGACGCGCTGCTTCTGGCCGCCGGAGAGCGTGACGCCGCGCTCGCCGACGAGCGTTTGGTATCCCTTCGGGAAGTCGACGACATTGTCGTGCACCGCTGCCGCCTTGGCGGCGTCCTCGACGAGGTCCTGCGACGCGTCGGGCCGCGCGAAGGCGATGTTGCCCGAGATCGTGTCCGAGAAGAGGAACGCCTCCTGCGGCACGTAGCCGAACGCGGCGCGCAGGTCGTCGGCGCGGACGTCCAAGAGGTCGACGCCGTCTACGAAGATCGTCCCCCGCGGCGGCTCGTAGAGGCGCAGCAGGAGGCTTGCGAGCGTCGACTTGCCGCTCCCGATTCGCCCGATGACGCCCACGGTCTGCCCGGGCTCCAGGTCGAAACTCACGTCGCGCAGGGCAGGTGGGAGGTTCGGGGCGTAGGCGAAGGTCAAGTGGCGGACGGAGATGCCGCCGCGCGGCGACGGCAGGGTCACGGCGTTCGGCGCGTCCCAGATCTCGGGCTTCACGTCGAAGATGCGGTTCAACCGCTCCATCGAGGCGGCGCCGCGCTGCAGCACGTTGATCACCCAGCCTGCCGCCATCATCGGTCCGCGCAGCTGGCCGAGGTAGAAGAGGAACGCGACGTACTCGCCGAGGTTCAGCTGCCCCTGCAGCACGAGGTAGCCGCCGTACGCCGTCGCGACGGCGAAGGAGAAGCCGCCGATCATGTCGACCAGCGGATCGAAGAGGCCCCAGACGCGCACGAGGTGCATGTTGCGCCGGACGTACGCACCGCTGCGGTCGAGGAACTTGCGCTCCTCGGCCTGCTCCTGGGCGAACCCCTTGACGACGCGGATGCCGGAGAAGTTCTCTTGCACCGTGTCGGTCATGTCGGAGAAAGCTGCCTGCACGCGGACGAAGCGCCGGTGGATCGTCTTGCCGAGCGAGCTCGCGACGATCGCGGAGATCGGCAGGGGCAGCAGAGCCCAGATCGAAAGCGGGAGCGAGATCGTCTGCACCATGATCACGACGGTCGAAACGATCAGCACGAGCGAGTCGACCGTGGCGACGATGCCCATCGCGAACGACATGCGCACAGCCTGCACGTCGTTGGTCGCGTGCGCCATCAGGTCGCCAACCTTGTGCGCGTTGAAGAAGTTCGCCGAGAGGCCCGTAAGGTGGCCGAACAGCTTGCGGCGCAGGCGGTACTCGATGCGGCGCGACGCACCGAAGCAGTAGGTGCGCCAGAAGAAGCGGAAGACGAGGATCAGCACGCCTGCTGCGAGCATCGCGAGCGCGTAGGGCAGAAGTGCGCGCAGCGCGGCGCCAGGCGTCTGGATCGTGTCGACGAACAGGCGGAGGATCTGCGGCGTGATGAGCTGCAGCGCGTCTGCCAGCACGAGGGCCGTCAGTCCAAGGACGTAGGCGCGGAGCTCCGGGCGGACTAGGTCCCGGATGCGCAGGAATTCCCGGATGGCCAAGTACCTCCTCGCGTGCGTACCAAGACGAAGCCGCCGGTCCTCAAGGAATTGGGCATGCTTTCATGCGGAGCGCCAATTCGACGAGGGGGGGGCTCGGGTTGCTGTTGCCGATGCTGTTGCTGCGGCTTCTGGTGGCGGCTCCGGTGCTGCCTGCGGGAACGCAGGCGCCGCCCGTCGCGCTGCGCCGGGCGGACGGAAGAGAAGTACACCTTCGGCTAAAGGGTCGCCCGCACCTTCTGCTGTTCTTCTCCACCTGGTGCAGGCGGTGTCCTGCATACGTCTCCTATGTTACTAGATACTCCGGACTTGAGCGACAGAACGTTGCGCTTGTCCCGATCGACCTCCTGCCGTCGGAGTTGCCGGGCGACGCGCAGGCGCTGTGGAAGCGGATCGGGCATGCGCACACGCTCTACTTCGATCGCTACGGCGAGGTGACCCAGGCCTACCGCGTGACCGATCTGCCGACGGCAGTGCTCGTCGACGGGAAGGGACGCGTCGCGGGAGTGCTCGTGGGGGCGCAGGGCAGGAAGAGCCTTGATCACCTGCTGCGTCAGGCGCGCTAGGCGCCGCAGGTGCCCTCGGTCCGCTTCGCGAAGAGTAGGTGGCGGCGTCCACGCCGTGCCAGTTCTACCAGCGGAGGCGAACCGATCTGCGGCCGAATTTCCGGGTTCTGTCCATCTACCTTGCAGGCGTGTTCGTCGGCGCGCTCGACATGGGCATCGTGAGTCCCGCGTTCCCCCTGATCGCCAGGACCTTTCACATCACGCTCGCCTGGATGGCCTGGACCGTCACGACCTACACCGTCACCTACGTCGCCTCCACGGTGCTCTCCGGTGCGGCCGGGGACCGCTACGGCAGACGACTTCTGTTCCGGTCGGGCGTCGCGGCGTTCGGCGTCGCCTCGCTGATCGCCGCGCTCTCGCACAGCTTCGCCATCTTCCTCCTCGCCCGCGCCGTGCAGGGGCTCGGCGCCGGCGCTGTGTACCCGAACGCCCAGGCGGAGGGCGTGCGCTTCTTCCCGCCGGAGCGTCGCGGGCTAGCGCTCGGGATCTTCGGTGCCGTGTTTGGCGTTGCGAGCATGGTCGGACCGGTGATCGGCGGTGTTCTCGCGCAGTACTTCGGCTGGCCGGCGATCTTCCTCGTGAACATCCCGATCGCCGCGCTGGTGCTGCTCGTCTCCCTGCGCCTCCCCGCGTCGGAGCGGACCGATCGCGCGGCACCCGACTTCCTCGCGGGCGTCGTGTTCGCCGTATTCCTGGCGACCGTCTTGCTCACGCTCGAGGTGGGAGGCCCCCTGCGCTGGGTGCTGCTCCTGGCCGCAGCCGCGACACTCGCCCTCTTCATCGTGCGCGAGCGGCGTCCGCGGGGCGCACCGTTCCTTGACCCGCGTGCATTCTCGGGCGTGCGCGGCGCGGCGCTCGTCCTGACCTCCGCGGTGATCGGCGTCGACATGTCGGCCGCCGTGTTCGTGCCGACGCTGGCGCAGCGCGTGCTGGGCTTCTCCACGCTGGGCTCTGGACTGTCGGTGCTGCCGGCGGCGTTCTCGGGCGCGCTGCTTTCGGGCGTCGGTGGCGTGCTCACCGACCGCCGCGGTGGACGCGTCGTGCTGCAGACCGGCCTCGCCTTCGCGCTCGTGGGTGGGGTGCTCCTCGCGCTCCCTGGGATGACGCTCTGGCGCTTCATCCTCGCGATGCTCGCCTTCGGGGTGGGGACTGCCTTCACCATGGGTGCGCCGCTCAACCGGCTGGCGCTCGCGCTGCACAGCGACGCGCAGGCGGGGGAGGCGCTCGCAAGTGTCGCCGTGTTCCGGTCCGTCGGCCTCGCGGCGGGCCCCGTCCTGCTGACGCTGGCGATGGCGTTCCATGGCTTCGAGGGCATGTTCCTCGGCGTTGCCGCCCTCTCGCTCGTCGGGGGGGTCTCGGTCCTCCTCGTGCCCGACAGCCGTACCCACGCGCGCCCCACGGGCAAGGCGTAGCTCCTGTGGCGAAAAGCTTCACACAACCTTCGCGAGACGAGCCGAAGCGCGTCGTATGATGAAGGTTGCAAGGACGAGAGGGCAGGAGGTGCAGCGATGCCGAGGCCTCACGCGGCGCAGTTGGGATCAGGCGGGCTCTTGATCGCAGTCGAGGGCTGCGACGGGTCCGGCAAGAGCACGCAGATCCAGCTGCTCTACCGCTACCTTTGGCGCCTGCGCTGGCCGGTGCACCTCACCAGCTGGAACTCGAGTCCATCGGTCCACCCCCTGCAGCGCAGGGCGAAGCGCGAGCGCCTGCTGACGCCGTTGACGTTCTCGATCGTCAACGCGGCGGACTTCGCCGACCGGTACGAGCGGGAGATCCAGCCGCGCCTCGCGCTCCGCCAGATCGTGCTGTGCGACCGCTACGTCGGCACGGCGTACGCGCGCGACGGTGCCCGCGGACTGGACCCGGGGTGGGTGGAGCGCGTCTACTCCTTCGCGCGCCCGGCCGATCTCACACTGTTCTTCCACGCCCCGGTCGAGATCGCGGCAGCCCGCATCATGGCCGCACGCCGCGTGCCGAGTTACTACGAGGCGGGGATGGACCTCGGGCTCTCGGAGGACCCGGTAGAGAGTTTCAAGATCTTTCAGGGCCGAGTGCTGCGCCGCTACGAGCAGATCGAGGCGGGCATGGGCTACGTCCGGATCGATGCGACACGCCCGATGCGCGAGCAGCAGCGGATGGTCCGCTCCCGCGTCCTCGGCCTCCTCAAAGGGGGCGAGGCGAAGTGAGCGGCCTTTTGATCGCGATCGAGGGCCCGGATGGCGCGGGCCGCACGAGCCAAGCCAGGGCGCTGGCCGCTTGGCTCGAACACCGGGGGCGGGAGGTGAAGCTCCTGCGCCTCAAGCACTCGAGCCTCGCGCGGGTGACGCTCCAGGGGCTGCAGCGGCGCATGGACATCTCGGAGCGCGCGCTCTTCCTGCTCTACGCAGCGGACCTCGCCGACCTCTGGTACGCCGAGGCAGAGCCCGCGCTCGCGGCGGGGAAGATCGTCCTCTTTGACCGCTACACGCTGACACCGCGCGTGCGGGCGAGCATTCACGGCGTGGACCCTGACTGGCTGCGCGATGCGCTCGGGTTCGTGCCGATGGCAGACCTGACGCTTCTCCTGGAGGCGCCAGCCCGTGAGCGCCTGCGCCGCCTCTTGGCTCGCCGGCGCTTTCTGCAGCCGCGCGAGACGGGTGCACTCGCGCCGACCCCCGAGCTGATGACCCACGCGCTTCGCTACCAGCGAAGGCTCGGGCGCCTGTACGCGGAGGCCGGCGATCACGCGGGCGTCGTGCGCATCGACGCGTCGAGATCCCCGCAGGCGGTGCAGGAGGAGGCCAGGCGCGCGGTGCAGCGCCTCCTGCGGCGCAGGTCGCGACGCGAGGAGACGCCGTCGTGAGCGTCGCAGAGCGCCTCGCGGACTTCGACAGCGATGTGCTCGCGGTGTGCCGGAAGTACGCCTGCGACCTCGAGCACTCGCAGCACGTCGCGAACCTCGCCGACATCCTCTTCGACGCCTTCCTGCCGCTGCACGCCCTTTCGGACGAGGAGCGCGTCGTGCTGCGGCACGCAGCGCTCTTGCACGACATCGGCTACTTCGTCGACCGCAAGGGGCACCACCGCCACGGCGCCTACCTCGTGCGCAGCGACGAACACCTGTCGGATTACCCTTTGGACCTTCGCGACCTGTGCGCCGGAGTGGTGCGCAACCATCGACGCCGTGCCAGGCCGGGGCCGAAGGCGATGGGCCGGCAACGGCGCGAGGCCGTGCGCTGGCTGAGCGCGCTGCTGCGCGTGGCGGACGCGCTCGACTACGAGCACGAGCAGCGCGCCGCGATCGCGGGCGTACGGGCGCGTGGCCGCGGCTTCGAGATCCAGGTCGCGGGCCTCGACCCCTTGCGCCTTGGAGACCGACTGCAGGCGAAGGCGGATCTCTTGGCGCAGGCGGCGGGCGGCCCGGTGCACTTCGAGAGGGAGGGCGCGTGAGCGGGGTGGAGCGCAGCGCCGTGATCGACCTCGGATCGAACTCGGTGCGCATGATGGTCGTGGAGGTCGCGCGCTCGGGCGCGTGGCGGGTGCTGGACGAGGAGCGCGCGATTCTCCGCCTCGGCGACGCCCTTGCGAGAAGGGGCGTGCTCGCGGAGGACCTCGCGCGCGCGCAGTACGTCTTCAGCGCGCTCGTGGCGCGCGCGCGCTCCCTCGGCGCGAGTCGGATCGCGGCCGTCGGGACGGCGGCCCTGCGCGACGCCCGCGACGGCGCGGCGTTCAGCGCGGCGCTGGCGCGCCAATCGAATGTGCCGATCCGCATCCTCGAAGGGGTGGAGGAGGCGGAACTCGGCTTCCTTGGCGCCATGCACACGCTCGCGGTGCACAGTGGCAACCTCGTCGACGTCGGCGGAGCGAGCAGCGAGATCAGCCAGTTCGAGGCGCGTGCACTGCGCCGCGCCGCCAGCGCGCCCGTCGGCGCCGTGACGCTGACGCGTCGCGTGCTGCGGTCGGATCCGCCGGCGAAGGCGGAGATCGACGCGATGAAGGCGATCGCGGACGAGGCGGTGCGCGCGGCGATGCCGGACCCGGCGCAGGGGCTTCCGCTCGTCGCGCTCGGTGGCAGCTTCCGCTCGATCGCGAAGATGCACCGTGCCCAGGTCGGGTACAGCTTCCCGAGCCTTCACAACTACCGCATGCCGCCCACCGCGATCACGGAGCTGCGCGAGCGCGTTCTCAGACTGCCGCAGCACCAGCGCCTCGTCGTGCCGGGGCTCGCCGTGCACCGTGCCGAGACCGCGGCGGCGGCGTTGACGCTCGCGCAGGCGATCTCCGACCACCTGGCGCCGAGCGAGATCGTGATCAGCGGGTCCGGCCTTCGGGAGGGCATGCTTTACCAGCGCATCCTACCGGGGCAGCGCGAGATCCCGGACGACGTCTTCGCCCCGAGCGTGCGAAACGTGCTGTTCCAGCTCGGCGAGCAGCCGGACGAGGACGTCCTGGCCTGGGCGGAGCAGCTGCTCGCGGCGCTCTCGCCGCTCCTGGGACAGGGGGAGCCCGGCATCGGCGGCGCCGCCGCGCAGCTCCGAGGCATCGGTAGGCGCGTGAACTTCTACGACCGCAACCGCCACACGTTCACGCTCGTCGCGAGCGCCCGCATCTTCGGCCTGACACACAAGCAGCAGCTCGTGCTGGCCGCCAGCGCTTCCTACGAGGGCCCGCGCCATACGCGCGACCGCATGCAGGGCTTCGGCACGCTCGTGGACCGCGCCGACATCCTGCTTGCGCAGAGGATTGGCCTGACGGTGGCCTACGCGGAGGCGATGGCGCGCCAGGCCCCGCTATCGAGGCCGCGCATCACCGCCACGATTGAGCCGGCGCGCATCGAGCTGCGCCTCTCTGGCGTCGAGCGCCCGCCGGACGTCCCGTTCGACGAGGCGGCGCGACTTGGCGGCCAGTTCGGCAAGGTGTTCGGTCGCAAGCTCGCGGTGCGCCACGTCGACGACTAGGTCGTCAGCGCTTCGATCTCCTCGCCGGCCGGCGGCCAGTCCATCTTGAGGTCCTCCAGCGCCTTGACGAGCACCTGCGCGACGCAGAGGTTTCGGTACCATTTGTGGTCCGCGGGGATCACGTACCACGGGGCGTGCTGCGTGCTCGTGCGGCGCATCGCGTCCTCGTAGGCGGCCTGGTACTCGTCCCAGCGCTTGCGTTCCGCGAAGTCGGAGGCGCTGAGCTTCCAGTGCTTGCCCGGCTGGTCCAAACGCTCCTTGAGGCGCCGTTCCTGCTCGTCCTTCGAGATGTGCAGGAAGAACTTGCGGATCACGACGTCCTCGTCGGCGAGGTGTCGCTCGAAGTGCCGGATCGCGCGCAACCTCTGGTGCGCCTTCTTCTCCGAGATCTCGCCGTGCACGCGCACGATCAGGACGTCCTCGTACTGCGAGCGGTTGAAGATGCCGATCGTGCCGCGCGGCGGTACGCGCCGGTGGATGCGCCAGAGGAAGTCGTGCGCGAGTTCCTCCGCGCTCGGCTGCTTGAACGAGTTCACGACTGTTCCCTGCGGCGAAAGGCCCTGCAGGACGTGGCGGATCGTGCCGTCCTTGCCGCTCGTGTCCATGCCCTGCAGCACGACGAGCAGTGCCTTGCTCTGGTTGGCGTAGAGGAGGTCGTGCAGCTCCGAAAGGCGCTTGACGTCCTTCGCCAGCGCCTCCTTCGCGTCGTCCTCCGTCATGCCCGAGGTGTCGGAGGGGTCGACCTCGCCAAGCGAAACCTTCTCCCCCACGGGATCCGTCCGAAGCGTTCGCTTTCCCATCCCATCGCCTCCATGGTTCAGTATCGGCGGCGGCGACTCATCGCCGCGCACTCGTCCCGCTGTAGCGCAAGCGGTGGCGCCGGTCGTACCGCTGCGCGCAGATCGCGCACGATACGGCCT
This sequence comes from Bacillota bacterium, assembly GCA_021793215.1. Taxonomy (GTDB): domain Bacteria; phylum Bacillota; class Sulfobacillia; order JAJZYS01; family JAJYTV01; genus JAJYTV01. The sequence continues at coordinate 30,867 of JAJYTE010000009.1, forward strand.
TGCGCCCCGGGTGGCGCGTGAGCCAGTGCTCATGGCCAGCGGGACAAAGGTAAAGGTGGCGCAGGCGAGGGGACGCGGCAGCGATCCGCCGCATCAGCTCGCGGTCCGGGAAGCGTTCGAATCCCCACTCCCGCTGTAGCGCGCGAAAGAGCGGTCCGTGGCCTGCGCGCGGATGGCCCTTCTCCGCGAGATGGTAGTGGGCGAGCTCGTGGCGCAGCAGGTCCTCGCGCTGCGCCGAGCTTGCCTGCTCTAGGTAGCGTGCACTGAGCACGATGAGGTGCTTCCCGTCAGCGCAGCGGTAGTGGCCCGCAGTGCGCGCCCTCATGCGCGCCGAGCGCAGCACGATCGCGGCGCAATCCTCGCCGGTGAGGGAGCGGTAGATCGCATGCGCCTGCGCCGTGAGGTCCGGCGCGAGGCGCTGGCCGCGACCCGCGGGAGCGTCAGATCGCGGCACTGCGGTCGTCTCCCGTCGCGGCGTGAACGGTGCGGTCGATCTTGCGAAGCCGCAGTCCGTCGCCACCGTCCCGGGACTCGAGCAGGAGGACGCTCGCGTTCGGCATGCCAAGCAGGCGCCCGTCCGCGTCGCGCAGCCGGCCGAGGTGCCAGAGCAGGCTGCGCAGCGTGTGCTGGTGCGTGAAGAGCACGAGCGGCTGCGCGGGTGGCGCCTCCGCGCAGAGGCTGGAGATCAAGGTGCGGGTGCGCGCGAGGACGGCCTCGAGCGACTCGCCGCCCGGTGGCGCGATCTCGGGCTCAATGCGCCAGCGCTGGTAGACGGGATCGGCGGAGAGTTGCTCGGGGCCGCGGCCGTCCCACGCGCCGACCTCCACCTCGCGCAGCGCGCCCTCGGACTCGATGCGCGCCCCGATGCGCGCGGCGAAGGCGGACGCGGTCTCCTGCGTGCGGCGGAAGGGACTCGCGTAGACGACGGTGGGGGCGAGGTCCCACCCGGTGAGGAGATCCGCAAGGCGCCGCGCCTGCAGCGCTCCGAGGGCCGTGAGCGGGGCTCCTGGCGGCGTCGAGTCGAACCGGCGATCGACGTTCGCCTCGCTCTCGGCGTGCCGCACTACGTATATGTCGCGCAAACGCACACCTCGCTTCGCTCGGCTACAGTCCGCTTCCGTTCCTGCAGGGCAAGATCCTGCAGGAACGGCGCTCGCCCGCCTCCAGGTAGAAGGAGGTGGGCGAGCGGGAGCGCGCATTACACGAAAACGAGCAGGTGCATGAGGATGGGCGCGCCGGACGCCTCCACGCGAATCTCAAACAGGCTCGCCTTCGCCGATGCGCCAGCGAGCGCGGCGGTCGACTCGACGATCGCGGCCTGCATGTCGACGGTGGAGACGGGCGGAGCCGGCACGCCGGCAGGGGCGGCGAACCGCTCCAGCGCGGCGAGGTAGCGGGCAGCGACGATCATGCCGACCTCGCGGCAGGCGTCGAGCAGTCGTTCCTGCGGTGCGTCGCCCTCGCCGAGCAGATCGCCGACCCGGCGCGCGTCCTGCGGACGCAGAAGGAGCAAAAGGCACCCGGTCGCAGGTGCTCCCGCCGTGACGAGTACCCCGACCTCTGGCTCCTCCGGCGTTTTGGAGAACTCCTCGGCCTGCGCGATCGCCGGCAGACCGCGTCGAAGTTCGCGCGTGCGCACCGGCACGGCGAATAGATCCGTGAGCGCGTGGTCGAGATCCTGCAGGTCGTCGCGGCGCCCGGGGAGGAACGCGATGTCGGCCGTGCCGAGGACCACCCTTCGAAGCGCATCTGCGGAGAACTTACACTCGCCGCACGCGAATCCTGCCGAACGCCCCCGGGAACACGGGTGCGTTCGAGCCAACGAGGCATCCCGCCCCTCAGTTTCCTCCCGAGGCTCGCTGCGGCGCGACCTGCATGGAGAAGTAGGCGATGACGCCGAACAGCACCGTCATGAGCACGATGTGGATCATCACCGAACCGAGGGTGATGCCCGTTGAGACGAGGTACCAGCCGGAGAGCGCCTGCAGCAGGATCAGCACGAGCCCCCAGCGCGACGCGGCCCGCAGGTCCGGGCGCCCCTCGAGGCGCCGCGCCCAAAGGTAGATCCAAAGGAGCAGCAGCATGGCCACAAGCGCTGCGACGCGGTGCAGGTAGGGGATCCAGAGCTGGCCCTGCAGATGTGGCACGAGCGATCCCTGGCAGAGCGGCCAGGCGCCGCACATCAGGCCCGTATCGGTGTGCGCCACGAGCGCGCCCAGGTAGACGAGGCCGATGAAGTAGGCGCCGGTGATCCAGACGAGCAGAGAGAAGCTGCTCGGCACGCGGCGGGCGCGCCACGTCCAGTCACGCTCGCCCGATGGTCCCTGCTGCGCCGCCTGGTGCAGGCGCACGTCGAGGAGCAGGGTTCCGGCGAACGCGACGAGCGAGATGCCGAAGTGGGTCGCAAGGATGAACGGCGACGTGGGGAAGAGCACCGCTTCCGCGCCCAGCAGCGCCTGCACGTAGGTGAAGACGAGCATCACGATCGCGGCGACCTTCACCTCGGGCGCACGGCGCAGCGCCCGCCAAGCCCAGATGGCGAGCCAAAGCACCAGGATGCCCTCGATGCTCGAGATGAAGCGATGCCCGTACTCGACGAACCCGTGCAGATCGAAGGGCGGCGTGAAGTTGCCGTCGCACAGCGGCCAGTGGCGACCGCAGCCCTGGGCCGAACCCGTCTCGGTGACGAGGAAGCCGGCCATCAGCACGACGAACATCACGATGTTGGTCAGGCGGGCGAGCCAGAGGAGTCCTCTCGTCGGGGGTTTTGACTGCATGTCAGTGGCCCAGGATCGCCCGCATGATGTTGGTCGTCGGACCCGGCGGGAAGACGATGTAGAGCATCAGGAAGACTGTGAGGCCCATGCCGGCCGCGACGAACCAGGAGACGGCGGTCCAGGGCGCGATGCGCCGATGCTTCGCGAAGTTCTCGCGCAGCGCGTAGCGCAGCGTGATGATGCCCAGCACGGCCGCGGCCGTCGCAAGGATCGTGTGGATCTGCAGGAAGGTGAGGTAGGGCACGCGCCAGCCTGCGGGACCACCGAAGCTCGTGTCACCGACAAGGAACGTGTGCAACGCGTAGCTGACGAAGAAGGCCGCCGCGAGGTAGGCCCCGGTCAGCATGTAGCGCCGGTGGACGGCGCGTCGCCCTCGGCGGATGTTGTACCAGCCGAGGGCGACGCTGACGGCGCTGAGCAGCATGAACGTCTCGTTTAGGTATGCGATCCCCAAGCCGGACCCTCCTCAGGAGATGTCCCAGGTGCGCTGGTCAGAGGGTACTGCTAGAACGACCGCACGTTCAAGACCATCGCCGCGAACAGCACGGTGAGGTAGAGGAGCGAGTAGCCGAACGTTCGCCGGGCGAGTTGGGTGCTCGGCGCGTGTTCGCGCAGCAGCAGGACCGTCATCACCAGGAAGCCGACCGAGAGTGCGACGGCGACGCCGAGGTAGATGACACCGACGACGCCCGTGAAGTAGAGGGCGACCGATGCGGCCAAAAGGAGCACGGTGTAGGAGATCATCTGCAGCTTCGTCGAGCGCTCGCCGCGCACGACGGGCATCATCGGCACGCCGGCGCGCCGGTAGTCGTCCTGGCGGTAGAGCGCGAGCGACCAGAAGTGCGGTGGCGTCCAGAAGAAGACGATCAGGAACATCAGCACCGCGGCGACCCCGACCTGGCCGGTGACAGCCGCCCATCCGATCAGGGGAGGGAAGGCGCCGGCGCCGCCGCCGATCACGATGTTCTGCGGCGTCGAACGCTTGAGCCACATCGTGTAGACGAGGACGTAGTAGAGGAATCCGCCCAGAGCGAGCAGCGCCGTGAGCAGGTTGACCGTCACGAGGAGCAGCACGAGCGACACGGCCATTAAGGAGATGCCGAGCACAAGCGAGCGCCCGGCAGGGACCCTGCCCTGCGGCACCGGGCGGTCGCTGGTGCGGGCCATGACGGCGTCGATGTCCTGGTCGTACCACATGTTCACCGCATGGGCGCCGCCGGCGGAGAGCGCGAGGCCCAAGAGCGTGTACAGCGACAGGAAGAAGGGCGGCAGTCCGTGCGCCGCGACGACCATCGCGCAGTACGCGGTGATCACGAGCAGCAGGATGATGCGGGGCTTGAGTAGCTGCACGTAGTCGCCGAGGGAGGCAGTCGTCGCCCGGGCGGCAACCTTCGCTTGGATGGGCATTGGATTCGCCATGTCAGGACAACTCCCGCTCTAGACTCGGGTCCAGTGCGCAGCCGCGCGCTCGCGCAGGCTCCTATACCGAAGGTTGGTGCAGAGGGCCTGGCGACGCCGCCGTCACGCCCACTGCTGGATCAGGATCATCAGCGACGTCGCGAAGAGGATCGCGATGCTCGCGCCACCGAGGAAGAAGACGGTGTAGAGGCTGCGGCTGCCGCGCAGGTGCATGTAGAGGAACGCCTGCAGGGCGACCTGGACGACGGCCATCGCCCCGAGCAGCGGCAGGAGGAGACTGGTCGCGACGTGGATCTCGACGAGGAACACCGCGATCAGCGTGAGGATCAGCATCGCGGCGCCGATCCCCACGTAGAGGGGCGTGCGTGACGCCTGGGCCTGCTGCGCCTCCTCGGTCGGTGCGTGCGTGTGCATGCTCATGGTCAGCCCACCTTCCCGGCGAGGTAGACGAGGGTGAAGAGTACGACCCAGACGACGTCGACGAAGTGCCAGTAGAGGCTCATCACGAAGACCTTCGAGGTGCGCTCCTCGTTGATGCCGTGCTTCACCGACTGGAAGAGGAGCAGAAGGATCCAGAAGACGCCGAACAGGACGTGCAACCCGTGGAAGCCGGTGAGCGTGAAGAACGCAGATCCGAAGGCGCTCGTGTGCAGGGTGAGGCCGGAGTTGTAGAACGTGTAGAACTCGTAGCCCTGGAACTCGAGGAAGAAGAGGCCCAGAAGCGCCGTGATCCAGAGCCAGATCTGCATGCCGCGCGCGTCGCGGCGCTGCATCGCCTGCACGCCGAGCACCACGGTGAGCGAGCTCGAGAGCAGGATCAGCGTCGCGATCGTCGTCAGCGGCAGGTCGAAGATCTGCTGGCCAGTGGGACCGTGCAGCGTCGCGGTGTGCAGCCCAAGGTACGTCCCGATCAGGGAGGCGAAGAACGCACACTCGCCGGCGAGGAAGACCCAGAGGCCAAGGACCCTATTGTCCTTCGGCAGCTGCAGCTCGGTCGCGGGCGCGGCGTGCACCGCGACGTGGGTTTGGGTGCTCACTGCGCCTCACCTCCGACGTGCGGTGTGACGTGGAAGCCGTGGTCCTCCGCGAGCAGCGCCCGTCCGATCTGGACGAAGGTCAGCAGGAGGAAGAGACCGCCGATGATCGTCGAGTGCAGCACCGCCCCGTAGCCTGCGAGCACGATCGTGAGGGCGATGCCGAGCGGGGCGAGCGAAGGCGAGGGCATGTGGATCGGTCCGGCCGGCTCAGCCGGCTGCAGCTTGCCGTCGCCCTCCCGCTTCTCGAGCCAGTAGGCGTCGCGCCCACGGACGAGCGGGGTCTGCGCGAAGTTGTACTCCGGGGCAGGCGACGTGAGCGACCATTCGAGTGCGCGGCCGTCCCACGGGTCGGCGGGGGCGTCCGCCGGGTGCAGGAAGGTCTGGATGAGGTTGTAGAGCAGGATCAGCATGCCGGCCAGCAGGATGAACGCTCCGATCGTGGAGATCTGGTTCCAGATCGTCCAGCCGTTGCCGGGGGCGTAGGTCGAGATGCGTCGTGGCATCCCGAGGAGTCCAGAGATGTGCATCGGGAAGAACGTCACGTTGAACCCGATGAACACGAGCCAGAAGTTCCACTTGCCGAGTTTCTCGTTCAGCATGCGTCCCCACATCTTCGGGAACCAGTAGTAGAGCGCTGCGAGCGCGCCCATCAGGGTGCCGCCGAACAGCACGTAGTGGAAGTGGGCGACGACGAAGTAGCTGTCGTTGTACTGCAGGTCGGCCGGCGCCATCGCGAGCATGATGCCGCTGACGCCGCCGATCACGAACAGCGGGATGAAGCTCAGTGCGTAGAGCATCGCGCTCGTGAAGTGGATCTTGCCACCCCACAGCGTCGCCAGCCAGTTGAAGATCTTGATGCCGGTCGGCACCGCGATCAGCATCGAGGTAATCGCGAAGAGCGAGTTGACCACGGGGCCGAGACCGTCGGCGAACATGTGGTGCGTCCAGACCATGAAGGAGAGGAACGCGATCACCGAGAGCGCCATCGCCATCGACTCGTAGCCGAAGAGGACCTTCTTGGCGAAGACTGGGATGATCTCGGAGATGATCCCGAAGGCCGGCAGGATGACGATGTAGACCTCCGGATGCCCGAAGATCCAGAAGAGGTTCTGCCACAAGAGAGCGCTGCCGCCGTTGCCGACGACGAAGAAGTTCGCGCCGAACAGGCGGTCGAACATCTGAAGGATCAGGTTGACGGTGATCGGCGGGAAGGCGAAGAGGATCAGCAGCATCGTGATCAGCGCGGACCAGGTGAAGAGCGGCATCCGAAGGAGCCGCATGCCCGGGGCCCGCATGTTGAGGATCGTTACGAGGAAGTTGATGCCGGTCATCAGCGTGCCGAAGCCGCTGATCTGCAGCCCGATGTCGTAGAAGTCGACGCCGAGCCCCTTGCTGAAGGCGAGTTCCGACAGCGGCGCGTTGTTGAACCAGCCGGCGTCCGGCATCGACCCGAAGAGGAAGCTCGAGTAGAGGAAGAGACCGCCCAACACGAACAGCCAGAGCGAGAGGGCGTTCATGCGGGGGAAGGCGACGTCGCGCGCTCCGATCTGCAGCGGGACGATCGCGTTGATGAAGCCGATCAGGATCGGCATGGCGACGAGGAAGATCATCGTGACACCGTGCATGGTGAACAGCTGGTTGAACGTCTCGGCCGAGACGACGTGGCTGTTCGGAGCCCACAGCTGCAGGCGGATGATCAGCGCCTCCGCGCCGCCGAAGGCCATGAAGAAGAGGCCGGCGAGGATGTACATGATGCCGATCCGCTTGTGGTCGACGGTCGCGAGCCAGGACCAGATGCCGGTGTAGGTGCGGCTCTCGCTGTGGACAGCGACGAGCCGCTCGGGGATTGCCGCCATACGCTCCTCCTCCTCGTGCCTACTTGAGGGTTTCCAGGAAGGCCACGAGCGACTGGATCTGGGTCTGTGACAGGTTGAGGTTCGGCATCAGGGCTCCTGGCTTGACCCCAGGCGGATTGTGCAGCCACTTCGCGAGGTTCGCCGGCGTGTTCGTCAGCGTGCCAGCCGCGATCGTCGGACGCGTCATCAACTCGGTGAGGTTCGGGCCGACCTTGCCGTTGAACGACGTGCCGCCGACTGTGTGGCATGTCGAGCAGTCCTGCTTGAAGAGGGCCATGCCGGCCTTCTGCTCAGACGTCGTCACGCTCACCGTCGGGTGCTGCATCGCGGAGACCCACGCCTGGTAAGCCGCCGGGGTCTGCACGACCACCTCGAACTTCATGTAGGCGTGGCCCGGTCCGCACAGCTGCGCACACTGGCCGTAGAACGTACCCGTCTTGCTCGCCTCGAGAAGGAGGTGGTTGACGCGGCCTGGGATCAGGTCCGTCTTGCCGCCGAGTTCCGGCACCCAGAAGGAGTGGATGACGTCCGCGGATGTGAGCACGAAGTTGATCTTCGTGTTGACCGGGATGTGCACGATGTTGGCCGTCGTGACCTTGCTTCCCGGGTAGTCGAACTCCCACCAGTACTGGTGGCCGACGACGTCGACCTTCATCGCCGTCGCCGGCGCCTGGAACGCGAACGAGTAGTGCACCGTCGGGATCGCGAGGAACACGAGGAGGATGATCGGGATGATCGTCCATACAATCTCGAGCGTCGTGTTGCCGTGCACCTGCTTCGGCAGTTCGTTGTCACCCGGCCGCGCGCGGAAGCGGATGATCGAGTAGAGGAAGACGGCTGCCACCACGATGAAGATTCCAGTCATGATCGCGAGAGATTCCCAGAACATGCCGAGCTGCGCGCTGGCCACGGGACCGGCCGGCGAAAGAGTGGACTGCTTGCCGAGCCCGCAGCCACTGAGGAGTGCCGCCGCCGAAAGCGCCAGGAGAGGGAGTGTTACCCGAAAGCCGCGCTGCGTCCACCTCAAATGGTCCCGCCCTCCGATCTTCAGCAGGCTTCACCCGGTTCAGGACAGTGATCGGTGCTTACGCGGGCCGTCCACATGGCCCTGAGCCCACGTCCATTGGACCTTGGCCAGATGGCGCCATTTGTTCTTCGCAAGGATACCGAAAAAGAGCCGGATTGCCAAGTGAAACGGTCACCAGCAGTATTGAAACGAAGGAAGGGGAACAAGTGCGCGCCTGGGATCCCAGGTGACGCGCGCGCAGAGGCGCAGCGCCAATCGCACAATGGCCGCGACGCGCTCAGGAGGTGGTCAAAGATGCCTGACTGGCCGATCCATCCCGCCCTCGGCGCGGCGCCGGACGCGCTCGCGCTGACCCGAGGAGACGACGTGCAGCTGCCGCAGCCCCAAAGCCCGCTGCACGCCGCATGGCTTGAGGAGGCGCGAACGCTGCGTGAAGCGCCGCCTGTCCCCCTGCCGCTCGAGGATGCGCCACGCCTGGAACGGGCGCTGCGCGCCGAGGTCGGCGGGCTTGGCGCGGCGCGCATCGTCGGCGTGTACGGCGCCGCAGGAAGCGGGCGCACGAGCGTCCTGCTCGGCCTCGCCAAGGCGTTCGGGCGGCGGGGAGACCGCGTGGCGCTGCTCGACGCCGACGTCGCCGCACCGTCCTTGCGCCGCAGGCTCGGCGGCGAGGATCCCCCGATCGTCGTGGAGGGCCTCGTGTTGCCATACGTCGTGGCGGACATGAGGATGCAGGGCATCGACGCGTTCTGGCCGCTGCCGGGTCCCCTTCCCTGGCAGGGCGGGGAACTGCGTCGCGTGCTCGAGCGTTTCCGCGAGGATGTGCTGTGGGCCCAACCGGACGTTCTGCTGGTCGACATGCCGCCGCTCGGCGATCCGCGTCTTGGCGAGGTCGCCTCCTGCTTCGACGGCGCGTTCGTTCATGTGATGGGGCCCTTTGAGACAGCCGTCGAGGGGCCGCGCGCGGCGTGCACGGTGCGCAACGGGGCGCGGGGCGCCGCCGACGCCCTCTTGCCTTACGTCGAGACGGAGGACTTGTCTGAGACTTTCTCCACGCGGCTTTTCGACCTGACGTCGCGGCTCGGGGAGAAGGGATCCTCGAGCTCGAGCTGACCTCGGCGCGCCGCGAGCCGACCCCGCGCGTACACCTCCGCCACCGAGAGGTCGTCGTCGAGCGCGACGAGGTCGGCCGCTCCGCCGACCTCGATGCGTCCGGCGCCTTTCATGCCGAGCGCATTCGCCACGTTGCGCGTCACGGCGGGCAGGGCCCGCTCGAGTGGCACGTGCTGCTCGAGCACCGCGCGGCGCAGCGCCCAGTGCAGGCGCCCCGGAGCACCCACGCCGATGCCCACGAGCCGACCTTTGTCGTCGAACACCGGCGAGGAGCCGTTCCCGTCGGAGCTCATCGTGACGCGGGCGGCATCGCCCTCCCGCAGCACGTGCGCCAGCGCCTCGGCGGGATCGACGGGCCTTTGGTCGCCAGGTGCGGGGAAGATGTCGGCCGTGAGGTCGGCGTAGGCGCCGCGGCGCGTTAGGTCGGGCGCCTCCGCGAGGAGGTCCGGGTTACGGTTGAGGTGGGTCGCGGAGAAGAGGTCGTTCGGCAGCGCGCTCCGCCGCAGCAGCGCGTGCAGCGAGGCGAGACGGCGCACGCCGTCTCCGACGTGCATGTGGAGCAGGCCCTTCTTGCCGGCGAGAAGCGCGCCGACCCGCACCTCGGACGCGATCTCCAGGAGGTCGCGTCCGGTCGGGTGGCTGCCCCGGTCGTCCGCGATCGCGATCTCGCCAGCGCCGAGCACCTCGGGGATGAAGACGAGGTCGGAGCGCACGCTGCCGGTGAGCGTGCGGGTCGGCAGCTCGTACGCCCCGGTCAGTATGAAGGCCGAGAGCCCGAGCGCCGTGAGGCGCCGTGCCTCGGCGAGCAGCTCCGCGATGGAGCGCGTGACGGCGTCCGTTCCCAGGAGGCCGACGACGCGCGTCGTGCCGTGGGGCGCGAGGGCCTGCATCTGCACCGGCGACGTCCGATGCTGGAAGCCGCCCTCGCCGCCGCCGCCCGCGATGTGGACGTGGGCGTCGATGAAGCCCGGCACCAGCGTCAGCCCATGAAGCCTGTGCACGTCGAGCCCTGGCAGGCTGCGGCTCGTCAGGACGATGCGCGGCGCGATCCGGGCGATGCGGTCGCCCGCGATCAGAACGTCCTTCCTCCCCAGCGGCTCGGGCGCGTAGACCTCGGCGCCGCGCAGCAGCAGGAACACGGAACGCACCTCCACAGGCGCAGTCTGCCCCCGGTGCGACATGCCGACGCGCCCGATCGGTGGTATCATTGACGACAAGGGATTCAGGCGGGTTTCGGGGAGGGACGGACGTGGGACTGATGTCTCGCATGTCGACGATCTTCAAGTCGAAGGTCAACTCGGCACTGGACTCGGTTGAGGATCCGCGCCAGACACTCGACTACTCGTACGAGCGGCAGATGGAACTGCTGCAGAAGGTCAAGCGCAGCCTCGCGGACGCGGTTACCTCGCGCAAGCAGATCGAACTGCAGAAGGTGCGCCTGGAGAGCGACGCCCAGAAGTACCAGACGGAGGCGGAGGCGGCCCTGAAGGCGGGCCGCGAGGACCTGGCGCGCGAGGCGCTCGAGCGCAAGCAGTCGCTCCTGGCCCAGGGCCAGGGGCTTGACGCGCAGATCGCCGACCTGCAGCAGCAGGAGGGCAAGATGGCGGAGACGGCGCGCCGTCTCGAGACGAAGATCGCCTCCTTCCGGGCGCAAAAGGAGGTTCTTAAGGCGCAGTACACGACCGCGCAGGCGCAGGTCAAGATGGGCGAGGCCACGACCGGCATCTCCGAGGAGATGGCCGACGTCGGCCTCGCGGTGCAGCGGGCCCAGGACAAGACGGAGCGCATGCGCGCCCGCGCCATGGCGATCGACGAGCTGCAGGACAAGGGAGTGCTGGAGGACGCGATGGCGCCGGGGCAGGACCCGATCGAGCGCGAACTGCAGAAGACGCAGCAGAGTGCGCAGGTCGACGCGGACCTCGCGGCGCTGAAGGCGAAGATCGGGGGCGACGGGAAGTGATCGTGCGCATCCTGCACGAAGGGCAGTACGAGCTCGGCGCCGACTCGCTCACGCGCCTGTACAAGCTCGACGAGGACCTGATGGAGGCCGTCGCGGCGGGCGACGAGTTCGCGTTCGTCGCGCGGCGAGACGCCCTGATCGGTCTGGTGCGCGCCGAGGGACAGTCGGTCGCGGCGCAAGTGCTGCGCGAGTCGGACCTCGTGCTGCCGCCTTCGGACATGACACTTGACGAAGCCCAGGAGATGTTCACCCGGCACAGCTGACGGGGATCTCCGAACGCGTTGCCCGCTGCTCGCACGGCCGCAGCCTGCGGCAGGACGTTCCGGCATCGAAGTGGAATGTCCTCGCGGGAGGAACGCTTTTGCGCAAGATGCCCGTGACACGGGCCCTGATCGGCAAGGTCGCCGCGAAGACTGTACATGCCCCCAGTGGCACCCTGCCGCTTGTCATTCGAGGCGCGACCATCACCGCAGCGACGGTGGAGGCCTTGTGCCGTCGCGGCATTCCGGCGCTCTGGGTGGTGGATTCCCTCTTCCCGGACTTCGAAGCGCAAGAGGTGATCCGGGAGGATACGCGCAACCTCGTGCGCAGGTCGGTGCAGGAGATCTTCGAGGTGGCGGGATCCGCGAAGCGGCGTCGCGCCTCGAACCTGACCGAGAGCCGGTTGTCCGAAGCCGTCGGCAAGCTCGTCGACGACGTCGTGGACAACCAGGACGTCGTGGCCAACCTCGGACGGGTTCGTTCGTGGGACAACTACACGTTCGAGCACTCCGTGCAGGTCGCCACCCTGGCGGTGGTGATCGGCAAACGCATGCTGATGACGGAAGACCAGCTCATCCGCCTCGGCACCGGGGCGATCCTGCACGACGTCGGGAAGGTCACCGTGCCGCTGGAGATCCTCCAGAAGCCTGACCGGCTGACGCCGAGCGAGTACGAAGTGATGAAGGGGCACGCGCGGGCTGGGTGGGACATCGTGCATGAGGGCTTCCAGAACATCATGCCGACCTCCTCGATCGTCGTGCTGCAGCACCATGAGCGCCTCGATGGCTCGGGCTACCCGCAGGGACTGAAGTCCGAGCGCATCTACATCTTCTCCAAGGTCGCGGCGGTCGCCGACGTGCTGGACGCCGTCCGGGCAGAGCGAGACTACAGGCAGAACCATCGGCCCGCAGAGGTTCTGCGCATCATGCAGCAGGACGCCGGCGTCAAGCTCGATGCAACTGCGGTCAAGATCGCCTTGCGCCACATCTCTCTCGTCGCGGTGGGCGAGATCGTCCGGCTGACGAACGGACTCCTGGGCATGGTCACAGCCCTCAACGAGGGTGAACCGCTCCAGCCGGTCGTGACCCTCGTGGCCGACGACCGGGACAAGCCGGTCGCGCGCGAACAGCTCGATCTGATGGGTTCGGAGCTTCAGGTCGCGGAGGTGCTCGACGACTGGCCGCAGGGGTTGGGAGGGTAGCATCGTGCGCAAGGCGCTGGTCTCCGATGCGATCCTTGGCAAGTTCGCGGCGCGCGAGGTTCCGGGGCCGCATCCGTCCCGCCCATTGCTTCGCAAAGGCGCCCGGATCAACGAGGACGTTCTGTCCGCGATCGAGCGGTACGGCCTCAACGTGATCTGGATCAGCGATGAACTCCTGCCGGACGTCGAGACCAAGGAGGGCGTGCGGATCGAGACCCGCGAGGCGGCGCGAAACGCCTTCCGCGGCGCCTACGAGGCGGCTGAGCGGTGGCAGGAGGACAAGACTCCTCCCAAATCGGACGACGGCTCGCGCATCATGAGCTCCGTCCGCATGCTGGTCGCCGATGTCACGAGCAACCGCGATGTGCTCAGCAACCTCAGCTTCATCCGCGCCTGGGACGATTACACCTTCGAGCACTCGGTGCAGGTCGCGACCGCATCGCTCCTGCTGGGCAAGCAGATCGGCCTGGATGAGGATGCGCTGCACCGGCTCGGCATCGGAGCGATGCTGCACGACGTAGGCAAGGCGCTGATCCCCCAGGAGATCCTGCGCAAGCCCGGTAGGCTCACAGACGAGGAGTTCGCGGTCATGCGCATGCACCCGCAGCTTGGCTGGGAGTTCCTGCGCGCGGGCTTCCCGACGATCATGCCGACCTCTTCGGTGGTGGCGCTGCAGCACCATGAGCGCCTCGACGGCTCGGGCTACCCGTTCGGCCGCCGCGAGCACGAGATCTACCTCTTTTCCCAGATCGTCGCCGCCGCCGACGTGTTCGACGCGCTCCGCGCGCAGCGGGCCTACAGGTCGGACCTGAGCCCCGCCGAGGTGGCCGCGACGATGCGGCGGGAAGCGGGCGCCCACCTGCGCCAAGACCTCGTGGAGATCCTTCTCTCCCACGTCGCCCTGGCACCGGTCGGAAGCGTCGTCCAACTCTCCGACGGCAGGTACGGCATGGTTACGAGCGTACGGCCGCAGGCGCCGCTGCATCCGGTCGTCCGCGTCGTGTCACACGACGGGGAACGCAGGCTGCGCGACGACGAGGTCGACCTTGCAGAGGACCACCTCGAGATCACGCAGCTCCTGGACGGATGGCCGGACGAGGTCCTCTCGCAGGCGCGGTGACGCGTCGCCGTGACGCCGGAAACCAAGTCGCGCGGAGCCGGTCCACTGGGCCGGCTCCGCGCGGCGTAACGGACGGGTCGAGGGAGTCGGCGGACATGGGACCCTGGTCAGGGCCTCAGGGCGCGGCGACGGCGAACAGCGGATCGTCCTCCCCGATCGCGAGGGATCGCGCGGTGAAGAGCACCTCGCCGCGCTCGGGCGAGCGCACCTCGTGCAGCGTGTCGCCGTACGCGTCGTGCAGGACCCCTGCGACCTCGCCGGCCGAGACCGTGGTGCCCGGATGTACGCGGGGGCGCCAGAGGCCGGCTTCGGGCGCGCGGCGCCAGACGAACCGCGTGTACACGGTAGGGTCTGGCTTCGGAGGCGGGCCGCCCGGAAGCATCCCGAGCGCTCTCAGAACGTTCTGGACGCCGTGTACGTGGATCGCCTGCGAAACGGGGTCGAGCTCCCCGCCCTGGCCGGCTTCGGGCAGGATCGCCGGGACGCCGAGTTCGGCGGCTGCTGCGTAGCTCCCGCCGGCAACGCTCGCGGAGCGCACGAGGCGAGGGATGCCGTACGCCGCAGCCATCTCGGCGGCGCGGCTGCGCACGTCGTCTTGGCCCCGGTCGGAGAAGATCGTGAACGGCACGAGTTCCTCGTGGATGTCGCCGCCATGCATGTCGATCCAGGCGTTGGCCTCATGCAGGACCCCGATGACGCGCGCCGCGATGCGCTCCGACGCCGTGCCTTCGGCGTCGCCCGGGAAGCAGCGATTGAGGTTCTTGCCGTCGAGCGGTGTGTAGTACTGGCTCTTCGCCCAGAACGCGGGCGGGTTCGTGAGGTGGAGCACGATCACGCGCCCTCGCAGGGAAGCGGGGTCGAGCGTCCGCGCCAATTCGATGGCAGCTGCGATGCCTGGGTACTCGCCACCGTGCACGCCGCCCGAGACCAGCAGGGTCGGCCCATCGGTCGCGCCGCGCAGATCGGTGTAGGGGATCTCCACCGCGGTGCCCGGCACCGCGAGGACGCCGCGCAGCCTACTGCCCTCCATCGCGCCTCGCAGGATGCCCATCGCCATCATTCCTCCTTGGGCACCGCTCGCCATGCGCAGATCGGATCCGATCCCGCCGCGCCGCTACCGCACCCGCCAGACGAGCACGCCGTCCGGCGATTCGGTGATCGGTGGACCCAGGGCGCCATTGAGTGCCCTGAGCGCAGCCGGCGACAAGGACGTGGCGCCATAGCTCGGCCGCGGGATGAAGACGAGGCGGCGCACGTGCAGCGTCCGAAGGTCCGCCGTCACGATGCCGGCGTAGACATCCGGCGACAGCGAGGGGGTCAGCAGGCCGTCGACGCCGGTGAGATCCTGCAAACGCGCCGCGTCGTTCGCGGTGTGGCCATAGGTGTTCGCGACCGGGAAGGCGTAGCCGGTCTCTTGCAGTGCCTGCATCACCTCGGGGAACGCCACTGTGAGGACGTAGGTCGGCTGGCCGCGCAGCGCGCGCACGACGGGGGTGCCCGGCGCGAAGGCGCCGGTCGCCTGCGGCAGGGGGCTGTTCGTGTAGGGGATGAGCGGCAGCCAGGTGGCGACGACGGCCGCAAGCCACCAGAGCGGCCTTCTCCCGGTTCCTGCGCCCTGCCGCAGCCAGTCTTCTATCCCAAGGATCAGCAGCGACGCGACGGCCAGGTCCGCGTACAGCATTAGCCGTGCAGGCAGGAGGTCCTTGACGAAGGGCAGTTGATCGAAGAGCCACCAGGGCAGAGGGATCGGCGACGTCCATCCGAGGACGTGCAGCGTGCTGCCGAGGGAGAGGAGCGCGACGACGCCGCTGGTCCATGCGAGAATGCGTGCCAACGTCTGGGGCCACAGGCGCCGCAGCGACCAGATCAGCAGCAGGATCGCCGGGATGCCCAGGTAGCCGTTGTCCTCGGCGAAGTTGCCGGTGAACCAGTTCGCCGGGTCGACGAAGGGGATGTGCACGCTGAAGGCGCCGGTCGGAAGGATGAAGTTGAACAGGTCGGTGACGTAGACGTTCGGCGGCTGCACCGAGTGGAAGACGCGGTAGGGACCGAGCAGCAGTTCGTAAAGGCCCGGAGCGGCGAGAACGACGAAGACCGCGGCCGCCGCGATCCAGAACCGAGGCGGAGCACGCCGCAGCACGCGCCGCAGCGCTTCGGAGTCCACGAGCGCCGCGACGGCCAGGCCGAGCACGAGGACCACCACGAAACTCACCAGTACCTCGACCAGCGTGTAGAACTGCACCGCCGCTGCGAGACCGAGCAGCGCCCCGAGAACCGCCGGCCGCCTGCCTTGGCCCTTCGCGACAATCGTGAGGATGAGCAGGGCGACGAGCAGCGGTGCCGTGGTGACGAGGCTGATGTGCGAGAGGGACTGCGTCGTGATGTACGGCAGCATCGCGACGAGGCAGCCCCCGATGATCTGCAGCGATTGGCGCACGCCGAGCCGGGCGAAGATCTGCTGGGCGAGTGCGCCCGCAGCCAAGATGTTCAGCCCGAACCAGACGTTGTACGCCGCCGCCGAGTTCATCACCGCGAGCAGCGGACCGAGCGCGATGGACTCGGCGAGGATCGAGGTGTTCCACATGAGGTTCATGCCGTAGGGGTAGTTCATCAGGCGGGTGATGAAGGGGTTATGCCCGCCCGCGAGCGCGTGCCAGAACAGCCCGAGGTACCACATGTACTGTTCGGCGTCGCCGGGGTGTCCTGGGAATGTGCTGCCGGGCAGGACGATCGAACGCCCGAGGAACAAAGCCGCGATCACGAGGTAGACGATGAGGCCCAGGCCCACGCCGTACGGCGTGGGCCTGGGCAGCGAGAGTTCCGGCCGGCGGCGCTCAGCCACTGCGCGGGCGAGGCGGCGCAGCATCGCGAGGATGCGCCTGGGGGCGCTCTGCGCCTTGACGACTCTCTGCACGCACCCTCAGCCCCGCAGCCAGCGCGTGAGCATGGTGCGCGCGAAGCGGTAGCCGTAGACGAAGTCGTTGCCCTTCTTGCTCTGCCCTGCGAGCCGGCGCTGCACGGAGATCGGCGCCTCGACGATCTTCAGCCCCTGGCGGCGCACCAGCATGATCGTCTCCGCGGTGTGGTACTGGCTCTCCGACGTCTCGAGGTGTCGCAAGCGGTACACGTTGAAGGCGCGGAAGCCGGACGAGCAATCGGTGAGGTGCGTCGCCAACAGAAGGTTCAGGAAGAAGTTGAAGAACGAGAGCCCCAGAGAGCGCATCGCACTCACGCGCTCGAAGCTGCCGAGTCGGCGAGAGCCGATGACGAAGTCGGCGTCGCCGTCGAGCAGCGGGTGCACAAGCCCCGGGATGTCCTCAGGGCTGTGTTGCCCATCGGCGTCCATCGTGACGACGACGCGCGCACCGGCGCGCGCGGCGTAGTTGTATCCGATGCGGATCGCCGCACCACCGCCCATGTTGATCGGCAGATCGAGCACTGCGGCGCCGGCGCGCCGGGCGACGGCGGCCGTCTGGTCCGAGCAGCCGTCCGCGACGACGATCGGCGTGACCGCGAGGCCGAGAACCTCGCGCGGCAACCCCTCGATCACCTGCGCCACCGACTCCTCCTCGTCGAAGGCGGGCATGACGATGGCCACGCCATCGATCTCGACCGGGGCGCTGCTCGCCGCGATGCGTGCGACGAGGGCCTCCATCTGCTCCGCGGCGGTCTCCTGCCGCCGCCGCCGCTGGTCTGACGTCCAGACGGTGTACAGCCAGAGCACGAGGTTCGAGACCACGAGCAGCATGAACAGGCGCCGGCGCGGCGTCGCACCGAGTCGAAGGACCTCCGTCGGGAGGTTCGCGAGCCACGGGAAGAGCGAGACGAGCAGCAGCACGAGTGCGGCAGCGAAGCCGAGGCCGTCCGCTGCCGTCGGCGCACGGCGGGAAAGCCGGCGAAGGACTATCGAGGCGAGCGCCAGGGCGACCAGTACGCCGCCGATGCGAAGCGGGCTCATCGTTCACAACCTCTCTATGAAGTGGAGGACAGCAGGTGGGGCGACGTCTTGAAGGACAGCCCGCCGACAATCAGGGACATGACGAGCAGCGACACGTGGACGCCGATCGCGGCGACCGCTGCGATCGACCAAGGCGTGCCGAACAGCCGCAGGATCATGATCCACCAGACTTCCACGGTGCCGATACCGGCCACTCCCTGGACGGGCAGCACCAGCAGCAGGGCGGCGAGGGCGCCGCCTACGGACGCCTCACCCAACGTGACGGGAGCGCCGAAGCCGCGCAGCGCCAGCCAGTAGGAGAGGATCGAGAGGAGGCGCAGGCCGAAGGTCGAGGCCCAACTCGGCGCGTTGTACACCATGCCGTGCAGGCGTACGTCGGTATCGGTCAGGAATGAGTGCAGCTTCGGCCATGGTAGCGGCCGTAGCATGCGGAAGAAGAAACGCCGAAACCGCGGGATGAAGACGACCGTCGCGCCGAGCGCCGTGACGAGCATCGACGCGCCGAGCAGGTAGTACGAGGTCGCGGGCAGCGCAGATACGGTGAACCCGGCGACGCCGAGGATCACGAGCCAGGAGAGGAGATCCTGCACCCGCGCGACCGCCATCGCCGCCGTGGCGTGCGGCAGCCCGCCAGGGGCGTTGCGGTAGAGAAGCGGCATGGAGACCTCACCGATCCCGCCGGGCAGCACTTGGCAGGCGGCCGTGTACAGCCAGCCGATCGAAACGGTCACGGACCATGCCTGGCCATCCCGCAGCAGCTGGCGGAAACGCAGGCCGCGCAGCGCCGCGAACACCGGGTAGACGACGGCCAACGCCGCGAGCAGGCGCCAGTCCGGATGGACGTGCGAGAGAACGGCGAAGGAGCCGAGGCTCTTCAGCACTGCGTACACGCCGGCGAGGGAGAAGACGATGGGCACGCCCCAGGTCAAGATGCGCCGGTCCACGCCCATCGCCCTCCTTCCCGCACTGCGCCCGGGATTCCAAGTCTACCGCCAGGACACGTTCGGCATGATGACGTCGCGGTCCACGCGGTCCACGCGCTCTGACGCCCAGCGCAGCATCTGCTGCAGCACCTCGATCGTGAGGAGCCGAGGCTTCATGCCGAGCGCGACGAGCCCGCTGTTCTTCGGGTTGTAGTGGTGCTGCTCGGACTCCACGCGCGGATTCGGGATCTCGCGCGCCTCGGCCCGGATGCCGAGCGGTTGCGCCGCCTCCACCACGAGGTTGCCCAGCTGCTGCACCGTGAACGACTCGGTGAACTGGTTGAACACGCGGAACTCGCCGGGGGCGGCCGGGTTCAACGCCGAGAGCTCGACGCACTGCAGGGTGTCGCGAATGTTGAGGAACGCCCGCTTCTGCCCGCCCGTGCCGTAGAGCGTGATCGGGACGCCTGCGACAGCCTGCGTCACGAACCGGTTGATCACGGTGCCGAACCAGCCGTCGTAATGGAAGCTCGTTGCGAGCATGGGGTCGAGGATCGTCTCGTCCGTCTCCGTGCCGTAGACGACGCCTTGGTTGAGGTCGGTGACCCTGAGGTTCCAGAGCTTCGTCGCCAGCATCAGGTTGTGGCTGTCATGCACCTTCGAGAGGTGGTAGAACGAGCCCGGGCTCTTCGGGAACGGCAGGCGGTCCTTTCGCCCGTTGTGCTCGAACTCGAGGTAGCCTTCCTCGATGTCGATGTTCGGCGTGCCGTACTCGCCCATCGTACCCAGCTTGATGAGGTGCGCGTCCGGCGTCAGATCATGCATCGCGAACGCGAGCTGCAGCGTTCCGAGCACGTTGTTCGCCTGGGAGAGGATCGCGTGCTTCGCGTCGATCATCGAGAAGGGAGCCGACGGCTGCTCGCCGTAGTGAACGACCGCTTCGGGACGGAAGGATGATAGCACGCCGCGGATGGTCGCCTCGTCGCCGACGTCGCCGAGGTGCACCTCGATGCTGTGGCCGGTTCTCTGCTGGAACGTCTCCGAACGGTCCTGCAGCGAGGCGATCGGCGCGAGCGGAGCGACGCCGAGCTCAGCCTCCCACTTGCGCTTGAGCAGGTTGTCTAGGACCGCGACCTGGTGCCCGCGACTCGCGAAATGCATCGCGGTCGGCCACCCGAGGTAACCGTCGCCGCCGATGATCAGGATGCGCAACGAATGAGATCCCCCTTCGGCGCATGTGCCATGCGCTGCCTGGATGCAAACTACAACCAATTCGCTCCGGTTTGTGCGGTCCCTTCAGACCGCATGACCGTTGTACCAATCCGTAGGATAGCGCATCTCGATGAGAGCGGTGTACGAAATAGCGTAGAACCTTCTAAGAATTCACCCGGCGAAGAACCAGTGCGCGTACGAGATCCAAAGGAAGACCTGAAACGCGCCGGAGAGGCCGATGGCCCAGCGCCACTGGTTCTCGCGCAGCCGCGCGGCGAACGTGAGGAACACCGGGAAGTACGGCATGATCAGCCGCGTGGCGCTCATCAGGACGAAGCCGTTCGGGATCGACGGATCGACGAGCGTCGAGAGCACACCGAAGAAGACGTAGAGTTTGTCTCCGAGAGAGAGAATGCCCCGGTCGAAGGCCAGGGCGAGAAGAAAGACGATCGGCATCCCGAGGTCGACGGCCGAGAGCGGCAGACCCTGGTTGTAGAACGCGTGGATCAGGCCGTAGCCGAGCGCGAAACCGCCTCCGGTGAAGTGGCGGTACCAAGTCGCCTGCTGCGCGACGAACTCGAGCGGGTTCCCGACCTTCACGTAGCTGAAGGCGAGGTAGGTCCCGAGCGCGGCGACCGGCAAGAGGCACCAGAGCGCCCGTCGCCAGAAGAGCGCGTCCATGCGGCGGGCGGACGACTCCCAGGCGAACGCCAAGAGCGGCAGCACGAGCAGGATGCCGTTCGCCCGCTCGACAGAGGCGAGCGCGATCAGCGCCGCCGCAAAGCCCCACCTTCCCTTGCGCAGCAGCAGGTAGGCACCGACCGAGAGCAGGAGGTAGAGCGACTCGGCGTACATCGTGACGAGGAAGAAGGCGGAAGGGTAGGCGAGCAGGAGCACCAGCGCGCGTCGCATCAGCACCTCGCCCGCCTGCTCGCGCCAGAGCCGGGCGAGCAGCACGATCGCCGCGAGGTCCGCAGCCCATGAGGAGACGATGCCCGCGGTGACGAACGGCAGCCGCGTCACGGCATGCAAAGTATGCACGACGAGCGGGTAGAGCGGGAAGAAGACGTACGCCGCCGGGCGGAAGTAGCCGTACACCGCGATCCGGTAGTACCACGCGGAGTCCCAGCGCGCGAACGGCGAGAGCGGCCACCAGACGGGAGGCGTCCAATGGCCGTGGACCGGTGCAACGCGCACGCCGATGATCCCAATCACTAGGATGACGAGCAGGCTGACGGCGAAGCCGAGCGCGGCGAACCGTGCGTCTGCGCGCCATGGCGGGGTGAAGGGACGCCGCATGCCTAACGCCGCATGCTGCGTTCGGTCTGCAGGGCCGGCTTCTGCTCCAGGTAGGTCCAGCGGTCGTTCAGGCGGTAGGTGAGCAGCACCGCCGCCACGATGCCGACCAACTGGTCAACCAAGCTGTACTCGAGGCCGAGTCCACGTAGGACGAAGAGCACTGTAGTCGTCAAAAGCGCGCCGAACTCCGCGACGACGAGGTAGCGCAAGGCATGGCGCCAGAGCTGATCGGACCGCACGCGGTCGCGCCATGTGATGCTCGTGTTCCAGATGAAGTTCCAGAGCACCGCCACCTGCGTGGCGATCAGGGACGCGAGCAGCGTGCCATTCGGCACGAGGTCCAGGTAGCCGCTTGTCATCAAAGCGAACAGCGCGGCGTTGACTGCGACGCCGGTTGCACCGATCAGAGCGAACAGCAGAAAGCGAGTGTTGTCCGGGTTGACCGTGACGAGGTCCAGGAGTTGGCGCAGGTAGTCGAGCTGCGTCTGCCAGCCGAGCTTGGACTGGCCGGCACCGCGCGGTGCGAACGCGTAGGGCACGTCGGTCGCGCGCTGCACGTCGCCGCGCACGAGCAGCTCGAGCAGGATCTTGAACCCCTTGGGCCGCGCGCTCAGGATCGGCGCCGCAGCCGCCCGGGTGACGAGGAAGCAGCCCGACATCGGGTCGCTCGTCACGCGGCTCTCGCGCAGCAGGATGTGCGCGAGGGCACGTCCGCCGAGCGACAGGAGGCGACGCACGCCCGACAGGCCGCCGGGGTCTCCGCCGGGCATGTAGCGGCTTGGCACGACGATGTCCGCCCGCGTCTCGCGCTGCGCGCGCAGGAGATGGGCGAGCATCTCGGGCGGGTGCTGCAGGTCGCCGTCGATCACGGCGAGCAGGTCGCCGCGCGCGATGTTGAACCCGTCGATGACAGCCGTCGCCAAGCCGCGCTCCATGCGGCGCAGCAGGCGCACCCTGGAGTCCTCGGCGCAGAGCTTGCGGATCTCGTCCGGCGTGTCGTCGTGGCTGTCGTCCACGAATACGATCTCGAAGTCCTCGCCGTCCAGGGTGTCAACCACACGGCGGTAGAGGCTGCGCACGTTCTCGCGTTCGTTGTAGGTAGGCACCACCAATGAGAGCAAGTGCGCCCTCCTCGTCCTGAAATCCACGGCTAAGTATATCATCGGCTTCCGGCGAGGCTCCTGAGAGGCGCCTAAATGTGAGCGGGTTTAGCCTGCCCCACCGGAGACGAGGTACATGCCCAGCGCAAGGTCAGTCGAGGAAGACGCTAGATCGGGCTCTGCCAGATCGGGTACCATCGCCCGAGATCCGGCTCGATCGGCAGGATGTCGGAAAGCATCGCCTGCAACTGCAGTTCCCGGGCTTCCTCCCGATCCCTGCCGGTGGTTGGACGGAACGGGTAGTAGGTGGCCCGCTTGTAGTTGTAGACGAGGTAGGTGACGCCGCCGCGGTCCTGGAGGCGGAACAGGGCGGCGAGCAGTGCGCCTCCGTATCCCTGGCCCTCCAGCGTGTCTCCGGCGGCGTGCAGCCCGGTGATGATGTCGTCGGGCCCGCCGCCCGCGAGAACGAGCCAGCGGAAACCCTCGGAGTCGAGTGGCGCATCGAGCGTGAGAGAGTGCTCCTGCGCGTAGAGCTGCGCGATTTGCTGCGCGTTGCTGAACGCGTCGGTGAATGCCTGCTCCTCCGACGGCCGGCAGCAGATGCCCGCCTTGGCGTCGAGTGGGACGCCCTTCGCCTCGAGGTCGGGCGCGACCGCCGCGAGTCGGAAGAGTGCATCGAACTTCGGCTTCTTGAGGCGCGTGCGCCCGAAGAGCGCATCGAAGAAGCTCAACGGTTGATCTCCTGCTCAAGCCGGCGCAGGCGCTCGAGGCGGTGCTCCAGGGTCGGGTGCGTCTGGAAGAGTTCGTAGATCGAACCCTTGGCGACGGCGGGCATGATGAACAACGCCTGCAGCGTCTCGGTGTGCCGCAGGTCCCGACGCGGGATGCGGCTCGCTTGGTGAAGTTTGACGAGCGCGGACATCAGTTGCGAGGGCTGCCCCGTGAGGATCGCGCTGCCGCGGTCCGCGGCGTACTCGCGGTAGCGCGAGAAGGCGCGGATGAGGAAGAACGAGATGATCCAGACCACCAGCGACGCGAGGTAGACGAGCAGGATGTTCTGCTCCTCGTCGCGGTCTCCGCCGCCGAACGGCATGAACCAGAATGCCATCTGGACGATGTAGCTCGCCACCGTGGCGAAGAAGCTGGCCATGGTCATCAGCGCCATGTCGCGGTTGTGCACGTGGGTGATCTCGTGCGCCAGCACCGCCTCCACCTCCGGCTGAGAGAGGCGGTCCAGGAGACCCGTCGTCGCCGCGACGACCGCGTGCCGCGGGTCGCGGCCGGTCGCGAACGCGTTCGGCATGTCGGTCCGCACGAGTGCCACCTTCGGCTTCGGGATGTCTGCGAGCTGCGCGAGGCGGCCGACCATCTGCTGCAGTTCCGGCTCCTCGCCGTCGCGCAGCACGCGCGCACCCATCGACATGAGGATCAGTCGATCGGAGAAGTAGTACTGCACGAGCAGCATGCCGCCCGCAATCACCACGATGCCGAGGAAGCCGACGCCAGCCCGCAGCAAGACCGCCACGAACAAGAGGTAGAGCGCTCCGAGCAGCACAAGCGAAAGCGTCATGCGCAGGGTCAGTCCGATGTCAGGGCGCAGTCGCCGCACACGCATCCCTCCATACCACGCGATGGTCGTTTCCGTCACACCTATTCTGCTCTCCTTGAGCCAGGCGCTCAAGGCGAATGCAGGCGACGTCCCTTCGGGTTCCTCCCGCGCGATACGCGCGTGAACTCATAGAGCGAACGCACGGTCTCCTTTAGATGGAAGAACTCCTGGTCGGTGGCCGCGCCGATGAAGACGTGCACCGTCGCCTGTTCGCCTTCGACCGTCGAAGCGGTGAAGCCGTTGCGGCGGAGCGAGCCGAGAAAGTGGCCGAGCTCCGCGGCATCCGGGTCGAACGCGTAGACGAGCATGTGCTCACCGCGCTCGGACGGACCGTGCGGCTGCTCCGGCGCCTCCTGCAGGATCATCTCGCACTTTGCCAGGAGCTCGATCGCCTGGTCATCCGCGTCGGCGAGCAGCGCATCGATGCGGTCGGCCTCGTCGAACGGCAGCGCGTCGCCCTGCGTCAGCCGCTGCAGACGCTGCCACTCCGCCTCGTCCAGGGCGGCGCGCAACCGGCTTGCCCGTTGATCCACACGACCGCCCCCTCCTTCGTTCAGTCCTCAGTCTTTCCGCGCGGCGCCGTGATCCTCCTGCGGTCCGGACGCCGCTCCGCCTTCCTCCGCTTCCTCGCCGAGACGCTGCGCGATGGCGCCCGCGCGCAGTTCGTGCTCCTTGGCTTCGGCCGGCGAGCGTGCGCGCATCGCCTCGGCGACCAGCCGCTCCGGCAGGCTGCTGCTGCGTGCGCGCGCCGCCACCTCCGTCGCGCGCGCGACGTCGCCGTCGGCCAGAAGCAGGCGCGTCTCGAGCGTGATCGCGTCGGGTCGCCCGCGCAGCAGGGTCGGCGTGAGGCGGCGGAGGCGCGGCCAGTTGCCCGCCGTGAGCGCCGCCCGGCGCGCCGCGAGCAGCGCGCGCCCGTCTCCCACGAGCGCCGCGCGGCGCATGAGCAGCTCGGCGCGCAGCGCCTCGCGCCCTTCGCAGGCCGCGAGCATCTCGGAAAGCGCCGCCTCCCGCTGATCGGGCGGCAGCTGCTCGGCGCAGCGCAGTGCCCACACGATGGCCCTGCCCAGTCTGCCGCAGGACGCAGCGGCCGAAAGAAGCGCCTCCAAGACCTCGGGGTGGTCGCGTAGGAGGCTATGAAGCGCCCAGTAGGCAGCGCCGGGCGCCTGTCGTGCTGCGACGCGGGCGACGCCTCGCAGGCGATCCCCGCCGATCGCCGCGCAACTCCAGAGCGCGGCGAGGAGCGCGGACTGGAGACCCTCCGGCCACTCCTCGGGCTCAACCCTGCGGAGGGGGTCCAGCCAGGCGTCGGGTGCCCCGAGGTAGAGGCGCAGCCACGCCCCGGGCTCGCGGGCAAGGTCCGAGAGCCACGTCTGCGCGAGATCCCGCAGAGGGCCCTCGCGGGCCCGGCCCAACAGGGCGAGCAAGAGACCCTCCGTATCAGATGAGGCCTGGAGCGCCTCCTCTACGCGCAGCACCGCCAGTTCGTCGGGCAGGGAGGCGAGGTCCTCGGCGCGTTCGGGCGGGAGCGAAAACGCCTCCAGGAGGTCCTCGCCCAACGCGGCTGCGACGAGCGGTGCGCGGCGGGGCTCTGAGAGGAACTGGTCGATCGCGGCGTCGGCATCCTTCGCGCTGACCTTGCGGGCATAGTACGCCTGCAGGATCGCCGCGGCGTGGCGGCAGTGCGGGCGCCCGCAGCTACAGGCGCTCACCCGAGATTCGCTCATCTCGCAGCGCGCCCAGTAGTCGTCGCGCACGCCCAGCACCTTGCCAGCGAGCGAATGGCCCGCGCGCCGCAGGTCCCGCACGCGCTCCTGCAGCACGTAGTCCTCTCCGGCGGCCCATGCCGAAGGGGTGAACGACCGCTCCAGCACGTCGAGCGGCGGCAGTGCTGGGATGTTCATCGCAGGCCCTCTGCAGGAGTTTGCGGAACTATGTCGGAAATGCGTAGTCTGAGTCGTTCTGTCGATCTGCAGGGAGGGGTCCCACTGGAGCGCGACTTCACGGTTGCCACCTTCCGGCTCCCCCCGTTCGCCGCCGCCGACGCCGCCTCCTTCGGCAGGGGCCTCGTGGAGGCCGCCGCCGCGGCAGCCAAGCGGTCGGAACCTGATCTCTACGTCTTTCCCGGCCTACTGGCCATGTCACTGTGCCCCGCGTTCGACCCGGCCGCCCCGGACGCCGCGGCCATCGATGGGGGAGCGCGCGAGGCGTACATCGCCGCGGGTTCCTACGCCGCCCGAACGCTCGGGGCCTGCGTCGTTCCGGGCAGCATCTACGTGCGCTCCGGCGATGACAGGATACAGGAGTACGCCGCTGTCTTCGACCGCCAGGGGAACCTCGTGGGCGAGCAGCGCCAGACGCACGCGAACCCGCCGGCGATCTCCGTGAGCGATGAGCTCGCGACGATCGCGGTCGAGGAAGGGGTCAAGATCGGACTGCTGCTCGGTCGCGACGCCTGGTTCCCGGAGGCGAGCCGCATCCTCGCGCTCTCCGGTGCCGACGTGCTCGTCGCCCCGCTTGCTCCGGCAGCCCCCTACCCCGCAGAGGAGGCTCTTTGGGGCATGTGGCAGGAGGTGCAGCAGAACCAGACCTTCGGAGTGGAATCGGGCCTGGCCGGTCAGGTCGGATCGCAGCGCTACGACGGGCGCGCGGCCGTGTTCGCTCCGTGCGAGATCACGCCCGAAGCATCCGGCTTCCTGCCGCAACCGGGGTACTACGTCGGCACGGGCGCGCAGGTGGCGACACTGAAGGTGGAAGACCTCCGGCGGATCCGGCGCGACTACCCGGTCTTCCGCCACCTCAACCCGGCGCTCTACCGCAAGCACTTCCCGATGCTCTACAGGAGGCCGCGATGAACCCGCGCGAGGTCGGCCTGCAGCTGATGCTTCGGTTCCGCTCGCGTCCGGGCCGGATCCAGCGCCGGCTGCGACGGCGCGGCTTCCGGCACAAGGCGCGCACGCCCGAGGTGGGCGTCGTGCGCGCCGCCGCCGTGCAGCTGGAGTTCCAGCTCTGCGAGACGGCTGAGCAGTTCACCGACATCATGTACACCCGCGTGCGCGAGGCGGTTCTCGAGGGCGCCGAACTGATCGCGTTCCCCGAGGACACCGCGAGCCTGATCGCCGGTATCATGCCCGGCCTCGGGCCGAAGCTGCGCACCCACTCGGTTGAGGAAGCGCTCGCGGAGGTGGGCGAGGGTGCGACCGTCGCGGAACTCTTCCGCCTGATGGGCAACGCGACGCGGCGGATCTACGAGACCACCTTCCGTACGCTCGCGGTCGGCTTCGACGTGCACATCGCTGCGGGGTCGGCGATGCTGCCGACGCAGGACGGACGCGTACTGAACGTCGGACACCTGTTCACGTCGGAGGGAGACATCCTGCGCCAGCCGAAGTGCCACCTGCTGCCGCTGGAGGCGGATTGGGGCCTCACGCCGGGCGAGGAACTCGAGGTGTTCGACGCGTCGGTCGGCCGCGTTGGAATTCCCGTGTGCATGGACGCGACCTACTTCGAGACGTTCCGGATCCTGCGCCTGCAGGGCGCGGACATCGTGGTCGTGCCGATCGCGGACCAGGAGCATCCCTACAACCACTGGAAGGCGCTGCGGGGGATCTGGCCGAGGGTACAGGAGTCGCAGGTGTTCGGCGTGCAGGCGGCGCTGGTCGGAAACGCCCTCGGCATGCGGCTGACCGGGCGCGCCGGCATCTACGCGCCGCTGGCGCTGACGCCGCGCCGCGACGGGATGCTGGCCATCTCGTCGGAGCCGGAGGGCGAGACGATCGTCGTCGCAGACCTCGACATCGCCGCACTGCACCGCTACCGTCAGGAGAACCCGCTGCTGATGAACCCAGCGCTCTACGAGCACTACTTCCCGCGCGTCTACTCCGGTTTCTGGCGAGGAGGGGCAAGCTGATGGCGGAGGACGGCGTCTGGCGCGACGACGGGTACTGCGTCGTCTGCGGTCCCGACAACGCTTCGGGGATGCATCTTCACTTCGAACACAGCGCCGAGGGGGCCCGCGCCCACGGAGAGGTGCCTGCGCACCTGCAGGGATACGCGGGTACGGCGCACGGCGGGATCGTCAGCGCGATCCTGGACGAGGCGATGTACTACGCGGTCGCGGCCCAGGGCATGCCAGGCGTAGCCACCGGGGAACTCATGGTGCGCTACCGCGCCCCGCTCCGCACCGCGACGCCGTTCACGGTCGAGGCGGCGTGCGAGCGGCGCACGCGTCGCTTCGCAAAGGCCCGCTCGCGCATCGTCGCGGAGGGACAGGTGGTCGCCGAGGCAGAGGGTCTCTTTCTGCCGGTGAAGGCCGAGTTCCGCGCGGACGACGCGCGGCGACGCTCCGTGGCCGCGAAGGAGGGGAATCATGAAGACGCGTGACGAGTCGTGGACCCTTCTGACCGAGTGGACGAAGTCGCCGCAGCTCCTCAAGCACGCGCTCGCCGTCGAGGCGAGCATGCGCCACTACGCAATCGTGCTGGGCGGCGACCCCGAGCGCTTCGGCACGGCGGGGCTCCTGCACGACATGGACTACGAGCGCTACCCAAGCCTCGACGACCATCCCTACAAGGCGGCCGAAGTGCTGCGCCGAGAGGGGTACGACGAGGAGATCGTCACCGCGATCCTGGGGCATGGGAACCACACCGGCGTCGCCAGAACGACCGACATGGCGAGAGCGCTCTTCGGCGTGGACGAGCTCTCTGGGTTCGTCGGGGCGGTGGCTCTGGTGCGCCCGGAGCGCCTCGACGGTCTCGAGGCGCGCTCCGTCAAGAAGAAGTTGAAGGACAAGGCGTTCGCGCGCGGTGTGAACCGCGACGACATCACGCAAGGGACCGAGGAGCTCGGCATCCCGCTGGACGAGCACATCGCGCACGTGATCACCGCGCTTCAGGGAGCCAAGGACCGGCTGGAACTGTAGCCGACCTAGGACGCCCCGTGTGTCGCTGCGCGACTCCACGTAACCTACGGGCGCTTGGTTCGGTCCGTCTCGACAGTCACGCTCCTGGGAGGTTGGACCGTGGACCTGCTGAGTCCAGTCCATGTGGCCACGCTCCTCATCCTGGTGGCGACCGGTTCGGCCCGATCCTCCTCTTCCTTCGCAGCCGCGCCCAACGCTGGACGCGGTGTCCGCTGTGCCTCAGCCCGATCCGGGCCGGTGCCACGAGATGTCCGCAGTGCCATGGCGACATCTCGCGGTGAACGCGTGACCGCTACGGCGAGCGGCCGAAACGGCTCAGCGCTGTGACGGCCCGGCTCACGGGACCGCCTGTGATCAACAGCTGGCGAGCCTTGGGCTGCAGCACGCCGTCCACCTTGCGGTCCGAGAGGTAGAAGCCGAGCAGACCTCGCGCGACGTAGCGGTGGAAGGCTGCGTCGGTCAGTCGCTCTCCCGCTCTGTCGGTCTCGCGGAACAGCCGCTGCAGGCCGGGCACGACCGAAGTCTCGTCAGGGTAGCAGCGGATGAAGTTGAAGTCGCCGCCTTGCGCGTCCTCGGCCTGGTCGATGAAGTAGTCGAGCAGGATGTGCAGGCCCGACATCCAGGGGAAGTAGCAGCCGAACACGTCCCTGACGCGCCCAGGGTCGGGCCGCTCCGAGAGCGCCTCGTGCAGCAGCGCGAAGATGCCGAGCGTCGACCCGGTCGCCGCCGCGTACTCCCACCAGCCGATCCGCGAATCCTCGGCGCCGTACTGGAGGAAGCCGCGGCGCAGATTGTCCGCGCGCCGCTCGACCATCGGGTCGTGCTTGCCGACCTGCAGGTCGACGTAGCGCTCGACGAGCCACCGCACGCGCTCGCGCACCGCCGCGCGTCCGGGGAGGGACGCGAGCGCCGCACGGGACTCATCGACCAGCCAGGTAGCGTAGCCGCCGTCGTCGCAGGGGTGCGTCGCGAAATACCCGCCGCGCGGCGGCGAGAGGTCGTCGACAGCGTCCAGCAGGGCGCGGTGGAGGCGCCGCACGGTCGCGCGCGGGACGCGCGGCCCGCGATCCGTGAGGGTGTCGAGGTAGTCGCAGAGCGTCTGGTAGGCCGCGACGAAGCGGATGAGGCGCGGCTCCGCGCGCGTCAGCACGGCGCCTCCCTCGCAGTGGAAGCGCTTGCGCTCGAGCGAGGAGAGGGCGAGTTCGCGCGGCGTCGGATCCTCGATCGCCTTCGCCCGCCGCTCGACGCGGCGCAAGGAGCGCGAGATGCGCGGACGCACCTGCGCGAAGTAGGCAGCGGACCAAAGGGAGCCGCGCGCGATGTCGCCGAGAAGCATTCCGGTCCCTCCGACGGAAGTTTGCCCAATCCTTCACAGCGCGAAAGGCGTTCTGCGCGATGAAGCGGCCTGGCAGCTTCTGCAGATCGACCCATCAATCCGCCGCCGACAGGTGAGCCGTTCCCTTGTCATTGCGCGCGTCGCTGCGGTACGGTACTCGTAGTCCGTTCGGGCGCCTGTCCCGGCGCCCGAACCGCGCAGGAAACCCAAGTGGTCTGCATGAGGCGCGGCGGTCCTGCACCGCGGCGCACCGGCCAAAGTCAGGAACTGGGGGCGAACGCATGCCCGAAGCGCTACAGCAGTTGACGTGGGTGCAGTGGGTCGAGCCGGACGTGCTGATCTCGCTGTTGCCGTTCGCCGCCGCCTACCTTTGGGTGGTCGGCCCCCAGGGCCGCAAGCACTTCCGCGGCAGCGCCCCGGTGCCCGCTGGACAACTGGTCGCGTTCCTCATCGGCCTCGCCTTCATCTACGTTGGCTTCGGTGGTCCGCTCGACGTGCTCGCCGACGGCTACCTCTTCACGGCGCACATGACGCAGCATGCGCTGCTCACGATGGTCTCGGCACCGCTGCTGTTGATCGGCACGCCGGCGTGGCTCGTGGAGCCTCTGCTCGACTGGCGCCCGACCCGCGGGATCGTGACGTTCCTGACCCGCCCGCTCATCGGGTCCGCCTTCTTCGCGATCATGCTCTGCCTCTCGATCTGGCCGCCGTTCTACGACCTCACGGAGTTGAGTCCGCCGGCGCACTTCCTGGAGCACGCCTTCTATCTGATCGCAGCGCTCGCGCTCTGGTGGCCGGTATGGAGCCAGACGGAGCGCCTGCCGCGGCTGCAGCCGATCAAGCGCATGCTCTACCTCTTCCTGAACACCCTGCCGATGATCACGCCGCTCCTGCTCGTGATCTTCCAGACCCACCCGATCTACCCGTACTACGACCATACGCCGCGCCTTTTTGGACTGACGCAGCTCGGTGACCAGCAGCTCGGCGCGAACGTGATGGCAGTGATCATGCACATCTCGCTGATCGGCTCGTTCGCCGTGACGTTCATCCAGTGGGCGCGCTCCGAGCGCGCCCTGGAACCCCACCCGCGCCCGCAGCTCCGCGTCGTGCCTCCCCTGCATCCGGACGCGGGCGGCGCGCGCAGATCCTGATCCAAGGGGAGGGGCGAGGCATGTCGCATCGCGCACGGCGGGGCCGATCGCCGCTGCACCTCGCAGTGGTCGCGCTGTGCGCCGTGGTCCTACTCGCCGGATGCGGTGCGGCCGCGTCGCCGTCTCCTCCTCCGTCCGCGAGCCGGCCGAACCCAGGCAACCTGCTGATGGGGCGAAGCAGCCTCGGGATGACCACGGCGCCAAACTTCACCCTGACGAACCAGTTCGACCAGAGCGTCTCGCTCTCGGACTTCCACGGCAAAGTCGTGCTGCTCGCCTTCACCGACAGCCAGTGCACGACGATCTGCCCGCTCACGACGGCCAACATGGTCTCCGCGGTGCACATGCTCGGGAAGGCGGGGCAGGACGTTCAGATCGTCAACATCGACGCGAACCCGCAGGCGATCAGCGTAAAGGACGTCTACGACTACGCCTCCGCGCACGGCATCCTGCACACCTCCGACTTCCTGACCGGCAGCCTCTCGCAGCTCAAGCACGTCTGGAAGCTCTACCACATCGACGTCCAGATCGTCCAGGGCAACATCGACCACACACCTGCGCTCTTCCTGATCGACCAGCAGGGGCGTGAGCGCTACCTCTACCTCACGAACGCGCGCTACGGCGTCCTTGGGCAGGAGTCCCGCATCCTCGCCTATGACATCGCGCACGTTCTGCCGAAGGGCACGGCGAAGGCGCCTCGGCTGCCGCGAAGCACCGCGGACCCGCGCCAATCGCCCGCCGCGTCGGTCACGCTGCCCGCGCTCACGCCTGGAACGCAGCCGACGACGCTTGCGAAGGGCAAGCCAAGGGTCGTCGTCCTGTTCGCCTCGTGGGTGCCGGACGCGGTCACGCAGCTACGGTCCCTCGAGGCGTACGCGACCTGGGCGCGCCAGCACGGCGGGCCTGAGCTTGTGGTGATCGACGAACTGCAGACCGAACCGTCGCTCGCCACCGCACGTTCTCGGCTCCACGGGCTCGGCGTGTCGTTCCCGGTGCTACTCGACAGGACAGGAACTGTCGCCGACGCCTACCGCGCCCAGGACATGCCGTGGTTCTCCCTCGTCTCCGCGAAGGGGAAGATCATCGACAGCCACGACGGGTGGGTGAGCGGGTCGCAGCTGATCTCGCGCGTGGAGAAGGATTACGCGATTCAACCGTGATCGGCGCCAAGGCAAGATGAGATACAAAGGAGGGCGCCGGTTTCCCGGCGCCCTCCTCGTCGACTGTCGATGCTACTGGCTTGCCTCCCCGGATTCCTGCGGCAGGCAACGTTCCGGCAGGAGCTGACGGCCGTCGAAGCCTTCAAGCGGCGTGTGGTAGTGGCGGAGGGCGTCTTCACCCAGCTTCCAGCAGAGCAGGATGTCCTGGTCGTCGACCTTGCCCGGGAAATCCACGAGCCCGAGTTCGACGCTCTTCAGCTGGCAGCCGGTGCGGTTTATGTCTGCGATGCGCGCGTTCGCCTCGGCCACGGAGCGGTCGAACGACTCGCGAGTGTCCTGGAAGTCGCGCTGGAGGATGAGCTTGCCGTCCGGCTTGTAGCCGACCGCCTTGATCTGCTCCATCTCTTCGAAGTGGGACTGGGCCTGGCGCTGGAGCTCCTGAAGTCGGCGGAGGTGGCCTTCGAGGAACGGAACGAGAGCGTTCGCCTCGGACACCGTGAACAGCCGGTTGGCCATTGCGGAGCACCTCCCACTGCGCGCTCTGGAAC
Source organism: Bacillota bacterium (assembly GCA_021793215.1). Classification (GTDB taxonomy): domain Bacteria; phylum Bacillota; class Sulfobacillia; order JAJZYS01; family JAJYTV01; genus JAJYTV01. The sequence continues at coordinate 63,849 of JAJYTE010000009.1, forward strand.
TTCAGGCAGGAGCGCCCCAAAGTTCCTTGCCGTGCATTTTACTAAACGCACCGCGCGTTCGTACAGGAGATTTCTCTGGAACCTGGGTCGGCACCTGCCGCACCGCTGCGAGTTTCTCTCCGAGGCGCGCGGGTCCTGCGCTTGGCCATGGGCGATGGCCCGGCGCAGGACCTCGTGCTACAATGGTCCGGAGTTCGGGAGGTGGGGAGTTGCGTCGCTGGCTGTTCACACTCGTCTTCTTCGCATCGATGGCATTTGGACAGGTCGCGATGGCGGCCACTGAGAATTCGCCGTACGCCAGCCCCGGAGTCATCTTCATCCTCGTCGGCGTGCTGACGGTCGCCATCTTCCTCTGGATCTACAGCTTCATCGCCTAGCGCAGCGGGCCTCGTACGGGTTCGCTGCGCGCGTCGCCGTCCTCCGCAGGGGGGGCGGCGTTTCTGCGTCCTCGGGCGCTTGACGCCTGCGGAGGAGGGACCTATACTCGATACAGAACAAGTGTTCTAATTCGGGGGGAGAGCCCATGCTGGTCTACGTCGAGGTGCTCGGCTTGCGAACGCAGGTTCTGCAGGCACGTGAGCCGGCGCTGCGCGATCGGGCGCTGGTGGTGCTCGAGGGACGGCGCGTCGCCGACCTCACGGCGCAGGCGGCGGCCGCCGGCCTGCGCAGTGGAGACGAGCTTTCGCCCGCCGCACTGCTGAGCACCGGTGCGCTTTGGCGCCGCGACCCCGGCGCCGAGGCCTGCCAGGACCTGCAGGATGCGCTGGGGGAGCGCCTCCTGCTGCACGCCCGCAGCTGGATGGACTGCGGCATCGGTGCGGCGGCGGCGGAGATCTGGCCGGGGACGAACCCTCAGGCGCTGCTTTTGGACCTGCGCGGGCTCGGTTGGTGGGCGCGCGTCGCCCTTGGACGCAGCCTGTATGAGACCCAGGCGCTGGCGCGGGGCGGAGCGCGCCGTCTCGCCGAGGGCGGGGAGATCTGCGGCGGCGAGCGCGCGGAACTGTCGCTCGGCGCGCTCGCCTGGCTGCCCGCCGCCGCGGCCCGCCGCCTGGAGCGGCTCGGGCTGACGCATGTCGGCGACCTGCAGGCGATCGGTGTCGGGACGCTCTGGGAGCAGATCGGTCCAATCGCGCAGGAACTCTCGGCCTTCGCCCGCGGTGAAGAGGCGAGTGGTTACCGGCCGATGGCGCAGGCGCCGGACCTCGGCTGGCGCAGACGGTACGACAGCGCGCCGTGCATGACCCAGGCAGAGATCGTCCGCGCCGTTTGCGAGGGGCTCGAGGCGCTCTCCGCGCGACCGGGCGGCATCCCGGCGATCGGGGCGGTGGAGGTCGGCATCGTGGGCGAGGACGACCGGGAGGCGCGCAGCCGGCGCGAGCTCCTGCGTCCCACGCGCCAGCGCGCCCGCCTCGAGGCGACCGCCCTCGGGCTCGCGTTGATGGCGGTGCGCGGACCGGTGCGCGAGATCTCCTTGCAGCTTAGTCCGTCGCGCGCGCAGGCGCTGCCCCAGGCCGAACCTGGTCTCTTCTACCCGGTCCGCACCCGGCCGGTGCGGCCGCGGATTGCCGCGCCGCTGCAGTTGCCCGCGCGCGAGCGACGCCTCGCCTTCTTCGATCCCTACCGCCGGTCGGCGGACGCACTGCGCTGAGGAGGGAACCGCGATGTCGCGTCTCGTCAACCGGCCGATCCAGGTCGCGGCACGGCCGGATGGGGCACCGATCCTCTTCCGCTACCGCGATCAGCACCGCGTCTCGCGGATCCTCGAGGTGTGGCGCGAGGCCGGGGAGTGGTGGGAGGGCAAGGGGGACCGACAGGTCTACCGCGTGGAGACGGAAGGCGGCGGCGTCTTCGAACTGCTCTTCGACCTTGGCCGCCGCGACTGGACCCTGACGCGCAACTACGACTGAAACTACTTCTGCCGGGCGGGAGGCGGCGTGATGGTGCACCTGCACGTGCACTCCGCCTTCTCGCTGCTCGACGGCACGGCGCGGCCGGAAGCGCTGGTAGGGCGGGCGGCCGAGCTCGGCTTCACGGCGCTGGCCCTCACCGACCGCGCAAGCGTCAGCGGCGTCGTCTCGCTGCATCGCGCCGCCGAAGGGGCCGGCATCCGGCCGATCGCCGGGGCCGAGGTGGAGATGGAGGACGGCACGCACCTGACGCTGCTCGCGACGGGGCCGGCCGGCTACGCCGGCCTGTGCCGCGCCCTGACGGCTGCGCACTTCGGTTCGCCGCGCAGCCGCCCGCGCATGCCCCTCTCCGCGCTGCGGCGCGAGGAGGGGCTGATCGCGCTCTCCGGCTGTCGCCAGGGAGCGGCGGCGCAGGCGCTGCTCGCCCGCTCCGAGGAGCGGGCGCAGGCGGCACTTCGCACGCTGCGCGACGCCTTCCCGGACCGCTTCTACGTCGAGATCCAGCGCGGCTACCTGCCGGGGGACGCGGCGCTCGAGGCGGGCCTCCTCCAGCTTGCGCGGCGCCTCTCGATCCCCGCGGTGGCGAGCTGCGACGTGCACCACCTGAGCCGGGAGGATTTCTGGGTGCACGACCTTTTGACGTGCGTTCGCCTGGGGATCACGGTCGACCAGCTGCACCCGGAGCGCCCGCTGAACGGGGAGCGCTACCTGCTCTCGCCGCAGGAGATGGCGGAGCGTTTTCGGGACCAGCCGGAGCTGCTGGCGGCGACGGACGAGGTCGCGGCGCGCTGCGCGCCGGCCCTCAGCTTCGGCGCCCGGCTCTACCCCGCCTTCGCGCTCGGGCCTGGGAGGACGCCGGACGGCGAACTGCACCGCCTCACCTACGAGGGGGCGCAGCGCCGCTACGGCAGGACGGACGGCGCGGTGCACCAGCGCATCGCGCACGAGCTCGAGACGATCGAGGACCTCGGGTTCGCGGACTACTTCCTGCTCGTCTGGGATGTCGTGCGCTTCGCGCAGCGCGAGGGCATCCGCTTCGCCGGCCGGGGCTCCGCGGCGGACTCCGCCGTCGCCTACTGCCTCGGCATCACGGAGGTGGACCCGATCGCGCGCCGCCTGCTGTTCGAGCGCTTTCTGAGCCGCGAGCGCGCCGAGCGGCCCGACATCGACCTCGACTTCGACCATCGCGCCCGCGACCGCGTCGCCGAGTACCTCTTCCGCACCTACGGGCAGGAGCACGTCGCCGGCGTCGCGACCTACCAGACGTTTCAGGCGCGCTCGGCCGTGCGCGACCTCGGCAAGGCGCTCGGGTTCCCCGAGGCGGAACTCAAGGAGGTGCAGGGCAGGCTGCCCTGGCTGCCGGCCGACGCGATCGCCGAGCGCTGGGACCTCTTCCCCGAGCTCCAGGCGTCGCCGATCGGGCCGCAGCGCCTTGGACTCCTGCTGCGGGCCTGCGCGGCCGTGGCCGGACTGCCGCGCCACCTCGGCACGCACCTCGGCGGCCTCGTCGTCAGCCGCGGACCGCTCAGCGACGTCGCGCCGCGCCAGCGATCGGCGAAAGGGGTCGCGATCGTACCGTTCGACAAGGTGGACGTCGAGGATCTCGGCCTCCTGAAGTTCGACCTGCTGAGCCTGCGCACGCTCGCGGCGCTCGACGAGGCGTACAAGGCGGCGCCGGAGCTGCGCGACGCCAAGGCCGACCAGGATCCTGCGGCGATCGGGATCGTCGCGCGGGGGGAGACGATGGGGCTCTTCCAACTGGAGAGCCCCGCGCAGCGCACGTTGCAGGGCAAGATGGCCGCGCGCGGATTCGAGGACATCGTCCATGCGATCGCCATCATCCGGCCAGGGCCGATCAAGGGCAACATGGTCGGGCCCTACCTTCGGCGGCGGGCTGGCCAGGAGGAAGTGACCTACCTCGACGAACGCCTTCGCCCGATCCTCGAGAAGACGTACGGCGTCGTCCTGTTCCAGGAGCAGGTGATCGAGATCGCGACGACGATCGGCGGCCTGCCGCCGGGGGAGGCGGACCAACTGCGCCGGGTCATGACCCATGCGCGCTCGACGCGCGAGATGGCGGCGATCGGCGAGCGGTTCGTCGCGCGGGCGACGGCGGGCGGCACCGATGAGGGTGTCGCGCGCGAGATCTTCCGCATGCTGGAGGGGTATGCCAGCTACGGGTTCCCGGAGGCGCATGCGGCGGCCTTCGCCCACACGGCGCTGCGTACGGCGCAGCTCTCGGCGCGGCGGCCGGACGCGCTCTTCGCGGCGCTCCTCTCGCAGCAGCCGATGGGCTACTACCCGCCGCACATCCTGGTCGCCGAGGCGCTGCGGCGCGGCGTACGCTTCGCGCCGCTCGACATCATGCGCTCGGACGACCTCTACCACGTCGAGGGCGACGGGAGGGTGCGGGTCGGGCTGTGCGCCGTGCGCGGGCTGGGGCAGGCCGGTCGGCAGGCGATCCTCGCGGCGCGCGGCGACGGCCCCTTCCGCTCCCTCGCGGATCTCGCGCAGCGAACCGGGCTCCGTGCGGCCGAGCTGCAGGCGCTCGTCGACGCGGGGGCACTCGACCGGCTGGACCGCAACCGGCGTCGCCTGCTGTGGCAGGCGGGCCGGCTCAGCCAGCGCGGGGAGCTCTTCGCCGCGGAGCCCCCAGACATCTCCGACTTCCCGCCCCGGCAGCGCTTCTGGCGCCAGGAGGCCGTGCTCGGCCTGCGCGGTCCCGCCCACCTGATGCGCACGCTGCGCGCCGAGATGCAGGAGAAGGGCATCGCGTCCGTCGCGCAGGTGCGGCGACTGCGCCACCGCGCGGACGTCCTGGTGGCAGGCGTGCTCTTTCGCCCGCACCGGCCGCCGACGCGCAGCGGACGGGTGATCGCCTTCTTCATGCTCGAGGACGAGACGGGGCTTTTGGACCTCGCGGCGTTCGAGGAAGTCTACCGCCTGCAGGGGGATCTCCTGTTCGGGGCGCCGCCGCCGGTGCTGGGCGTGCGGGGCCGGGTGGAGCGCCGGGGGAGGGGGCTGACGGTGCGGGCCGAGGAACTCTTTGAGCCGATGCCGCTCTGAAAAGCCTACGCAAATCTCAACATAGGCTTTTCTTTGTTCGCACTCCGCCCGTCGTGGTGTTTCCCTGTGGCACCCGAGCCATAGGGCCGCGGCGGGACCTCGCGGGTGACACCGTCAGACGGGTATACCCGCGCGGCTTCTCTGGAGCCCGGCCGGGAGCGGTGTACCGTTCCCCTGGTTCACGGGGCGAACCAGGTTCCCGGTCTCCTTCCGGCGGCGGAACCTCTCGTCCAGAATGGCCTTGACCTTCTCCTTGGGGGTCCAAAGATGAATGTCGGGGTCGCTCACCCTGGCGAGCAGGTTCATTCCGGCCACAACGTCCGCGTCACCATCCCACCCGCACTGCAGGCAGTGAAACCTGTCCCCGTGCCGGTTTTCCCTGTGGACGAACCCGCACGCCGGATTGGGACAGGTTTGGCTGGTGTACGCGGCGTTGACCGTTTCAAGGCGGGAACCTCCCGCCTCGGTACGGAACGCAAAG
>JAJYTE010000044.1 GCA_021793215.1 Bacillota bacterium
GTCGCCTGGACCACCGATGCTTCCGGATGCTCCGCCAAAGCCGAAACGACCTTAACGAACCGCTGCGTCAGGCGGGCGTCACCGAACTCCGCCCGGCCGCATTCGTGCACAGCCCATGTCACATCGTTGATCGCCGACCCCTCCCTGGTCTCCTTTCTTCGCCATGTGGATTGGTAGTTCCTTGCTCCTAACTCATGCTTAATTTGTTAACCCATGACAGCGGAAATGTGGGTAATGCGTAGCCAAGGGATGGCTTCGCGTGTCCGGAACCGGAAGCAAAGCTGACGTACTGTTCGGAGAGATACGCCAAGCGATGGCGCATTGTCCAAACTTGAAATTGGATTCCAGAACGACATACGTTTGCCATTTTTGTCTGTACTGTCGCCTGCTGCGTTCGTTACATGGCTTTTGCGACACCTCTACAGAGACCGATGGTTGGCGGTGATCGGTGACAGCATCCATCGCACCAAATATCTGCGGGTCAAAGAGCACGCGGTCCGACAACTGTCCGCGGGTCTTTTCTCCGCCGATGAGCGGAAGGACTTGTACATGGTCTAGTCTTAGGCCGCCGAAACCTCTTGATCGGGCATCAAGGCGTCGGTTGGTGCTCTCGACCGCTTGATCGTCCATCAGGTGGTCTGTTGCGCGACTCTTCACTTACCCTCGGGACGTCCCAGCGATCCGAGGTAGCGCAGATTCTGCCTCCAGACGTCGCGCGCCCGCCATGTGTTGAAGGGCTCCGGCAGCAGTTCCTCTGTCGTCATCGCCGGGACCTGGGCGAAGTAACGACGCGTCAGATCCACCACCTCGCCGCCAGCTACCGGGCCGTGGCCAGATACGACGACCCGCGCGGCAAGCGACGCCACCTTCCCGATCGCCGCGTCCCACTCGGCGGGGCCGCCGCAGCGGATGGCAGGATGGTTCTTGACCTGCACGATGTCGCCGGAGAACAGTACGCCGTCGTCCGCGAGCCAGCCGACGACGTCGCTCTCCGTGTGGACCGCACCGACCTCAAGGAGCTGCATGGCACGGCGCGAGCCTGTGATGGTGAGTTCTTGGTGGAAGCGGATGTCGGCGTAACGCGGGGCGAGTTGCCCATGCACGTCCATCAAGGCCTCCAGGTCGTTCAGGAAGCCTTCACGCTCAGGCCGAAGCGCCGGATCCTCCGCCTCCTCGACTTCTCGGGCCATCCCCGCAACGATTGCCTTGCGCTCCGCATCTGTGGCGGCAACAATGCCGTCGACACGACGGCGAGCCACGGCATTCGTCGCCTCCGTTGCGATCACGACGCAGTCGGCGAAGGCTTGGGCGCCAAGGACGTGATCGTAGTCGCGGTGGCTCAGGACGAGATAGTGCACGCTCTGTCCCGTGATGTCCTCGGCTGCGCTGCGCAGCGCCTCTCCGGCCGCCGGAGTCATCATAGAGTCAAAGACGAGCGTACAGCCGCCGAGATCCACGATGCCGGCGTTCGAACCCGCACCCGTGCCGGGCAGAGCCACCGCGGCGTAGATTCGGTCCCCGACTTCCTGGACGGTGAACCACTTGGTTTCTAGGGGCACCCGATCACCTCTACGGGTAGTTTCTCAAGGAGTGCGGCACGTCCTTCCGAACTTTGTTCCCCAGCGTGGCGATCGCGGTGGCCTCGGACCGACTGATGCCCATCCCACTTCGGGTCACGCTTGCAGAGGGAACTTGCCTTCCGGTTCGGGAATCCGCCTAGCGTTAATGACACCGGCCTTGCGGCCATCCAAAAGGGGATGCGCCCGCGCACACACTTAAGCGACAATGGGAACCTCGAAAGAGGTGGAGCGTGGACACCCTCATCCATCTGGATCCCCTGCCCTCCGTGGAGTCGAGCTTCGCGATCGACGAGCACCTCTCGGAGCAGGCCGGCACCCGCTTGGCGCGCCTGTGGTGCCACCGTCCCAGCCTGGTCCTGGGGCTACGCGACGCACGTCTCCCGCATGCGGACGAAGCGATCTCCCACTTCCGGTCGCTGGGCTTCGAGGTTCACGTGCGCACGTCCGGTGGCAGACTCGTCGTGCTCGACGAGGGAGTGCTGAACGTCGCGATCGCGTTCTCGGGAGAGCATCTCCCAAGTGTCGACGAGGGGTTTCGCCTCATCACGGCGACTTTCCGCGAATCAATCCACGGTTTGGGCCTCGACTGCGAGGTGGGTGAGATCCCAGGCAGCGTCTGCGCCGGGAAGTACGACATCTCGATCGAGGGTCGGAAGATCGCCGGCGTCTCGCAGCGGCGGCGCAGGGCATTCGCACTGCTGCATGGGTTCCTGCTCGTGGAGGGAACGGGACGTCAGCGTGCCCAAGATGCCATCACGTTCTACGACCTGGCCGGAGCGCCGCCGAAGGACGCCGTCCAACCTGGCACGATGGCGGCACTCAGCGAGTTTCAGGGTAGCTGCACGATCCAGACCGCAGCCCGCGCCGTGGAGGATGTACTGCGCGCCATCCCCGATCCTGTCCCATCGGGCGACGGTACTGGATGGACAGGTTGATCCCCTATCCTCCATCTTCTGCTGGACGAACATGGATCGCCGATCCATGCGCGTGACGAAAGTTCTCCTTTCGGCGAGGCCCCGGGCCGCCTGGACCCCCTGTGGCGAATGGGGTATGCAGCCGGTGGCGCGTGCTCTCTCGTGCTCTCCATGGAAGAAGTAGCCTCCCGAAGAGGGGGCTACTTCTTCTTTCCGGTCAAGATCCGTGCGGCGACGCCGCGTTGCCGGCCGGGCCTATCGGTCAGCCCCGCGGCACGAGGTACCGGAGGTACCAATCGCGCATCTCCCGCAGGCGATGGATGCGGTTCCACGGCTTGCCCGTGCGGTTCATCCCGTGGAACTCGTCCGGGTAGCGCACGAAGCGCACCGGCGCCCTCCCCAGCCACTTGACCGCCGAGTAGAGCATCATCCCCTGCTCCAGGGGGCAGCGAAGGTCTCCCTCCTGGTTCTCGATCAGGAGTGGCGTCCTGATGTTCTCGACGTAGGTGATCGGGCTCTGCTGGCGGTACCACGTGTCGTCCACCCAGGGAGGCACGCCGCCCGCGCGGCGCGTCCAGTCCCAACCCCCGTCACCCGTGCCGACCATCGCGCGCCAGTCGACGACGGAGCGCCCGCTCACAGCCGCCTTGAAGCGGTCTGTGTGGCCGACGATCCAGTTGGTCATGTAGCCGCCGTAGGACCCCCCGCCGACGCCGAGGCGCTCTGGATCGATCCAGTCGAACCGCGCGATGGCGGCGTCGAGGCCCGTGTAGATGTCCTCGAGGTCTTTGTTCCCCCACTCGTAGCGGATCGCCTCGCAGAACGCGCGGCCGTACCCCTGCGAACCGCGGGGGTTCGTGTAGACGACGCCCATGCCGCTTGCCGCCATCAGCTGGAACTCGAAGAAGTAGGTGTGCGCGTACATCGACATGGGCCCGCCGTGGATCATCAGGATCGTCGGCACCTTGTGGCCGTCGGCCGCTCCTTGCGGGCGGATCGCCCAGGTGTCCACGGTATGGCCCTCGCCCGAATCCGCGGCGAAGAACTCGGGCTCCGCCGTCTGCACTTCGGCGAAGAAATCTCGATTGACGTGCGTCAGCTGAAGCAGGCTGCCACCTTCGAGGAGGTAGATGTTCCCCGGGTCGGTCGGGGTGGCAACCGCGAGCGCGATGCGCCCCCCCGCGACGGCGTAGCCGTAGACGACCTGGCGGCCCTCGGTTAGCCGCTCAACCTCTCCGCTCCGTAGGTCGAAGCGGCAGAGCTGTGCGGTTCCATCGATCGACGCGATCGCCAGCAGCGACTTCCCGTCCGCCGCCCAGGTGATGCCTCCCGAAGAAGTCGCCGGGAGGTCGCAGACCGTCGAGTTGCCGATCGTCCGGTCGAAGTCCGGCGCAACCGCCCGCGCCTCCCCACCCTGGGGCGGAAGGAGGTAGAGCTGGGCGTTGTCGTACCCGTCCGCCTGCGGATCGTAGCTCACGTAGGCGATACCGTACTGCGACGGAGCGGGTTCGCCGGCGCCCGGCTCCGTCAGTGCGACCGCGTCGCCTCCCGCCACCGGGATGCGGTAGAGGCGATGCTCCTCCAGGTAGCGGTCGTAGTCCTCGTCTCGGCGTGAGGCGAAGATGATCGCGTCGCCGTCGGGCGTGAAGCTCGGATCGGATACGCGGTAGGGCGGTTGGGTGAGCTGGCGCGGCTGCGCGTGGGCCTCCGCCTCGACGACGCACAGGCACGGTCTGCGCGGCCCGAAGTATCCCTCTCCGTCAAGCTTGTGCGCGAGCTCGGTGATCACCTTGACGTCCGCCGTGTTGAGGCGGAAGGGGTCTTGCTCCTTCTCGGCGTCTTCGGCCACGATGCCCTTCTCGTCGAGGCTCGCGGTGAACGCGAGCCGATCGCCTGTCGGAGACCAGGCCGGCGCGTCGACTCCACCCCGGATGTTGGTCAACTGCCAGGCCTCTCCGCCCCGGAGGGGCAGGATCCAGATCTGCGGATCCTCGGCGCCCTTGCGCAGGAACGCGAGGCGCGTGCCGTCGGGCGAGACGCGGGGCGAGGTGTCGCCGTCGCCGCCCGTGAGGTCGAAGGCGTCCCCCACTGCTGGACGGATCGCACGGATGCGGGCGCGGCTCTTGTTCTCGTCCGGGTCATTCCACTTCTCGACGTAGATGATCAGGTCGCCGCCTGGGACGATCTGAACGTCTCCGGGTAGCCGGATGCGCAGCAGATCCTCCGGAACGACAGGGCGTTTCTCCGGCAAGGACAGTTCCCTCCCAGCTGTGGATCCACCTACGCTCTTCGCAACCCGGCCCAAAGGGACCTGCGCGCAAGAGCGTACAGGACGATGCGGGTACGCCCGGAGGCCCCCAGACGTCGGTGGCGAATCCTTGCGCTGACCTTGCCCGCAAGAGGAGGCCAAAGAATGGACGGCATCCACGTGGTGCCCGCGACGGCGCAGCGCTGGCCCGACCTGGTGTCGCTCTTCGGCGAAAACGGCGCGTCCGCCGGGTGCTGGTGCATGTGGCACCGCCTCACCGGCCGGGACGCCGAAGCAGGCGCGCGTGCGGGTGGCGAGTGCAACCGGCGGCGCCTCCAGGTACTCGTCGAAGACGGGCGGAACCCTGGGCTGCTCGCGTACCGGGGCGCGCAGCCCGTGGGATGGGTGGCCCTGGCACCGAGGCAGGATTACGGCAGGGTCGAACGCTCCGCCTTCGCCAGACTGTCGCCGAGCGACGGCACGTGGGCGATCGTCTGCTTCTTCATCCACCGCGCCCACCGCCGTCGCGGCGTCGCCCAGGCGCTGCTGCAGGCGGCGATCGCGTACGCGGAGGAGCGCGGCGCGCGAACGGTTGAAGCGTATCCGGTCGACTCGACGGTGCGGCCGGTCGACGACGCGTCCGCCTACCATGGTGTCGCATCCATGTTCCGGGCCGCGGGCTTCGCCGAAGTCGCACGCCCCTTTCCGGCTCGTCCGCTCATGCGCCGTACGATACGGGCCGTCGAGACCTGACCGACTACGGCGGCCTGTGGGCTAGTGCGGCCAGTCGATCCCAGGCTGGAGGTCTGGCCGGAGGTAGAGCATCGGGTCGGTCGAGATCAGGCGTTCAACGGTCGAGCGGCCCGCGGTGTCTCGACGTACGGCGACGAGCCCCCCCGGAATGGGCCGCAGCGAGGGCGGGCTCTCGGTCTCCGGCGTCTGCCAGATCAGCTCGGGCGGCATGATCGTGTAGAGCACCTGCGCTCACCCCCTTCTGGCGCTCGATGCGCCGCAGTACGGCGGCCATCGCGTCGCGCAGCGTCCCGACCTGGTCGATCAGTCCCTCGCGCACCGCCTCTCCTCCGACGAGCACGGTGCCGACGTCGCGGGCGAGTTCGCCAGTGCGCATCATCAGGTCCTTGAGCCGCGGCTCGGGGATGCGCGAATGGCCGGCGATGAAGCGCAGGACGCGGTCCTGCATGCGATCGATGTACTCGTAGGTCTGCGGTACACCCACCATGAGACCGTTCATGCGCAGCGGGTGGATCGTCATCGTCGCTGTCGGCGCGATGAACGACTGCTCGGCGGCGACCGCGATCGGCACACCGATCGAGTGACCTCCGCCCAGCACGAGGCTGACCGTCGGCTTCGACAGCCCAGCGATCAGTTCGGCGATCGCGAGCCCGGCCTCGACGTCGCCGCCGACCGTGTTGAGCATAACCAAAAGGCCCTCGATCTCCGGGTTCTCCTCGATCGCCACAAGCAGTGGGATGACGTGCTCATACTTCGTCGTCTTGTTCTGGTTGGGCAAGAGCACATGGCCCTCGACCTGCCCGATGATCGTCAGGCAGTGCACGGGGCTCTTCGCGCGGGGAACCTCCGTCGTGCCGAGGCTCTCGATCGCTTCCTCCCGCTCCTTACCCTGCTCCTTCTCGTCAGACAATGCACGGTCCCCCCCGCGCTAGCATGCCCGTCCGCCGTTCGCGCGCTAGGCGGCAATCCCCTTGCGCTCTACGCCCGCGCGAGCACCAAGGTACACGCCCAACAGGATGAGGCCACCGCCGACAAGCTGCAGCGCGCTGAGCGCCTGGCCGAGCCAAAGCCAGCCGAGCGCCGCGCCGGCGACGGGCTGGACGTAGAGGAAGATGGCCGCGAAGCCGACGTGCGCCCGCCGCACCGCGTAGAACCATAGCGAGTACGCGACCAGCGTCGGGCCAAAGCCGAGGTAGACGATCGCCGCCCAGTCGGTGGTGCGAATGTGCGGCCAGGGTCCAAAGAAGAGGAACGGCACGAGCGTGATCGCCGCGGCCACCGTGCCGATGCCCGTCAGCCGGAACTCCCCGATCGCGTGCGCAAGCGGTTTGCCGAGTACGTTGTAGAACCCGTAGCACGCGGTCGCGAGCAGCAGGAAGGCGACTCCGAGGAAATGCGCACCGTGTCCCGGCATAGGCGCGCCCGCCAGAAGCCACGTACCCAAGAGCGCCATCGGGAACGCCACGGGCATGAGGCGGCCGAGCCGTTCTCCCAGGAGCACCCGCCCGACGAGTGCCGTCGCCAGTGGTTCGAGCGCGATCGATAGGGCGGCGAGCGTCGCGCCTGCGTACTCGACGCCAAGGAGCTGGAAGCCGAACGCGACGCTGAAGCCAAGAACTCCGAGGCCGGCCGCCTGCCAGAGCAGGCGACCGCGCGGCAATCCGGCACGCAGCACGAGGGCCAGAACGAAGACTCCGGCAACGGCGAAGCGCAGGGCGGCGAGCCGCCCTGCGCCGATGGAAAGCGCCAACGCCGAGGCCGTGTAGGTCGTAGCCCACAGAAGGTTCGCCAGCGTCAGTGCGATGCCGGCCCGGAGTCGGGGCGGCACTAGAGTTCCATCACGATCGGGAGCACCATCGGACGCCGACGCGTACGCTCGAACACGAAGCGTCCGACCGTGTCGCGCACCAGCGACTTGATCGCCGACCAGTCTCCGAGCCGACGGCTGTCCGCGTTGCCGATCGCCTCGCGGATCTTCTGCTTGGCGTCCTCGATCAGCTGGTCCGACTCGCGGACGTAGACGAAGCCGCGCGTGACGATGTCCGGACCGGAGATCAGGAGTTGCGACTCACGGTCGATCGCGACGACGACGACGATCACGCCGTCCTCCGCGAGCAGCTTGCGGTCGCGCAGCACGATGTTGCCGACGTCCCCCACGCCGAGCCCGTCGACGAGCACCATGCCGGAATTCACCTTCCCGACGATCGCGGCGGTGCCTTCGGTGAACTCGAAGACGGAGCCGTTCTCACCAAGGAGGATGTTCGACTTCGGCACGCCGAGGCTCTCCGCGAGGCGCGAGTTGTGCGTGAGGTGGCGGTACTCGCCGTGCATCGGCACGAAGAAGCGGGGCTGCGTCAGCGTGATCATCAGCTTGATCTCTTCCTGGCTCGCGTGCCCGGAGACGTGCACGCCCATGTTCGTCGAGTAGACGACTTCGGCGCCTCGCTTGTAGAGGTTGTTGATCGTCTTCGAGACCGACTTCTCGTTGCCCGGCACCGGCGTCGCGGCGATGATCACCGTGTCACCGGGCAGAATCTCGACCTTCTTGTGCTCCGACGCCGCCATGCGCGAGAGCGCGGCCATCGGCTCCCCCTGCGACCCCGTCGTCATGATCACGATCTGGTTCGCCGGGAAGCGCTTGATGTCGTCGAGCTCGATCAGCGTCCCCTCGGCCACCTTCAGGTAGCCGAGTTCCAGCGAGATGCGAACGACGTTCTCCATGCTGCGCCCGACGACGGCGACCTTGCGGCCGAGCTTGTGCGCGGCGTCCATCACCTGCTGGATGCGGTGCACGTTGCTCGCGAACGACGCGACCAGCACGCGCTGCTTCGCGCCGCCGATCACTTCCTCCAGCACGCGTCCGACGGTGCGCTCCGATCCGGTGTAGCCCGGGCGCTCGGAGTTGGTGGAATCGGAGAACAGCGCGAGTACGCCCTTCTGCCCCAGTTCCGCGAGGCGGTGGAAGTCGGCGACCTCGCCGTCGACCGGCGTCTGGTCGAACTTGAAGTCCCCGGTGTGCACGATCGTGCCGATCGGCGTGTGGATCGCGAAGCCCACGGCGTCGGGGATCGAGTGGTTGACGCGGAACGCCTCCACGTAGAACGGCCCCTGGTGGACAGTGTCCCCGGGGCGGATCTCCCGCGAGTTCTCGTGCGCCACGAGCCCGTGCTCCTCGAGTTTGCCGCGGATCAGCCCGAACGTCAGCTTCGTCGCGAAGATCGGCACCTGCAACTGGCGGAGGATGAACGGCAGGCCACCGATGTGGTCCTCGTGCCCGTGGGTCAGGAAGATGCCGCGCACCTGCTCGCGGTGCTCCAGCAGGTATGTGATATCGGGAATCACCAGGTCGACGCCGAACATCTCGTCCTCAGGGAACGCGAGGCCGCTGTCGACGACGATGATGTCCCCGTTGTACTCGTACGCCGTCATGTTCTTGCCGATTTCACCGAGTCCACCGAGCGGAATGACGTGCAGCTTGCCCTTCTCGGCGACGTGCGCCTTCTTGGGGGCACGTCTAGCCGGCCCTGTCAAACGATTGGTCCCTCCTCTGTGCGCTGGCCCCATTGGCACGCACACGACAACGCGGGCGAGCGCGCCTACGGCAAACAAGGGCGGGCATAGCCGCCCCGTCCCCTCAAGCGACTGCCCGCCGTCCCAGCAGTCGCCGCAGGGACCCGTTTGCCTTTCGGCGCAGGTCCGTACACAAGATCTGACTTGCAGTATACAGACGCAGACCCGCGAAGGCAAGCGCGGCGACGTCCCGCGGTCGGGCTGCTAGAGGAGGCCCTGGGTACGCAGCAGCGTCAGAAGGAACTTCTCCTCCTCCGCGCTCGGCAGCGCGAGCGGCAACCGGACTCCTCCGATGTCCTGCCCGCAAAGCTGCATCGCCCGCTTGAGCGGCACGGGGTTCGACATGAAGAACAGGCCCGTGAACATCGGAAGGAGTCGCAGGTGCAGCTCCTGCGCCAGGCGCACCTGTCCCGTGAGGAAGGCTTCGATCATGCGCCGGATCTCCTGGCCGACGAGGTGCGATGCGACCGAGACGACGCCGTCCGCGCCGATCGCGAGCAATGGCAGGGTCATCTTGTCGTCGCCGGACAGGACCGTCAACTCACGCTCGCGGCCCCGGATGATCTCCGCGACCTGTTCGAGGCTACCGGACGCCTCCTTCACCGCGGCGATGTTCGGGCAGTCGCGCGCGAGGCGAAGCACCGTCTCGGCGGTCATGTTCTGGCTGGTGCGCGACGGCACGTTGTAGAGCATCACCGGTAGAGGCGTCGCGTCCGCGATCGTGCGGAAGTGGCGGTAGAGCCCCTCCTGGGATGGCCGGTTGTAGTAGGGAACGACGAGCATCACGCCGTGTACGCCGGTGCGCTCCGCCGCCTGCGTCAACTTCACCGAGGCCGCCGTATCGTAGTTGCCGGTATTCGCCCAGACGCCGGCGCGGTCCCCGACGGCGTCGACGACCGTCTCGAAGAGCTGGACCTTCTCCTCCTCGGAAAGCGTCGGCGACTCGCCAGTCGTGCCGGCGACCACGATCCCGTCCGAACCGTCGTCGACGAGTTGCTGCGCGAGGCTGCCGGCCTTCGCGAGGTCGAGCTCCAAGCTGGAACCGAACGGCGTCGCCATCGCGGTCATCATGCGTCCGACCGGCATGCGGTGTACCCCCTCTAGGCTAATGGACGTCAGGAGAGATGGAACTGGCGATGCAGGGCGCGCACGGCGTCCACACGGCTCTTCGCCGGCACCAGGCAGGCGATCGAGGAGTGTGAATCCGACGTGGAGAGGATCTCGACGCCCGCGCCGACGAGTCCCGAGACCAATGTTGCCATGACGCCCGGCAGGCCCGCGATCGCGGAGCCGACGATCGCGACCTTCGCCACGTCGTCGCGCAGGCTGCAGGGCAGGCCCAGGGCTTCGAGCGCTTCGCCAGCCGCCTGAAGCTTCGCGAGGTCGACGATGAACGCAACGCGGCCCGGCGAGACCGAGATCATGTCTGCCGAGATGCCCTGTTTCGCGAGAGCCCCGAAGATACCGGCCTCGATGGCAGAACGTTTCTCGCCGATCGGGGTCTGCACGACCACTTCGCCGATGTCGGCGCGGTCCGTCACCCCGACGATCGAGCGCTCGGGTCGGCGCGACTGCCAAAGGTCCACCACGCGCATCCCGCCCACCAACGTTCCCTCGTCGTCCGCGAAGGTGGAACGGACCCTGAGCGGCACGCGCGCCTGGCGCGCGATCTCGACCGCGCGGGGATGCACGACCTTGGCCCCGGCCTCCGCCATCTGGAACAGTTCGTCGTAGTCGAGTTCGGTGATCGTTCTCGCCTCCGGCACGACCCGGGGGTCCGCCGTCTTGACGCCGTCGACGTCGGTGAAGATGTCGACGAACGTCGCGCCGAGCGCGGCGCCCAGTGCTGCCGCCGACGTATCCGACCCGCCCCGCCCGAGCGTCGCCAGGTCGCCCTGCGGCGTTCCGCCCTGAAAGCCAGCGACGACAGGCACGACGCCCTCCGCGATCGCGGCGCGCAGCGGCGCTGGGTCGACCCGAAGGATCTTGGCGTCCCCGTGCGTCCCGTCCGTCTCGATGCCCGCCTGGGGACCCGTGAACGCCCGTGCGGGCAGCCCGAGGCTGCGCAGCCGCGCCGCCACGAGGACGGATGAGATGATCTCACCGCAGGCGACCAGAAGGTCGCTCTCACGCCCCGGCACACTGCCTCCCTCCTCGCCGCAGAGGCGGAGCAGGGTGTCGGTCGCGTAGGGGTCGCCGGCGCGGCCAGGTGCCGACACGACCACGACGACCCGCATGCCCTCGTCGATGCTCCGCTGCACGATCTCGGCAACCCTGCCGCGCCGCTCCCTGTCAGAGACGGACGTACCGCCGAACTTCTGCACGATCACTGGCGGCTCTGCCATATTGCCTCCGCGATCTGCACGGCGTTCGTCGCCGCACCCTTGCGCAGGTTGTCGGCGACCACGAAGAGATGCAGCACGGACGGCTCATCGGGGTCCTCACGCACGCGTCCGACCAGCACGTCGTCGATCCCCTCCGCCATGCGCGCGGTGGGGTAGAGGCCTTGGTCGGGATCGTCCACGACGCGTACCCCGGGCTGTGCCGCGAGCAGGCGGCGCGCCTCATCAGCCTTCAGAGGGTGTCGAAGCTCCACCGTCACAGCCTCCGAATGGCTGATTCGCACGGGCACCCGAGCGGCGGTGGCCGCGATGCGCAGCGAGGGCCGGGAGAGGATCTTGCGCGTTTCCAGGCGGAGCTTCCGTTCCTCCTTCGTGAAGCCGTCTGGCAGGAAGCTGTCGCATTGGGCGAGCACATTCATATGGATCGGCTGCGCATAGGCCTGCGGCGGGATCTCCTCGCCCCCTGCGTAGGCCTGCGCCTCGGCTTCGAGTCCTTCGAGCGCCTCGCGTCCGCTCCCGGACACCGACTGGTAGGTGCTCACGAGCACACGCTCAATGCCTACCGCGCGCTCGAGCGGGGCGAGTGCCATGACGAGTTGGATCGTCGAGCAGTTGGGGCTCGCGATGATCTTGGTCTGGGATGTGATGGCCCCAGGGTTCACCTCTGGCACGACGAGCGGAATTTCCTCCTGCATTCGGAAGAAGCTTGACTTGTCGATCGCCACGGCGCCTGCGGCGGCTGCGATTGGAGCGTATTTGGCGGACACGTCGTTGGGCGTCGCGAAGAAAGCGAAGTCCATATCCTCGAAGGCATCTTCGCCCAGCGCCTCAACGGGGTATGCCCTTCCGAGGAGCGAGAGCTCCTGGCCGGCAGAGCGGCCGCTGGCAACGAGGCGGACCTTCCCGAGCGGCAGGAGGTCCCGATGGTCCTCGAGTACGCGCGCGATCTGCAGGCCGACGAGGCCAGGAGCGCCCGCGATCACGACATTGGCCTTACGCATGGACCAGCCTCCTCCCCGTTAGCGTCCGATCAGCAGAGGCTGGACCTGTCGCCCCTCAAGGGCGGTAACGACAGCATCCGGTAGCCGAGACAGGTCGGAGGCGATCGAGTTCGGTTTGGCCGAAGGATTATCCTGCTCCGGTTCGATGATGTGCAAACTCGGTTGCAGTCGTATCGGGGGCGGCGACCAAGACCTTGGCGATCACCTTCACCCGCCCGTCGCCGTTGATCTCCACACGTTCGACGAGCCCGCGCACGACCGTTTGCTGATCGCTAAAGGTCAAACTCTCCAGGTCTGCAGCCACAGCGAATGTCTCCGCGATCAGATCGATGCTGAAGGAGTCCGCCCTGACGAGCCGCAACCTCGCCTGCGACTCGCGCAGCTCGGTTTCGAGCGTCGTGACGCTTCGGTCCAGGTGTCTCTTCTCCGCGTTGAGGCGGCTTCGATCCCAGTCTCCCGAGAGGAAGAGCTGGAGGAGTCGCTCCTGTTTCCGGTTGAGGGACGCAAGCTGCTCGGTGAGCTCCCCCTGTCTCGCCTCAAGCTCCTCCACCACCTTGCTGTCCCCCAGGCGGCGAAGGAGTTGGCGCCTCGCGGCCGGCGAGGTAGCGATGTGGGCTAGCTGCGCTCGCGCGTCGGCGTCGACTTTCTCCGTCCGATGCGCCGCACGGCAAGGACGGCCGTCGGGCAGCTCCCCGTCCCGGTGCTGGCGAACATGCCTGTAGTAGCGGTAGCGCAGCACGTGCCCTCCGACTCGTTTGGTTGCCGTCGTAGGTGACAGGAGTTGGCCGCAATCGGCGCAGTAAACCATCCCAGCAACGAGCCCAACCGTGCTCTCGATCCTGGCCTTCTTGTTCTCTGCACTTCTCGCGATCAGAAGGCGGTTGCACGTCACCCAGAGATCACTGCTGACGATTGGCTCATGTGCCCCCTCGACACAGATCCTTTCACCCCCGACCTCCATCACGAGGTCTCCCGTGTAGACGGGGTTCCGTAACACGTGAACGATGAAGCTCTGGTCCACACGTCTAGTCGGAATGAGGTCCTGCATGAGGGACGCAAGGCGGAGGCTGCCCATCTTGCCTTGGCTGAAGAGATGGAAGATCTGTCGAATCAGCTGGGCTTCGGCCTCACATGGCTCAAGATGCTTTGTGTCGGGATTCCGGCGGTATCCGAAGGGAAGGCGCCCTAGCCACTCCCCCCTTTTCGCTGCTCCCGCCCGTCCGCGAACCATCTGCCGCACGATGGTCTTGCGCCGGCGGCGATCGATCAAAGCCATTATGTCGGCGGAGAACTCGTCATCCTCGTTATGGAAGTCTACTTCGCCCGACAGGGTAAAGAACCTCGCCCCGGAATCCCGGAAGGTTTGCTTCAGAAGGGCCCATGGGATCTCATCAAGACGGCTCAGTCGATCTTGTTCTGTCACCACAACCGCATCGGCGTCCCCGTTCGACAGGAAGTCGAGAAGGCGATTGAGGCCAGGGCGCTTGTCCTTGCTGCCGCTGATCCGATCCACGAACACGCCGGAGATCTCCCAGCCTCGCTCTTCGGAGTAGCGGCGTAACGACGCTTCCTGGTTCACAAGCGAGTATCGTTGCAGGTCCTCGTCCGTAGAGATTCGGCAGTACAGTGCCACCCGCATGTACTACCCCTCCCCCAAAGTCCTCCGGAGGTCATCTGCAATGTCTGCGAGTGGTCGACTATGATTCGCCCACTCACGGATGGCTCGATGGACTAGCTCCGGGTTACAGTCCAGCACTCTCGCCATGAGTTGCGGCATCTCAAGGCGGATGCGCGCCTGGCTAACAATGACCTCGAATGCCTGTTCCGACTCGATGTCGGACAGGTCGCCTCGGTCTATCTTGGCCATGCACGCGCCACCCCCATTCCCACCGGGGATCCTATGCCGCAGGCGATCCGAACGCGGCATGTACACCCCATGGGAGATAGGTGCCGTCGCCGTCGAGGCGATCGATCGGCATGACCTTGTTCCCTCCAGGGGACTACCCCTGTGGTCCTGATGAGGCGTGCGGCTCTCCGGACCCTAAGCCTTTTCGCAAGAACGTAGCGAGCGACTCCCGCGCCGGCGGGAGTCGCTCAGTCCGACGAAGTTCCTGTGCTGGCCGGTGGCGAGACAAGTGCATCATCGGCGGCCGCATACTATCCGGCTGGGCGCCACGTGACACCGCCAACTTCCGTCCGCACGACGCCTCCGCCGACCTCGGCGAAGCCGAGCGTCGCAGATACGAAGTCAATGTTGGCAAGCGGCGTCGAGAGCGCGATGCGCGTCCAGCGCCCCCCGCCGTCGCTGCCGCGCAACAGCACGCCGGTCATGCTCCCGTCTGCGGAACGCTGCGTCGCGTAGAGGGCGGACGCTGATTGCACTACTATACGAGTTATAAAACCAGGCAGGGCAGGGGTGGCTGCATGCGTGTGGTTGGCAGCTTCGACGCGAAGACCCATCTCAATGAGCTCCTGCCCGCGGTGGCCCAGCGAGAAACGATCACGATCACCAATCGGGGCAAGCCCGTCGCGTTGCTTACTCCCGTACGGGCGGCGGCGAACCGCGAGGAAGCCTGGAAGACGCTGCGACAGCTCCGCACTGAACTGCCCCGCATTCCATCGGAAGAGCTACGCTCCTGGGTGGTCGATGGCCGTCGATGAGCCGCAGTTGTCATTCTTCCCTGCCTTGAGAATGCCTGTCTGAAGCGGCTTTCGCCGGTGCCGCTGCCAAACTGGGCACCCCACACTATCTCGAACATGGAGCCCTGGGTCGAACGAGGCGGTCCGCCGCGTCTCGCGGATGGAACCTTTGGTCGAAGCCCACCTCATTGGGTTGCCACACGCTCTAGACCTCTTTTCCCCTGACCAGATCCCCGTCAGCCCCCAGTCCGCGGGCCTGCAGATCAGCTCGATCTTCGGCCCGGCCGCCATCAGCCCCCAGCTCGTATTGTCCGGCCCGCAGATCAGCGCGGTCTCCCGAGACGCCCAAGGAGGGCTTGGGGTCGCCTTATCCGACGCCACGGTGCTGCATCGGCCGCCGGGCGCAGAGACCTTGAGCCAGGTGTGGCCGGGGCCCTGGCCGACCGCCATCCAGTTCGTCACCGCCAGCAGAGGTTACGGGCTCGGCACGGAAGCCGGCACTCCCGTGCTTCTCGCGACCCGTGACGGGGGGGCTTCATGGCAGATCGCGCACTCGTTCGCCGGTCTCACCGTGACGGACTTCGCCTTCAGGCCCGACGGGGTGGGCTACGTCGTGGCGACGCTGCCGGCAAAGAACGGAGAGACCGTGCATGGGGAGATCCTGCGTTCGACGGACGGCTGTGCACACTGGTCGGTGCAGCGGGAGATCGGAGACGGCTCGGGCCTTTCGCAGGTGGACCTGCAGGCCTTCTCACCGAACTTGATCCGCATGTCGGTATCTGCCCTGCGTACCAGCGCCGACGCGGGGAAGAGGTGGAGCCGCACGGACCCTCTGCCCGCCTTTGCAAAAGGTCTCGCGGCAACGGACTTTGCGGGTCCGAGTGACGGATGGGCCCTTGGTCGTTCAGGCCTTCTTTACCGCACGACTGACGGCGGCCGGCAGTGGTCTCGTCTCGGTAAACTGCCGCCGGGAAACGAGACTGACGTCGACTTTTTGAGTGCAAACACAGGTTGGATCGTCACCGCGCACACCGGCAGCAGGACGCTTTTGCGCACGAGGGACGGTGGCCGTACGTGGCAGGCGATGTCGCTTCCGGCAAGCTTTTAACTGTTCGTGCCGGGTGCTCCCGACCGGCAGATCTCGTTCGTCAGCCCGCGGGTCGGCTACCTGATTGGGCTATCCGGACTCTATACGACAACGGACGCCGGACGGCGCTGGCAATTCGTTAACTGAACTTCACCGACTCTTGGCGGGAGCGCGTCAGCGTCTCCGATGAGACGAGAAGACACCTGCCCTGCGGCGCTTGCCCCGGGGCAGGTCTGTCGGTAGATGCCCGTCTCCTTCATCAGGGGCTGGTCAAAGCCCCTGCTTCGACCAGGTCTGCCCGCCGTCCGTAAGTGTGCAAACCACCATCGCGAAGCCCGCCTCGGCGCACACCAGCGCCGCGAGTCTCTCACACGCACGCACTCAAGGAAGCGCGCGACGGTGCGTATGTCCGCCGCGTAGTTTTTGCGTGGTCAGCGGTCGCTTCCTCCTGCGTGACGCGTTAGCGTCGTCAGGGACACTGAGGGAAGCCTAGAGTCTCAGAACCCGCTCCAGAGGTACGTTTCGGGACTGGGCGGGAGATCCAGGGAAGCCTGGCCGCCCCCTTTTGATCCCGAGGAGGCTCT
>JAJYTE010000087.1 GCA_021793215.1 Bacillota bacterium
CCTGTTCAAAGCTGATCGCAGGGACTGGCTGGTCGTCATGGACGAAAGGCACCTGCGCGAGATCCTTGTGTCTGTCCCTTCCGTTGCCCGTATTAGTGGGGAGTGAAGTGACCGGTGCCGGTCACGGGCACTCCCTACCGATCTGGTTCGGGGGTGAGTGCAATGTTGAAGTTCCTTCGAGACCGCGGCCGTGTGGAGACGCTGTTCCTCGCCGGCACCGGTTCGCTGATGCTGGCGATGGTGGCTGGCATCTTCCGAGCCCCGCAGCCAGTGATCCTGGTCCTCGGGTTCGCTTCCGCCGGGTTGATGGCGGCCGGCTACGGCCTCGGGCTCTTCGAGGTGTTCGCTCGCCCCAGCAACTAACGCAGCGAATCGTTAGAAGCCCGGAAAGCCCGAACAAGGCTTTCCGGGCTTCGGTGTCTCCCAGCCGGCCCGCGAAAGGTGGGATCCAGATGCACACGACATTGCCGTTTTCGGAGGAAGTGCGGCGCGATCTCGTCCACGACCTGCAACGCTTCATCGGAGAGCTCGCTACGGTTGAGTTCCGCTCGATGGGGAAGAGAGGGGGCGGTGAGCTTTACAAGGGCAAGATCGTTGGGGTCTACCCCAACGGCTTTCTTCTCGACGGGGAAGGCATTGGAGGAAGAGCGTTCTTCTCCTACTCTGACTTGTTCGCCGAGCACGCCAAGATGGTGGGCGGCCCCGCGGCCTCGGCCGTACGAAGGACGGTCACGCGCCTGCGGAACGAACTCGCTCACCTTATACCATCACGGTCTGTGAGGGTCGAAACGCACGAGGCCTTGCTCGCGTAGGGAGATGTTGCGATGACCTTCGCCGACTTGAAGGCTCAATACCCGATTGCCGAAGTGGTCGCGCGTTACGCGGATCTGAAGGCAAAGGGCAGCTACCTCATTGGGCGCTGCCCTTTCCACGACGACAGGGGGCGGCCGAACATGGCCGTGTTCCCCCGAACTAATACTTTCAAATGCTTCGCTTGCGGGGCGATGGGCGACGTTCTGGACTTCGTGGCCAAGGTCGAGGACGTGCCGACTGCGGAGGCTGCCAGGCGCATCCAAGGCATGCGGCAGGTGGCGCACGCGAGTCTGCCTCCGATTGCCGAGGTCCCGCGGGCTACCGACGAGGGCGTCGATTCGGTATATCAGGCCCTGATCTCCCACCTGAGCCTGTCCGAGAAGCACGCCGCGGCGCTTCGGCGGCGCGGACTATCGCCTGAAGCCATCCGCGAGGCCGGATACCGTTCTCTCCCGTTGGACGGACGGGAGCGCGTCGTGGACGACCTCTTGCACCAAGGCGCGAGACTCGAGGGGGTCCCCGGATTCGCCCGTCCAAGGCAGGGCGGTTCGTGGAGGCTTTACGGCCAGCCTGGGCTGCTGATCCCAGTGAGAGATCCGCAGGGACGCATTTTGGGCTGCCAGGTGCGCTCTGATCGCCCGAGCGGCAACCGCTACCGCTGGCTCTCGACGCCCGACACTGACCGCCGGATCGGGGGTGCATCGTCCGGCTCGCCCTGCCACGTCGCGGGAAGGCGGTTTTTGGGCAGGCGCCCCATGGTCTGGGTCACGGAGGGGCCTCTCAAGGCGGACGTGACTGCTCATAGACTTTCAGCTCCGGTGCTCGGAGTGGCTGGTGTCGCCAACTGGCGCAAGACTTTGGAGATTATCAAGAAGATCCAGCCCCAACGAGTCATCGTGGCGTTCGACCAGGATGAGCGGGCGGAGACCCGGCAGGCTGTTGAGCGCAACCTCGCCGAGTTCCGCGAGGCCCTCCTTTCGCTTAAGGTCCGCGTGCAGACAGCCTCATGGGAAGAGGGTAAGGGGATCGACGACGCCTTGGCGCTGGGACATTCCATCGCGGTGCGTTGAGGCCTTGGCGAAGTGAGATCGTTGAGACGGGTGCCCTAGATAAGGAGCGCTGCGACAGCGCTCCTTCGTATGTTCAGGAGGTGTATCCATGCGCTTGCTGTGGGACCGCGCCGAGGTGCGCGCGGGCTTCTGGACCTTCATCGTAGCAATGATCCTGCTGCTCCCTGGTGTCGCGTTGTTCGTTGACGTGGCCGGCCATGGACTCGCTAGCGCGGGGCCGCGGTGGACAGCGTGGGTCAACTCCGGCGGCTACCTGCCGTGGAACGTGATCTCCACGTACGTCGTTGATCCGAGGGCCCTGCTCTTTACCGTGGCCGCCTCGATCGCGGCCGGGATCTACATCTGGCGCCTTGCCGGCGGAGCGAACCCGAGCATCTCCGGCGGGCCGAAGGCGGCAGGTAAGGGCGAGTACGGCACCGCACACTGGCGAACTGCCAGCGACCTTGCGCGCACCCTGAACGCCTGGCGGCCGGGCTCCAAGGAGAGCGGCGTGCTGGTTGGCCGTGCGGGCAGTGCCGCGTGGGTGTCCACGAAGGACGAGCACACGCTGCTGGTCGGCTCGACCGGTTCCGGTAAGAGCCGGCGCGTGATCCTGCCGACGATCGGTGTCATCGGGACGGTTGGTAAGGAGTCGATGGTGCTCACTGACCCGAAGGGCGAGCTCTACGCGCACAGCGCCGAGTGGCTGCGCAACCAGGGGTATGAGGTTGTCCGCTTCGACCTGCGCGAGCCCTCGCGCGGCCAGCGCTGGAACCCGATGGCTCCAGTGCTTGAGGCGATGGCGCGCGGGCGCATGGACCAAGCCACCGCGGCGGCGCGCGACATCGCGCACGCGATCACGTTCGGCGACGAGGCGGCCTCGAAGATGGAGCCGATCTGGACGCAGAGCGAAGAGGCGCTCATCACCGCGACGATCCTCGGGGTGGCGCAGGGGAAGCCGCCGAACGGCGACCCCCGTGCTCCGTGGCCGAAGCCGGAAGAGCGCACCATGGCGAGTGTCTACTCGATCATGCTGACCGGCGGCCAGGACGGAGTGAACATCGACCGCTGGATGGGGCTCTTCCCTGAGACGCACCCCGCGAGTCGGGCGTACGGGCCCGTGCGGATGTCGGTCGAGAAGACGAGGGC
>JAJYTE010000045.1 GCA_021793215.1 Bacillota bacterium
GCCAAGGAGGCGCTGCGCGCGGCGACAGGACACGCGACGGGTCGGAGCCAGTTCGGGCGGACGGTCGCCTCCTTCGGGGCCAGCCGGGCTGCGC
Source organism: Bacillota bacterium (assembly GCA_021793215.1). Lineage (GTDB taxonomy): Bacteria > Bacillota > Sulfobacillia > JAJZYS01 > JAJYTV01 > JAJYTV01. The sequence goes on from JAJYTE010000045.1 coordinate 95, forward strand.
TCGCCGCCGTGGCTGCGCGGGCCTACGCGGCGCAGGCGCTCGTCTTCCGCACGGGCGGCTGCCTCGACGCGGCGCTACGGGGCGACGCCGCGGCGCGAGACGACCAGGACGCCCGCCTCGCCGAGTACGCGATCGAGTGCTCGGTCGCGAAGGTGTTCTGCACGGAGGCCCTGGCACTTGCCGTCGACGTCGGCGTGCAGCTGCACGGCGGATACGGCTTCATCGACGAGTACCCGATCTCCCGGATGTACCGCGACGCCCGGATCCAGCGCATCTTCGAGGGCACGAACGAGATCAACCGGATCAATGTGCTCGCGACGGCGATGCGCAGGCGGCGAGAGGGGAGACTGCCGCTCGACGATGCCTGGTCTGTCGCGCAGGCCGGCGATGACGCCGTGTCTGCGATCCGCGGCGTGCTGCAGCTCATCTGGCGCACGGCCGAGGAACGCCTCGGCGACCGCTGGATCGAGGAGCAGGAGGTATCGCTCCCTGCGGCGGAGCTCGCGATCTGGCTTTACGCGGCCGAAAGCGCTTCTGGGCGCGCGGAGCGCGCAGAGCGCAGCGGCGAGATCCACCGCGATCTCGCCGCGCTCTTCCTCTCGGAGGCGCTCGGTCGCTGCGAGGCGGCCGCGCGCGAGGCCTGCGCCCTGATGGGCCGAGGCGACGTCGCCCAGGACATCATCCACACCCTCTCGCGGTTCGGCGACGAGCAGCGCCTCGCGAGGCTGCGCCGGGTCTCGGACGCGGTCTGCGCGATCGGCGGATTCCCGGTTTGACGGAAGCGCGATCGATGCGAGGGCGCTCGGTCGGTCGCCGTGAGACTTCCTGTCAGGCGTCCTTGACGATGAGGCTGCGCTCGAAGTCCGTCAGCACGTCCGCGCCGCGGTCCGGTACGACGAACGTCTCCGAGATCTCCAGCCCGTACCCCTCGAGCCACACGCCGCCGAGCATGTGGAAGGTCATGTTGGGCTCGAGAACGGTGGTGTCCCCAGGGCGAAAGCTCGCGGTGAGCTCGGCCCAGTCCGGGGGATAGCCGAGTCCCACGGCGTACCCGAGCCGGGAGTCCTTGTCGTAGCCGTGGCGCCGCAGGACGCCGCTCCAAATCGCCTCGACGTCTGCGCAGGTCATCGCCGGCCGGACGGCAGCCAGCGCCTCGTTCTGCACCTCCGCGATCGCTTGTCCAAGGTCCAAAAGCCGCTTAGCGGGCTTGCCGAGCACGAGGGTGCGCGCGAGCGGCGCGTGGTGGCGCCGGTAGCAGCCAGCCAGTTCGATGTTGACCGCATCGCCAAGGGCGTAGCGGCGATCCGCCCACGAGAGGTGGCACGCGGACGCCCGCTCGTGCGAGGGGATCAGCGGCCAGATCGCGGGGTAGGCGCCCATGATGCCGTCGGTACCCGAGAGCTGAGCCTGCACGATGGCGGTCGCTGCGTCGCATTCGCGCGTGCCGAATGAGATCGCCGCCTTGCGCATCCTCGGTGGCAGGAAGAACTGAAGTCGGATCGGCGGGCTCGGCGATGGGGGCATTCGCATGGAGATAAACCTGGAGACGATTCTGGCACTTCCCGTGCTGCGGTCCGCGACCGTCCGGACCGCGAAGGGTGCCTGCGACCGCCTCGTGAAATGGATCACGGTGATCGAGCCGCCCGCACCGAACTTCGTGCGCGAGGGCGAGTTCGTGCTGTGCACCGCGATGGGCTGCGACTCCTCGCCGCACCTCCTCGAGCAGTTCGTCGAGGATGTCGCCTCCGCGAAGGCGGCGGCGATCGGCATCGTGATGGGGCACTACATCGACGCCATCCCGGCACCCGTCGTCGCACTCGCGGAGCGACACCGGCTCCCGATCATCGAGATGCCCCGGGACGTCCGCTCGTCGGATGTCTCGCAGGCCGTGCTCGACGCGGAGGAGTACCGCACCCTCGAAGCCGCGCAGCAGATCCAGCAGACCGTCTTCGACCTCATTCTGCGCGGCGGAACCCTCTCGGACGTTGCGGGCGTCGTCCAGCATCGCATCGGTCGGCCCACGCTGATCGTCGACGTCAACGGGACGGTACTCGGCAGCAAGGGCGGGGGACACCGTCTGCAGGAACTCTTCGCGGCGGCGAGGGAGACCGAGTCGAAGGAGCGTGCGCATGCCTCTGGAATGCGCACGCTCCGCGCCGGCGACCTCCTGGCGATTGAGATGCCGATCCGCGCGACGGAACGCGTGGACGGCTACCTCCTGCTGGGCGGAGCGGAGGGTGACGCCGCGCCGTTCACCGCGAGGCAGCGGCTGATGCTCGAGCACGTGTCGATCGCCTGCGGTCTACTGTTCCTCCAGCAGTACGCCGAGCGCAGCGGGCAGGAGCAGCTGCGCGAGTCGTTCGTCTGGAGCCTCGCGCTCGGCGGGCTGCGGGAGGACGAGGCGGCGGCGAAGTGCGAGTCTCTGGGCTGCCGGATGGATCGCCATCACGCCTGTCTCGTCGGCCTGGCGGAACGGGAAGGCGGCGGCGCGGCACCCTCAGAGGCAACTGCCGATGACCTCCTGCGGATGCGACAGCTGATCGCGGGCGAGGTTGCCCGGGTCGGGGCGGCCATTGGCACGCGGTCGATGACGGCCCACCGGCGCGATCGGCTGCTCGTGTACGTCGAGGACGATCTGGACGCGGGGCTGCAAGACGTCCACCGCTTCCTCGACCGGCTCGACGAGCGGCTTCATGAGACCTTGCCGCAGGTCGTCGTCTCCTGGGGCATCGCCAGCGTCGAAGGCGCAGGCGCAGCGATGTTCTCCGGGGCCTACAGGGCCGCCCAGGAGGCGCTCGAGATCGGGTACCGGCAGAACGGGCGGGGGCAGCGCACGGCGTCGCGGGACGTTCGGCTGCACCGCGCCCTGATGCGCCTGTCGGGCGACCCGGACGTGCGGTCGCTCATGTCGAGGACGCTCTCGAGCCTGCTCGACTACGACCGCCGCAAGCACGGCTCGCTCATCCCGACGCTCGTGGCGTTCGTCCGCGCGCGCGGGCGGATAAGCGAGACCGGGCGGATCCTGAACGTGCACCGGCAGTCGCTGCTCTACCGCTTGAACAAGATCGAGTCCCTGACGGGCCGCAGCCTCTCGGACCCGGAGCACTGGTTCCTCCTGAGCTTCGCCCTGCGCCTCGCCGCGCTCGACGGGTCGGAGCAGTCCCTCTCCGAGCGCCGCATGGGAACGAGGTAGGGAGGGTCCGCCCAGCAAACGAGGCGGCCGGGCAGTGTCTTCCACCGCCCGGCCGCCCCGGGGATCTCAGCGCGAGTGGGGCATTTTGCGCACTTCCTCGATGAACGCCGAGATGTTGTCGACGAGCGCCTCCATCATCACCCTGCCCTTTTCCTCCGTGGCCGCGGCCGGGTCGCCGATGTGGCCATAGGGGGTCAGTTCGCGCCACTCCTCAGGTGTGTGGCGCAGGTGCACGCGGTCGTGGACGGCGCGTGTGCCCATCGCCATGAAGCGGGAGGGCGGCTTCGGGTCGACGGCCACCGCCTTGTCGAGCTGGACGAGGTCCGGCCGCGCGACGAGCATCTGCGACGCCTCGATCTCGTCGGCGTGGAAGAGGATTTCGGTCTCGGCGCAGCCGAGGATCTCCTCGCGCGCCATCTCGACCATGTCCACCGTGAACACCCGCACGCCGGGCAGCTCGCGCTGAATCTCGTCCGTGGCCGCCAGAAGCGCCGGGCTCGAGCCCGAGGTGTGGCCGTTCAGCAGGATGATGTTGCGAAAGCCGTGGCGACTCAGGCTGTGGACGATGTCGCGAACGACCGCCATCAGGGTCTCGGAGCGCAGCGTGATCGTGCCCGGGAACCCCATGTGATGCTCCGCTGTGGAGAACCAGATCGGCGGCGCGATCAGGGTTCCGGTGCGTGCCGCGACCTCCCGCGCCACCCACTCGGGGATGAACGTGTCGACGCCGAGCGGCATGTGGTGACCGTGCTGCTCTGTGGATCCGGCGGGCACCAGGATGTCCTTGAGGCCCGCGTCGAGTCTCTCCTTGATCTCCGGCCACGTCAGATCCTGAAGCCATACATGCTGCATGGGCTCACCTCTTCTGTTCGCTTGGGACTCCGCGCCGCGCGGGTCTCGCGGTTGCGCGCTCAGGTTTGCAGGCTCCAAGGTAGATGGCTTTCGGGACGAGTTCACCATACAAAGTGTAGGACATCCCCGGCCCCGCATCAGACACTCGCGCGGATGATCGATCCTCTGAGCCACTGTTATGATTCCGTTACCGTAGCCGCGAAGCGGCATGTTAGCCCCGCGGCACGCGGTGGCGGTGCGGGGGAGCGCTTGAATTCAGGACGCTCATGCCCATCGTCGGTACGAGGAGGTGGTCCGGACCGGCTGTGCCCCGTAGCTTCCAAACATCGGCACCCGTGACGCTCCAAAGGCGCTGACGGAATGCCATCGGCCATGGACGCGCCGCCGCCAGCGAAGTCGCGCGGCATGGGTTCGTGGAGCGCCGAGACGCAGTGGGCCGGATCCGATGACGCAGAAAGACCTTGAAGCGCGCCGCATCGTGGGGAGACCTCGTGCTGCAAAGCGCTTGCGGACACGGCGAAGGCCGTTCCCGGCCCGATGCGAGACCGACGACCGAAGTTCACCGACGGTGGAGGGATGCATGTGCGACGGACATCCATGATCGCAGGGGCGCTGATGGTCGCGGTGGGGTTGATCGCAGCCGGTTGCGGCTCGTCGAACGCGAACGCGGGCGGCGGCTCCGGTGAGCTGAGCGTGACGATCGGCGTTCCTCTCCCGCTCACAGGATCGCAGGCGAGCGTCGGTCAGACGATGCTCAACGGCGCGAAGCTCGCGGCCGCGCAGGCCAAGGGCATCAAGGTGAAGATCGTGGCAGAGGACACCGCCTGCGACCCCCAGCAGGGCGTGAACGCGGCGAACCTTCTCGCGAGCCAGGGCGTGACCGCCATCGCCGGCTACTACTGCAGCGGCGCTGCGCTCCCGTCGATCACCATCTACCACCGCAAGGACATCCCGACGATGATCACGGGCGCGATCGACACGCAGATCACGCAGATGGGTTACCCGCAGATCTTCCGCTCGATCGGCACGGACCTCCAGGAGGCGCAGGCCGCCGCGAACCTGATGGCCAACACCCTGCACTACACGAAGGTCGCGATCATCAGCGACCACAGCGCGTTCGGCGTGCAGGAGGCGACGTCGACCCAGCAGCTGCTCCAGAAGGATGGCGTTTCGATCGTCCTCGACACCGCGATCTCGACCGGCCAGACGGACTTCGGCGCGGTCGTCAGCCAGCTCAACTCGGACGGGGCCCAGGCCGTCTGGTTCACGGGCTATTTCCCCGAGGGCGGCCTGCTGGCGAAGCAGCTCGCGGCGTCCGGATCGAAGGTCCAGTTCATCGGTGCCGACTCGAACCTCGACCCGCACTTCATCTCGATCGCGGGCACGTCGGTCGCCGAGAAGGCGATCATCACCGCAGAGCCGGTGTCGACCCAGACCCCGTCGGCCCAGCCGTTCATCGCGGCCTACCAGAAGATGTTCAACAGCCCCCCGGGACCCTACTCCTCGTACCAGTACTCGGGCACCAAGGCCCTGATCCTCGCGATCAAGGCGGCCAACTCCACGCAGCCGGCGAAGATCATCGCGGCGCTGCACAAGGTCAGCTTCCAGGGTCCGACGTCGCAGATCTCCTTCGCCAAGGACGGCCAGCTGAAGATCAGCGACTACGTACCGATGGTGATCAAGAACGGTCAGTTCGTCGTACGTACCTCCAGCAACTAGCAGCGAATCACAGTGGGCGCTGAGGTGGATCGACCTCGGCGCCCGGCTGTTCGGGGGCTGATGACCGATGTTCGGTAACGTTCTGGTGGCCGGGCTGATCAACGGCCCCTTCTACGCCCTCACCGCCCTCGGGTTCACGATCTTCTACGGGACGATCCGGCTGATCAACTTCGCCCACGGCGACGTCGTGATGTTCGGCGCGTTCGTCGGGTTCACGGTGCTCTCTTTGCTCTCCCGCGTGCACAACACGGGGGTGCAGGTCACTGTCGCGCTCCTGGCCGTGATCGCCGCGACGGCGCTCGTCGGCCTGATCCTGCGCTGGGCGTACGCCCACGTGAACGGCCAGCGCAACAAGAGCGGCCCCCTGATCGCCGCGATCGGCATGTCCCTGGTGCTCGAGAACGGTGCGATGGGCCTGTGGGGATCGATGCCGCAGACCTACCAGGTGCAGTTCCCCGGTTCGACGGCCGTGTCGCTGCCGGTGCTGCTGGGTGCCTGCCTGCTGATCTTCGGGGGCGTCGAGTGGCTCGTGCACCGCACGCGGCTCGGCATGGCGATCCGCGCCGTCGGAATCGACCACGGCGCCGTGCGCCTGATGGGCGTACGCGTCGAATGGATCATCCTGTTCACCTTCGCGCTCTTCTCCGCCATCGCTGGCGTGGCGGGCGTGATGGACGGCATGTACTTCGGATCGATCAACTTCCTCATGGGCTTCACCCTAGGCATCAAGGGGTTCACGGCGGCCGTCTTCGGGGGCATCGGCAACGTCCGTGGCGCCCTCGTGGGCGGCTTCGCGTTGAGCCTCGTCGAGGCGTTCGGCGCAGCCTACTTGGGGTCGAGCTGGACCGACGTGATCGCGTTCTGCGTGCTGATCCTGCTGCTCGTCTTCCGGCCCACCGGCATCCTCGGCGAGACAATCGTGGAGAGGATGTGATGACAGCGGCGCAGCAAGCGAAGCGCTTCCTGCCGGCGCTTATTGTCTTCGTGCTCGCGATGGCGCCGTTGTTCTCCAGCAACGGCTACGTGCTCGGCGTCGCGCTCGACATCGCGCTCTTTTGCGTCCTGACGATCGGCCTCAACGTCGTGATCGGCTACGCCGGGCTCCTCGACCTCGGGTACGCGGCGTTCTACGCGATCGGCGCCTACACGACGGCGCTCCTCTTGGTCCACACCCACCTCTCCTTCTGGCTGATCTGGCCGATCGCCGGCATCGCGGCAGGCATCTTCGGCGTGATCATCGGTTCGCCGACGCTCCGCCTGCGGTCCGACTACCTGGCGATCGTCACGCTCGGCTTCGGGGAGATCACCCGCATCACCGTCACGAACCTCTCGATCACCGGTTCCGCGACCGGCTTCTACAACCTGCGGCCGCCGGTGCTGTTCGGCACGCAGCTCCTCTCGACAGACTCCTACTACGTGATGGCGATCGCGATGGTCGGGCTTGGCCTGCTGGTCTCGTATCTGCTGCGCCGCAGCCGACTCGGCATCGCCTGGATGTACGTCAAGCACGACGAGGAGCTCGCGCAGGCGCTCGGGGTGAACCCACTCGCGTCGAAGCTCTGGGCGTACGGCCTCGGCGCCGTCTGGGGCGGTCTCGCGGGCGCGGTCTTCGTCGAGGCGATGACGGCGGTGTCGCCGACGTCGTTCACGTTCGACGAGTCCCTGATGGTGGTCATCGCGGTGGTGCTGGGAGGGCAGGGCTCGCTCTACGGCGCGCTCCTGGGCGGCGCGATCGCCGTCGGCCTGCCGGAGATCTTCCGACCGCTGCAGAACATGCGCCTCCTCTTGTTCGGCATCGTGATCGTGGCGATGATGATCCTTCGGCCAGAAGGCATCATTCCGGAAGGGGTGAAGCGCATTGCAAGCCGCACCGTCCGGCGGAGCGGGAGTGGGCGAGACGCGCGAACCGATACTTGATGTCCGGGGACTCGAGATCCGCTTCGGGGGCGTCGTCGCGGCCGAGGGCTTCGAAGTGCAGGTGTTCGCCCACGAGATCGTCGGGCTGATCGGGCCGAACGGCGCCGGCAAGACGTCGATCATCAACGGCATCACCGGCTTCTACAAGGCCCAGAGCGGAGAGGTGCGCATCGCCGGCCAGAACATCCTCGGTCGCCGGCCGCACATCATCAGCCGTCTTGGCGTGCGCCGAACCTTCCAGAACCTGCGACTCTTCGGCCAGCTGACCGTCTTCGACAACATCGCATCGGGCATCCGCGTCGAGCACCATGTCGCGGCAGACGAACTGGAGACGCAGATCCACGACCTCTGCCGCCTGCTGGAGATCCCTGCGGTGGAACTGAACCGCGCCACGCAGGAGTTGCCTTACGGCCTGCAGCGGCGCGTCGAGCTCGCCCGCGCCCTGATCGCGAACCCACGCATCATGCTGGTGGACGAACCGGGCGCGGGGCTCAACAGCGACGAGAAGCGGACCGTCGTGCAGGCGATGCGCCGCGCGGTGGCCGAGCGCGAGATGGGGGCCGTGCTGATCGAGCACGACATGGGGATGATCACGCAGGCCTGCGATCGCGTGGTCGTGCTGGACCACGGGCGGCTGATCGCGGTCGGCACCGCCGAGGAAGTCCGGCAGAACCCCGACGTGATCGCGGCGTACATCGGCACCGAGGAGTGATGCGCGTTTGCTAGAGATCGAAGGGATGATCGTCCGCTACGGCGAGGTGACCGCGCTGCGCTCGGTGTCGCTCGATGTGGCGCGCGGCGAAGTCGTGACCGTCCTCGGGGCGAACGGCGCGGGCAAGAGCAGCATGCTGAACGCGATCGCGGGCCTTGTGCCGGCTGCGGCGGGGCGCATCGCGATGGGCGGTGACGACATCACGGGGCTGCGGGCCGAAGCGCGCCAGCGGCGCGGGCTCGCGCTCGTCCCCGAAGGCAGGCGCGTCTTCACGCGCCTCTCGATCGAGGAGAACCTGATCATGGGCGGCTTCCACTGCACGCGGGCGGAGATGCACTCCCGGCGCGACGAGGTCTACGAGCTCTTCCCGGTGCTCCGGGAGCGTCGCAGGGGCTTCGCCGGGTTCCTGAGCGGCGGCGAGCAGCAGATGCTGGCGATCGGACGGGCCCTGATGAGCCGTCCGAGCGTGCTGTTGCTCGACGAGCCGTCGGCGGGGCTCTCGCCGATCGCGATCAAGGGGGTCTACGCGGCGCTTCGCGAGTACATCGAGCGGACCGGCGCGACGATCCTGCTGGTGGAGCAGGACTCGCACCAGGCCCTGCGCGTCGCCTCGCGCGGCTACGTGCTGGAGCTCGGGGAGATCAAGCTGAGCGGAACGTCGGAGGAGCTCCGCAGTGAGGAGCGCGTGCGCGACCTCTACCTCGGGCAAGGGGCGACGGATGGAGGAGGGGTTCTCAGTGTCTAGGTACAGCAAGTACGTGGGGCTGCTGCTTCCGGCGACCGACATCCAGCTCGAGGACGACATGCACGAGCGCGTCTCGGGGGCGCGCATCTGCACGGCACGCATGCCGCTGCGCGACGTCTCGGTCGAGGCGGAGCGAGAGATGGTGCACGTGGAGCTGCCCGCGGCGTCGCGCCGCGTGGCGGGCATCCCGCTGAACGTGGTGGTGTTCGGCTGCACCTCGGCGTCCGTCGTGGACGGCGACGAGTCACTGCAGTTCGTGCACCGCACGATGCAGGAGATCACCGGCGCCGAGTCCGTCTCGGTGTTCCGCTCGGTGCTCGACGAGATCGCGGAGCAGGGGCTCACGCGCCTCCTGGTGCTGACGCCGTACCCCGAACCCGTGACGGCCAAGCTCGTCGAGACGCTGCGCGACTACGGCGTGCAGGTCGTCGACGCCTTCGGGCTCGGCATCTCGGAGGACATCGAGATCGGCCGAGTCTCGATCGAGCGCCTCGAGGGCTTCGCCCGGGAGCACTTCGACAAGGGGCGCCACGACGGCGTCTTCATCTCGTGCACCAACCTGCCGGCAGCGGCGGAGTCGCTGGCGGAGACGCTCGGCGTGCCGGTGATCACGAGCAACGGCGCCACCTGCCGCCGGGTGCAGCGCCTCGTCTCCACGCTGGCGTCCGCCTGACCCATCGCGCGCAGATTCCCATACAACCTGTACGACGAACGCCTTGGGCAATCAGACAGGGATGTGGATGCCAGCGCGTGGGGCCCGGGCGTAGAATCGCCTCAACGCCCGCCGCAGGAACCATCCGCCGGGCGCCCGTTTCGCCACTGCCAGTTGCTACACAGTCCACGCCAGGAGGGTACGAGCCCATGCAGTTTCCCAAGGACCTCAGTGAGCTACTTCGCCCCGCGCTGCCTGTGATGAAGTTCGTTCCGGACGAGTTCGACGTCGAGGCCGCGGACATCATCCGCCCCCACCAGGAGTACGACAAGCCGGACGCGATCCTCGCCGGCATCCCGTTCGACTCGTCGGTGATGATCCGTCCGGGGTGCCGGTTCGGCCCGGACGGCGTGCGTCAGTCGCTGATGTTCTCGACGACCTACGAGTACGGGCTCGACGTCGACCTCTCGGAGGGCCTCAAGATCGCCGACATCGGCAACGTCGACGTCGTGCACACGAGCGTCGAGGAGACGCACCGCAGGGTCGAGGCGCTCTACACCCACCTCTTCTCGACGGGCGCCTTCGTCCAGACCATCGGCGGGGACCACGGGCTCGCCTACCCGCTCGTGAAGGCGGCCGTGAACGCGAACCCCGGCAAGAAGCTCGGCATGATCTCCTTCGACGCGCACCTCGACGTGCGCCACTCCCACCACGGAGAGGTGTCGAGCGGCACTCCGTTCCGTCGCGTCCTGAACATCGACGGCTCGCCGGTGAGCGGCCAGAACATCGTCTACATCGGCATCAACACCTGGCACAACAGCGCGTACTACGCGAAGTACGTCAAGGAGCAGGGGATCACGGTCTTCACCGCGCGCGACATCCACCGGCGCGGCATCTACGACGTGATGGACGAGGCGATGGAGATCGTCACGAAGGGCGTCGACGGCTTCTACGTCACGTTCGACATCGACGCGCTCGACGCGAGCGTCGCACCCGGCACCTGCTCTCCGAGCCAGGGCGGCCTCAGCGCCGCCCAGGGCCTCGAGGGCGTGTGGCAGGCGACGAAGCACCCGAAGTGCCTCGGCGCGGACGTCATGGAGGTGGCGCCGCCGCTCGACATCGCGAACCTCACGACGATGATGGGCGCGGCGCTGACGATGCAGATGCTGGCGGGCGCGCAGGCGCAGCGCAAGTCGAGGTAGTCAGCGGAACGGAGGTGCTCCCGGATGCGGATCAACCTGGAGCGGATGCGTGACTCGATGCTCGCGATGGCGCGCATCGGGGCGACGGAAGCAGGCGGTGTGACGCGCCTCGCGCTCACCGACGAGGACAAGGCGGCGCGCTCGCTCCTGGGCGAGTGGATGGCGGCCGCAGGGCTCGAGGTGCGCGTGGACGACGTCGGCAACATGTACGGCTGGCGCCCGGGGGAGGCGGCGGGCCAGCCGCCGATCCTGATGGGCTCGCACCTCGACTCGGTGCGCCAGGGCGGCAAGTTCGACGGCGTGCTCGGTGTGCTCGCGGGCCTCGAGGTGCTGCGCTCGATGCAGGACGCCGGCGTGAAGACGCGCCGGGGCGTCGGGCTCGTCAACTGGACCGCGGAGGAGGGCTCGCGCTTCGAACCCTCGATCCTCGGCTCGGCGGGCATCACGGGCAAGTACGACATCGACTTCATCCACGACCTGCGCGACGACGACGGGAAGCGGTTCGGCGACGAGCTCCAGCGGATCGGCTACGCCGGCAGCCGGGGCAATCGCCCCGGGGAGCTGCGCGCCTACCTTGAGATGCACATCGAGCAGGGACCCGTCCTCGAGCAGGAGGGGATCCAGTTCGGCGTCGTCACGGGGATCAGCGGGCTCGCGTGGTCCGAGGTGGTGCTGCGGGGGCAGGCGGACCACGCCGGCCCGACGCCGATGCGCAGCCGCCGCGACGCCCTGATGGGCGCGTCGCGCGCGCTGCTCGCCGTGCGGCAGATCGCGCTCGACACGGAGGACTCCGTGGTGACGGTCGGTCGACTGCAGGTGGAGCCGAACATCATCAACGTGATCCCCGACCGCGTGCGCTTCGGTCTCGACTTCCGCCATCCCGACCTCGGCGTGCTGCAGTCGCGGCTCGAGGAGATGCGCCAGGCGATCGTCGGGATCGCGGAGGAGGAGCGCCTCGGGCTCGAGTTCCACACGCACGCGCTGAATGACCCGGTCGCCTTCAACGCCGAGGTCGTCTCGACGGTCGAGCAGGCGGCGAAGGACGAGGGCATCACCCACCGGCGGTTGGCCAGCGGCGCCGGCCACGACGCGCAGTTCATGGACCGGACTACGCCGACCGCGATGCTCTTCGTGCCCTGCAAGGACGGCAAGAGCCACTGCGAGGAGGAGGAGGCGTCCTTCGCCGACATCGAGGCGGCGACGAACGTACTGGCGCGGGCGGTGCTCGCCCTCGCGGAGTGACGCGGAGGCACGCCTTGGAGGTGTCGCCTTGACCGAGCAGCCGGTCGCCCTGGTGACGGCGGCCGGGCGCGGAATCGGCGCGGGATGCGCGAGAGCGCTCTCGGGCGCCGGTTTCCGCGTCGTGCTGATGTCGCCCTCTTCGTCCAGCGAGCGCCTCGCGAAGGAACTCGATGGACTCGCCATGCCGGGTTCCGTGCTCGTGGAGGAGGACCTTCGGTCGCTCGTCGAACTCGCGGAGCGGAGCTTCGGGCGGGTCGACGCCGTGGTGAACAACATGGGCCACGGCGGAACGCTGCCAGGTCCGATCGGCGGAGCGCAGGAGGTAAGGGAAACCGGCGCAGGCCTTCTCGACATCCCGGACGAGACGTGGCGGGAGAGCTTCAGCATGTACGTCCTGAGCGTCGTGCGCATCGCGCGGATCGTCACGCCGATCATGCTGCGCCAGCGAAAGGGCGCCATCGTGAACATCTCGTCGTTCAACGCGCTCGAACCGACGCCGATGTACCCGATGAGCACGCTGCGAGGGGCGCTGCACGCCTTCACGAAGGTCTACGCCGACCAGTACGGCCCGAGCGGCATCCGGATGAACAACCTCCTTCCCGGCTACGTGCAGACGGAAAGCGTCTCCCTCACGCCGCAGGCGCTGGCCGGCATTCCGATGCGACGCATGGGCAGCGTCGAGGAGATCGGCGCGGTGTGCCGTTTCCTCTGCGAAGACGCGTCGAGCTACATCACGGGACAGAACATCCTGGTCGACGGGGGACTCAACCGCGCTGTGCGTTGAAGCCCCAGATCGCAGGTGGGAGGTATGGCGATGCGCGTGCTGACGGAGGCGGAGATCCGCCGCCTTGTGCGGCTCGACGAGGCGGCGCTCTCGGCTGTCGAGGAGGGCTTCAGGCAGCTCTCGGTGGGCGAGGTGACGACTCCTCCGATCCTGCGTCTCGACGTGCCGGAGCACGAGGGCGAACTGGACGTCAAGACGGCCTACGTGCGCGGCTGGGACGCCTTCGCCGTGAAGATGTCGAGCGGCTACTTCGGCAACTCCGCGAAGGGACTTCCGACGAGCTCCGGCCTGATGGTGCTGTTCGCCGCCGCGACGGGCTTCCCGCAGGCGCTTCTGTTCGACGGCGGCTACCTGACGACGGTGCGCACGGCCGCGGCCGGCGCGATCGCCGCGAAGTACCTCGCACCGGCGGACGTGGAGACCCTCGGACTCGTCGGCGCCGGCGAGCAGGCGCGCTATCAGGCCCTCGCCATCTCGATGGTGCGGCCGGCGCGCCGCATCCTGGTCGGCAGCCGCCGCAGGGAGCAGGCGGAGCGCTTGGCGCAGCAGCTGCGCGAGGAACTCGGCGTGACGGCGCAGGCCGCCTCAAGCCTCGAGGAACTCGTGCGCGAGAGCGAGCTCGTCGTGACGGCGACGCCGTCGACGGTGCCCCTCCTGCGCGAGGAGTGGCTGCACCCTGGACTGCACATCACGGCGATGGGATCGGACGCTCCGCGCAAGCAGGAGCTCGAGGTAGGCATCCTGCGGGCCGCGGACGTGCTCGTCTGCGACGTGCGCAGCCAGTGCCTGACGCTCGGCGAGAGCCACCATGGAGCCGAGGCCGGCGCGATCCGGGGCGAAGACCTCGTCGAGCTGGGGGAGGTCGTCGCCGGAAGGCGTCCGGGTCGCACGACAGGCGCGGAGATCACCGTCTGCGACCTCACCGGAACCGGGGTGCAGGACACGGCGATCGCGCGTTTCGCCTACCAGGCGGCGGAGCGTGCTGGCGCGGGCAGTGAACTCGCCTGAGAGAGCATCCGCAGGGAGGCGATTGAGACGGGGAAGGTGATCGGAGCGAGCATCTGCCGCGGCACCGGAGCGACGGAGCCCTGGCCGAACCCGGATCAGGAGGCCACACAGGGACAGGTGGAATTCCTCTACGCCTACGCGCCGGAGCGAATCCCGGGGGGGCCGCTCACGGGCGGCATGTGGCGCTACCGCGAGCTGCTGCCCATCGCGGATGGGGAGATCCTGTACCCCATGCCGATCGGCGGCACGCCGCTGCTCGCACCGCCGGCGCTGCGGCGCGAGACGGGGCTTGCGCATCTCTACCTCAAGGACGAGACGAGGGGGCCCACGGGCTCGAACAAGGACCGCGCGACGGCACTCGTGCTGGAGCGCGCGCTCAGAAGCGGGATCAAGACGGTCAGCTGCGCGTCGACGGGCAACGTGGCCACCTCGCTCGCCGTTGGCGCAGCGGCGGCCGGTCTGCAGGCGGTCGTGTTCGTCCCGGAGGAAGTGAACCCGGCGAAGCTCCGCCTGATGCTGCTCGCGGGAGCGAGGGTCCTCAAAGTGCGCGAGGGGTACGCCGCCGCGTTCCGGATCTCGCGCGAGGCTGCGAAGGCGTTCGGCTGGCTCGACCGCAACACCGGCGTGAACCCGGCGACGCTGGAGGCGAAGAAGACAGTCGCGTTCGAGATCTGGGAGCAGCTGGGCCGCAGGATGCCGGACGTCGTCGTCGCACCGATCGGCGATGGGCCGACGCTCTCCGCCCTGGCGAAGGGCTTCCGGGAGCTCGTGCTGTGCGGCGTCGCCTCGCGCGTGCCGCGGATCATCGGCGTCCAGGCCGAGGGCTGCCAACCCGTTAAGCGCATCCTCGACGAGGACTCCCCGCTCGAGCCAATCGTGCCCGATACGCTGGCCGACGGCATCGCGGTCGGTGCGCCTGTGAGCGCGTCCATGGTGGTGCGGGAGGTGCGGGAGAGCGGAGGATCAGTCCTGGCGCTGCCGGACGAGGCGTTCCTCGAGGCGATCGGAGTGCTGGCGCAGCGCGCGGGGGTGCTCGCGGAGCCGGCGGGAGCGGCGGCGTTCGCCGGGCTCCTGCGGGCGACTTCGCTCGGGCTCGTGGCGAGGGAGGAGACCGTCGTGGCGCTCGTGACCGGCACGGGACTCAAGACGCCGGACTTCCTGCGGCCGGTGCTTGGCGCGCACACGATCGGTGCGGATCTCTCGGAGGTGGAGCAGGCGCTGCGCTGAGGACGGAGCGGCGCACGCGGGGCAGTCGAACTGGATAGTACCTGGGGGCCGATCGGGTCGCACCGGTCGGGCCCTGGCTCTTGCCGCTCGGGCCGGGACCGCGGCTGCGTCGCTGGAAGGATCCGGGTCGCCGATGGAGAATGGCGGGACGACGAGAGTGCGTCTCCGCGGCGAGCCGGGATGCGCCGTAGAGACCCGCAGGATCGCTTGGAGGCGATCGGATGACGCACAGTAGGCGAACGGTCGTCAGCCTGGCTGCGCTTCTCGTGCTCTTCGCTGCGGGATGTGGCAGCCAGAGCGCGCCCACCGTCGCGAAGCACCCGAAGGCGACGACAAGGACCACCCCGAGCGTGCCGCCCGCCACCTCCGCGCCGACCTTCAAGGACGTCGGCGTCGTGAACGGGTGCGATGCGCTGCAGAGCATCTACCAGGGCTTCTGCGCCGCTGCGCCCAGTGAGCTTTGGCAAGGCTCGGACGCACTCGTGGAGCGCCAGCAGGTCGTCGTGGGGGAGACGATCGATGTCCATGGGGCCGTCGGCGTCGACGCGAGCGGCAAGCCGGTCTGGTCCGACGTGTTCATCCGAGCGCCCTCCGGGAAGACCACGCTGCTGCCCGTCGACAGCCAGGGCGGGTACTCGCAGGAGTACACGTTCTCGGAGCAGGGAGAGTACGCGTTCGGCCCGGGGTCGTGGTCCCTCGATAACCCCGGCGCGTACTTCCTGGTCGGCTACCGCGCCGTGCCGCCAGAGGAGAACGATCTCGCCAGCCTGTTCCCCTCATCGCAGCAGACTCCCTGGCCGGGCATTTCCATCGCAGCGGTTCCCTTCGGTCAGAGGGGGAGCCTTCGGGTGCGCTTCGTCGACGCGCAGGGGAAGCCGGCGCAGGACATGACGCTGACCGGCACGCAGATGCGCACAGACGGAAGTGGCTACGCCGCGGTGCCCTACGACGTCACGGCGCCCGGCTTCTCGGTGCAGTGCGTCTACGGAGACCTCTGCCTCCAGACGG
>JAJYTE010000046.1 GCA_021793215.1 Bacillota bacterium
AGGCGCGCCAAGCGGGCGCCGATGCATGTGCATCGGCGCCCGCTTGGTGCACGCCCCGTTCCTTATTACGTCACTCCTCGCCCGCGTCCTCTTGGGATCTCTCGGCGAGGAAGGCCTCGACGCTCTGCGCCGACTCAAGCTGCGGCTGCAGCACACCCAAGAGCTGGCGCTTCACCTCGACGAACTCCGGCGACAGCACGAGGTCCCACTCGCGCGGGCGCGCGAACGGGACGCGCAGGTCGAGCGCGATCCTGCCAGGCCTTGCCGTCATGATCACGACGCGGTCCCCGAGCAGGATCGCCTCCTCCACGTCGTGCGTGACGAACAGCACCGTCGGCCGCAGCATTTTCCAAAGCCGCAGGAGGAAGCGTTGCATGTCGTTGCGCGTCTGCGCATCGAGCGCTCCGAAGGGCTCATCCATCAGCACGGTCTCGGGCTCCGTAATGAGGGCGCGGGCGATCGCGACGCGCTGGCGCATGCCGCCGGAGAGATGGTACGGCGCGTGCCGGTCGAACCCGGTGAGCCCCATGATCCCGAGGTACTGCTCCACGCGCCGGTCGAACTCCGCACCGCGGATGCCGTGGATGCGCAGTCCGAAGCCGATGTTCTCCCGCACGTTCAGCCAGGGGTAGAGGGCGGACTGCTGGAACACGACCGCGCGGTCCGAACCCGGCGCGCAGACCTCGCTGCCGCCCACCAGGATGTGGCCGGAAGTCGGCGACTCGAATCCCGCGACGAGGTGCAAAAGCGTCGACTTGCCACAGCCGCTCGGACCGACGAGGCAGACGAACTCCCCTTCCTCGACACGCAGGTCAACGCCCGCGAGCGCCACGACCGGCGTATGGCGGCCCTGCGCCGGGAACTCCATCCGTACGCCCTGGACCTCGATCACGCCGCGCACCCCGCCCGGCTCACGGGTGGCTCGCCACGTACTGGGCGTAGGAGGGGTTGACGTAGACGCTCATGTCCTTCGGGGTCTGCGAGACCTGGTGGGTGCTCAGGAGATACTGGGCGGCTGAACTGAGCGAGACGGTGACGAGCGAGGTCTTCACGCCGCTCCCGCTACCGAGCCCGCTCTGGGTAAGCTGCGCCTGCGCGTCGTAGAGCTTGAAGCCGGCGAGTTCGGTCCTGGCGAGATTGTCGCTGATCCCGGCCTCCTTGGCCATGTCCGCGACGGCCTGCGCGGGGTGGCTCTTGTAGAACGCCATGCCGGCCTGCTCCGCCTGGATGAACTCGCGCACCAGCGCCTTGTGGCCGTTCGCCCAGTTCGTGTTGACGATCGCGAGGTTGAAGATCGGGGCCTGCTGCGCGACGTTCTTGTCGTACATGATCGCGGTGCCGCCGTTGCGCAGCATCGTGTCGAAGGCGGGGTCCCAGACGTACGCGGCGTTGATCTGCCCGCGCTCCCACGCCGCGACCATCTGCGGCGGGCTCATGTTCTCGAGCGTGACGGCCGAGGCGGGCAGCCCGAGTTGGCTGAGCGCCGTGTCCACCTCGAAGGGCGAGGTCGACCCGACCACGAGGGCGATCGTCTTGCCCACCAGGTCCCTCAGCGAGTGGATCCCGGAACCTTTGCGCACGACGAGTCCTTCGTCGGTCGTGTACTCCTCCTGCGCCCAGACGACCTGCACCGCCACCCCCTGCGAGATCGCGGCGGCGGCGGGCGGGTTGCCGAGGCCGGTCATGAACTGCAGGCTGCCCGAGGCGAGCGCGGCCTCCGCCGCGGGGCCGGAGTCGAACTTGCGCAGCTCGACCTTCGCATCCTTCATGTACTTCGGGAAGAATCCCTCCGCGATGGCGACCATCTCCGGGTCCGCCCCGTTGTTCTCGTAGCCGATCACCACCGTGGCAGTCGTCTTTGGCGACGCTGCCGGAGCGGATCCGCAGCCGCCGAGCAGCGCTCCCCAGAGCGCGATCCCCGAGGCCGCGAGCCCGAGCCTTGCGAGGGTCTTCCCCATCCCGCGTTCCCTCCGTTTCGAAGTCTTCGTCCGGGAGGCGTCACACCCGCCCCTTCCATGGCACGGCTGCGCGCTCCGCGATCCGGATCAGCAGTTCCATCGCGTAGCCGATCAGCCCGATCGCCGCGATGGAGATGAAGACGATGCCGACCTGCAGCTGGTTGCCCGCCTCCTGCACGAGCCAGCCAAGTCCCGCGTAGGCCGCGATCATCTCGGCGGCGACGAGGCAGGTCCAGGCGACCCCGATGCCGACGCGCATGCCGGTGAACACCTCGGGCAGCGCGGAAGGCAGGATGACGTAGCGCAGGATCTGCAGCGGTGTGGCGCCGAGGCACTGCGCCACCCGGATCCTCTGGCGCGGTGTCGAGCGTACGCCGGAGATCGTGTTGATCACGATGACGGGGATGGTGCCGAGGAAGATCAGAAGGCCCTTGGAGGTCTCGCCGATGCCGAACCAGACGATCAAGAGCGGGATGTACGCGAGCGGCGGGACGGGCCGCACGAACTGGAGCACCGGGTCGACGGCCTGGAACGCGACGTCGCTCGAGGCCATCAGGATGCCGACGGGGACGCCCACTGCGACGGCCGCGAGGAACCCGACCGTGATCCTGGCCGTCGAGATCCAGATGTCGGTGAGCAAGGTCTGGCCGCCGTATCCGGTCGCGAAGAGTACCGGGATCTGCCGCAGCACGGTGAGCGGTGCCGGCAGCACGACAGGCGAGAACGCGTGAAGAAGGCTCAGGACTTCCCACAGGACGAGGATGGCCAGAGCGACCAGGAAAGGGATCGCCCGCTTGAACCCCGTGGCTGCACCTCCTTCGGCCAGCGCGCGCGTAGGCCACATCGCTCCCCGCGACAGCTCCCCACAGCGGGAACGCCCGCTATCATCCATACGCGGGGCTGCGCGCCTGCGCACCTCGTCCCGCCAACTTCCGCGCGGGCAAGGGTTGCGCTCGGTCGCGGCGCGAGACGGCGGGGCTCGGCCGAAACTGGAGAGCCTTCCTAAGGGAGACTGCGAAAGACTGCGCCCCGCGCAACGCCGCCGGCGCGCAACCCAGGAGGCGCATCGTGTCGATCGGTCGTTCGGGTCGGCGCATCGCCGCCGCGGGG
The DNA here is from genome assembly GCA_021793215.1 of Bacillota bacterium. Classification (GTDB taxonomy): domain Bacteria; phylum Bacillota; class Sulfobacillia; order JAJZYS01; family JAJYTV01; genus JAJYTV01. The sequence goes on from JAJYTE010000046.1 coordinate 3,069, forward strand.
CTCGTGGTTGCGCTCGCCCTGCTCGCCGTGCTCGCGGCCCACGCACTGCTGCGCAGGCCGAAGCCGCCGCGCGTGACCTGGGCCGTGAAGCAGACGCGCGACGCCGCGAGGGCCCTCATGGACACCTACTACGACGCAGGGCTCGGCATCCTGACGCGCTACCCGATCCCGGCGCAAACCGGCTCCGATGCGGCGGGGGCGGACGCCCTCGCCGACCCGGGCGAGCCCGCGGCGCTCTGGGGGTACTCCTGGGGGCTCGCCGCGCTCGAGGACGCGGCGCAGCTGCCCGGAGGAAAGAGCCTGCTTCCGGTGGTCCGCGCGCTGGCGAACCACCTCTTCTACTACTGGGATGCCGGCGCCGCGGTGCCTGGATACGCGCCGACGTTCGCCCCAGGAGCCGGCGCCGTCAAATTCTTCGACGACAACGCCTGGGCAGGTCTCGACCTCATGGGCGCCTACCGCATGACGGGCGACGCCGTCTACCTGCGCCAGGCCGAGGCCGTCTTCGCGTACGAGGAGACCGGCTGGGACCCAGAGGGCGGCGGGATCTTCTGGAACGATCAGCGTACCATCCGCAACGCGGTGTCGAACGCGCCGGTGGCGGAGCTCGCCGTCTACCTCTACCGCGAAACGGGCAAGGCGACCTACCTCACGTGGGCGGAGCGGATCTTCCGCTGGGAGGTCGCGCACCTCGTGGACCAACGCACCGGGGAGGTCTACGAGAACATCGACGCCCACGGGCAGGTCTCCCGGCAGATGTGGACCTACAACCAGGGCACGCTGGTCGGCGCCGCAGTTCTGCTCTACGACGCGACGCGCAAGCCCCCGTACCTCGTCCAGGCGCGGCAGACGGCCGCGTACGCGCTGCACGCCGGCGTGCGCGCAGACGGCGCGCTCGTGCCGCCGGCGGAGTTCAACGGCGTGCTTGCGGACGACCTGCAGCTCCTCTACCAGCAGACGCGGGCCAGCGCGATCCGACGGGCAATCGCGACGAACGCCAGCATCGCCTGGACGAGGGCGCGCAGCAGCCGAAACCTCTTCGCCAGCGACTGGCAAGGGCCGCCGCCCGCGACGTCGGGCCTGCCGCTCCTGACCCAGACCGGTGCGGTGCGGCTCCTCGCCGTGAACGCCGCCCTCGCCTCGGGCGGGTTCAGTGGGCTGCGCCTCTAGGCGATGCGCGGCGCAAGCGCACAACCCCGCTCGACACCGGTGGAGCTTGCCAAGAAGATAAGCATGTCCTTTTCGCCATGTATCGCCCATTTTCGCCCATTGCCCTGCGCCCGGCAGCCGGTGCACCGACCGAGTCGTCCCGCCCGGTGTCACCAGCCGGACTGCCATGGAGGCGGTTGCCATCGAATGGCTCGGCGTCATTGTCCTGGCCGCCTGGGTCGGCTTGATTGCCGCGGGACTCCCTGGACTCCTTGGCATGACAAAACTCCGCCCCCGACCGACGCCAGATGCGCCGCAGGGCGGCTGGCCGACCGTCCTGGCCGCCCGCAACGAGGCGGAGGCGATCGAGACGGGCGTGCCTTGCTGCTCGCCCTCGACTACCCTGCGCTTGAGCTCGTGCTCGTCGACGACCGGTCGGACGACGGGACCGGCGCGATCGTGCGCGGCCCCGCTGCGCACGATCCGAGGGTGCAGGTCGTGGAGGTGCACTCCGTTCCCCGAGGCTGGGTCGGCAAGAACCATGCCCTGATGCGCGGCGCGGAGCGCGCGACGGGAGAGTGGCTGCTGCTGACGGACGCCGACGTCCACCTGGACCAGGGTGAAGTGAAGGTGTGCGTGACCCACGCCGTGCGCGACGGCCTCGACCACCTGACCCTGGCGCCGACCGTGCGCTCGTCCTCCTACCTGCTCGGGGGCCTCGTCAGCATGTTCGCCTACAGCCTGATGCTCTTCCGCATGCCGCAGTACGCCGAGTGGAAGCGATCCCCGTCCTTCATGGGGATCGGCGCGTTCAACCTCGTGCGGCGCGACGTCTACCGGGCCATCGGCACGCACGCCGCCCTGAGCAACCGACCGGACGACGACCTGCAGCTCGGACGCCTCGTGAAGCGCATGGGCTTCCGCCAGGACTTCGCCACCGGTTCGACCTCGCCGAGGTCTAGTGGTACCCGAGCCTCGGGGCGCTGATGCGCGGCACCGAGAAGAACTGCCTGACGACCTTCGAGTACAGCGCCGCGGCGTTCGTCGTGGGCACCCTGTTCATGCTTGTGTTCGATCTTCTGCCCGCGGTTGGTTCTCTCTTCGCCCACGGCCCGGCCCAGATCGCCTGCATCGCGGTGGGCCTGCTCGCCTTCGCCCACTTCTTCATCGTCAGGCGCGGCACGTGGCGGACGTTGTCCTACTTCGTCCTGTGGCCCGTCTTCGTGCTGCTCTTCGCCGTCACGCTGGTGCGCGCCAACGTTCTGGCCCATCTGCGCGGCGGGCTCGTGTGGCGCGGTACCCTTTACCCCTTCTCCGTGCTGCGCGAGAAGGCCGGAGGATCCGGGTAGGCCGCACGCAGCGCGACGAACTCGTCGAGGTGCTGGAGGAACAGATCGACGAGCACCGGGTCGAGGCTGTGGCCGCTCGCTGCGCGGAAGTGCTCGACGATGTCCGCATCGTCCCACGCCAGCTTGTAGGAGCGCTGGCTGCCCAGCGCGTCGAAGACATCCGCCACCGCCGTGAGGCGGCCGTAGGCATGGATCTCGCTGCCCCGAAGGCCCCTCGGGTAGCCCGCGCCGTCGAAGCGCTCGTGGTGCCCGAGGGCGATCGTCGCCGCCGCCTTGACCATCGGCCGCTCCGAGTAGCGCAGGAGGTCGTAGCCGATCTGGGTGTGGCTCTTCATCGTTTCGTACTCCTCGTCGGTGAGGCGGCCCGGCTTGTTCAGGATGCTGTCCGGGATGCCGATCTTACCGAGGTCGTGGAGAGCCGAGGCGAGGTGGACGATCGCCACCTCCTCCGGCGGTAGCCCCGCAAGCTCCGCGAGGCGCTGGGTGTACGCGGCGACGCGGCGCACATGCTGCGCGGTCTCCAGTGATCTCATCTCGGTGACGGCCGCGAGGGAGAAGACGATCTCCCGCAGCGTCTTCTCCATCTCCTCGTTGAGCGCGATGTTGGCGGACGCGAAGTCGACCGCTTGGGCGAAGATCGTCATCAGGTAGTGATCCCGCCAGGTGAGGCGGCGCCCCGCCACGACGCAGACGGCGCCCCACGAGCCCGCGCCCAGCTCCGCGTTCACGGCGAACCCGGTCTCGAACATGACGAGTTCCTTCGTCCGGGCCGCCTCGCCGAGGCTGCGCTCCGCTTCGGGTGAAGGCAGCTGCCCGTCGCCCGCGGCGAAGCCGTCCTCCGACAGGGCATGCAGGTCGCCGCGCGCGTCGAGGACGTAGGCCTCGATGGGCTTCTCGCCACCCTCGAGGCGCAAGAGGCGAGCCGCCTCTCGCAGGGCGATACGGTTGAAGTCTTCGCGCGAGGTGATCCCGAACAGCCTCTGCGTCGACACGATGACCTGCTCAAGGCCCTTGCGCCCCGACTCGATCGTCTGGATGTCGCGGTACGCCCGAAGCGCGGCCACCACCGCGGTGAAGAGCTTCTGCGCGGTGAGCTCGGTCTTCTCCTTGTAGTCGTTGATGTCGTAGTCCAGGACGACCTGGCGCTCCGGCGCCTGGCCCGGCTGCCCTGTGCGCAGGATCAGGCGGACGGCGGTGTTCTTCATCTCCTCGCGGATCGTGCGGATGATGTCGAGTCCCGCGGACTCCGTCTCCATCACGACGTCCAGCAGCACGACCGCGACGTCCGCATGCTCGCGCAGCTGCTCGATGGCCCGCTCGCCCGTGCCCGCCTCGATGCAGCGCAGCGCGCGCCCCTCGAAGGCCGTCCCCTCAAGGACGAGCCGGGTCACCCGTCGCACCTCCTCGTCGTCGTCGACGACGAGGATCTCCCAGGGCGGAGCCCCCTCCTCGCTGCTGCTGACGGTAGGAGCCTCCTCCGCGAACACGAGGAGGTCGTCCGGCGGGGCTCCGATGTTCAGGGGGCTACCGCTGTACGTAGGACTCGCCTCCTCTGCGGGCAGGTATGTCGATGTAGAATGCGGTTCCCTCGCCCGGCGCCGTCTGCAGGCGGATCGACCCGCCCAAGGGGCCGGTCACGAGGTTATGGATGATCGGCATGCCGAGTCCGGTGCCTCCCAAGCCCCTGCGGGTGGTGAAGAACGGGTCGAAGGCGCGCCCCTCGATCTCCGGAGGCATCCCCTTGCCGTGGTCGGCGTAGACGATGTGCACGATGTCCTGCGCGTCCGAGGACAACGAGATGTCGATCTCGCCGGGCTCTCCCGCACTGTAGGCATGGTGGATCGTGTTGAGCACCAGGTTCGTCACGATCTGCGAGAGGTGCCCGGGGAACGTCTCCACCACGAGGTCGCCCGGACCGTCGATGCGCACCGTGATCCGCGTCTTCTTGATCTCGGGGCCGAGCGACGTCACGACGTCCTCGAGGTAGTCCCGCAGGTTGAAGCTGCGCGGCTCCTCGCTCGTCTGGTCGGCGGCCACCTGCTTGAAGCTGCGGATCAGGTCGCCGGCGCGGCGCAGGTTGCTCTGCGTCAGGCGGGACGCTTCGGCGGCCGACGCGAGGAAGCCGTCGAGGTCGGAGCGCCGCAGCGTCCCGGCGGCCACCTTGGCGCTCAGGGCCTCGGATTGCTCCGCGAGGAAGGATGCGCTGGTCAGGGCGATGCCCACCGGCGTGTTCACCTCGTGCGCCACGCCCGCCACGAGGCTGCCGAGCGCCACGAGCTTCTCCGAGTCGATCAGCTGGCGCTGCGTCTTGCGCAGGTCGTCGAGCGCGGCCGCGAGTTCGGCTGTCCTGTGCTCCACGCGCCGCTCGAGGTCGTCATAGAGCTTGGCGTTCTCCATCGAGATGGCGATCGAGCTCGTCAGAAGGCGCAGGAGCTCGACCCGCGCCGCGGGGAACGCCCCGGTCGTCAGCGAGTTCTCGAGGTACAGCAGCGCGGTGATCTTGCCCTGGTGCAGGACGGGCATCGCGAGCAGCGAGCGGACACCGCTGCGACGCACGTGCGGATCGGCCGCGAGCGCCGCGTCGCTGCGCGCATCCGCCACCACCCGCGTCTCCCCGGTGTGCGCGACGTACTGCACGAGCGATTCGCACAGGTCCGGGTACTCCCCGAGCAGCGTGCCCTCCAGGAGGCGGCTCCCGCCGCTCGCCCGCGCCTCGGCGAACGCCCTCCAGTCGTCGTCGCCGCCCATCAGCACGACCGCCCGGTCCGCGCCGGCGTTCTCGAGCACGACCTGCAGCAGCCGCTCGAGCAGCGCATCGAGGTGGATCTCGCGCGCGATCGCCTGCGACGCCTTGACGATCGCCGACACGTCCACCTGCCGAGCGAGTTCCGTGCCCTGCGAGCCGCGCACGGAACTCTTTTGCCACTCCCCCTCAACAGCACCGTCCAGGAGGCTGCCATGCGTCGCGCGCAGCTGTGCGGCCTTCGCGAACGCCCCCCAGCGGCTGTAGGCGTAGTGCGCCTCCTGCAGGTAGCCGCGCGCCGGCGTCGTCAGCCCGACCTGGGCGTAGTGGCGGCCGGCCAGTTCGAGCGCGATGGCGAGGTTGTGGGGATGGCGGTTCGTCCGCGCCGCCTCGATCGCCGCCTCGTACACGCGCCGCGCCGCGAGGTCCTTGCCCCGCAGGCGGTAGCACTCCGCCTGCACCGTCAGCGCCTTGTGCTGGTAGTTCACCGGACAGTCCTTGGCCCAGCGCCGGAGGCGGCGCAGGTTGCGCCGCAACTGCTTGAGGATCGCCGGGCGCTCCGCCTCGGGAACCCGCGCGTGCAGCTGGGCAACCGTAAGGGCGTGGTAGTAGACCTGTTCGGGCACGCGGTACTGGGCGAGCGACGCCCAGGCGAGCCGCTCGGCCTCCTTCGCAACCTCCCTGGCGTGCTCGTAGTCGCCGAACAGGTAGAGCACCTGCAGCTTCGCGACACTGTAGAGGTGGCGGTTCGTCTCTGCCAGCATCCCGGCCACGTGCTCCCGCTCGTCGAAGTCCGGGCCGTCGAAGGAGAGAGGATCCGCGAGCTCGCCGCGGAGCGCCCGCAGCAGCTGGCGGTAGACGGGGAACACCTCGGCGTTCGCGTCGTTCGCCGTGCGCTCGAGGAAGGGCACGCGCGTCTCGTACTCGCGCGCGATGTCCGCGAGGTCCGCTCCGGCCATCCACATGCTCTCGATGATCAGGCCGGTGCCGTAGGCGACGTACATGATGTCGCCGCACTCCATCGCGTCCTGCACCGTGCGGTGGTAGAGGTCGGTGCTCGTCTGGATTGGATCGGTCCAGTGGTTCAGCGCCGCCGCGAACGTGAAGTAGTTGCGCCCCTTGAACGGGTGGCGGTAGCGCTCCGAGATCTCGAGCGCCAGTTCACCGAAGGCACGGCCGTCCCAGTGGCGGCCGAAGATCCACGAGAGCATGATGCCGTACGCGATGTAGGCGAACGACGTCGCCCCGGCGTTCCCGTAGCGCAGCGCGAGGCGGATCTGCTTGAGCGTCGTGACGAAGCCGATCTCCACGTTCACGAAGTAGGACGAGTTCGTCGTGTGCACCAGGAGGTCGTTCAGCAGCAGGGTCGTCGAGTCGGTCATGCGCGGCAGGCGTCCCAGCTTGCGCGGTTGCCGAAAGCGCAGCAGCGCGACGGTCGCGGCGAGTTCGAGGCCGATCCTCAGCTTGGAGGGCCGGCGCGAGAGGTGGAAGCCCAGAAGTCCGAGGGCCTGAAGGGCGAGGTCCAGCTCCTCCTCATAGCGGTAGGCGTTGTGCAGGATCATCATCTTCGTGATCATCAGCTGGACTTTCCCGACGTTCGTGCGCGTCCGTTGCTGGAGTTCGCCGAACAGGCCGTCGGCCTCCTCGAGGTGGTGGCCGAGGTACAGGCACTCCAGCTTCTCGACCGAGAGCGCCATCGCCAGCTCGTAGTCCTCGGTGAAGCGGTCGGGCGGAAGCAGGGAGAGGCCGGCCTCGAGGTAGTGCGTCGCCGAGTCGTACGCCAGCGCGCTCTTCGCCCTGCGGCCGGCCTCGAGGTCCAGGGACGCAACGCGGCGGCGCTCGTCGCCATCCTCGAGCAGCGGCCCCGCCTGGTTTAGGTGGCTGAGGATGTCGAAGAGCCGCTCTCGCCGCTCCGCGTCGTTCGCGCTCGCGAGCAGGATTCTGCCGACGCACAGCTCCAGGTGGACGCGCTCCTCCTCGCCGATCAGCGCGTAGGCCGCCTGCTGCACCCGATCGTGCAGAAAGCGCAGCCTCCCGGCTGCGGGCCGCTCGCCGGGCGCGCGCCCGCCCGTCGTCTCCGGGCGGGCGGCCACGGCGGCGACCGGCAGGAGCAGCCCGAGGTCGATGGCCGGCAGGAGGCGCATGCGCGTGTCCTCGGGCGACGCCTGCTCCACGATGCTCAGGGTGGCGAGGTCGAAGGTGTTGCCAATGCTCGCTGCGCGGGTCAGCAGGACGCGCGTCTCCTCGGGGAGCGCGGCGATCTGCCGGGTCATCAGGTCGGCCACGTTGTCGGTGATGCCCGCCTCGTCGATCTCGTCGAGCAGGCAGACCCAGCGGTGCGCCCCGCCGTCGAAGTGCACCAACCCCTCCCGGTGCAGCGAGATCAGGAACGTGCGCAGGAAGAAGGGGTTGCCTCCGGTCTTGTCCATCGCCCGCTCGGCGAGCGGCACGGCGATCTCGTCGCCGCAGGCGATGGTGTCCGCGATCAACTGCGCGATGTCGTCCGTGCCGAGCGGTTCGAGCGTCAGCGAGGTGATCGTCGCGTAGCTGCGGATCTCCTCGAGGAAGAGGAGGAAGGGGTGTGCGCCGTCGATCTCGGCCGGGCGGTTGGCACCGATGATCAGGAGGTGCTGGGCGGCAGACTCCCGCAGCGTCAGCGCGATCAGGTTCAGCGTGGCCTGCTCCGCCCACTGCAGATCGTCGAGGAAGACGACGAGGGGGTGCTCCGGCGTTGCGAACACCGCGAGCACGGAGCGCAGCACGCCCTGGAAGCGGTTGAGGTTCTCCACCGGTCCGAGCTCGATCGGCTCCGGCGTCTCCCCGAGAAGCCACGAGAACTCCGGAACGACGTCTGTGAGCAGGCGCCCGTTCGGTCCGACGTCGGCCAGCAGGTGGTCGCGCCAGATGGCGACGTTCGCCTCCGGCTCGGCGACCACGTCGCGCAGGATCTCCTTGAACACGTTGATGATCGCCGCGTAGGGCACGTCCCGCACGTACTGGTCGAACTTCCCGGCGACGAAGCGGCCCCCCGCTTCCACAACCGGCTTGCGGATCTCCTCCACGAGCGCCGTCTTGCCGACACCGGCACTGCCGCCGATCAGCACGAGTTCCGTACCGCCGCGTGCGGTCCGCGAGAACGCGTCCAGTAACTCGCGGACCTCGGTGCCGCGGCCGTAGAGCCGGTTCGGCAGCTCGAAGCGCTGCGGCACGTCCGAACCGCCCAGCGTGAAATCGAGCACTTCGCCGCCCGCCTCAAGGTCCCTCAGGCAGTGCCCGAGGTCCTGCGCGAGCCCAAAGGCCGAGCGGTACCTCTCGTCCGGCCCCTTCTCGAGGCAGCGCATGACGATCCGGGAGACCGCCTCGGGGATGGCGGCGCTGCGGACGCGCGGCGCGGCGGGCGTCCGCGCGATGTGCGCGTGCACCAGCTGGGCGGCATCGTCCGCCTCGAACGGCGGCTCGCCCACGAGCATCTCGTAGAGAACCGCGCCGAGGGAGTAGATGTCCGAGCGGTGGTCGAGACTGCCCTGCAGCCGGCCGGTCTGCTCCGGCGCGATGTAGCGAAGTGTGCCTTCGAGCGCGTCGGGCCGCACGCCCATGCGCTCCTCACCCTTCAGGTGGAGCGCGATGCCGAAATCGATCAGCCGGATGTCGCCATCCGACAGGACGAGTACGTTGTCCGGGGTGACGTCGCGGTGCACGATCCCCGCCTGATGCACCTCGGAGAGCACCAGCGCGATCCGCCGCCCGACCTCGAGCACCCACGGCAGATCTCTGACGTGCTGCGCCATCGCCACGCCGAGGGTCGGCGCGTCGATGTCCTCCAGGACAAGCGTCAGCGCGCCCCCCTCATCGCAGAGGTCCAGCGCTTTGACGACGGAGGGAATGTCGAGTGCCGAGAGGATCTCCCACTCATTGCGCAGCGCGGCGATCTCGCCCGGAGGCGGAAAGGGGTTGCGCGGCACCTTCAGCGCGACGCGCAGACCGTCACTCGAGCGAACCGCGCGAGTGACGCGGCTGCGCTCGCCGGCATGGATGGCGCTCAAGATGCGGTACTCCGCCAGGGACGGCATCTACCCACTCCTCAGGCCCGGCGCGCCACGTCTCGTGCTTGGCACGCAAGGCGCAGGGCACGGGCCAAAAGGGCCCCGGTCCATCTGGGGGTGCCAATTCGACAAAACCCGCCTTTTCCCTGTCACTTCCACTCGAGTCGCCTCACCCCGTGCTCTGGCAGGCGCAGCAGTGCCGCTGCCAGCCGTCAGGCCGGGACAGCGGCACTGCTCTCTAGGCGATACGCTTCGGCGGTGCCCCTCTCATCTGCCGGGCTGGACGCCGCGGAATGGGCACCGCTTGTCCACGCGGTGGGTGATCCCACCGACGGTGTCAGTTGCCGTGGTTTCATCGGGCCGGGCCGGTCCCTCCGCCACTCCGGATACGAGGTCCATGTGCAGTTGTGGACCCAGTCTGCGTGGGGCGAAGGCCAACGGCCGCAACCCCCGTCAGGACTTGCCAGGGCGCGCTCACGTCGCCCGCCTCCCGGTATCTCGTCCGGAAAGGCGCTGGGTTCAGGATGAGAAGGACGAGCGCAGGGCGAACGGCGGGCCTACTGGATTCGGCGCTCCAGACGCTGGATCCGCTCCTCATGACCCTGCGTGACACGGTCCAGCTTGTCATTCAGGGTGGCCACGCCGTCCGCGACGATGCACACGTCCCAGTGCACAGACTCGATGAGGACGAGCGCCTCGCGATGCAGTTCACGCGCATGCTGCAGAGCCTGCGCGTGAAGGCTCTCCGCGTGCTCGCGGGTCTCGGCAATCCACTTCTCCGCTAGTTCCCGCGTTTCAGCGTTCATTCGATCTGCGTGCTCGCGGCTGTCCGAACTGAGCTTCTCCGCCAGTTCCCGCGTTTCGGCGTTCCTTCGATCCGCGTGCTCGCGGCTGTCCGAACTGAGCTTCTCCGCGTGCTCGCGGCTCGCACGGATCTCTTCCGCCAGCACCTGCTGCATCGAGTCAAGGTGGACCTTGAGGTCCGGATCCACCGAGCACGCTCCTCTCGGTGCTACCTTCGCCGACCCGATCGCGCGCTCCTTCCAAAACCTAGCATCTCATGCGGGCATGAGAGCCCACATCTCAACCGTCGATCTGACCCTGCATCTCCTGCCACGCCGCGCGCGCATCTTCGACCGAGCCCTCGTCCTCGATGGTCGAGATGTCACCCGGATCCATCTTCAGGATCACCGCCTTGAACACCCGCCGCATGATCTTGCCGCTGCGCGTCTTCGGAAGCGAGTGGACGAAGTTGATCTCCCCCACGACCACGAGCGCGCCCAGTTCCTCGCGCACGGTCCGGAGGAGCTGCACCTTCATCTCCTCCGACGGGAGGTGGCCGGCTCGCAGGACGATGAAGGCGGACACAACCTCGCCGCGCAGGGCATCCGGCCGACCGGTGACGCCGGCCTCGGCGACGGCAGGGTTACGCAGGAACGCGGTCTCGACCTCCATCGTGCCGATGCGATGCCCCGCGATCTTGATGATCTCGTCCGCACGGCCGCTGAACCAGATGTAGCCGTCCTCGTCGCGGTGTACGGCGTCACCGGTGAAGTAGACGCCGGGGATGCGGCTCCAGTACTCGCTGGCGTAGCGATCTGGATCCTCCCAGATCGTCGGCGTGAGCGATGGGAAGGGGCGCGTCAGCACGAGGATGCCCTTCTCGCCGTCCGGCACCGGCTCACCCTCCGGCGTGCGGACCTCGCAGAAGCAGCCGGGGATCGGCAGTCCGGCCGCGCCGGGCTTGATCGGCGAGAGGCCGATGCCCCAGGGGTTCGCCATCACGGGGCCGCCGGTCTCGGTCTGCCACCAGTGGTCGATGACAGGGATCCGGTCCTGGAAGAGTTCCTTCTGCATCCATTCCCAGGCGGGCGGGTTCAGCACCTCTCCAGCGGAGAAGACGCGCTCAAGGCCGGAGAAGTCGCAGCCTTCGGCCGCCTGCGTCCCGTGCGCCATCAGCATGCGCACCGCGGTGGGCGCGGTGAAGATTCCGCTCACCCGCTCCCTCTCAACAATGCGGTAGAAGGCGTTCGGCGAGGGGTAGTCGATGGCACCCTCGTAGGCGATCGTCGTCGCGCCCACCAGCAGCGGCGCGTAGACGATGTAACTGTGCCCGACCACCCATCCGATGTCTGAGGTCGACCACCAGACGTCATCCGGCTTCATGCCGAAGACGACGCGGGCCGCCGAGTGGATGCCGACGGAGTAGCCGCCATGGACGTGCACTGCGAGCTTCGGGCTGGCCGTCGTCCCGGAGGTCGCGAGGATGTAGGCGGGTTCGTTCGACTCCATCTGCTCGTAGGCGTCCGACTGCCCCTCGCCGCCGGCGAGGAAGTCGGGCCAGTCGATGTCTCGTCCTGCCGCGAGGTCTGGCTGGCCCTCGCCGCGGCGCAGAACGACGACCTTCTCCACCTGCATCTGCTCGAGCGCCTTCTCGACGATCGGCATCAGCCAGATGGTCTTGCCCTTGCGCTGGGTGCGGTCGGCCGTCAGCAGCACCTTGGCGCCGGCGAGTCGCACGCGCTGCGCCAGCGCGGAACCACCGAAGCCCGCGAAGATGACGATGTGGATCGCACCGATGCGCGCGCAGGCGAGCATGGCGAAGATGGCCTCCGCCATCGTCGGCATGTAGATCGCGACGCGGTCACCGCGCCGCACCCCCAGCCCGCGCAGTCCACGCGCAACCCGCTTGACCTCGTCGAGCAGCTGGGCGTAGGTGAAGGTCCTGCGCTCGCCCGACTCGTGCAATCCGATGAGGGCCGCATGGCCCGCCCGACCGTGCAGTACATGATGGTCGACGGCGTTGTACGCGAGGTTCGTCAGCCCGCCTTCGAACCAGCGGAACGTCGGAGGCGTCCAGTCGAACACGCGGTCCCAGTGCCGGAACCAGGGAAGCCCCTCCGCTTGACCGGCCCAATAGGCGTCAGGGTCCGCTGCAGCATCAAGACGCGCGCGCTTGACTGACGGATGAATAACCTCCACGCAGCAACTTCCTCTCCATGTGGTACATAAAAGGAGTTTCGGAGGTCCTGCAGAACATTCCTGCGATGTCCTGGACCAATCTGCGGTGAAGGTGAGCCCGGAACGATGTCCCTTGCGCGAGAGATGGCGCCCGACTACCGACCGCCAACTTTGGAAGGGGGAGTGACACGCCACGCCTTCGCCTCAGATCTGTGACTCGAGGATCGCAGCGACGAAGGGAGTTCGAGCAGATGCCTGAGAACCGCACGCTCTCTGTTGCTGACCCGGGTCCCCTGGGACTTGCGGCCTTCGCCTTGACGACGTTCCTGCTCAGCCTGTCGAATGCCGGCATCCTCCACGGCACCGGTCCCAACATCGTCATCCCGGTGGCCCTGCTCTACGGCGGCGCCGCCCAGTTCGTGGCCGGAATCTTCGAGTACTTCAACCGCAACACGTTCGGCGCGACGGCGTTCGTCTCGTACGGCGCGTTCTGGATGGCCTTCGCATCCATCTTCATCATCCCGGGCGTCGCCGGGGCGCTCGGCCCGAACTCGGTCGGCCTGTTCCTCCTCGCGTGGACCATCTTCACCTTCTACATGATGCTCGGCAGCTTCCGCCTCAACGGAGCGCTCACGACCGTATTCATCCTGCTGTTCCTCGCCTTCGCCTTCCTGACGATTGGCGCGTTCGGCAGCTCTTCGATGACGACGATCGGCGGCTACCTCGGCATCCTGACCGCCATCGCGGCCTGGTACACGTCGGCCGCTGGCATCATCAACAGCACCGCAGGCAAGGTCGTCGCACCCGTCTGGCCGTACTCCAAGTCGGCCTGAGCAAGCGAGCGACGGAGGGCCGCCTGCACAGGCGGCCCTCATGCTTTGCCGGTCCACGTCGTCAGAACTTCCGTTAGGTGTGGCGTGCGACGAGCACAGTCCGCGATTTGACGAAGTGCCAGCCGTCAGACTCCTCG
>JAJYTE010000047.1 GCA_021793215.1 Bacillota bacterium
TCCCACGGCCGCGTTGGCGCACGGACGACCCGTCTTGCGCAAGCTTGCTGCGTTCGTCCCCGGTCACCTTGAGGCGGTCCGCGACGCGATCGCAGCGGCCGGAGCCGGATTCTTCGGCGCGTACCGCGACTGCGCCTTCGTTTCTGAAGGCATCGGCACCTTCTCGCAGCTCGACGGTGCGAATCCCCACATCGGCAGCGTCGGTGAAAGGACCTGCGTCGAGGAGGAGCGTCTTGAGTCCGCCTTCCCCGCGTACAGGGAGAACGCGCTAGTTCACGCGCCCCTGGCAAGCCACCCTTACGAGGAGCCCGCGTACGATATCTACGACCTTCGAAACCCCGAGCCGACGTACGGCGCGGCGCGCCTCGGGGGCGTCGAAGCCCAGGACCTGGAGCAGTTCACGCGGAAGGTACGCGGCGCGGCCGGCGCGAAAGAAGTGCGGTGGCGCGCCGGAGCAGGCGTGGTGGAGCGGGTTTTGGTGCTCGGCGACCCACGCCTTGCGCCGCATCACCACGGAGGTTCCCGCCGACGCCATCGTCGCGCCGCCCCTGCTTCCCTGGGACGCGCAGGCGCTCCAGGACGCCGGGTATGGACTCGTCGAAGGTGAAGACTTCCTTCCCCTGGCGCTGGAGCACTTCGCGCGGCGTTTGCGTGCGCGGCTGCAGCTAGAAGTTCGGTTCGTTCCGGAGGGATTCAAGTGGCGGAGGCTGAGGAGCCGGGACGGTACCAGACGCTCGTGATCCACACCGACGGCGCCTCACGCGGCAATCCCGGCGAGAGTGGCATCGGCATCGTGATGTACGACGCCCAAGGCAATGTCGTGAAGGAGTTTGGACGCTTCATCGGCACGACGACCAACAACGTGGCGGAGTACTCCGCCTTGATCGAGGCCCTGCGCGCGGCGCACGGACTCGGCGCCGAGGACATCGCGCTGCGCTCGGACTCTGAACTGATGGTCAAGCAGATCCTCGGTGAGTACAGGGTGCGCCACGACGGGCTGCAGCCGCTGTTCGTCGAGGCGCGGCGGCTCTTTCTTCGTTTTCGCCACTGGCGCATCGAGTACGTTCCCCGCGAGCAGAATCGGCGCGCGGACGAACTCGCCAACCTCAGCATCGATCGGCAGCGAAAGTAGTTCAATCGTTTCGAAATGTGACTTCCATTGCGGCGCGCTACGGCGCGCTGTATCATTTGTGTTTGCGAGCAGGCCAGGTGATCGCGGGCCGAAAGGCCCGAGGAAAGTCCGAGCTGCGCAGGGCAGGGTGCTGGGTAACACCCAGTGGGGGCGACCCCAAGGAAAGTGCCACAGAGACATACCGCCCGCAAGGGCAAGGGTGAAAAGGCGTGTGTAAGAGACCACCGGGGCCTAGGTGACTAGGCTGCCAGGCAAACCCCACCCGCAGCAAGACCAAATAGGGAAGGAATGACGCTGCCCGTCGACCTTCCGGGTACGGTCGCTCGAGGTGCCGGGCAATCGGCGCCCAAGATAGATGATCACCCATCGACAGAACTCGGCTTATGCGCCTGCTCGCAAGACCTTAAGCAGTGCTTACTGCCTTCGGCGCTCACTTATTGACGTGAACGCCTCGGTGCGCGCCAGACGGTTACTGGCGCGGTCCTCCTACCAAACAATGCACCCTGTCCTTAGCGCAGGGTGCACTGCCATTTCGTGTCAGGCGCAGACTCGCCTCTGCGAGCCTCGGCGCACACATGGTATGTCCATGTGACAGAGGCACTCTACGCCGACCTCTCAGGGATTTTGTAAACTCGTGATGAGTCGGGTTTAAGACGCCTCTACCCGTGGGCGCCATGAGTCGCCGTTTCTGGCATCCCGACGGCTCTCTCGGCGGCGTGCCAAAGCGCCCAGCCGTTCGTGTCCGAGAGCTTGATTCCACCTGGGCCTGTGACCAACAGGCAGCCAGCGTCCTCCGTGAACGTATACGTGTGGAGCTCTGCCGTAAAGCGGAAGATGGCGGTCCCCTCGAAGTTCGCGCAACCGATGCGCCCGTCGGGATCGTAGACCCTGAGGCTGTTCACGATCTTCCGGACCGACGCGATCTCGGCTGCGGATCCGATCGCCCGGCGCTGCCGTCGGCCGCCTGCACCATAGCGAACCTCGATCTGCAGGGCGCTGACGTCCTGGGGAACCAGGCTCGCAGCCGGCCTCGCTGGCAGTTCGACGCGATCAAGCGCCACCGAGTATCGAGTCACTCCGCGCACGGCGGGGAGAACCGTCAGGAAGACGGTGTCCTGACCGCGCGCGTAGGTCTCGTCGTACGACGTAATCCCCGTTCGGTCGCCGCCATAACCTTCCCCTGCGGTCGTGTACCCGAGAGCAGAGAGTTTCGCGCTGTAGTAGGCGATCACCGATGAACTGCGCAGTGGGACCCGATACGTCCAGACGCGGACATGCAGATAGCTACTCCCGATCTGTCCGTCGGGCGCGACGGCAGGGTGGCTGGGCGACGCCCCGGGCGGTGGCGCGACGGGAAGCCGCAACGCCTGCGCAGGCGCCGCGGCGGCCGCGAGCTGCACGGCAGAGAGACCGGGCCCGCCGAGGGCCGCCGCCGAACCGGCGCAGGCTAGCACTGCGGCAGAGGCCAAGAGCATCGGCAGCGTCCGCCTCGTCCGCACCGGACCACCTCCGAAGCTTCCTGTCTCGGAGAATACCTCGGGTCGTCTGACAAACAGGGAGGCAAGACGCCGGTCCCTCTCCGTCGCGTCGGCAGATCGTATGCGGTTCCACTGCGCCACGCAGTCTCGGAAGACCGCGCGCTCGCCCGGGTTCACCGACAAGGGAAGGTCATCTTGAGGGCTGCCACTGCGTTCTAGGCGCACTTGACGGTAACCTCTTGAAGGCCATAAATGCCTTCGGGCTACGGCGGCATAGAGCATCTTCTGCAGAACCGCCTCGGCCAGCCCCTCGGCAGCGACCAGGTGCGCAAGATCGTGAACCGCTGCGACAAGGATGCCGCATCACTCGACGGACCTCGCCGCGCGCCTTCCGCCACGGAACGGCGACACGCATTGCGGCGCACGGCGTCGACCCTTCGTCAGCGCGGCGCTTTTGAAGGCTGCTCACGCTTCGGCATGAGCGGCCTTCGACTTGCCGTTCGCGGTTTCTCCTGCTGGCTACCCTGCAAGGCGATGCATCACGGACCGACGTCGCATCGCCCGTTGTGAGAGCCTACCACCCCCACCCGCCCCGCAAGCGTGAGTGGTGGTCTCCTCCATAACCGTAGCCGCCACCGTTGCCGTAGCCGTACGGCGACGGTGTGCCTCCGGAATCGTACAACGGGTCCGTTGGTTGCTGAGATTCTATGACTGTGAAGGCGTCACCGCCCGCACCGACCGTTCCGGGCTGTACCTGCCCGTTATACCCGCTGGCGAGTTTCACGGGACTCGGCGGCCCAGCCTTCTGCATACTCAGCGTCTTCCCAGCGCTCGTCTCCGCTGTCGCACCCTCGAACGTCACCGAACCGAACGAGGCGAGCGGCAGGATGCGCCCGCTCATGGAGCTCGGCGCCTCGACGATCCAGTCGGCCGACTGCTCAACGGACCGGGCCTGCGCTGCCGTCAGCGTGACGGTCTGCTCTGCAAGGACCGTGGATCCCGCCTTGACGGAGAGTGTCCATGTGTCGGTGCCCGCCGGCTGCACGGAGGCGGTGACGATGGTGCCCGGCGAGACTGTCTGCCCGGTCTTCGCCTGGGCCGGCAGGTTCTCCGTGAAGGCCTGCGCCTGCAGCCGTCCGTACTGGTAGTTCTCCAGCACGCCGGCCTGGATCAGCCCGGAACTGCTGCCGAGCCCACCGATGCCCACCCATTCAGCCACGGAGCTGACGGGCGCGGCCTGGCTGACGTCGGGCACCGTGAAGCTCCCCGACACCCCGACATACGGTTGCGAACTGTCGACGTAGCCAGCCCAGTTGGCGGAGAGCGAACCGCCGAGGGCTCCTGAACTCTTGGAGGGGTTGTTCGATGGGGTTGGGCTCGAACCGGAGGCATCTCCCGGTTTGGCCGTGGCGTGGGTGGACGAGGCGGCGGACGGCTGAATCGTCAGCGCTGGCGCGACTCCCGGACCGAGAATCGCCGAACCGGCGTGCATGGCGGCCGCCACGGCGAACGCGGCGACGCCGCCGCCAACGAGCGTCAGGGCAATCGACCTGATGCGCATGGTCGACACTCCTTCCCAACCGCGCGACACGCGTCGCGCTCGCTTCTGCGCCGAGCATACCCACCAGGTCTTAGAAGACGCTTAAGCCTGCGCGAGCAGCGGGTTCGGCGCATTCCCCGATCCGGCGCCACCAAGTGCGCGATGCGTCGTCCGCCGACGAACGTCGGCGGACCACGACACTCGGGCGCGGTGGGGCCCCTGAAACGCCTGAAGGCTCTCGCGACACCGCTAGGCTACCGGTTTGCGCCCGAACGGGGACGCGCTAGCGCGCCGCAGCGCGCAGAGATCATGAGCTGACGCGCCGCCACGTCGCGCTTCCGCCCGTCTACTGCCGCGTGGTTGCGTCCCGGCCAGATCTTCACCCCATGCCACGCCTGCAAGCAGGAGCACCCGCCGGAGGGCCCGCGGGTAGACCGGGCGTTCGAAGCGTGACGGCCGGGGGCGCTCCGACAGGCCGCGTATCTCCCTACCCAGCCGCGTTGCCCTGCACGACCCCCCAGAGCGCTCCACCGCGCACGTAGGACTTCACGACAATTGGCGTCTTGCGGTCGTTCTGAAAGCGGAAGTCGAGAGCCGGCCAGGCGATCGTCGCATCGCGCCCTCTCGGCACGTAGTGCACCTGCTTCGCATGATGATGGCGTTCCACGATCCTCAGTTTCGCCTGCGCGACCGCGTTGTAGAGGGTGGACGAGACCTGGCAGAGCCCGCCTCCAACGCCTTCGACGTAAGATCCCGAGATGATCACCGGCGCCCGGTGCCAACCGGGCTGCTGCGTTACGTCACCGATCGCCTGCAGCGTGGAGAACGACTGCCCGGGGAGGACGATCCGGTTGTTGATGCGGCCCGCGCCTTTCTCGATGTTTTCGTATCGGCCCGACCCGCCGTCGATCCACGTCCGGTACCTGCCGATCACGGTCGTCAGGGCCGCGAGGTCTGCGGTGCGCCAGCGCGCGTACACCGACCGGATCACAGGCTCGACGCGTGCCTGCTGCTCGGCGCTCCAGATGCGGCGCAGGGTGGCGTCCGCATCGACGCGCCGCCCAGGGCGGTCCGGCACAAGACTGCCGCTCGGATGCGCGATCGTCGCGTCGAGGGGCGCCTCGTAGAGTCGCGCAGCGATCTGGGCAACGCGCGCCTTCGCCTCGTTCTCAAGGAGACCGCTGATCGGTTCCTCACCCAGCAGCACGCCGGGCTTGACGCCGTAGACGCGGCGCACCATGCGCTGCCCGACGCGTCCGAGCCGCCAGAGTGCTCGCGGCGCGGGCCCGGCGCTCGGGTAGACGGCATCGATCGCGGGAGAGCCCTTGCGGGCGGCGGGGCCAGTCTCGAGCGCCAGCCTTTCGGGCACCGGGCCCATGCAGTACCCGAGATGCCCTTCCGAGTCCTGGATCAGCGCGCCCGCGCTCGTGACGAGGAGCTTGCGCTCGCCCAGTCCCGCCAGCAGCGCCTGCAGTCGGGCAACCGACCGCTGACTATCCCCAAGGTCGAACCGAAGGATGTCCCCGGGCTCGACCTCCCTCGTCTGCAGTGCGATCTGCTGCGGGCTCCGGGGCACCGTGCGCGACCACCGCACCGTCACGAGCCCGGCCTCGTACGGACCGCGGCGGGAGGCGCCGCCGCGCTGCGGCGGTTGGTAGAGACCCATCTGGTCACCGAGCAGCCGCGTCGCCTGCCGCGCGTCCTCCGGCAGTCGGCGCGCGGCTGCACTGCCGCCCGTGCCCGCGAGCCCCACCTCGACCGTCCCCGATCGCATCAGGGACCGTATCTCACGTGCGCCTCGGCGCACGATCTGCGGTGTGACGAACAACGTGGCCTGCGCACCGCGCCGCCTCAGCTCGTGGAGCACTTCGGACCAGCCGTCGAACGGCGTTTCCTCGCGCAGCGTCAGGGCGACGAGCCGGTGCGTCGTCCGCACCCGCTCGATCGGGTCCGGAACGTCCGCGGCCATTGCTCGAGGCGCCCCCCCGGCCAGCGTCAGTGCGCACAGCCACCCGAACAGAGACCGCCTCGCAAGACCGCGCACTCTGCATCTCTCCTTCCCTTTCGAGCGCTCACGCTGCATGCACCCAATGTAGATTGCCCCGCGATGCGAGAGGTGACCGCTGGCCGGACGGCGCAGCTGGCGGTTACCCGCGACCTCGGCCTGCGCTATACTGCTAGTTAGGCTAGCGAAGGAAGGCCTGCCGCATGTCCGACACCGTTTGGAACACGCTCGATGCAGATCTCGAGGAGTTTCGCCGCAGGCTTCGGGTGCGCGTGCGGAAGGCGCTTCGCGACATCACCGGGGAGGGCGTCGGCAGCCCTGCGTTCCACATCCTCGACGCCCTCGCGCGCAGAGGGCCGTTCTCTCCCTCGGACCTCGCGTCGGCCCTCGAGGTACGCACGAGCACGATGACTTCCCACATTGACCGCCTGGAGGACCTTGGCTGGGTTGCGCGCGAACCGGCGCAGGCGGGCACGAACCGCGTACGCGTGCAGATCACGCCTGTCGGTCGCGAGGCGGTGCAGCGCTACGTCGCCGCGCGCCGCGCCGTGCTGCACGACGTCCTCGCTCCCCTACCGCCGCACCTGCTCGCCGCGCTTGGCGAGGCGCTGCACCTTGTCGTCGAACCGACGACGAACCCTGCCGAAGCGATGCCGGAGGCCGACTAGATGGGCTCGCACGGCCCGATGGGTCTTGGCGGTGGGCCGATGCGCGCAGTCTGGGAGCAGCGCCGCTCCCTCGGTTACATCGAAGGCGGGCAGCGTCCGAGCCGTGAGACGGCGCGGCGCCTTCTGGCGGTGCTGCGCCCCCATGCGCCCAGATTGATCGGCGCGATGGCCCTCACGGTCCTCATCGTGCTCGTAGGGCTCGTGCCGCCGCTCTTGATGCGCGCGGTGATCGATACGGCGATCGGCCAACACAGGCCGCAGATCCTCGTCTACCTCGCGGGCGGCCTCGTGGTCTTCCCGGCGGTCGCCGCGCTCGCGTCGGTTGCTCAGAACTACCTGAACGCGGTCGTATCTCAGGGTGTGATCCACGACCTGCGCACGGCGATGTACGAGCACGGCCAGCGCCTCGGCATCGATTTCTTCACGCGCACGCCCGGCGGCGAGATCCACTCGCGGCTCGTCAACGACCTGAACGCCGTACAGCAGGTGCTGCGCACGACGATGACGGGTCTCTTTGTCAACGCCCTGACGATCGCCCTGACCCTCACGACGATGTTCGTCCTCAACTGGCAGCTCGCCGCGATCAGCGTCCTGATCCTACCGGCGTTCGCACTGCCCGTCCTCAGCTTCGGGCGGCGCACCTACGACGCCATCACCCGCACGCAGGAGTCCCTCTCCCGCATGACCGCCCACCTCGAGGAGACCCTTACCCTCTCGGGCATCGTGGTGGTCAAGAGCTTCGGCACGCGCCAGCGCGAGGCGGATCACTTCAAACGTTTGAGTCAGGAGGTCAGCACCGCGCAGGTGCAGCAGAGCATGGTGGGCCAGTGGCTGACGCTCGTCGTCTCCGCGCTGTCCGCGATCGGGCCGGCGCTGCTCTACGGCTACGGCGGCTACCTCGTCATCACGGGCAGCGTGCAGCTGGGCACCGTCGTCGCCTTCTCGACGTACCTCGTCCAGCTCTACAACCCCGCCTCGTCGCTGGCGGGGTCCAACACGACGCTGATGGGCGGTCTCGCGCTCTTCGACCGCATCTTCCGCTTCCTCGACCTGCCGATCGACGTGCCGGAACCGTCCGAGCCGGCGCCTCTGGCCGCGCAGCCCGGCGTCACGCCTCTTGCGCTCCGCTACGATCACGTGCGGTTCTCCTACAGGCAGGGCGAGGAGGTGCTGCACGGGGTGAGCTTCGAAGCCCGCGCCGGCCAGTTGACCGCACTGGTCGGACCAAGCGGGGCCGGCAAGAGCACGATCCTGTCTCTCGGCGCGAGGTTCTACGACCCCACCTCCGGCGACGTTCTGCTCGACGGCGTCTCGCTGCGCTCGCTGCGCGACGAGACGGTGCGCGACCTGATGTCGGTCGTCACGCAGGAGCTGTTCCTCTTCCACACCACGCTCGAGGAGAACGTGCGCTACGGGCGACCAGACGCCTCCGCCCAGGAGGTGTCGGACGCGGTGGAGGCCGCCCAGCTGGGTGACCTCGTCTCCGCCCTGCCGGAGGGCCTCGCGACGGTTGTCGGCGAGCGGGGATACCGCCTCTCGGGCGGCGAGAAGCAGCGCGTCGCGATCGCGCGCGCAATCCTGCGAAACCCGAGCGTACTGCTGCTCGACGAGGCGACGAGTTCGCTCGACAGCCACGCGGAACGCCTCATCCAACAGGCGCTGCAGCGCCTGTTCCACGGCCGTACCGTTGTAGCCATCGCGCACCGCCTCTCGACCGTCCTCGCCGCCGACCAGATCCTGGTGGTCGACGGTGGGTCGATCGCGGAGCGTGGCCGTCATGCGGAACTGCTCGCGCAGGGCGGGCTCTACGCGCGCCTCTTCCATGAGCAGTTCGATCCCGGGGCTGGCGCCGAAGCCGCCGCTCGGCCTGGCGCGGCGCAGGGATGACCACGATGGGAAGCAACTTGCCGTGGCTCTACGCCGGCCGCGCGCTGCGCAGCGTCTCGACCTCGTTCCTGACGATCGTCTTCCCGCTGTACCTCGCGAACTCGGGCTACGGCGCGACAGAGATCGGCCTCGTCCTGAGCCTCTCGGCGACTCTGAACATCGTACTCGTGGCCTCGGTCGGATTGCTTGCGGACCGCTTCGGTCGCCGGACCATGCTGATCGGCCTGGCGGGCCTCTCGGCGATCGCGGGTCTCTCGGTCTCGCTCGTGCCGATCTCCCTGCCCGTGCTGGTTCTGGCGAGCGGCCTCGGCGGCGTCGGACGCGGCGGCGGCGCCGGCAGCGGCGGCGGCTGGGGCCCCGTCCTGCCGGTGGAGCAGCCGCTCGTGGCGGCGTCGTCGCCGACGGGAAGCACCCAGGCGTTCGGTCGGCTGTCCTTCATCGGCGTCATCTCGAGTGCCGTCGGGTCGCTGATCGCGGCCGTACCGGCCTACCTCGTGCCGCACGGCATCCCGCTCTCCGCGGGCTACCGCCTGCTCTTCGGCCTGAGTGGCGCACTCTCTTTGCTGATCATCCTCTCGTCCCTGCCGATCCGCGACATCCACCCCGAACCGTCCGCGGACGCCATGCCGCCGATCCCCGTGCGCAGACTCGTCGGGCGGCTCGGCCTGACGAACTCCCTCAACGGCTTCGCCTTCGGCTTCCTCGGCCCGCTGCTCACCTACTGGTTCTACCGCCGCTACGGCATGGACGCCGCCGACCTCGCCGTGCTCTACACCGTCGTGAACCTCACCGCGGCATTCCCCTACCTCGGTTCCGCGCTGCTCGTGCGGCGCCTCGGACAGGTGCGCACCGTCGTCGTGACACGGCTCGCGGGCGTCGCCGCCCTCATCGCGCTGCCGTTCATGCCGACCGCGATCTGGGCGGGGACGCTCTACGCGCTGCGCATGGGCTTCAACTCCCTCGGCATGCCGGCGCGGCAGTCGTTCACCATGGACGCCACCGAGGAGCGATACCGCAGCCGGGTGGCGGCCTTCAGTTCGCTGCCCTCGCAGGCTACCGCGATGATTAGCCCGGCGATCGGCGGGGCCGTGATGGAGGAGTTCCTAAACTTTCCGCTCTTCGGCGCCGCGGCGTTCATGGCGGCGAACGCCGTCACCTACTACCTCGCCTTCCGCAAGGCGGAACCGCACCGCGCCACGTCTTCCGCGCCATCGCGCCCCTAGCCGCGCTGGCGATCGCCTGTGCGGCTCTCCGAACCTACGATGGCGCCCCTTCGACAACCAGGTCCGGTTGCGGCAAACTTGACGCAGGCTCTGGCAACCGATTCCATCGTTCCGTCCATCCGATCGCCATGGAGGGTTCGCCGTTGCCCGGGAACCAAGGCACCACGCGCTCCACCAACCTTGCACTGATCGTGATCATGATCGGCGTGCTGATCGCCGCCGTGGATACGACCATCGTGATCCTGGCGCTGCCGGTCATGCGCCAGGACCTGCACGTCGGCTTCGCCTCAGTCGTCTGGGTCGTGCTCGGCTACCTCCTCGTGATCACCCTCCTGGCGACGCAGGTCGGAAGGCTCGGCGACATGTTCGGCCGCGTCCGCATGTACGAGGCCGGCTTCCTGGTCTTCGTGCTGGGCTCCGCACTCTGCGCCCTCTCCTGGAGCGAGGCGTCGATCGTCGCCTTCCGCATCGTGCAGGGGGTCGGCGGCGCGCTGATCTCGGCCAACAGCGGCGCGATCATCGCCGACATCTTCCCTCCGGAGCAGCGCGGCAAGGCGTACGGCTACACCTCCGTCGGGTGGAGCGTCGGCGCCGTGCTCGGCATCCTGGCCGGCGGCGTGTTGGTGACATACCTCTCGTGGCGCTGGATCTTCTGGATCAACGTGCCGATCGGAGCCGTCGCCCTCTTCCTCGCGCTGCGCGCGCTGCCATCGGACCACGGCTACCGCCACCGCGACCTCGACCTACCCGGCATGGCCACGCTCGGCGCCGCGCTCTTCGCCGTGCTCTGGGCGATGGTGCAGTTGACGACCTCCGCCTTCTCCGAGGTGATCAGCCTCTGGCTGCTGGGGGGCCTGGCGCTGCTTGCGCTCTTCGGGATCATCGAACGCCGGGCGAAGGACCCGATGGTCCCGCTCTCGCTCTTCCGCGTCCCCACCCTGACCCCGTCCTTCCTCGCGAGCTTCTTCCAAGGTCTCGCCAACTTCGCCGTGCTCTTCCTGATCACGATGTACCTGCAGGGCGTGCGCGGGCTCACTCCCCTCGACGGCGCCCTGCTGCTGGTGCCAGGCTACCTCGTGGGCAGCGTGATCGGGCCGATCGCGGGAAGGCTCGCCGATCGGCTCGGGCCAGTCATCCCCGCCACGGTCGGCCTCTCGATCCAGATGGTCGCGATGCTCCTCTACATCACCCTCGGGCTCACGACCCCGCTCTGGGTCGTGAGCGCGATCAGCATCGTCAACGGTCTGGGCAGCGGCGGCTTCTTCCCCTCGAACAGCGCCGCAGTGATGAAGGCCGCTCCGCGTCAGGTGTTCGGAGTCGCCTCAGGAATGCTGCGCACGTTCGCGAACGTCGGCATGGTCTTCTCGTTCTCCACCGCCCTCTTGGTAGCTGCGCACGCGCTCTCGCGCGGGCTCGCGTTCGCCATCTTCGTCGGCAACGCGGTCGTGACCGGTGCCGCGGGTGCCGCGTTCCTGCGCGGCATCCACGCGTCGCTCCTCGCGTCGGTCGCCGCCCTCTTGGTGGCGGCACTGCTCTCCGCGACGCGCGCGGCGCACCGCTCCCGCGACCCGCAGACACGCGGCTGAAGCGGAGGCGCCGCGCGGGCTCCGTTCAGGAAACGACCGCGACCCAGGGCCGCCCCGCCTGCCAGC
Organism: Bacillota bacterium; assembly: GCA_021793215.1. Lineage (GTDB taxonomy): Bacteria > Bacillota > Sulfobacillia > JAJZYS01 > JAJYTV01 > JAJYTV01. Next base: position 11,586 of record JAJYTE010000047.1, read on the forward strand.
GCACGTCGAGTCCGATCTCGAACGCCTCGCTGAGGCGGCGCCCCGTCAGCACGCCTTCCTTCGGACCCGCCGCCAGCACGCGGCCCCCCTTCAGCAGCAGGGCGTGCGTGAATGCGGGCAGGATCTCCTCCACGTGGTGCGTGACGTAGAGGAGCGTCGGTCCGCCCTCCTGCGCAAGCCGGCCCACCGCCTCGAGCACCTGCTCGCGGGCGCGCAGGTCGAGCCCTGTGCACGGCTCGTCCAGGATCAGGAGGTCTGCGCGCGCCATCCACATGCGAGCCAAGAGGACGGTCTGCTGCTCCCCCTGCGACAGTGTCCGGAACGGACGGCCCGCGAGGTCCCCACGGCCGAGGGCCTCGAGAACAGAACGCGCCGCCGCGCGCTGCTCTTCGGTCGGCGCCTGCCATAGGCCCACGAGGGCCCGCTCGCCGCTCACGACGACCTCGATCGCCGTCTCGTCGGGACGCACCGCGGCGAGCCGCTGCGAGAAACTCGAGCCGACCCAGCCGATGCGCGTGCGATGCTCGCGCAGGTCCACCTCGCCGTAGCGCGCCCCGAGTACCTCCACCGACCCGGTCGTCGGCCAGAGGTATCCCATCACGATCTCGAGCAGGCTCGTCTTGCCGGCGCCGTTCTCACCGACAAGAGCCCAGTGCTCCCCCGCCTCGACACGCCAGTCGACGTCACGCAGGATCTGCGCGCGTTCCCGGCGCAGACCCACCCCGCGCAGTTCGATCGCAGCCTTCAGGACGCCCACTCCCCCGAAAGTCCTTGGAATGCGCACGTAGCGCGCCCCCGAGACCTTCCACAGGCGGCAGGGGAATCCCTCGTCGCGAGCCGACCCATGGGAGCAACGAGAGGCGACGACGGCGTCCCATCACGCCGTCGTCGCCTAAGCCGCTCCTCAGCCCAGGTTCCGGTACATCATCTCGTCGACGATCATGTTCACCATCACGACGTCGCCGGGTTCCGGCGGCTTGCGCGCCATGCGGGAACGGACCTCGTTCTGGGTCTCGAACTCCAGGCGCGTCATCGTCCACTGGCGCGTCCACTCTGCCGCGACGCGGCTCCACCAGGACTGCCGCGCCGGCGCGCGACGAACCAGGATCTGCCCATGCGAAGGAGTCCTCGAAACGGGTTCTGTGCGGATCATCTTCGGTACCTCCCTGACAGGCCCGCTCGGGCGGGCCGGAAAAACTTCCCGGAATCTCCTGCACCTTCACGATAGGATCCCAGCTCCCATGTGTCTAATATCTAGTTTTATTGCCGTAGATAGCCATGGCCTATATCATAGTCTTCAGCAGAACACCGCAAGGAGGCACCGACATGCAGCTTCGGCAACTGGACATGTTCGTCGCCGCGGCGGAGCGCAGCAGCATCACGGACGCGGCGCAGGTGCTGATGGTCGCGCAGCCCTCCGTCAGCGCCCAGATCCACGCCCTCGAGGAGGAACTCGGCTACCCGCTCTTCGATCGGCTGCCGCGCGGCGTGCGGCTCACGGACATCGGCAGGGCCGTCCTGCCGCACGCGCGCCAGGTGCTGCGCCAGGTGGACGAGATCCGCGATGCGGTCGACGAAGTCGCCGGACTGCAGCGTGGTCAGCTCACGCTCGGCACGATGCCGACCGTGACCGCGCACCTCATCCCAACCGTGATCAAGACGTTCCGCCAGGCCTTCCCGGGCGTCGACCTGCGCGTTGTGGAGTCGCGCGCGAGCCGCATCGTGGAGGACGTGATCGCGCACCGCCTGGACGTCGGCGTCGTCACGGATCCGGAACCGAACCCCCAGACCGACCTCACTCCACTTCTCTCGGAGGAACTGTTCGCCATCCTGCCCGTCACGGATCCCCTGGCCGATCGGGAGACGATCGATCTCGCAGAGCTCAAAGACCGCCCGTTCATCGTGCTCGAACCCGGCTTCAGCCTGCGCAACGTGCTGTGGGAGGCCTGCGGTCAGGCGGGCTTCGCGCCGCGCATCGCCCAGGAGATGTCGAGCATCCAGGCGATCAAGGGTCTCGTCGAGATCGGCATGGGCGTCAGCCTCGCACCGCGCATGGCGGTGGAGCAGGAGGAGCGCCTCGGGCTGCTGCGGGCGCTGCACCTCACGTCGCATCCCTGCCGGCGGCTGCACATCGTCACGTCCACCGGCTCCTACCTACCGCGCTCCGCCCACGCGTTCATCCGGATCTGCCTGCAGGAAGCGAAGCGCGCTGCAGCGCAGTGATCGCTCTTCCGAAGCCGGGGCGGCGACTAGCCGCGAGCGCTCCACCGCGCGGAGTACGGCAGGATGGCGAGCGCCTGGCCTGCCACCAGCCGGATCCAGGCGTCGTCGGCCTCGACGCGGTTCGAGTTGCCCCGCATCTCGTCCCAACGCAGAGCATCTAGGTCGAGGGGCCAGCGCAGGCCATGCGATTGCAGCCGGACCGATGGCGTCAGCGCGACGACCGAGAGGCGCGCACCGCGCGGGCCGACCGGCAGGCGCAGGCGCGGCGCGAGGCGCGCCTCCTGGAGGCCGTCGGTGAGGAGCGCCTGCACACCGCGCGCGGCCGCCCAGCGCAGCAGCGCGATGTGCCCGACCGCCATGTCGAAGCGCCCGGAGAACGCGCCCACGAGAGTGACCTGCTGCATTCCCTCGTCGAGCGCCGCGCGCAGCGCGAGTTCTCCGTCCGTCTCGTCCTTCGCACGCGCAAACCTTTGCACGGGCGCTCCCGGAGGATGGTCGCCGAGGGAATCGAAGTCCCCCAGCACCAGGTCGGGAGAGATGGCGTGGCGCTGCAGGCGCAAGAGCCCGCCGTCCGCCGCGATGACGCGGGCACCCTCGAACGCACTGCGGAGCGCCGGGGTCATCCGGAAGGCGCCGTTCAGCACAACGATGCAGCGCCTAAGGCCGCCCTCGCCCGGATCGCGGACGTGGTTCGGCATGCTCGTCCCCCCCCTGCGTTCCTTGGGCGATCGTCGCATTTCCCACCAAGCATTGCTAGTGGAGTTTCGCACTTTTCGGTCATCTGAGGGAAGTGTGATCCCGGAAGGTACACATTCGGAGGATCCACCTTACACGCACCCTCGTAGAGGTGTTTAGCTACTAATTCAATTCATACTTACGAAGTAGGAGAGCCTCCATGTTAGTGGACTCTGACAATAATGTTTGTCCGTCCTTTGTAAGGTGTGTCCCTCGCTTGTAAAGTTTGTCCCCGCGAGGCGGGGCCGGCCCCGGCCACCACAATAATGTATGTCCCTCCGAGGAGGCTTCTCCCCAGAGGGACTGCCATCTGATGGGCGAACGACGTGACGTTAGAAGTGTGATCTAGTTGGCTACGGTTGCCGCATGGTCGCAAGAGTCCCGCCGAGGAGGAATGCGCCTCCGCTGCGGTCGCGCGTGTTTACACGCGATGGCAGCCCCTCACGAACCTACCCTTTACCCACTTCCGACCTAGGGTGAGCAGGGTGAGCAGCGATCCAGGCAGCCGTGAAGATCTCGAGGCGCTGAAAGCCGCGCCAGAGCACC
>JAJYTE010000010.1 GCA_021793215.1 Bacillota bacterium
TGCGCCAGGGCCTCGAGCGGGAGACGTCGGAAGCAGAGGAGGCTTCGCGGCGCGCGCGCGCCGAGGAGGTCCAGATGCGCGCCGCCCGCGAGCAGGCTGTCAGGGATCGAGAGGAGATGCGCGCCCAACTGCGGGTGCGGCTCGCGGAGGACCTGGCGAGCGCGAAGCGGGAGCTGCGCGCGATCCGCGACGAGATGCGCCAGGAGCGGCTGCGTGAGCGGCGAGAGGAGCTTTTGCACGCGGCCCGCAGCCGCGTGGACGCGATCGAGGGAACGCTGCGCGAGGAGGCGCCCCAGCCTCCGGAGCCCGGCGAGGCGGTAGAGGCCGTCCGGATCGGCGAGCAGGTCCTCGTGCCGAAGGTCGGGCAGGAGGGGGTTGTGCTGACCGCACCGGACGGCGAAGGGAGACTGTGGGTCGCGGTCGGCTCGCTGCGGCTTCAGGTCGAACTCTCCGAGCTTCGACTGCCGCGGCGCGTGCGCCGCAAGGCGAAGGCCGAGCCGCAGTCCGCCGGCTGGTCGGCGATCGCGCAGGAGAAGGCGCGAGACATCTCGACGGAAGTGACCCTGATCGGCATGCGTGCCGAGGAGGCGCTGATCGCGCTCGACCGCTACCTCGACGATGTGGAGGTGGCAGGCCTGAAGACTGTGCGGGTGATCCACGGCAAGGGGACGGGGGCACTGCGCAAGACGGTGCATGAGTTCCTTGCAGGAGATCGGCGCGTGGCGGCGCACCGGCTTGGGGCGCAGGGTGAGGGGGGCGTCGGCGCGACGGTTGTGGAGCTGCGCTGAGCACAGGAGTCAGTGTCGTGATACGCAGGTCGGGAGCGGGGCTACAAGGGGCCTGCGTGCGTCAGGAACAGGGAATCGCCGCCCTCGCGGGCTGTAGATCGGGATCCCACGCGGGACCTGATGTGCCGGACTGCGAGGGCTCTTTCGGCGTTGCCCGGGGGAGATCGCCCGCCGCGCGGGGGCGGACGGCCCAGAGGGGCCTTGCGCGCCGCCGATGACGCAAGCCTGGCTGCCCACGAATTGGGTTCGGCGCGCTGGCAAGGAGACGTGACGACGACAACCGCAGGGGGCGCGGGCGCCTTTGCGCCTCTTACTTCATGGAGCCGGGTAAGCCCAAAGACATTTCGCATCTGTCGAGCCCGCGGCATTTCGACAGTATCAACGGCAGTGCACGACCGACTGGTATGAAAGTCGTCGCCGCTTTTCGTACCGCATGTGCAGAGGATCTGGTTGCCGTGCTCCGGAATCCGCTAGATCAGCCCAGGGCGGTGCAAAGCCAGAAGGGGTGGTCGACGGGAACACGCCAAATCAGTCTCCTGTTCGGATTGCCGTTCGACCTGGCTCGCTAGCGCGGATGCGCAAGGCCCGCCTGCGTGAACGGACTTCGTCGGCAGCATCGGGGTTTTGGGGTATGCGAAGGGAGGTCGTCAAGGCGTGAGATTGTCGATAGGAAAGATGCCTGCGTTGGCTGTGATGATCGCGGTCCCGCTGCTCGTGTCCGCTTGTGGTAGCACCACTTCAACCTCGCCCGCCGCGAAATCGTCGGCAACTGTTCCCAAGGTCTTCGGCGTCAACGTGGACATCAAGCACCCGAACGTCGCAGGGCAACACATCACGGTGGCCATCTCTGCTGCACCTCAGGTCAGCGACACGGTGCTGTACCTGACCACAGAGATCCTGGACGCGTGGGGAGCCAGCGTGAAGCGCGTCAACCTGACCGGTGACACGCAGGCGTCCCAGACAATCCTCGCTGGAGACGCGGACTTCGGCGGACTCGCGCTTGCGACCACCGTCAACGCGGGCCTCGTGGAGTTCGGGCCGAACCAGCCGCACGTCGACTACTTCATGATGGCGGCACCCTCGATCAAGACGGTCCCCCAGCTCGTGGGGCACCAGTTCGCCGTTTCAAACACCGGCGGAATCGAGGCGGCGATGTACCGCATCATCTTGAGTCAGTACCACATCCCCACGAGCAAGGTCCCGCTGATCCTGTCGGGCGGTTCGTCCGTCCGCACCCAGGCGCTGCTCGCGCACCAGGTGAGCGCCGCGTTTGTGTCCTCAGACAACTACCTGACCATCAAGCAGGCCGGCGGCGGCTTCAACGTACTTGCGGTCGTGGGGAAGAAAGTGCCGTTCCTTGCGGACAGCTTCCTGGCCGGCTCGCCCAGCTGGGTCGCGTCGAACCCCAAGACGGTCGAGGCCGTGGACGAGGCGTGGCTCGAGGCGGCCAAGATCTTCAACACGAACGAGGCCGCCTGGGCGAAGGCAGCGGTGGCGTACGCCGGTTCCGCGGCGGATCCCAGCAGCCTGTCGCAGGAGTACCAGATCCTCAAGGAAGCCGACTGCTGGGACCCCTCGCCAAGCTCCTTCTCACCGTCCGTGGTGACGCAGAACGAGCAGGTCGAGACCCAAACCGGATCCATCCAGGTCAAGAAGGCCCTGCCTGCGTTCACCGAGTTCAGCAGCTGGAAGGAAGCCCAGAACCTGTTCAAGGGTCAGTAGCAGAGACAGGGCGACGGAATACCACGGGACATGGAGGCTTGCGACCTTGCTCGAAGTGCGGAACGTATCGAAGGTCTTCGAAAAGGACGGCAAAGATTTCGTCGCCCTGCAATCTGTGAATCTGACGATCAAAGACGGGGAGTTCATGTGTCTTGTCGGTCCGAGCGGCTGCGGCAAGACGACGATGCTGAAACTCATCGACGGACTTGTGCCGAAGACGAATGGGACGATCGTGCTCGATGGCAAGGAAGTGAACGGCATTCCCTCGGAGATGTCCTTCGTGTTCCAGGACATCAACCTCCTCCCGTGGCGCTCGGTGCAGCGCAACGTCGAGATCGGACTCGAAGTGCGCGGCGTTCCGAAGGCTGAGCGGGAGCGCCGGGCGCGCCAAGCCCTCGCGATGGTTGGTATGGAGGCGGACTATCGTTCCGCTCCCTACCAGCTGTCCGGCGGAATGCAGCAGCGCGTCGGAGTTGCCCGAGCCATCGCCGTTGAGCCGAAGGTCCTGCTGATGGACGAACCCTTCGGGCACCTCGACGCCTTTACGCGGGAGATCCTGCAGATCGAAATCCTGAAGCTCTGGATGCAGCTGAAGACGACGGTCATCTTCGTAACGCACGACGTCGATGAGGCCATCCTGTTGTCCCAGCGCATCGCGCTCTTCCAGGCGAAGCCGGGGCGGCTCGTGGAAGTCGTCGACGTGGACCTTCCGCAACCGCGCTGGGAGTACGACGTGCGCGCGCATCCAAGGGCCATCGAATTGCACAACTACATCGCTGCACGTCTCAACGCGAAGGAGGCCGACTAGATGAGTCAAGCGCAGATGGACATCAAGTCGGGCCTGGCCGCGCAGCGCGCAAAGCGCAAGACGCAAGCAACACGAGACAACGCCCTGCGCATCGGCGCGATCGTGGCATTTCTGCTCGTCTGGTACCTGATCGCAATTCGGACCAACCCGATCCTGCTTCCGACGCCGCTGGCCGTCGCCGAGTCCCTGTGGCAGATGGTCGTCAGCGGGCAGATCTTCGGGGCCTTCCTGACAAGCTTCGAGGACCTGTTCGGGGGGTTGATCCTGGCGGGCGTCCTGGGCATCGGCATCGGGATCCTGATGGGTCGCTACCCGACCATCGAGAAGATCCTGGACCCCTTCGTCGCGTTCGCCAACGCGACGCCGATGGTCGCGATGGTGCCGATCGTGATCATCTGGTTCGGCATCGGCTACCCGGCGCGGGTGTTCTTCGTGCTGATCCTGGCGGTCTGGTCGATCCTGGTGAACACGCTCGCAGGGATTAAGAATGTGAACCGCGGGATGATGGAAGTCGGGCTGTCGTTCGGACTGAGCGAGGCCCAAATCGTACGCTCCATCAGCATGCCAGCCGCCATCCCCTACATCCTGGCCGGCGTTCGCGTCGGCCTCGGCAAGGCGATCGTCGGCATGATCATCGGCGAGATGGACATCGCGCTCGCGGGCCTCGGGGGACTCGCGGCGACGTATGGCGACGCGTTCCGGACGAACTACCTGCTCGCCGTCGTGTTCTCCGCCACCGTGTTCGGGGTCATCTTCGTCGCGCTGCTCAACCTGGTTCAGACGAAGTGGTACCCCTGGATCGCAGGGGTCGCCGGTCGGCAGGTCTCCGAGTAGCGCTTCGCATATCGAAGGAGGTAACCTCTGTGTCCACCAAGTACGGCCTTCTCCTCCCGCACTTCGGCTACACGGCCACCAAGGAGCGCGTGATCGACCAGGCACCGCAGCTCGAGGAGTGGGGATTCGACTCCGTCTGGATGCGCGACCATCTGATGTTCCAGCCCCACGAGTTCGAACGCCAGAGCACCAAGTTCTTCGAGCCGTTCACGACGCTGACCGCGATCGCCGCCACGACGAAGAAGCTGCTCGTCGGCACCGCCGTCACCGTTCCGTTCCGGCACCCGCTCGTCACCAGCCAGCTCTATGGCGGGCTGAGCCTCGTCGCCGGACCAGGGCGCCTGATCGCCGGCATCGGCGCCGGAACGCCCAAGAAGGCGTTCGACGCGACTGGGCTTCCGTTCGAGGAGCGCTACCGGCTCGTCCGGGAACTCGGCGAGATCCTGCGCCTGACCTGGTCGGGCGAGAAGTCGTCGTACCAGGGCAGGTTCTTCCAGTTCGAAGGCATCACCATCGACCCGCACCCGCCCGCGGACACGCCGATCTGGTACGGCGGAGCCACGATGTCGTCGGTGAAGCGCGCCCTCTCCTACTGCGACGGGTGGATGCCGGGCCGCTGCGTCTTCAGCGAGTTCGACAAGCTCCTCGAGTACCTGCGCTCCAAGGCGGCGGAGAAGGGGCGGACGATGGGCGTCGGCATCATCCCGGTCATGTCGATCGACCGTGACCGCGAGACTGCGCTCGCGAAGATCAACCTCGAAGGATTGCTCGAGGAGGCGCGCCACCGCAAGGACTGGACCGGAACCTTCGACACGGCGGACGACTTGGCCGGCATGTTGATCGCCGGATCGCCAGAGGACTGCGTCCGGCAGATCCAGCAGTTCATCGACCGCGGCGTCGACCAGCTGGTCTTCGACTTCCGGATGCGCCCGGACGAGTACGACGAGCAGGTTCGCATTCTGGCCACCGACGTGCTGCCGGCGCTGCGGGTCTCCTGAAAGGACGCGTCGCGGCCGGGGTACTCAACCATGGAGGGGATTGACGATGCGGGAAGAGCGCTGCGAGTTCTATAGCGAGGGAGTCAAGCTCGCAGGGATCCTTCGGTTACCCGACGAGCCGTCTGCTGGAGCGCTTCCAACCCTCGTGCACGGTCCGGGCTGGCTCGGCCTGAAGGACACGAAGATGTACGCGGGTTTCCACGAGGTGTTCACGCAGAACGGCTACGCCGTGTTCACCTTCGACTACCGCGGGTTCGGGGACAGCGAGGGGGAGCGGGGCTGGGTGAACCCGTTCTGGCAAGTTCAGGACATCCGCAACGCGATCACCTACCTGACGACCCGGCAGGAGGTGGATGCCACCCGCATCGGCCTCTATGGATCCGGCGGCACGGGCGGGGGAGTCGCCGCGTACACGGCGGCCATGGACCAGCGGGTCCAGTCCGTCGTCATGAACGTCGGCATCGGCAACGGAACGGAGTGGCTGCGCCGCATGCGCCGCGAGTACGAGTGGCACGAGTTCTTGGCGCGGCTCGCGGAGGATGAGCAGCGCTGGTCCACATCCGGCACCGGCGAGATGGTGTCGGCGCGTGAGGAACTGATGGTGGCGACGCCGGAGCGCAAGCAGACCAGCGTGAAGAAGGACGTGGACTCCAAGGTCCCCGAGAAGTTCTACCTGCGCTGCGCCCGCTACATCCTGGACTTCAAGCCCGAGGACGTCGTCCACCTGATCGCGCCCCGCAGCATCATGATCGTCTGCGTCGAGCAGGACGCGGTGACGGCGACAGAGCAGTCCGTCCGGCTGTTCGAGCGTGCCGTTGGGCCGCGGCGCCTCGTGGTGCAGCGCAACACGACGCACTACGCGGCGTACAACAAGTACTTCGACGAAGTGACGCCGCTTGCGGTCGGGTGGTTCGACGAGTACCTGAAGTACGGCGCGGTGCGGCCCCAGACGAGCACCTCTGAGATCCTGTACATTGGAGGCTAGGCTTTGAGCAAGGTTGATGTGCTGATCCGCGGCGGCCAAGTGGTCATCGAAGACTCGGTCCTGCGCGCCGACATCGCAGTGAGCGGAGGCAAGATCGTCGGGATCCATGCGGCTGGCAGTGCTCCCGACGCGGAGCGGGTGATCGACGCGTCCGGCAAGGTGGTTCTGCCCGGCGTCATCGACACCCACACCCACCACCGCGAACCGGGCTTCGAGGCGAAGGAGGACATTACGACGGCGACCGCGGCCGGTGCAGTCGGCGGCGTCACGGTGAGTTTGGGCATGCCCAACGTCACGCCGCCGCCGACCACGGTCGAGAGGTACCGCGGCGTGATGGCCCACTACCCGCAGAAGGCCCACGTGGACTACAACATGAACGCCTCACCCACGAACCTGCCCGAGGTCCAGGGGCTGGCGGACGAGGGCATCCTGGCCTTCAAGATCTTCATGGTGGAGGACACGGGGCGGGACTACCCGCACATGCCAGGCACGGGCGTACACAACCCTGGCAAGCTCTACGAGATCATGAAGAAGGTCGCCCAGACCGGGCGTCCTCTGATGGTGCACCCGCACAATCAGGAACTGATGGACGCGATCGAGCAGGAGTACTGGGCGCGCGGCGAACACGACCCCCAGGCCTACGCCAAGGCGTACTCGGCGTACAATGGGATCATCTGGGACACGGCGGTCTACACCCTGCTGCGGCTGCAGGAGGCGACCGGAGTCCACCTGCACATCCTTCACGTGTCCACGCGCCGCGTGATGAAGCTGATCCGCGAGGCGAAGGAACGCGGCCAGGCGGTCACCTGCGAGGCAAACCCCTGGGTGCTCTTCCTGACGAACGAGTGGTCCGTGGTGGAGAAGCTGGGCCCCTACTCGCTCTCCTACTACACGCCGCCCGAGGACGCGAGCGAGGTGTGGAACGCCCTGCGCGACGGGACGATCGACGTCATCGCGACAGACCACGCGCCGCACACGCGCGAGGAGAAGGAGATCGGCTGGACCGACATGTGGAAGTCGCACAGCGGCACGCCCCACATCCAGTTCTACCTGAGCCTCTTGCTGGACGCGGTGAACGCCGGAAAGCTCACGCTGCCTGACGTTGCCCGCTTGACTGCCCGCAAGCCGGCAGAGATCTTCGGCATCTACCCGAAGAAGGGCGCCATCACGGTCGGAGCCGACGCGGACCTCGTGGTGGTCGACATGGAGAAGACGCACACGATCACCAACGGCGAAGTGCTCAGCCGCTGCGGCTGGACCCCGTACGACGGCAGGTCCGTGAAGGGCGTGCCACAGCTGACCATGCTGCGCGGCCGCGTCATCGCAGAGAACGGCAAGGTGGTCGGCAAGCCGGGGGACGGCGAGTTACTCGTTCCCGTCAAGCCTTGACGGAACCCTGCGGAGGTAGCCTGGGTCCGCGCAACGAGGGGGAATCATCATGGGGCAGGTAGACGAGTTGCGGCGCCGCCTCGTGCTTGCCATCCGCGTCGTGCACCAGATGGGACTCTTCGAACTCAACTCAGGCCATCTGAGTGTTCGCGTTCCCGGAGAGCAGGCGATGCTCATCCTGGGTCACCTGCATACGGAGCAGGGCGCGAAGACGTTCGAGGAGGTCGACGAGTCGGACATCTGCCGCTTGGACCTCAGCACCTTCCGCAGTGAAGGGGAGCGGGAGCCGGCCGACGAATTCCACATCCACTCATCGATCTACGCACGACGGCCGGAGGTCCAGGCCGTCGTGCACACCCACGCATGGCATCCTGTGGCGATGAGCATCGCGAACCAACCGATACTGCCCGTTCTGCCGCATGGTCTGATCTTCGCGCCCGCCGTCCCGACCCTTGAGGACCACCGTCAGGTGGAGACGCGGGAACTGGGCGACAGGTTGGCGGAGACGCTCGGGGACGGTTGGGCCGTGATGCTCCGCGCGCATGGACCAGTCACCGTCGGCACCAGTCTCGAGGAGGCGGTGGCCGTCATGTACACGCTCGACCAGTGCGCGCGGGCCCAGCTCCTCGCGGCTTCAGTCGGACAGGCGGTACCGATCTCGGCGCCGAGGCGCCAGCAGATCTCCGCGAACAGAGTGCGCAACATCTGGCGCGTATTCACCCAGCGGCTCCCCCAGCGCGCGGCGGAGTAGCCGGCGGGTTCGGCTTCGGGCCTGGGCGTCAGGGGGCGAGGGAATGCGTCTCGTACCAACGATCCTGCGCTTTGTCGCCGGTGGCGTGGTCGTCGCCGCACTGCCGCTGATCGCGAAGCTGCTCGGCTCCCGGGTGGCCGGTATCGCGGCATTGATTCCTGTAGTGAGCCTCACAGGCTTCTACGTACTCGGCTCATCGCGCGGGATGGCCGCAGTGTCCAGCGCAGCGATCGGCGGCCTGACGAGCCTTCCCGGCGTGGCCGCCTTTCTGCTCGCCACATACCTGGCGGCGAGGGCGCACTCTGGTCTATGGCCTTCGCTCCTGATCGGCATGGCCGGGTGGTGCGTGGTGGCGGTCCCGCTCGCGGTGTTCTACCAGATGTCCGCTTAGTACGCCGACCCCTGGGGAAAGTAGGTGTCCGACGGTGCGGCGACCCAACTACGGTGCGATCGGGATCGCGTTCGCGGCTGCGCTGTGGGGAACCGACCCGCTGTTCAGGTTCCCGCTCGCCAACAGCTTCTCGGCGACGCTCGTCGTGCTTGGGGAGCACCTGATCGTCTTCCCCGTGGCCCTTTTGCTGATGATCGTGGGGTTCCGGCGCATCCAGAGGCTCGCGTGGACGGACTGGATCTCCTTGCTCGTCGTCGCGTGGGGCTCGTCGGCCCTCGCGACGATCCTCTTCACCGAGTCGTTCACCTTGGTGAGTCCTGCGACGGCGATTCTGCTGCAGAAGCTCCAGCCGCTCTTCGCTGTGGCCGGCGCGAGGATCCTCCTGCGGGAACGCTTGCCGGCGCACTTCGGCCTGTACGCCGTGGTCTGCGTCGTCGGCAGTTACCTGGTCTCGTTCGGCTTCTCGCCCATCGGGGCGCTCACGGCGGGCTCGATGACCGGACCGCTGTTCGCGGTGGCCGCCGCAGCACTCTGGGGCATTGGTACCGTGCTCGGAAGGTCCCTTCTGCGCAAGCTCCAGTTTCCGGACCTCACCGCCATGCGGTTCGTGCTCGCCTTGCCGCTGCTCGCGGCCATCAACGCAGTCAACGGTTCGTTCGGTACGATCGGCTCGATCACCGCCATCGACGTAGCCATGGTCATTGCACTTGCCCTGGTACCCGGTCTCGTGTCGCTGCTCATCTACTACCTGGGACTGGAGCGCGTTCCGGCCTCCGTCTCGACGTTCCTTGAACTGGCCTACCCCGCCACCGGTGTCCTGGTGAGCTACTTGGCGTTCCACCAGGGCGTCACGCTCGGGCAGGCGGTGGGCTTCGCGCTGATCTGGCTGATGATCGGCCAGTTCGCCAGGCAGCCGGCGTCCCCGGTGCGCACCACCGCGTTGTTGGATGCGGGAGGCGAAGCCTAGATCGGTCCGTCGGGGGGCGGAAGCGCAGATGGGAGAGGGACCCAGGCTCACGAGGCGTGGAGTGCGGATGCGCGACGTCATGCACCGACCTCTGTTCGCGGAAGCTGTCGTGGCTGGCGGAGCGTCGGGGCTGGATCACCTTGTGCGCTCCGTCTTCGCCGGTGAGACGCTCGAGTCACTGGATGCGCTGGCCGGCAGCGAACTCGTGCTTTCCACCGGTATGGCCCTCGGGCAGGAGCAGCAGCTGCCTGCGCGGTACATCGGTCGGCTCGCTGAGCAGCATGCAGCCGGCTTGTGCCTGCAGCTCCCGCCGGACTGGGACGAGGCGACGGGAGCGATGGTGGAGGTGGCCAACCGAGCCCGCCTCCCGTTGATCGTCTTCCGCGGCCCGATGCCGGTGGTGGACATCTGGGAGGACGTCCAGCGAATGATCGCGGGTCGGTACGACCAGAGCGTGGCGCGCCTGAATACGGCGTTCCACGCATTCCATCGGCTGAGCCGTTCCTCGTACACGCCGCTCAACGTCATCACGATGACATCGGACCTTACGAGCGCGATCGTGGTGTACGTCGAAGAGGAAAGCGGACAGATGCTCATCCAACCGGAAGGTCGCTTTCCCGACCCGGCATCGCTGAGCATCGCCCTCTCCGAACTCGGCGGCAGCGAGGAGCCGCAGTACAGCGCGCTCGCGTTCGGCGGCAGGGTCTTCGGCGTGCTCCGCCAGAGCGTGAACGTCCTCGGCTCTTCCGTGGGGTGCATCTACATCCTCATCGACGAGCAGTCCTTCGACCCGGAGGATCCCATGATCCTGGAGCACGCCACGAACGCGCTCAGCTACATGCTCATGAAGGAGCACGTGCAGAACAAGGATCTATTCCGCGAAGGCAGCGAGGTCCTCCAGGACCTGATCCTCGGCAAGACGTTGCCGACGCAGGAAAGGCATCTGTGGCAGCGGCTTGGCGCGGTGAGCGGGGACCGCTACTTCATGATCGTCGGAACGGCCCTCGACCAGCATGCCAACGTCTTGAGCACGTCTCCACTGCCCGGCGTCGTTCGCGAAGTTCTGAAACGCGAGAGCTTGCGGGCCGAAGTGGGCGTGGTCGGCCGCGACACCGTCGCCGTCGTTTGCGGGGCACTCGACGCGGACCTGAAGCGCCGCATGCGGCAGACGATCACCGACATGGAGCGCGAGATGACGCATTCCGGGCTCAGGATTCGCGTCGGGATCAGCGCCGACCAGACGGTGGGAACCGCGATGCTGATCGCGCATCGCCAGGCGGAGGCTGTCCTGCGCAGCCAAGAGCTCCTGGGCGGAGAGATCGGCCGGTTCTACGAGGAGATGGGCGTATACCGCATACTCCTGGATCGGCCCCTCGAGGACTTGGAGCATTTCGTCTGGGAACAGCTCGGGCCGGTACTGGCCAACGACCAGAACCATCACGGGGATCTCATCGGCACCCTGCGCGTGTACCTGAACTGCCTGGGGCATACGAACGAGACGGCCCGCGCGCTGTTCATCCACCGCCAGACGCTGTACTACCGCCTACGGAAGTTGCGGGAACTACTAGGCAGTCAACTGGAGAACCCGGAGCAGCGGCTTGCGCTGGAGGTCGCCTTGCGCGCGCTGGACATCGTGGAATCAGGCAACCGGTCGTAGGAGGGCGGGCGAAGTGAGCGAGTCCGGCGCGGATCTCGGAGGGCCGAGTGGCGTGTACACCCTGGTGGCGCGGGTTCGCGCGGTCGTGCCCGTCAAGCCGTTCGCGCTCGCCAAGCAGCGAGTGCGGCAGCTGAGCGCGGTACGCCGGCAGGCGCTCGCGCAGCTTCTGGTTCGGAACGTGGTCTGCGCGCTCCACGGTTCAGGCAGCATCGGGGAGATCGTGCTGGTGGGAGGTGCCGAGGCGCGCGAACTGGCGCAGGAGTTCGAGACCACGTGGGTCTCCGACCCTGGGCTCGGTCTGAACGGAGCGGTGGCAGCAGGCCTCGCGTGCTGTGCACCCGAAGCGCCTCGGTTGGTCGTGATGGCGGATCTGCCCCTCCTGGGGCCGGATGACGTGCGCCGCGCCCTGCTGCTTGCGCGCGCGCCGATCACCTTGTTCGCCTCGATGGCGCAGACGGGGACCAATGCGGTACTCTGCGCGGGGGGGGCATCCATGCCTCCGCTGTTCGGGGGCCCCAGCCTGCGACGCCACCTCGACTGGGCGAGACGGCAGGGCGTGCTCGCGCGGGTCGTACGCCATAGCGGCTTCGCGCTCGATCTCGACACCGACGAGGACCTCTCACTGGCCGTGCGCGGAGGGTTCGCCTTCGACCGCGAATCGAGGGTCGGCGGGGGCGCCTAAGCCATGCCGCTGACGAGAGGGCTGTAAGGGCGGATGTGCACTGGCAGTGGGCTCGTGGCCAAGATGTATGAACTTCTGCGCACCGTTTCGTCACGAGATGAGAAGGTTGCGGGGGAACCTCTCGCCAAATTACCACACGCAAGAACGAAGCTGCAGCCGAATCGAAGGCTCGAAACGAAAGGAGGGGGTAGCATGAGTGGGGGGTACGGCATCCAAGGACTCTCCCCACACGAGACTGCTGTGCTGGTACTCGGGATGCAGAACGACTACTGCCACGAACTTGGCGTGTACGGCCGCACGGGACATGATTTGACCGGTGTGCAGATGGCCGCGAGCCAAACCGACGAGCTCCTGGTCGCCAGCCGGGCGGCGGGATGCGCCACGGTGTTCATCCGCAGCGAACACGGGTCGGGTGATGCGGCGGTGCGGCAGAGCCTTCGGAGAATGCAGATCCACCCGCCCCATGCCGTGGCCAACACGTGGGGAGCGGAGTTCTTCCTGGCTCCGACAACGGACGATATCATCCTCACGAAGCATCGCTACTCGGCGTTCGCGAACACCCGCCTCGAGCAAACCTTGCGCGATCGCGGCATCACGAGCGTCGTTGTGGTCGGTATTCAGACGCATGTGGCTGTCCTGGCGACGGTGATCGCCGCGTGTGATCTCGATTTCCGCGTCGTTGTCCCCGAGAACGCCGTCGCGTCGTACTCGACCGGGATGTCGGACTGGGCAATGTTGACGATCGGGAGCAGTTTCGGGACCGTCGTCACGAGCGAGATCCTCACGGAACACTGGAAGTCTCTGACCCACATGGCGTAGCACTACTCCTGCGGGGGGCCGCTGCGGATCGGGGGAGGGGGGGCGTTCCTCCACGGCGTGTACTGCCCGCAGCCGGCGCAGTGCTTCGCGGTGCCGCGCTGCGGAATCGGGAACTGGACGCGTGCGGGTTCGCCACGTGCAGCGCGTGTCGGGATCCCGCCTGGGCTCGGCGGTAGCTCTGTGCCCCGCCGCGGGCTAATCGTGGCTCTATACGGTTCTCCTCTCCTCTTCTCTTCTCCGGTCCAAGATGCAGTGGTTGAGTCTAGGAGGCGCCTTCGAATGGATATCGCTGTGCTTGGCGGAACGGGGAATCTCGGGTACGGGCTCGCGGCGCGCATGGCCGCCGCAGGGCATCGCGTGTTCATCGGGTCGCGCGACGCGCAGCGTGCGCAGGCCGCGGCCGCAGCGCTGAACGAACTGACGTCTACGCAGAATCTGATCGGGCGCACGAATGCGCGGGCGATCGAACAAGCGGAGATCGTCATCGTGGCCGTGCCTGCCGCAGCGCAGGCTGAAACGCTCAAGGCCGTCGCCGCGGCGGTCGGCCAAAGAGTCGTCGTAGACGCGACCGTCTCCCTCAACCCCAAGGACGTGACGAGCACTCTTCCGCCGGAGGAGGGGTCCTGCGCACTGCGCGCGCGCGCACTTCTGCCGGAGGGAAGCCGGGTCGTTGCGGCATTTCATACCCTGTCCGGCAAACTGCTCGCGGACCTCTCGAAGGAGGTGTCCGCCGATGCCCTCGTCTGCGGTGACCACGCGGATGCGAAGGGCACCGTGAGTGTGCTGTGCGAGAGTATGGGCATGAAGGCCATCGACGTCGGGCCGTTGAGCCGGTCGAGCACGCTGGAGCAGCTCACCGCGATGATCATCGGACTCAACAAGCGCTACCGGCGCGCACACGTCGGCGTGCACTTCACGGGCCTGTAGCGGACAGGGACGCAGAAGGGGGCCCCGAGGCAAGCCCATGCGACTTGAGATCATCGGAGTGCCCTGCGCCAAGGAGTTCCGTCCTGGCGACGACCTCGTCGACGTGCTGGTGGACGCGCTTTCGGGCGTGGGCGGTCTTCACGCGGGCGATGTCCTGGTCGTGACGCAGAAGGTCGTGTCCAAGGCGGAAGGCAGGCTGGTCGCCTTGGCGACGGTCGACGCGCAGGCACTGGCACGTTCCTACGCCGCGCAGTGGCAGAAGGACCCACGCGTCGTGGAGCTGGCGCTCCGCGAAGCCTGGAGGGTTGTCCGCATGGTGCGCGGCGTGCTCCTGACCCAGACGCACCATGGCCTCATCTGCGCCAACTCGGGCATCGACTTGTCGAACGCGCGGGACGGGGAGGCAGTGCTCCTTCCGATCGATCCCGACGCATCGGCGGAGAGGATTCGCACGGGTATCGCGCGGCGCACCGGCGTCTTCGCTGCGGTGATCGTGACCGATACGTTCGGCCGCCCCTGGAGGAGAGGGCAGACGAACGTTGCGATCGGCGTCGCGGGTGCGGCACCGCTCGCGGATTACCGCGGGCAGCAGGACGCGCAGGGCCGGGAGCTGAAGGCAACCGAGATCGCTGTCGCCGACGAGATCGCGTCCGCGGCCGAACTCGTCATGAACAAGGCGGACGGGACGCCGTTCGCTATCGTGCGAGGTTATCGCATGCCCGAGGGGGGCGGCGGCGCCAAGGACCTGGTCCGGCCTTCAGAGCAGGATCTCTTTCTGTAGCAGCGCGGAGAACGGCAGTCCCGCGCCTCTGCCTGGCGCCGGTGTTGCCCGGGCCCCTCCCCCCGGGGGACTTTAGACCTCATGGACCGCCGAGGGCGCGTGCGCAGCGTGCTCCTGCGAGGAACCGGCCGGCAGCGCGGCCTGGACGCCCAGGCTGCGCTGCCCGTTGTGGTACTCTTTGTGACGGAAACCGTGGCAGCCGGGCGACCAGACGGCAACCCGATCGAAGGGGGGCGCGGAGCGTGTCTCACGTAGTACGCGTGTCGGCATCGGTGCGTTGGGCGCGTTCGGATTCGACGAAACGGTACGATCAGGCGGCCTCTTCGTGAGCGAAGCGTCACGTCGGCTGGTGCTCCTCTCGGGAGGCACCGGCGGTGCGCGACTGGCCCGCATGTTGATGCGGCTCGCGCGTCCGGGGGATCAACTGTCGGTGATCGTAAACGTTGGGGACGACTTCGAACATCTCGGCCTCTACATCAGCCCAGACCTCGACGCGGTGGTCTACCACCTCGCCGAACTGCACAATCCGGAGCTGGGATGGGGCATGGGCGACGAATCGTTTCGGGTGCTCTCGGAACTCCGTGAGCTGGGCGGTCCGGCATGGTTCCAGCTTGGTGATCGCGACCTTGCGACGCACCTCTACCGCACGTGGCGGATGCGTAGCGGGGGATCGCTCTCGGCGGTCACGGAAGAGCTTGCGCGTGCACGTGGCATCGAGACCGGCGTGACGGTCCTCCCGGCCACGGACGACGCCCTCCGGACCGTCGTGGAGACGGCGGACGGAGACCTGCCGTTTCAGGAGTACCTGGTGCACCGCCGGGCCCGCGACAGGGTGCAGGGGTTCCGCTACGTCGGGGCGCCGTCCGCGAATCCCGCTCCAGGCGTTCTCTCCGCCATCTCGGAAGCGGACGTCGTCGTCTTCGGCCCGTCGAATCCGTACGTCAGCCTTCAGCCGATCCTGGCGGTCCCGGCGATTCTCGCAGCCATCTCCGAGAGCCACGCACCGCGCGTCGCGCTGAGTCCGATCGTCGACGGCTCCGCGATCAAGGGCCCGTTGCCCGCGATGCTGCAGGCGTTGGGCCAGCCGGTGACGGGCCTGCACGCCGTCGAGTCCCTGGGCGTGCCGATCGACGTCCTCGTCATCGATCCAGCCGATGCAACGCTCTCGCAGGAGATCTCGGCGCACGGCATCGCGCCGCATGTCGCCCCGATCCTCCTCTCTCAACCCGAGGCCGCCGAGACGGTGCGCAGCCTGTGGCGCAACCCTTGGGACGCCTGACGCCCCCGCACGCGGCGTAACGCTCGCTCTGCGCCCCCGGGGGCCGGAGGACACGTGCGACGGCACAACGCAGCCATCCCTGGTGGCTGCGCTCCACTGCGCGCCTTGCGGGTCCGCATGGGTCAGTCGGTGCGACAAGTGCACGCGGTTCGCCCCCAAGCACCGTTTCCCTAGGTATGGGAATGGAGTAGCATGGCGTTGGCGATCCCTGTTGCTAAAGGAGCGTGGACTCTTGGCTGGTCTCGCCGAGCCCTACAAGATCAAGTCCGTGGAACCGCTTCGGATGACGACGCGCGCAGAGCGCGTGCAGGCGATCCGGCAAGCCGGGTACAACACCTTCCTGCTCCGGTCGAAGGACGTGTACATCGACCTCCTCACCGACTCCGGGACGAACGCGATGAGCCAGGGCCAATGGAGCGCGCTGATGCTGGGGGACGAGGCCTACTCGGGATCGGAGAGCTTCTTCCGCTTCGAGGCGGCGGTGCGCGAGGTCTACGGCATGCCGTTCGTCGTTCCGACCCACCAGGGCCGCGGCGCCGAGCACATCCTCTCGCAGATCCTGATCCATCAAGGCGACGTGGTGCCAGGCAACATGTACTTCACGACCACCCGAGAGCACCAGGAGCTCGCGGGTGGTCGCTTCGTCGACGTCATCGTCAAAGAGGCGCACGACGCGCAGAACCTCGACCCGTTCAAGGGCAACGTAGACCTCGGCGAGCTCGAGCGCGCGATCGTGGAGGCCGGGCCGGAGCACGTTCCGTACGTCTCCGTCGCCCTGACGGTGAACATGGCGGGGGGACAGCCGGTGTCGCTCGAGAACCTGCGGGCGGTGCGCCGGCTCTGCGACAAGTACGGCGTGAAGATCTACATGGACGCGACCCGCGCCGTCGAGAACGCCTACTTCGTCAAGGAGCGCGAGGCCGGCAGCGAGGGTCGCACCGTGCGCGAGATCTTCCGCGAGCAGCTCTCGTACGCAGACGGCTGCACGATGTCCGCCAAGAAGGACGCGATCGTGAACATCGGTGGGTTCCTGGCGACGCGCGACGAGGAGACGTTCGAGGCGGCGAAGGAGCTTTTGGTGGTCTTCGAGGGCTTCCCGCACTACGGCGGGCTCGCCGGACGCGACATGGAGGCCGTCGCGGTCGGGATCCAGGAGATGGTTGACGACGACTACATCCGCCACCGGGTGCTCCAGGTGCGCGGGCTCGGCGAGCGGCTGCTCGAGGCGGGCGTACCGATCGTCCAGCCCGTGGGAGGGCACGGCGTCTTCCTGGACGCGCGGCGCTTTCTGCCCCACCTGGACCAAGAAGAACTGCCCGCCCAGTCGCTCGCCGCGGCGCTCTACGTCGACGCGGGCGTGCGTGCCATGGAGCGGGGCGTCGTCTCCTCGGGTCGCGACGCCAAGACCGGCGAGAACCATCACCCCGCGCTGGAGCTCGTGCGCCTGACGATCCCGCGGCGCGTCTACACGGAGTCCCACATGGATGTGGTCGCGGAGTCGGTGTCGCACCTCTTCCAGCGGCGCGCCGAGATTCCGGGGCTGAAGTTCGTCTTCGAGCCGAAGCGGCTGCGCTTCTTCACCGCGCGGTTCGAGCCGCTCCACCCATCCCCGATCTTCGAGGCCTGAGCGGCGGCAGCCGCGAGATGGGCGCCCGTTTCGCGCTCCGGCGCGAGGGGGCGCCCCTGCCGTTCCCCGAGGGCGGCCAAGGCGCATCGCGTCGGCCCTCCCGCGCAATGCTAGGGCTCGGGGGGATGGACGCTGATCTATCGGAAGTGGTCTCCGCTCCTCGTGACGCCGCCCGGATCGAGCGCCGCCGCGCTGCCTGCTTCACTGCTCGCCGCCATCGCCGCCGCGGCAGCCCTGGCCGCGGGGGATGGACCGTCCCGCGTACCGCTCGCCGTGCTGCTGGCGCTCGCGGTGGCCCTACCGTTCATTGCGCTCGCGATGCTGGAACGGCAGATCTGGGACCGCGGGCTGCATCTTCGGGTGGGACAGTTGGAGGCGATGCGCACGGAGGAGGCATGGCATGGCGAGACCATGTGGGAACTTTCCGACCGGGTAGCGCTGCTGCTGCGACTCGAAGGCGTGCGCGTCGACTACGTCCCGCACTGGGTGGAGGCGGAGGAGGCGTTCTTCTCCGTGATCGGAGCGCGCCACGGCGGCCGACTCGTCGCGCACATCGTGCGCGACGGCATGCTGACGCGCGATCGGCTCGCGCTCGCCCTGGGCCGCGCCGCCCTGGAGGACGCGCGACAACTGCTCGTGGTCGCCCTCGGAGAAGTCGAGGCGTCGGTGCTCGACGCGGCGCAGCGCCGCAGCGGCCAGATCTCCGTCGAGATCTGGCGCGTTCCGGATCTCCTGGTGCGCGCGGAGCGGAGTACGGTGGCCGGTTGACGGCGCCTTCGCAGGTTTCTGGCCAGCCCTGGGCACACTGGGGCCGAAGTCCCATTCGAAAGGGGAAGGTTCGATGAGAGGGCTACTGAGGATCGGACTCGTCCTGGGCCTCGGTCTCGCCGCCATCTTGCCCGCCGCCGCGGCGGCAGCGGCGCCGCCGGCGACGATCGGAGCGCCCAAGCGGCACATGGAGCGTATCGACGCGATCGCCAAGGCGCTTGGCATCACGCCGCAGCAGGCGCTGACTGCCATCCACCAGGGTGCGCTCAAGGAACTCGCCCGGGTGTCGCACATGACGCCCGCGCAGGTGCAGACGAAGATCAAGGGGCTGCATCTCTACCGCGGCACGCTCAACACGGGGCACATGATCGGGCGGGCGGGCCTCAGGGTGGGAATCGCGGCCGTCGCCAGCGAACTGCAGATGACGCCCGAGGCGCTGCGGCAGTCGATCCGCGCCCGGAGCCTGAAGCTCCCTGCGGGCAAGACCGTCGCCGGCCTGCAGCAGACTGCGCAGAGCGCGGCGCAGGGATGGCTGCGCAGCGTCGCGGCGAAGCATCCGACGCTGACCCCTGCGCGTCAGCAGGAGATCGGAGCGCGCGTCGCCGCGGTGGTGGGCGAACTGCTGACGAAGGCGACGACGCCGGCGGGTACGGCGGAGATGGCGCCCGCGTCCTGAGGTCGACGGGCTGCGAAGGGCGCCCGGCCATGCGGCCGGGCGCCCTTGCTCTGCTCTTTGAAAGGAACGTTGCGGAGGATCTCCTTGCGCGCCCAAAGGCGCGGTGCTAGAATAACTTCGTTTACGAAATATCCGACAGCGAAGTGCTTGGCCGAAGGAAGGGACGCGAGGATCGACCGGCAGGAACACATACGCCACCTGATGCGTCAGGTGCGGAGGTTGAACCGAAGGGTGCATGGTCGCGTCAAGCCGATCGGCGCAGATGTGACGATCGGGCAGATCTCACTGCTGCACACGCTGCAGGAGATGGGACCTCTGCGCGCGACCGACCTCGCGCACGAGATCGGCCTCTCGGCGAGCAGTATGACGGGGCAGATCGATCGGCTTGAGGCGGAGGGTTACGTCGTTCGGCACCGCAGCAGCGAGGACCGACGGGAGGTCGTCGTGAGTCTGACGCCGCTCGCGGCCCGTGTGCTCGGCGAGTCGCAGGAGCGCATGGCAGAGGAGCTCGACGAACTCTTCTCCGCACTGTCGGACGAGGAGATCGAGACGGTGGCCGCGATCATCGCCAAGCTGATCGGCTGACGTCAGCACCTGTACCACGGAGGAGGGAATGCGCCGGCCGCAGCGGGTTTGGCGCGAACGTTTGAAGATCGGACGCCTCATTGCAATTGAGCTCGTGATCGTCGTCGTCCTGGTGCTCGTGGGAGTCGGAGGCTACTACCTCTGGTCGCAGAGCCAGAACTACGTGTCCTCGAGTGACGCGCAACTCTCGGCGAACCTCGTGACGGTCGTCGCGACGGCGCCGGGCAAGATCGAGGGCACGCTTCCCCAGATCGGGACCAAGGTGAAGGCAGGACAGCAGCTGTTCACGGAGGCTCTCCAGGGTTCCGGATCCGCAGGGAGCGCCGCGGGCGCCGGCGCATCCAAGACGACGACCACGGTCGTCGTCAACACGGCCCCTGTGGCTGCGACGGCGTACGGCAAGGTCGCGCAGGTCTCGGTCGTCGATGGACAGGTCGTAGCGCCCGGCACGCCGCTCGCCACGCTGGTTGCGACGACGGGCAACACGGTCGTTGCGAACATCCCGGAGAGTGAGATCCGAAGCGTGAAGGTCGGACAGTTCGTCGACGTGACGATCGACGCCTACCCCGGTGACACGTTCCCGGGGCACGTCGCCGCGATCGTGCCGGCGACGCAGTCGGCCCTCTCGATCCTGCCGAGCACGCAGTCGAGCGGAACCTACACCAAGGTGACGCAGCGGATTCCGGTCGTCATCCAGTTCGAGAACCCGAACGGCGTCCGACTCTACACCGGACTCTCGGTCGAGGTCCGCGTGCACATCAGCGGATCATGAGGAGCCCCTGGCCGCCGCTCGTCTTCCTGCTGCTCGGCATCGCAGGCGGCGTGGCCATCTTCCTCAGCTACACCTCCGACGCCGCCCACTGGGCGACGTCGCAGAACGCCGAGGTGTGGGCCCCTACCTACCAGGTGGCACCGCCTTCCGCCGGTCTCGTCACTTCGTGGGACACTAGATCTCCAGGCAGCTACGTGGCCACGGGCGCGCGCCTCGGTGCGGTCCAGGGTCAGACCGGCGAAACGGCTTTGCGCGCTCCCCACAGCGGAACCCTCGTCAGCGCCTTCGGCTACCGGGGCGCGTTGGTGCAGAGCGGCCAGGAGCTCGCGCTGCTGGCGGAGCTTGGTCGCCCGTACGTGATCGCCTACGTCGGTGAGTCCGACGCCGGCAAGCTCGCGCCAGGACAGCAGGTAGACGTGACGTTCGCCTCCAACCCCGGCAAGACGGTCCAAGGCAGCGTCGCGCGCGTTTACCCGGCGGTGGCGGAGATTACCTGGCCGCTGCCCGCGATCGCGACGAGCTCGAGCTTCTCCAAGCAGGTCCAATGGGTGCCGGTCCGCATCGACTTCCCGCAGGGCGCGGCGGTGCCACGCTACCTGGGCATGTCGGCAACCGTGCGTATCGCGATCGGAGGTGGCGGTTCGTGAGCGAGGATGAGGGGCGCACGGCGAGCGATGCCCTGATGGCCGAGGCCACCGCTGCCCAGACCGCCCCGGCCACGGGCGGGCCACCTGCGCTCGGCCCCGAGGTCGAAGTCTCCAACTGGGTCGTTGCGCTGCTCGTCACGGTGATCGGCGGGTTCATGGCCATCCTCGACACGAGCATCGTCAACGTCGCGATCCCGACGATCATGTCCGTGTTCGGCATGAGCACGACCCAGGTCGAGTGGATCGTCACCGTCTACATGCTGACGCTCGGTGTCGTCGTCCCGACGAGCGCATGGCTGGGGGACAAAATTGGCTACAAGCGGCTGTACATCCTCTCGCTCGCCGTCTTCACGGTGGGATCGATGCTCAGCGGCATCGCTTGGAGCGGCACCGCCCTGATCGGGTTCCGCGTGCTGCAGGCCATCGGCGGGGGCATGATCATGCCCGTGATGACCTCGATGGTCTTCCGCATGGTGCCGCGCAACCGCATCGGCTCGGCGATGGGCATCCTCGGCGTCGCGATCATCATGGCGCCGGCGCTCGGGCCGACGCTCGGCGGCTACCTCGTGCAGTACGTGGACTGGCGGCTGATCTTCTACATCAACGTGCCGATCGGCGTGTTCGGCGTGATCGCGGCCCAGAGGGTGCTGCCGAACTTCAAGCGCCACCCGGTCGGGCCGTTCGATACGGTCGGGTTCCTGTCGGCCGCCTCCGGCCTGTTCAGCCTTCTCTACGCGCTCTCGCAAGGGTCGACGGTCGGCTGGGGCAGCGAGACCATCATCCTACTGCTCTACGGTTCAGGGGTCCTCCTCTGCTTCTTCGTCTGGTGGGAACTGCGCGCCGAGCATCCGATGCTCGACATGCGCGTCTTCAAGTACGGAGAGTTCACCTGGTCGAACATCCTCGTGATCGTCTCGACCGTCGCGCTGTTCTCGGGCATCTTCTACATCCCGCTCTTCCTGCAGAACGTCGCCGGCATGGGTGCGTTGCAGACCGGGCTGATCCTCATGCCGGCAGCACTGGTCAGCGGCGTGATGATGCCGATCTCGGGGCGCCTCTTCGACCGGATCGGACCGCGGCCGCTCGCGATCGCGGGGCTCGCCATCCTGGCGTACTCCACCTATCTCCTGCACAACCTCAACACCATCACGCCCACGTCGACGATCGTCTGGTGGATGGTCGTGCGCGGCGTAGGCATGGGTCTCATGATGATGCCCGTGCAGGCGGCGGGCCTCGCGGTCATCCCTACGAAGGACGTCGGCCAGGCGTCGGCCGTCTCGAACATCATCCAGCGCGTGGCCGGCTCCTTCGGGATTGCCTACCTCACGGCCTACCTGACCGGGCGTATGGCAGCGCACACGAACGACCTCGCGGCGGCCGTCTCTCCCGCGCACCCGTACGTGCTGAACCTGATGTCTCAGCTTTCGCAAAGCCTCTCGGGCCTCTACGGAGCGTCGGGCGCCAGCGTCGTCACGAAGGAGCTGATCGGCGGACTGCTCTCGCAGCAGTCGTTCGTCTCCGGTATCGACGATCTCTTCCTGCTGACCGTGCTGATCCTGGTAGCGGGGTTCATCCCCGCGATCTTCCTGCGCCGACACCAGGGGAGCGGCGGGGCGATGGCCCGCTTCGGCGGAGAGTAGAGAACAGATCGCAGCAAACGGAGTGGCCCGGCGCAACCGCGCCGGGCCACTCCGTTTGCTGCATCGCTACGGGTCCCTCGGCGCTACTGGGCGGTCAGCGTCCCCTGCGCGGCGGACGGGACGTCTGTGAGGTCGTAGGTGAACTGGCCAGGCTGAGCCGGTGTGAAGGTCACGGTGATCTGGCCTCCGGCAGGCACCGACTCCGGTGCGGCCATGAAACTCTGGAGCTGGAACTGGTGCGGGACGCTGTCGTTGTTCTGCACCGTCAGGGTGTACTGCTGGCCCACCGTGGCAGTGAGCTGCGTCGGGGAGAGCTGGTTCTGCTGGATCGTCACGCTCATCGGCTGCGACTGGCCCTGCCCCGGCCCTCCGGGTGCCCCGGGGTTGCCTTGGCCTGGAGAGGACGGCGTGCAGTACTTCGTCGGTACCCAGAGATTCGCGTCGAGCGGCTTCGGGATGCCCTTGCCGATCTGGATGTCGGTCGGAGTCTGCAAGAACACCTTCGAGACCGGTCCGGGGCAGCCCGGCATCCAGAGCAGGTTCGGCTGCTGCGCGTCGACGCCCTGCTGCGTCCAGACGGTCGACTGCTGGGTCGGCTGGGTGCCCTGGATGAACAGGTAGGACTTCTGGTCGGCGGCCGGCGTCAGGGGCGACGCCAGGAGCCCGCTCTTGTCGTCGACCGTCACGGAGACGATCCCAGGCGGGCGCTGGAAGTTCTGCACGGGCATGCTGGATGTCGCCTGCTGCATGATCTCCTGCCAGATCGGCAGGGCGTAGGTCGACCCGAACGTGTTCGGCTGGGGTTGCGGTGTGTCGTAGCCTTCCCAGACCGCCGTCACGAGCTGCGGCGTGAAGCCGATGAACCAGCCGTCCTGCCCGCCGTTCGACGTGCCGGTCTTGCCCGCGGCCGGCCGGCCGATCGACGCGCCGTACGCTGTGGCGCCCGGTTCGGTCAGAACCGCCTGCATCATGTTGATCATGATGTAGCTGACCTGCGGCGAGAGCTCTGGCGTAAGGTGCGGCGTCTGGCTGTAGAGCACCTGGCCGTTCGGTGCGACGACTTTGCGGATGATGATCGCCTTCGGGCGCAGTCCCTCGTTCGCGTAGGTGGAGTAGGCATCCGCCATCTGCTCGACTGATACGCCCCTCGTCAGTCCGCCGATTCCCATCGCGAGGTTGTAGTCGTTCGGCTGGCCGCTCTTGATCAGCGGGAGGCCGAACTTCTGCGTCGCCATGTCGAAGCCTTGCTGGATGCCGACGTTGTACAGAAGGTGCACGGAGTTGTTGTTGTCCGAGATGGCGAGCGAGCGCCGCAACGTGATGCGCCCGTAGTAGAGCTTGGTGTCGTTCTGCGGCCACCACTGCCCGTTGCGCTTCATGCTGGGGTTCCAGGGGCCGTCGTCGAGGATGGACGCCTCCGTCCACTGGCCCGACTGGATCGCCGCGGGGTACTCCGCGAGCGGCTTGATCGAAGAGCCGGTCTGGCGGAGGTAGGGCGAGATCGCACGATCTGTCCCGAACGCGACCGTGTGCTTGCGGCCGCCGACGATCGCCAGCACGTCGCCGTTCTTGGGGTTCATCACGACGGCTGCGGCCTGCGGTTCGGCGCTGTTCGGGAACGACTTGCCCATGACGCCGGCCACCGCGTTCTGCGCGATCTGCTCGACCTGCGGGTCGAGCGTCGTGTAGATCCTGAGGCCACCGTTCAGGATCTCATGCGTCGGGATGCGCTTCTCGAGCTGGGTTACGACCGCCTCAACGAACCAGGGGTCCGGGTAGGACGAGACCTGGGTGTCGCTCTGCAGGTGCAGCGCCTCCGCGTAGGCGGCGTTCGCCTGCTTCTGCGTGATGTCCCTCATGGTGACCATGTTCTGCAGGACGACCTTCTGGCGCGCCTTCGCGCCCTTCAGGTTGTAGTACGGGTCGTAGTAGGAGGGGGCCTGCGGCAGCCCGGCGAGCAGGGACGCCTGCGCGAGGTCTAGCTGCTGCGGCTTCTCGCCGAAGTAGGCGTGGGCCGCCGCACCGATGCCGTACGCGCCATTCCCGAAGTAGACTTCGTTGAGGTAGGCGGTGAGGATCTCGTTCTTCGTGTAGGTGCGCGTCACCTCGAGCGACAGCAGGATCTCCTTGATTTTGCGGGAGATCGACTTGGCGTCGCTGAGGTAGCGGGAGCGCACCAGTTCCTGCGTGATCGTCGAGGCGCCTTCGACGAAGCCGCCGCCGCGCAGGTCGACGAGGAGAGAGCGGGCGATGCCGCGCGGCGAGATGCCGGAGTTCGTGTAGAAGGTCCGGTCCTCCGTATCGATCAGTGCGCGCACGACGTCGTGCGGCACCTGGTTCAGCGTGACCGGCACCGTGCTGTGCAGTCCCACTGTGGTGACGTAGTTGTTGTGGACATCGTAGATCGTCGAACTCATGGCGGGGCTTTGCGTCAGGCCGTTGACGCTCGGCAGGTCGCGGGCCGCGTAGAACACTACGCCTGCGGTCCCCACGATGCCCAACGCGAACAGGACACCGACGATGACGAGCAGAAGCCGCCACCAGACGATGCGCCGCCGCCGCGGAGTTTCCTTTTGGCGAGACAAGAGTATCCCTCCTGTGGGTGACGCGGCGGAAACTAACGTTGAGTATACCCTGCGTCATTAGGGCGGGGAAATAGAGGTCCGGTGAGTCCGGCAGGGAGAACCGGCGCGAAGCCCCGCATACGGCCCGAAATGACGCGAGCCACATCGAGGCGCGAGGACGATCGCGAGGGCGACCGGGAGGAGTCATCGCACCTCGTCCTCACCCGACGCAAACGCGTGCGCCTCTAAGCAGAACGCCGCTCTAGCGGGTGCGTGACGTTTGGGGCATTGCGGCAGCAGACACGCGGTAGACGCCTCCGACGCATCGAGTTCTTGCCTGCGGTCTGCTAACATGGTAGGCACCCCCGGGCATGCCCCGGGAGGCGCCATCTGCCCGCTAGCCCCCCCCCGACTGGAGAACTCCTAATGCGGGAGAGGGGTTTCACGGTCGCGCGGCGCCTGCACTGTTTGGGACGGGCCAACGATGCGGCACGCCCCAGCCGTTTTCTCCAGAGCGCGCAGGGAGGGAGACATCATCGACGTCTCGGAACAGATCGTTCGCCTGACCCGCGGCGCGGCGGAGGTGATCGAGCCCTTAGAGCTTCGGCAGAAGCTCTTGCGCGGCCGACCGCTCACCGTCAAGCTCGGGGTCGACACGACGGCGCCGGTGATCACGCTCGGGCACGCGGTCGCCATCCGCCGCCTGGCGGCGTTCCAGGAGCTCGGGCACCGCGCGATCTTCCTGATCGGCGACGAGACGGCCCGCGTCGGCGACCCGACCGGGCGCAACGAAGCGCGCCCGCAGCTGAACGACGAGCAGATCGAAGAGTCCGCGGCCGGGTTCCTCGCGCAGATCGGGGCCATCGTCGATCTCGAGAAGATCGAGGTGCGCCGCAACTCCGAGTGGCTCAGGCAGCTGGGCTTCAGCGGCGCGCTGCAGCTCGCGAGCCGCTACACGGTCGCGCGCATGCTCGAGCGCGAGGACTTCAACAAGAGGTTCCGCGAGAACCGCCCGATCCACATCCACGAACTCCTCTACCCGCTGATGCAGGGCTACGACTCGGTCGCGCTGCGCGCGGACGTGGAGCTCGGAGCGACCGAGCAGAAGTTCAACCTGCTGGTCGGCCGCCAGCTGCAGCGCGAGGACGGGCAGGAACCCCAGGTGCTGATCATGCACCCGATCCTCACCGGCCTCGACGGAGAGCAGAAGATGAGCAAGTCGGTCGGCAACTACGTTGCGCTCAGCGACTCGCCCGACGAGATGTTCGGCAAGCTGATGTCGATCCCGGATCGAACCATCCCCGAGTACGTGCAGCTCGCGGCCGACCGTCCGGAGGACGAGGTAGCTGCGGTGCGGAACGCGCTGACGCAGGGCCAGGGGAACCCGCGCGATCTGAAAGCCAAGATGGCGGAGCAGACGGTGGCCCTCTACTACGGCGCCGCCGCGGCGCAGTCGGCGAGGGACCGCTTCGACGCCATGTTCCGCGAGCATGCGGCGCCGGACGACGCGCCGGAGATCTCGATCGGGGACGGCGATCCGAGGATTGTTCCGCTGCTCGTTCGCGCGGGCCTCGCCCAGAGCACCAGCGCCGCGCGACGCCTTGTTGCGGATGGCGCCGTGCGCTTGGGAGAGGAGAAGCTCACGGACCCGGGTCGGGACCTCAGCGACCTTGCGGGCAGCACCCTGCGGGTCGGGAAGCACCGCTTCATTAAGCTCGTCCGTTAGGCGAATGCAGGGGCTCCCGGCTCGTGGGCCGGGGCCCCTGCATGTCTCCGCCGTCCCGGGGACCGCTTCGGCGAGAGGTTCCGGTAGAATCGGTCGTATGGTGAACGAGACGGGCGGGGGATGGCGGGCCGTTCTCCGGGTACCGGCTCCGCTCCTTTGGTTCCTGGGCGGGTCGAGCCTATCGGACCTCGGAAACGGGTTCTTTCGCCTCGCGCTTCCCTGGCTCGTCTACGATCTGACGCATTCCACCGCCGCCATGGGCGTGCTCGCCGCCGTGCAGTACCTGCCGATCCTCCTGAACCCGTGGGCGGGGGAGCTCTGCGACCGGTACGGCCCGCGTTCCACCCTGATCTGGTCATCCGTCGTCCAGATGGTCCTCGTGCTGCTCGTGCCGCTCGGTACGCTGACGGGGACCCTGTCGCTGCCGCTGCTCTACGCCGTGACGCTCGCCCTCGCGCTGGGCTCGGTGCTCACCCAGAGCGCGACGAGCGTGCTGGTGAAGCGGGCTACGCCTGTCTCCGCGCGCCTCGGGATCAACTCCCTCGTCGCGATGCTCTTCAACCTCTCGTGGTACGTCTCGCCCGGACTCGCGGGGTTCGTGATCGCGCGGGCGGGCGTGAACGCGGCGCTCCTCGTCGACGGCGCCTCCTTCCTGTGCATCCTCGTCCCCGTGCTGTTCACCCCCCGCCAACCGAAGGGCCTACGCGCACCACGTGGCGACCTCCGGGCCGCGATCCGCACGTTCCTCGCAGCGAAGGGCCTCCCTGCGATCACGGCTGTCTTTGGGATCTGGAACTTCACGTGGGGCGGTGTCTACGCGCTCGAGGTGTACTTCTTCCGCAGCAGCCTGCACCTCGGCGCCGCAGCCGTCGGCCTGATCGGAACACTCGGCGGCATCCTCCCGGTGGTGCTTGGGTTCCTGGGGCCGTGGCTCGTACGGCGCGCGGCGCTGGACCGCCTGATGGCGCTAACGCTCGCCACGTCCGGCATCGGAATGGCGGCGCTCGGCGCAACCCGCGGCTGGGTCGGTGCGACCGCGGCGGTGAACGTGATGGACGGGGCGATCGCGCCCGTGCTGATCGCGCACGCGACGCTTGCGCAGGAAACGATCCCGGACGCGGTCTACGGCCAGGTCTACTCCATTTCATGGGTCGCCGCGGGGGGCGTCCTGCCGCTCGGCGCCCTGCTCGCGGGCCTGCTCGGCGCGAGGATCGGAACCCACTGGACGATGGCGCTCTTCGGCGCGTTCACGCTGCTGGGTGCGGTCCTCTCGCTCGGTTGGCTGCGGGGAGTGCGGGTTGGCAGGGCGTCCGACGACCGGGCGTGAGCCTTCTGCGTCCAGCAATCGCCTCGCAAGAGGTACAACGCTCCCTGCATAGGTTCACTCGGGGGTGAGCCTGTGCCCCGGCTCAGCGAACTGCAACGCGGTATCGAGCGCCTGCTCAAACAGTACATCGCCCAACCGGTGAACATCGCCGCGTGGATGGTGGGCGGCCTCGCCCTGCTCGCGATCGGCAGCATCGTCCTCCTCGAGATGAACCTGGACACGACGGTTGTCGACCTTGCGCGCATCGAGACACAGCAGATCGCGACGCGCGTCCTCTCTACGGCGCTGCAGCGAGACCTCGGAGCGCAGAACGCGCAGCTGTTCAAGGTGGACGTGAGGGGCAGTCAAGCGTTCATCACGCCCGACGTCGGGCGAATCAACGACGAGGCGGGGAAGGCGGGTCTCGCGATCGAGGCGGCGCTCAAGCATCTCCCGAGCCAGCCGATCTCCATTCCTCTTGGGCAGGCGCTTGGGTCGAAGCTGCTCTCCGCCTACGGTCCGATGATCCCCGTGACGCTGATCCCCTACGGCGCCTTGACGATCAACTTCCACGAGAGCTTCCAGCAGGCCGGCATCAACCAGACGCTCCTGACGGTCTACCTTGATACCGATACGACCGTCCAGGTCGTCGTGCCGCTCGTCTCCAAGGAGGAGCACCTCAAGGTGCAGGTGCCGATCGCGCAGGAGTGGATCGCGGGTGCGGTGCCGCAGACGGTCGTGATGACAGGCACGACACCCTCGAAGATCATCTCGATCCCGATCGGGAGCAGTACGTCAACGAGTGGCGGGGTGGGAGCAGGCAAGTAGGGCCGGAACGAACCCATCGTGCGGCGGCCGCTGGTGAGGGAGGGGCGGTCGAACTGCCCGGCCCTCCCTCCGCGGTTCACGCTCGCCGGCCGCACCGGGACAAGCCGTCGACCGCCCGAGCCGCAAGCGGTGCGGCGGGCCGTGGGGCGCAGCCGCGTGGACGAATTGTCCATCTGCGGGCTTGAATAGTTTCCTTGAAACCAACGCGAATGTGATCGAAGAGTGTCAATATATAGAAATTGCCTGGAAGTGGTGAGAACGTTCTGGGTCGGACCGTGGCCGACGGCCGACTGGGACAACGCCCTGAAACTGGCCACCCAGCAGGCGTCGAAGGACGCGCACACCCGATTCCCGGGCAAGGATGGAGTGGCCCTGTTCGCCGGGGGACAGGACGCTCCGTCCGAGGCCGCATTCTCGGTCGGGGCGGGCGAACCGCTACGTCGTCGAGTCCCTCGGCTACCGGGCGCCGGAACTGGCCGCTGTCATGGCCCCTGC
Organism: Bacillota bacterium; assembly: GCA_021793215.1. Taxonomy (GTDB): domain Bacteria; phylum Bacillota; class Sulfobacillia; order JAJZYS01; family JAJYTV01; genus JAJYTV01. The sequence continues at coordinate 29,413 of JAJYTE010000010.1, forward strand.
ACGCTGAGGGGGGATCGCAGGAACGCGCGCAGTCGGACCCTGAGGCACGACGCGCGATGCGCAAGAGCGGCGCCGCGGCCGGATCCGTGCGGCGGCACAGCGAGGAGAACGCCTCAGCCGAAGCCTCACAGGTGGCCACCTGAGGTGAACGCGAACTATCCTGGCCAGTTCCGGCACCAAGGCGGGCTAGCAAGAGCCAGAAAAATGAGAGAGTACCCCGAGCGCACCGGGCTACTCTCTGACCGGAACCCTGGCCAAGCAGCCTGGGACCGCATGCAGCGAATAACGGCGCGCGGTCAGAAGACCAGGGCGCCGTTTTTTGAACGCAACCATCATACTAGCAGATTGTCAGACACTCAGGAAGGGAATGCCGTCGCTGCAACGAACTGACTGACCACTCTGATGTTGACACGAGGGGGAACGAAGTAATGCGTCTACGTGGATCAGCGACCGCTCTCGCCTTCGCGTTCGTCTCCATGGCAGCTCTGGTTGGAGGCTGTGGATCCGCCCCGGCAACCGGGTCTTCCGCTCCGAAAGTCATCAAGATCGGGTTCCTCGCCCCCGAGACCGGCAACGCAGCCGCGTCTGGTGCGGACATGATCCACGGCTGGCAGATGTGGTGGAAGCAGCACGGGTCCACGATCGACGGGTACAAGGTCGAAACCACATTCTACGACACCGGATCGGACCCGCAGCAGGCGCTGACCAAGGCGCGCCAGGCCGTCCAGCAGGACGGAATGCAGATGATCGTGGGGCCATACCTCGCATCATCCGGCCTCGCCGTCGCGCCATACCTCGAGCAGAGCCAGGTGCCGTTCTTCATGCCGACCGTCTCCGCGGACGATCTCACCCAGCGCACCCGCAGCCCCTACCTGATCCGCACAGCAGGCTGGACCTCGAGTCAGACGACGCACCCGGCGGGCACCTGGGCCTATGACCAGGGGTACCACACGGTCGTGACGATCGGGAGTGAGTACGCCTTCGGCTACGAGACGGTCGGAGGGTTCGCGCAGACCTTTACGGCCAAGGGCGGCAAGGTGCTCAAGCAGCTCTGGACGCCGCTCGGCACGGCGAACTTCGGGCCCTTCCTCTCGCAGGTCCGGCTGCTCAAGCCGCAGGCCGTGTTCGTCGAGATGGTCGGCGCCGACGCGCCGAACTTCCTCAAGCAGTGGCAGTCCTTCGGACTCGCCGGCAACGTCAAGCTGATCGGCAACGAAACCCTGACAGACCAGTCCAACATCCGCACCCTGCCGCTCAAGGACGTGGTCGGGATCACGACCTTCGCGCACTACGCCGAGGGGCGGCAGAACAGCGCGACGCAGCAGTTCGACCAGCAGTTCAGCAAGGCGTACAAGGAGCTCCCGTCCTACATGGCGGCCGCCTGCTACACCTCTGCGGAATGGATCGCCCAGGCGATCGGCAAGACGAATGGCAACGTCACAAAGAAAGTTGCGTTCTTGAACGCCGTGCGCTCTATCTCGTTCACAGATACGCCGCTCGGTCCGATGAAGCTCGACCAGTACGGCAACCCGATCGAGAACGTCTACATCCGCACGGTGGAAGCCACGCCGTCGCAGTACAGCAAGGTCGCCGTCGCCTGGAACGTACCGACCTACACCTACCACAACGTCTCGCAGTTCTGGACCTTCAACCCCGCGCAGTACCTGAAGCAGCCCGACTACTCCCCGACCTTCCAAGGCATCGCGAAGTAGGTCGCAGGACCGGGGGCGCGCCGCTGCGGCGGCGTCGCCTCCGGTCTCTGCCTGAGGAGGGCGCAGACCGACGTTACGCCCGACGTCGGGCGCATCAACGACGAAGCGGGGAAGGCGGATCTCGCGATCGACGCGGCGCTCAAGCATCTCCCGAGCCAGCCGATCTCCATCTGGGCAGGCGCTCGGGGCAAAGCTACTCTCCGCCTACGCTCCGATGATCCCCGTGACGCTGATCCCCTACGGCGCCTTGACGATCAACTCCCACGAGAGCTTCCAGCAGGCCGGCATCAACCAGACGCTCCTGACGGTCTACCTCGATACCGATACGACCGTTCAGGTCGTCGTGCCGCTCGTCTCCAAGGAGAAGCACCTCAAGATGCGCGTGCCCATCAGCAGGAGTGGATCGCGGGTGCGGTGCCGCAGACGGTCGTGATGACAGGCACGACGCCCTCGAAGATCATCTCGATCCCGATCGGGAGCAGTACGTTAACGAGCGGCGGGGTGGGAGCAGGCAAGTAGGTCGGGAACGAGCCCGTCGCGCGGCAGCCGCTGGCGAGGCAGGGGCGGTCGAACTGCCCGTCCCTCCCTCCGCGGTTCACGCCCGCCGGCCGCACAGGGACAAGCCGCCGACCGCGCGAGCCGCAAGCGGTGCGGCGGGCAGTGGGGCGCAGTCGCGTGAACGAAATGGCCAACTGCGGGTTCCTACTCTGTGCGGAGGTGGAGACGACGACGCTCGAGTCCCTCATGCGTACCTACGCCCGGAGCGTCTACCAGCAGGCCTACCTCTACACTGGGAATCCCGTCATGGCGGACGACGTTACGCAGAACGTGTTCCTTGCGGCGTACCGGCACCTCGGTGCGATTCGCAACCCGAAGGCTTGGCTGACGAGGGCAACGCTGAACGCCGCGCGCAACATGCTTCGCGATCTGGCGCGCCATCCTGCGGCGGAACTTCCGGCAGACCTCCCCGATGCAGGCGCCGATCCGGCCGCACGCTACGAGGAGCAGGACGTGATCGAGGCGATCCTCGCGCTTCCGGAGGACCTGCGCCAGGTGATCGTGCTCGTCTACTACCAGGGCAGTCTCGGGCGCGAGGCGGGCTCACTGCTCGGGGTTCCCGAGGGCACCGTGCGCAGCCGCCTGGCGCGGGCGCGTCGCCTGCTGAGGCAACGGCTGGAGGAGGAGGAGGGGGAAGGATGAAGCGAGGCATCGAGGAGACGTTGCGCGATCTGCCTGACGCCATGGACCGGGCGGGAATCACACCAGATCTCAAGGCGCTCAGCAGCCGAATCGGGCGTGCGCCGCTGCGGCGGGGCGCCGGCCTTGGGTGGCTGCTCGCAGGCGTCGCCACCCTGACCGCCTTGGTGACGGTCGCCGCGCTGGTGCGCGGGACGGCAGGGCCCGGGCGGCATGTGAAGCCCACCGCAGCGAAGAAGGCAACCGGTGTTCGCAACTACGGAACGGCTCGGCAGGAACTTGGACAGCGACTCTCGGGTGCGCCGATCCCCGTCTACCTTCCGCTGACGGTCGGCAAGGGCATGGTCCTTGGATCGATCGACGCCAGCTTTCGGGTGACGGCGAAGGGGTACACGGTCACCATGGGGTACGGCCCAAAGACTGCGCTCCCCCTGAACTCGCCCAAGGCGCAGTTCGGGAACGCGGAACTCCTCATGATAGTGCGGGGCGCGGCACCCGGCGGCAGCCTGCAGCTCTCGCGCTGGATCCCCCTGCCGAGCCAAGCGCCGATCCCTGGCGCAGCGCAGGGCAGCGTGGACCTCGGCCACGGCATCGTCGGCACGACGTTCATCGGAGGCGGTGGACAGGAGGCGGTCACGTGGCACGAGGGCGGTTGGACGTTCTGGGTCGGGCCATGGCAGACAGCCGACTGGGGCAACCCCCTGAAACTGGCCGCCCAGCAGGCGTCGAAGTACGCGCACACCCGATTCCCGGGCAAGGATGGAGTGGCCCTGTTCGCAGGGGGACAGGATGCTCCGTCCGAGGCCGTCTTCTCGGTCGGCGGGAACCGCTACGTCGTCGAGTCCCTCGGCTACCGCGCGCCGGAACTGGCCGCCGTCATGGCCCCGGCACGCTGAGGGGGCGATCGCAGCAACGCGCGCGGGCGAACCCCGCGGCGCGAAGCGCGGTGCGCAAGAGCGGCGCCGCTGCCGGATCCGTGCGAAGCCCGGCGGCGCAGCGGAGTCTAGCCGAAATCTCGCATGTAGTCCCGTGAGGTGAAGGCGAACTCTCCTCGCAAGTTCCCACGCCAAGGCGGACTAGGCGTCTTTTGGCGTCGTCGCGATGCGCAGTTCAGTCAGGAGCTGCTTCGTGATGCTGCCGCCGAAGCGCGCGTTGACCAGCGACTCGACGCAGTCCGCGAGACGCTCCCCGCGTTCGCCCAGGGCGCGGACGGCAGAGTACGTGCGCAGAAGGTCGCGGTACGCGGCCGCGGAGTAGGTGCGCTTCCAAAGGTAGCGTCGCAGCGCCACCTTGGCGAAGCGCGGTGAGCAGTCGAGCTCCGCCATCTCCCTGGGGAGTTCCTCGGAGGTTGGCAGGCGGAAGCCGAGCTTCACGTCGGGATCGTAGCGCAGGTAGCAGTCCTGGCTCTCCGCGACGAACCTCCCGTCCTCGCCGGCGACGTCCGTGGTCTGGAGGATCGCGAGCGCGCCGCCTGGACGGAGTGCGTCGGCGGACTTCTCGACGCGTACCGCCGGATCCACCCAGTGGAAGGACGTCGCCGCGACCACCAGGTCGAAGCGCTCCGGCGGCAGATCGTACTCCTCGAAAGCGCAGACCGCGATCTCTACATCGGCGTAGGTGGCGAGACGGCGGCGCGCGGCCGCCGCCATGTGCTCGCCGATCTCCACCGCCGTGACTTTGAGGCCGCGCTCCGCAAGCGCCTCGGTGAAGATGCCCGTGCCGCAGCCGATCTCCAGCACCCGCGCTCCGGGCCCAAGGCGCGCTTCGCGGGTGAGGTCTGCCACAGCCTGCGGCGGGTAGGGGGGACGCGCGCGGTCGTAGAGTGGCGCATCCTCGTCAAAGGTCATGCGCAGCTGCTCGCGATCCAACCCCATCGCCCCCTCCAGGTCGATCCGCAGTCTCCTTCGTCGTGAGCGAGCATGGACTTCGCCCGCCGGGGCAGCCGGCCCTGCGGCCCCGAGACGTCCCGTCGCTCGGCGCGAGATGCCTAAAGGGGCCGAGTCTTCTCCGCGCAAGACACCGTGCGGCACATCTTGCGATGCGACAAACATACAGGACGTTCGCCCGCTCCGCACGCGCTCGCCGAGTCCGAGCCGAGCAGAATTCTCCAGGCGGACGAAGCATCGCGCGGTCAGCAAATTCTCACACTTCCGACGGGAGACTGTGACGCGATCACGCCTCCCTCACGCGCAATGGCGCAGTTTCTTTGCACCAGGTGAACCTTGTCTTAACAGCCGACTCATTGCTAGAATAAAGTTGTTGGAGGCTGCGCAAGCCCCGCGGATACGAAAGGGGCGTTCAGGTGCTTGAATTTCAAAACGTAAGCAAGGCGTACCGCGACGGCACAGTGGCAGTTCGTGGACTGAACTTGCGCGTGGAGCGTGGCGAGTTCGTTGTGCTGATCGGCCCATCAGGCTGCGGCAAGACGACGAGTCTTCGCATGGTCAACCGGATGGTGGAGCCGACCGGCGGTTCCCTCACGCTCGAGGGACGCGACGTGACATCGTACGACCCGGTGCAGCTGCGTCGGGGCATCGGCTACGTCGTGCAGCAGATCGGACTCTTCCCGCACATGACCATCGCGGAGAACATCGAAGTGGTGCCCCGCCTGCAGGCATGGTCTGCGCAGCGCCGCTCCGAGCGCACAACCGAACTTCTGGGGCTCGTCGGGATGGACCCGGACACGTACCGGAACCGGTTCCCGCATGAGCTCTCCGGCGGCCAGCAGCAGCGCATCGGCGTGTTGCGCGCCTTGGCTGCCGACCCCGATCTCATTCTGATGGACGAACCGTTCGGAGCGCTCGACCCGATCACGCGCGAGCAGCTGCAGGACGAACTGAAGCGCCTGCAAGAGGCCGTCCACAAGACGATCGTCTTCGTCACGCACGACATGGACGAGGCGCTGCGCCTCGCGAACCGCATCGCCGTACTGAAGCAGGGAGACCTCCTGCAGTACGACACGCCGGCGGAGATCCTGCGCAACCCCGCCGACGAGTTCGTCGCGCAGTTCGTGGGGCGCCACCGCCTCGCAGAGACGCAGATGCCCCGGTCGGTGCGCGACGTCATGAACCCGCGGCCAGTCACTCTGGGCATGGGTGCGTCGACGGAGGAAGCCTTCGCGATCATGCAGAGCCGTCAGGTCGACACGCTCTTGGTCATCGACCAGCAGGGCAAGATGCGCGGCTTCGTCAGCGCGCTCCACCTGGCGCACCGGCGCGCCGACGGCAAGACGCTCGGCGAAGTGTGCGAGCCGAACCTCGCGACCGTGGCGCCCGACGAGGACGCGTCCGCGGCCTTCAACCGTCTCGACCAGGAGCACCTGCAGTACCTGGCGGTCGTGGAGAACGGTCAGCTGAAGGGCATCGTGACGCGCCGCTCCATGGTCCGCGCGCTCGCGGCTGCGGTCTGGGGTGATGCGCAGTGACGAGCGGCATCTGGCCGGATATCGTCGCGCATGGCGCCCTGATCTGGCAGGACCTCCTGCAGCACGTGGAGCTCGTCTTCATCTCCGTTGCGATCGGCTGCCTGATCGCCATTCCCGTCGGCATCTGGCTCACGCGCCACACGCGGGCCGCAGAGGTCGTGATCACGATCACCGGGCTGATCCAGACCGTGCCGAGCCTGGCGCTGCTGGCCTTCGTGCTGCCGATCCTCGGCGTCGGCCTCGCCCCGTCGCTGTCCGCGCTGGCGCTCTACGCTCTGCTGCCGATCCTGCGCAACACCTACGTCGGCATTCGGGCTGTGCCTGGGCCCACCGTGGAGTGCGCGATCGCGATGGGCATGAGCCGGACGCAGGCGTTGACGCGCGTAGAGCTGCCGCTCGCGATGCCGGTGATCGTGGCGGGCGTACGGCTCTCGACGGTCTACCTGATCTCCTGGGCGGTGCTGGCGGCCCTGATCGGCGGCGGCGGCCTCGGGGTCCTGATTCTCGAGGGTCTGTCGACCTACGACTTCGGCCTGATCATCGCCGGGGCGGTTCCGGCGGCGCTGCTGGCGATCCTGGCCGGCTTCGGGCTCGGCTGGTTGCAGAAGGCCCTGACGCCGCGCGGGATCCGTGAACTCGCGACCGGTGGGAGGGGTGGAGCCGCGTGAACCTGTTCTCGTACCTCGTCCAGAACATGAGCACGGTCACGCAGACGGCTGGCATCCACGCCCTGCTCTCGGTCGAGGGCACCGTGCTCGGCGCGATCGTTGCGATCCCGTTCGGCCTGTGGGCCTACCGGCGCAACGGCGTGCGGCGCATCGCGGCTGCGGTCGCCGAGACCATCCAGACCATCCCGAGCCTTGCGCTCCTGGCGATCCTGATGATCTGGTTCGGCATCGGCAACACGACCCTCGTGGTCGCGCTCTTCCTCTACTCCCTGATGCCGATGCTGCACAACACGGTCGAGGGGCTGCTGAGCGTGGACCCGCAGCTCGTGGAGGTGGCGAAGGCACTTGGGATGTCGAGTCGGCAGGCTCTTTTCAGGGTCCAGGTCCCACTCGCGGCGCCGATCATCCTCACGGGCTTCCGCGTCGCGCTGGTAACGTCGATCGGCATCGCGACCGTCGGCGTGTTCATCGGTGCGGCCGGCCTCGGCAGCATCATCTACGAGGGCATGCAGGTGCAAAGTGCCTCCCAGATCTTCGCGGGCGCCTTGCCCGCGGCGCTGATGGCGATCGTGATCGACGGCCTGCTCGCCGTGCTGGCCGCTAGGGCGGGAAGCAAGAAGGCGCGCCGCCCGCGACGCGGCGGCCCGCCCCGTCCACTTCAGACCACCACAGAAGGAGATGGCTCAATTTGAAGTTCCCTTCGAAGAAGAAGCGGGTTGGCTTTCTCGGTACGGTCGTCGTCGCACTGTCCGCGATGCTCCTCGCGACCGGCTGCGGCTCCTCGTCGGGCGGTAGCGGAGGCGGAAGTTCTGCCGACACCGGGACGATCGTGATCGGGTCGAAGAACTTCACCGAGAACCAGATCCTTGCCCAGATGTTCGCGGACCTCATCAAGGCGAACACGAAGATGAACGTCGTGCTGAAGCAGGACATGGGCGGCACGTTCGTGGTGTTCAACGCCCTGAAGGCCAACCAGATCGACGTCTACCCGGACTACACCGGCACGGGATACGTCGAGATCCTCAAGCAGCCGAAGCCGAAGTCCGAGCAGGCGATGTACAACTACGTTCAGGCGCAGTACCAGAAGAAGTGGGGCCTCGAGTGGCTGAAGCCCTTCGGCTTCAACGACACGTACGCCCTGGCGATCCCGCAGTCGCTGGCGCAGAAGGACAACATCGATACCACGAGCCAGCTCGTGAAGTACGCGCCGCAGCTGACGGCCGGCATCGACGCCGAGTGCCAGAACCGCCCCGACTGCCTGCCGGGCCTGGAGAAGGTCTACGGCCTGCACTTCAAGAACGTCCTGACGATCGACCACTCGCTCGTCTACACGGCGATGCAGGCCGGCAAGATCCAGATCACGGACGCCTTCACGACGGACGGCGGCCTCGAGAAGTACCACCTCAAGGTTCTGAAGGACGACAAGAACTTCTTCCCCGCCTACTTCGCGGCGCCCGTGATCCGGATGGACTTCCTCAAGGCGCACCCGGAGATCAAGGGCATCCTGAACAAACTCGCCGGCCAGATCTCAAATACGGAGATGGAGCACCTCGACTACGAGGTCGACATCTCGAAGCAGACCATCCCGAACGTCGCGAAGGCGTTCCTCGTCTCGAAGGGCCTCCTGAAGGGCTAACCGCCTTCGACACCGTCGAACGCCCCCAACGGCCGTAAGACCGGCGGGGGCGTTCAGCTTGACGCCGCCACTTCGTCAGGTACACGGTCTGCGCTTGCCCCCGGGGGGCACCGGGGCCACCGGTCAGGCGTCCACCGGCGACACGCGCACGAACGTTCGCGGCAGCATCTGCACCTCCGTGGAGGTCTCGTCCATCAGCGCGTAGCGCGCGCCCTCCTGGCTAGAGAAGGCTGCGTGCCGTCCGTCCGGCGCGAGGACGACACAGTTCATCGTGCTGAAGTAGGCGTCCGCGAAGTCGTTCAACTCCTCCATCGCGCGCCTGCCCGCCGCGAGGGGATCATCCCCGGCGCGCAGGTAGGACACGACGCTGTGGGCGGTGGCCGCGCGGATCGCGATCTCCCCGCGGCCGGTGCAGGCTGCGGCACCGAAGCGCCCGTCGCAGTAGTTGCCGGCGCCGATCACGGCGGAGTCCCCGACGCGTCCCGGGTACTTCCATGCGAAGCCGCTCGTGCTCACGCCGACGGCCAGGTTGCCCGCGCTGTCGAGCGCGAGCACGTTGACCGTTCCGGCGTCCTTGCCGGACGCGCGCTCGGGCTGCATCGCCAGGCGCCCGACGACGGCGCGCAGCACGGCGCTCGCGTAGGGTGCACCGTCTCCTCCGCGTCGAAGGCCCTGCTCGTAGATGTCCTGGGCCTCCGGCGTCAGCAGGTCGCGCTCCTCGAAGCCGCACTCGCGCGCGAAGCGCTCGGCGCCTTCGCCGACCAGCAGGGCATGCGGCAGGTCCTGCATCACGCGCCGGGCGATCGAGATCGGGTGCTCGAACCCGTGCATCCCGGCGACCGCGCCGGCGAGTCGGGTCGTGCCATCCATGATGCTCGCGTCCAGTTCGACGACGCCCACGAGGTTCGGCAGGCCCCCAAGGCCGACGGTGTGGTCGAGGGGGTTGCTCTCGACGGCGCGGATCGCGCGCTCGACCGCGTCGAGTGCGCTGCCGCCTTGGCGTAGCACCGCCATGCCGAGCGGGAGGCCGACGTCCGCATTGGAACTTCCGATGATCTTCACCTTGCGCCACCTCGTGAGGGAATTTGCCGTTCGATGCCCTGTCACCTGCGCGAGTCGCCTCCGCTGGCCGCCCCGCGGCTCCGCCCGACGCGCGGACTGCAGGAGTTTGACGCCACCCGGCGAAGCGCACTAGGCTAGATTGAAGCGAGCAGAAGGGGAGTGGACCCTTGCCAACGGAGGTAGAGCGGATCGCCGAATGGCTGCGCGCCGAAGTGTCCGGTGCGGGCAAGTCGGCTGCCGTCATCGGCCTGTCGGGCGGGATCGACTCCGCAACCGTCGCCGCGCTTGCGAAGCTGGCGTTCGGCGACCAGGCGTACGGCGTGGTCATGCCTTGCGAGAGCGACCCGAAGGACGCGGACGACGCGCGGTTCGTCGCCGAGGCGATCGGACTGCAGTACCGTACGGTCGACCTGACGCCCGTATACCAGGCGCTGCGCGAGGCGATCGGACTGCCGGACGGCACACCGCGCCTCGCCGTCGCGAACCTCAAACCGCGCCTCCGCATGATCTCGCTCTACGCGGAAGCCGCCTTGCGCGGTGCGCTCGTCCTCGGGACCGGCAACCGGTCGGAACTCGAGATCGGATACTTCACGAAGTACGGGGACGGAGGCGTCGACCTCCTGCCGCTCGGCGGTTTCCTCAAGCGTGAGGTTCGCGATCTTGCGCGTCAGCTCTCCGTGCCCCAGCGCATCATCGACCGACAGCCGTCGGCGGGCCTTTGGGAGGGCCAGACGGATGAGACGGAGATGGGGATGAGCTACGCGGAACTCGACGAGTACCTCGCGACGGGCGAGGGCAGCCCCGTGATCGCGGGACTCGTCGAGAATCTGCGCGCGGCATCGGCGCACAAGCGGCGCCTGGCGCCGATCTACCCGCGCTAGACGACCGGGCGGGTTGTGATCGATGGTAAGATGGTGAAGAGGCTGCGCCGCCTGCGTGGGCGGCGCGTTGCGGCGCGTCCAACGCATCAAGTGCGGGGAGGGACTGGCCCCCGGGGCCGAAACCGTTGTCAGGACATTCGAAGTGGGCGAACATCAAGCGGCGCAAGGCGGTCGTCGACGCCCAGAAAGGCAAGATCTTCTCGCGTCTGGCGCGCGAGATCATGGTCGCAGCGCGCCAGGGCGGGCCGAACCCGGACGCGAACTTCCGTTTGGCGACTGCCGTCGAACGGGCGCGCGCCGAGAACCTGCCTACCTCGAACATCGAGCGCGCCATCGCGCGCGGAGCTGGCGGCGGAGACGACGCCAACTACGAGGAACTGCAGTACGAGGGGTACGGGCCGGGCGGCGTCGCGATCCTGCTCTCGGTGATGACAGACAACCGCAACCGCACCGCCGCCGAGATCCGCCACGTGTTCGCCAAGCACGGAGGCGCGCTCGGCGAGACGGGAAGCGTCGGCTGGATGTTCCAGCGCAGGGCGCGCGTGCGCGTGCGGGCCAAGGACGAGGAGGAACTGATCCTTGCCGCCGCAGATGTCGGCGCGGAGGATGTCGCGCAGGACGAGGAGGACTTCTACTTCGTCTACGGCAAGCCGGACGATCTGCGCGCGCTGCGCGAGGGCCTGATCGCTGCGGGCTGCGAGGTTGTCTCCGCTGACGTGACGCTGGACCCGACCGTGCGTGCCGAGGTGGCCCCGGAGGACCAGGACAGGGTGCTCTCCCTGCTCGACGCGCTCGACGAGCATGACGACGTGCAGGAGGTATACACCAGCGCGGACTTCGGCGAGGACGGCGAGGACGCCTAAGATTTCCTCTCTTGGCGCAGACTAGCGCCCAGGAGGATGATCGCACATGCCAGAGAGTCAACGGCGGCTCTTGATTGGGCTGCTCGTGGCCGCGATGGTCGTCGGGGCGGCTGCGGTCGGCACGCGCATCTTGAGCCAGCCCCAAGCGGCGCACACCACGTTGACGCACGTCGCGCAGCGGCTCGGCCCCACGGACCAGGTGACCTTCCGCCTCGCAGGGCTCGGCAGCCGGGTCGACGAGACGACGTTCCCCGCCCAGGCGCTGGGGGTTGCGCGCCTGACGACCGAACAGCTCCTCCAGGAGGTGCCCGGCTGGAGCATGCATGTCGCGCCGGGGCGCGTGACGCTGACGCCGAAGCCCGGCGGCAAGCCGCTCTACCTTGGGATCGTCCAAGGACAGGTGGCGGTGTTCTTCGGCCCGCCCCGCTACGGCTGGGTCGACCAGATGACGGGTCTGCGCTCCTCCGCGCTGCGGCCGGCCGATCTCAGCCGTCTCACCGCGGGCGTGCCCGTCGGCGGCATTGGCCAGGCTTGGCAGATGCTCGAGGGATTGGGCGGATAGGAGGAGCCGCCCAGCCTGCGGGCGAATGCACGGCAGGGGAGGGCGGCCACTTGATCGTTCTCGGCATCGACCCCGGAATCGAGACCTGCGGCTACGGTGTCATCCGCGGGACGGGCAACCGGGTCGCGACGCTCTCCTACGGCGTGGTCGCCACCAAGGCGGCCCAGTCGACGGGAGAGCGCCTGCGCTTCTTGCACTCCGCGCTCATGGACGTGATCGCGCAGCACGCCCCGGACCGCGTCGCCGTCGAACGGCTCTACTTCAGTCGCAACGTCGGTTCGGCCATCGCAGTCGGACAGGCTCGGGGGGTCGCGTTGCTCGCCGCCGCGCAGCGCGGCGTGCCCATATCCGAGTACACTCCGCCGGAAGTGAAGCAGGCGGTGTCCGGTTATGGCTCCGCAAGCAAGCAACAGGTGCTGCGCATGGTTCGGACGATCCTGGGGCTTGGGGATGCGAAGATGCGCGACGACGCGGCGGACGCGCTGGCGATCGCGCTCTGCTGCTACTTCCGCGCCGACTGGGAAGCGAGGGCGCTGTGATCGCGGGTCTGCGAGGGCGGGTCCTCGCGCGCGAGGACGACGCTGTCGTCCTGGAGGTCGGAGGCATCGCCTTCCGCGTGTTCGCCACGCCGCGCACTGTGGCGCACCTCGCGTCGCAGGACGGCGAGGTGCGCGTCACCACCCGCATGATCGTGCGCGAGGACGACGTGTCGCTCTACGGATTCCTCGGTGCGGAGGAGGATCGGCTGTTCGGGCTACTCCTGTCCGTGTCGGGCGTCGGCCCGCGCGTCGCACTCGCGCTGCTCGGCCAGTTCTCGGCGAGCGGCCTGGCGCTCGCGGTGGCGCAAGGCGACGAACGCCAGCTCACCCGGGCGTCCGGCGTCGGGCGCAAGCTCGCCGCGCGCATCGTGCTCGAGCTGCGCGACCGACTGCAGGCGACAGCCGCCAGCGAGGACGGCAGCGTGGTGCCAGCCGTCGATGACGAGGCACTGCTCGCACTGCTCGCGCTCGGCGTGCCGGAGCGGCGGGCGGAGGAACTGCTCGACGGGGCGGAGGGCTCCGTCGAGGAACGCGTTCGCCACGCCCTGGCGCGCGCCGACAAGGCGAGACTGTAGGGGAGGGGAATGTCGTGGAGGAGCGCATCGTGACGAGCCGGGAGAGCGAGGAAGACGTTCGCGTCGACCTTGGCCTCAGGCCGCAGACGCTCGACGAGTGCATCGGCCAGGAGCGTGTGCGAGAGCAGTTGCGCGTGTTCATCGCGGCTGCCAAGGCGCGGCAGGAGGCGCTGGACCACGTGCTCCTGCACGGCCCTCCGGGGCTCGGCAAGACGACGCTCGCGCACGTGATCGCGCGTGAGATGGGCGTCTCGATCCGGGTGACGAGCGGCCCGGCGATCGAGCGCCCCGGCGACCTCGCCGCCACGCTGACGAACCTCGGCGATGGGGACGTGCTGTTCATCGACGAGATCCATCGTCTGCCGCGTATCGTCGAGGAGATCCTCTACCCAGCGATGGAGGATGGAGCGCTCGACATCGTGATCGGCAAGGGTCCCGGCGCCCGCACGCTGCGCATTGACCTGCCGCGGTTCACGCTGGTGGGAGCGACGACGCGCAGCGGCCTGCTGAGCCTGCCGCTGCGCGAGCGCTTCGGGGTCGTCTGCCACCTCCAGTTCTACACGGACGAGGAGCTTTCGGACGTCGTCCGCCGTGCGGCCCGCATCCTCGACGTGCCGATCGAACCCGAAGGGGTCGCCCATATCGCCCGCCGCTCCCGCGGCACGCCCCGGATCGCGAACCGCCTCCTGCGTCGGCTGCGCGACTACGCGCAGGTGCGCGGGCAGGGAGTCGTCACGGAGGCCGTCGCGCTCTCCGCGATGGACCTCCTGGAGGTGGACCAGCGCGGCCTTGACCGGCTGGATCGCGCGTACGTCGAACTCCTGGCACGCGCCTACGGCGGCGGGCCTGCCGGACTCGAGACGCTGTCGGCCGCGCTCGGGCAGGAGAGCGACACGCTCGAGGACGTCGTAGAACCGTACCTCCTGCAGATCGGACTCCTGGAGCGGACGCCGCGCGGTCGCGTGCTGTCCGCCGCGGGTCGCGCCTGGGCGGGGCTCGCACAGGTGGCGGCGGAAGGTTTGTTCTAGCCGAATGGGGCAGTTCGGTCGCATCCTGATGGCCCTCGGCGGGCTGCTGTTCCTGTTCGGGCTTCTGGTCGCGACGCTCGGGAAGCTCGGGCCGTTCGGGCGCGTTCCCGGCGACCTCTACTTCCAGCGCGGCAACTTCGCGCTGTACCTGCCGCTCGGCACCAGTCTCCTGTTGAGCCTGCTGCTCTCCTTGGTCGGATATCTCTTCCTGCGCCGGTAGCCCCCACATTCTCAGCCGGTCGTGCGAATCATCTATTCGGAGCCAGCGAGGTGTACACGTGAGCTTCCTGCCAGGTACTCGTCCGGCGCCAGCGGACGTCGCTCGGGCGCAGGCGGACAAGGCAGCGCGCGAAGTGCTCATCGAGCGCTTCTCTCCGTTCATCCTGCGGGTCACGACGCGCACGGTGGGCCGCTACGTGCGGCTCGGCGAGGATGACGAGGTGTCGATCGCGCTGATGGCCTTCAGTGAGGCGATCGACCGCTTCGACCCCGAGCGCGGCGGGAACTTCCTGGCGTTCGCGGAGACGGTGATCAAGCGCCGCCTGATCGACCACTTCCGCCGCGAGGGACAGCGTCGGGAGATCCCGATGAGTTCCCTCCAGTCGGAGGACGGCGAGAACGAGGCGCAGATGCCGCTGGAGGCGGAAGCCGCCATCTCCGCGCACCAGGAGCGCACGGCGCAGGAGGAGCGGCGCGAGGAGATCGAGCGGTTGCAGGAGGCCCTGGGCGCCTTCGGCATCCGCCTCGCGGACCTCGCCCGACTCGCGCCGCGCCATCGGGATGCGCGTGCCGCAGCGCTCGGCGTCGCGATGCTGGTCGCGGAGCGGCGCGAGTTCCTAGGCTATCTGCGAGAACGCGGCAGCCTGCCGATGCGCCAACTGGAGGAGGAAGTCACCCTGAGCCGCAAGACGCTCGAGCGCCACCGCAAGTTCATCGTTGCGGTCGCCGTGGTACTCAGCGGAGACTACCCCTACCTGAAGACTTACTTTCGCTCGGGCGGTGAGGACTGATGCGTGCCCTTGTGCTGGAGCGACGAGGCAGTTACGCCATCGTGCTCATGCCCGGCGGCCGCTTCGCGCGCGTCCGCGCCCCGTACGCCGCCGTCGGCGAGGAGATCGAAACGGGGCGTCACGCACGGCTGCCTGCGGCGGGGCTCAGACCGTACGGATACGCGGCTGCGGCGCTCGCCGTAGTCCTCGCGGTGCTGCCTGCCGCACTGCCGCACGCGAACGCCCAGGTGGCAGCCTACGCCACGCTCGACCTGAACCCGAGCGTCGAGTTCGGGCTGTCCTCGTCCGGAGTCGTCGTGACGTCCAAGGGACTCGACCGCGATGGCAGGCGTGTGCTCGCGCAGGTGCAGCCGAACGGGCAGCCGTTCTCGAGCGTCGTGTCCGACGTGCTGCGCAAGGCGGCCGACGATGGACTGATCGCGCATGGCAGCGACGCGTCGCTGATCCTTGCGACCTACCCCGCCGGCCCCCACGAGCAGGTGCCGGCGGCGGTCAAGCAGCAGATGCTGGTCGCCAGGGCGAAGGGTAAGGCGTTCCTCGCCGCGCGCGGCGCCCTGGGCATCGTATCCGCCATGGTTTTGCCGACGTCACTGCGCCTAAAGGCCAGTCAGGCCGATGTTTCAGCCGGGACGTACGCGCTCTACGCCGCGTTGAAGGGTGCGGGCATCCCGGTGACGGTGAAGGAGTTCAAGGGGCGGGGACTCGGAAAGGCGATCGAGCGCATCGCGGGGACTCCGAAGGGCAAGGCGGTCCTGCCGTTGCTCACAGGCGCCGCGCAGCCGGCGACGTCGCCGACACCGCCGTCCGGGTCGTCGTTCTTGCCCACGACGCCGTCCGGGGCGACGCCGACGCAGCCGTCCACGACGCCGTCCGACGGGCCGCTGACCCCGTCGAACGCCGCGGGTCAGCCGTCGATCATCATCCTCTCGCCGGATGGCAGCAGTTCTGTCCTTGGGCCGGACGAAAGCGGAGCGGGGCAGTCGGCCCCTACGAAGGGACGCGACCGGCCGAGCGGGGCCGGAGGCGGTGCGAAGGGGCAAGGGCAAGGCGGTGCGGAACAAGGCGGCGGTCTGAAGGGGCACGGAAGTAAGCCAGGTCAGGGCTCTGGCGATCAGGGCACTGGTGGGAAGGGCTCCGACTCGGGTCGCGGTCAGGGCCAGGGGCACGGGCAGGGCCAGGGAGACCGGGGGAACGGGCGGAGCGGCGGCGGACAGACGACGGCGCCGGGCTCAGATGGCACGAACGTGCCTTCCGGGGTGTACGGCCCGGGCTCCCAGGACGGCACCCAAGGGTGGCTGCTGCCCCAGTCGGTATTCGGTTCGTGGTTCCAGGGAGACCAGGGACAGCCGGGCGGCGGCAGCGGGGACTAGCTGGGCAGGAGCGCCTTGGACGGCTGTCGAACGACCATCTCAGGCATACTTGGCCTGAGGAGGCAATCGTTTGAACTCGTTAGGTTCGCCGGTAGTCACGATCCTTTGGTTCGTTGTCCTGATCGCGATCTTCTGGTTCCTCCTGCTGCGCCCGCAACGCCAGGAGCAGAAGCGGCGTGAGCAGATGATCAAGAGCCTGCAGCGGGGAGCGCGGGTCGTCACGATGGGGGGCCTGCACGGCACCATCGTCGACCTGACGGACGACACGGCGCTGGTGCGCGTCGCGGACAAGGTGGAGGTCACGGTGTCCCGCTCCTCGGTCGCCCAGGTACGCGAGGGCAAGGACAAGAAGGTCACCGAGCCGCGCGCCAAAACGCCGAAGGCAGAGCGCACCGACGACGAGAAGCCGCCCGAAACGCCCGCTGATCAGTAATACCTATTTGCTGTTTCGCCCGGACAGGTTGCGCTATACTTCGTGGTGCAGCCGTCCGGGCGCAGTTTAACTTGCGGGAGGATGACTTTGGCTACATCGCTGGAGACGCGCAGCGCGGTGGAAGTCGCTCAGGGCGAGATACTGAGGGCGGTTTCTCAGATCGGTCTTCCGTCCGCCGTGTACGAGGTCCTTAGGGAACCCCAGCGCCTCGTCTCCATCACGATCCCGGTGCGGATGTCCGACGGCCGGTTCAAAGCTTTCAAGGGATTCCGCGCGCAGCACACCGACGTGCTCGGCCCCGGAGTCGGGGGCGTCCGGCTCGACCCACGCCTCACCGCCGACGAGGTGAAGGCCAGAGCGATCCACACGACCCTTCAATGCGCCGTCCTCGGGCTCCCCTGCGGGGGCGCCGCGGGCGGCGTGATCTGTGATGCGGCGCTGCTCTCCCAGCAGGAACTGGAGGACCTCGCCCGCGGGTACCTGCGTGCCATCGCTCCGCTCTCCGGCCCGGAGATCGACGTGCCGGCGTACGGGTCGGCCACCGGAGACCAGATCTCCGGATACGTCTTCGACGAGTACTGCCGCCTGCACGGGAGGAATTCGCCCGGGGTAGCCACGGGGAAGCCGCGCGTCCTGGGTGGTGTGGGCGACCGCATCGAAGCGACGGGACTCGGATGCGCGATCGTCGTGCGCGAAGCGATGCGGCGCGGCGGCCGGGAGCTCGCCGGTGCGCGCATTGCGTTCCAGGGGTTCGGCAGGGCGGCAGGCGAGACCGCCGTACTCCTTGCGTCGCTCGGCTGCCGGATCGTCGCAGCGTCGGATGGAACCTCCGCATGGCACGACCCCGAGGGCCTCGATGTGTCCGCACTCGGCCGCGGCGGGTCGCCCGCGGGTCTTGGGCGTCCCGAGGGCGCGCTTGAGATCACGCCGGCGGAGCTCGAACGGCTCGAGGTCGACGTCCTGGTGAGCGCCGCAGCTTGGCGCGGGCTCTCGCCCACCGGCGTGCGAGCCGGCATCGTGGTCGAGTTCGCCCGCGGCTCCGTCAACGCGCAGGCGGCAACCCTGCTCGCGGGGGCCGGAACGCTCGTCGTGCCGCACATCCTTGCGACGGCAGGCGCTCCGGTGCTTGCATACCTCGAGTGGGCGCAGAGCCGGGTGAACTTCTACTGGCCCTCGGACGAGGTACATGAGAAACTGGAAAGGATGATGGTCTCCTCCGTCGAGGAGATCTGGACGCTCCGCGGGGAGTTCGCGCTACCTCTGCGCGACGCCGCGTACGCCGTGGCCGTCCGTCGTCTTGCGAGCGCGCTAGCCGCCCGCGGTTGGATCTCGTAAGGGAGGAGCGAGCGGATGGACGAAGGGCAGCCGCATAGCCGCAGGGCGTGGGAAGAAGCGACACTCGGTCCATGGCGTTCGCGCAATCCGGAACGCGAGGCGGAGTTCCGCACCCTCTCCGGCCTCGAGCTGCCGGTCGTCGCCGACCGCGGCGACTGGCGAACCGGCGAAGGGGAGATCGGCTACCCCGGTGCCTACCCCTTCACCCGCGGGATCTTCCCGACTATGTACCGCGGACGGCTTTGGACGATGCGCCAGTACGCGGGGTTCGGCACCGCGGAGGAGACGAACGCCCGCTTCCGGTTCCTGCTGTCGCAGGGGCAGACGGGCCTCTCCGTCGCCTTCGACCTCCCCACGCAGATGGGGTACGACTCGGATGACCCGATCGCGCGCGGCGAGGTGGGACGCGTCGGTGTCGCGATCGACTCGATCGAGGACATGGCACGCCTGTTCGCGGAGATCCCCCTCGACCGGGTGACGACCTCCATGACGATCAACGCGCCCGCTTCGATCCTCCTCCTCATGTACGCGGAGGCCGCGCGGCGCCAGGGGGTTGCGGACGACCGCCTGGGCGGCACGATCCAGAACGACATCCTCAAGGAGTACACGGCGCGCGGCACGTACATTCTGCCGCCGGCCGCATCGCTGCGGCTCGTGACCGACACGTTCCGCTACTGCAGCGAGCACATGCCGCGCTTCCACACCATCTCGATCTCCGGCTACCACATCCGCGAGGCGGGTTCCACGGCGCCGCAGGAGGTGGCGTTCACGCTCGCGAACGCGTTGGCCTACGTCGACGCCGCCGTGGCCGCAGGACTCGCCATCGACGACTTCGCGCCGCGCCTCTCGTTCTTCTTCAACGCCCAGAGCGACCTCTTCGAGGAGGCTGCCAAGTTCCGCGCGGCGCGCCGGCTCTGGGCACGGCTGATTCGAGGTCGCGGTGCGCGCGACGAGAAGTCGATGATGCTGCGCTTCCATGCCCAGACGGCTGGCTCCGCGCTCACCGCGCAGCAGCCACAGGTGAACATCGCCCGCGTGACGCTGCAGGCGCTCGCCGCGGTGCTCGGGGGGGCGCAGTCACTGCACACGAACGGGTTCGACGAGGCCCTGGCGCTTCCGACGCAGCAGTCCGCACTCCTCGCGCTGCGCACGCAGCAGGTGATCGCCCACGAGACGGGCGCAGCGGATGTCGCGGATCCGCTCGGGGGCTCGTACCACGTGGAGCGCCTCACGGACCTCATCGAGGAGGAGGCGGAGCACTACCTGCGGCAGATCGAGGTGCGGGGCGGAGCCGTGGCGGCGATCGAGCAGGGGTATGTGCAGCGCGAGATCCAGGAGTCCGCGTACCGCTTCCAGATGGACGTGGAGCACGGACGGCGAAAGGTGGTCGGGGTGAACATCCTGCAGAGTGAGCCGGAGGAGATGCTACCCCTGCAGCGCATTCCGCCGGAGCTCGAGGAAGGGCAGAGGCGGCGCGTGAAGGAACTGCGCGCGTTGCGCGACCAGGACGCGGCGCGCCGCGCCCTCGATGCCGTGGAGCAGGCAGCCCGCGGGACGGGCAACCTCCTCGAGCCGTTGCGCGAGGCGGTCGTCGCGCAGGCGACGCTCGGCGAGATGGTAGAGCGGCTCACGTCCGTGTTCGGTCGCTACCGCCCGAAGGATGCGCTTTAAGGAGGCGGAGACGTTGTCGAACCAGGCGGTGGCGGGATTGGCGCACGTCGGAGTCGCGGTGCGAGACCTTTCCGCGGCTGAGCGCACCTATCAGGCGCTCGGCGCGGAGCTGCTGGGTCGGGAGGATGTCCCGGCCGAGGGCGTGCGCGTCTCGTTCCTCACGCTCGGGGGCGTCAGGATCGAACTGCTGGAGCCCCTCGACCCGAGCGCCGAGGCAGGGGTCGCGCGCTTCGTCCGCGAGCGGGGGGGCGGGGTGCACCATCTCGCCTTCGACACGGAGGACCTCGCGCAGGCGCTGGGAAGCCTCGGCGCGCAGGGCATCGCGCCCATCGGGGGCGGAGGGCGCCCTGGCGCCGAGGGACGTCAGGTGGCGTTCCTGCACCCCCGCGACACGGGCGGGGTTCTCGTGGAACTTTGCGAGGTGAGGCGATGAGCGACAGACTGCAGGACCTGGCCGCGCGGCGCAAGAAGGCGATGGCCGGCGGCGGGCCCAAGCGCATGGAGCGCCAGCACCAACTCGGCAAGTGGACGGCGCGTGAGCGGATCGCGGCGCTGTTCGACCCCGGCACGTTCGTCGAACTCGATCTCTTCACGACGCACCGCTCCACGCTCTTCGGCATGGACAAGGCGGACGCACCCGCCGACGGTGTCGTGACCGGTTACGGCGCGGTGGACGGCCGCCTGATGTACGCCTTCGCGCAGGACTTCACCGTGCTCGGCGGATCGCTCGGCGAGATGCACGCCGGCAAGATCCACAAGGTGCAAGATCTCGCGCTGAAGAGTGGAGCGCCGATCATCGGCATCGCCGATTCGGGCGGTGCGCGCATCCAGGAGGGCATCGACGCCCTGAACGGCTACGGCGAGATCTTCCGGCGCAACACGCTCGCGTCGGGCGTGGTGCCGCAGATCTCCGTGATCGTCGGGCCCGCGGCCGGAGGTGCGGTGTACTCGCCGGCGATCACCGACTTCGTGCTGATGGCCGAGGGCATCGGGCAGATGTACATCACCGGGCCCCAGGTCATCGAGTCGGTCACGGGCGAGAAGGTGACGCATGAGGAGTTGGGCGGAGCCCACACGCACGCCCACCGCAGCGGCAATGCCCACCTCACGTTCGCGACGGAGGCGGAGCTCTTCTTGGGACTCCGCAGGCTCCTGCGTTACATCCCGAGCAACAACACGGCGCAGCCGCCGCAGATGGAGCCGCAGGAGCCGCCTTCTGGCTCGGCGGAGCGCCTGCGCGGCATCGTGCCGGCGGACGCGAACAAGCCGTACGACGTGCGGGACGTGATCCACTCCATGGTGGACGGCGGCGACTTCCTTGAGCTGCAGCCGGAGTTCGCCCGCAACCTCGTCATCGGGTTCGGCCGCGTGGAAGGGCACCCGGTGGCGATGATCGGCAACCAGCCGAAGGTGCTGGCGGGCTGCCTGGACATCGATGCTTCGGATAAGCTCGCGCGTTTCGTGCGCTTCGCGGACGCATTCTCGATCCCCCTCGTCACGTTCGTCGACACGCCAGGGTACCTTCCCGGGACCAAGCAGGAGTACGGTGGGATCATCCGGCACGGAGCGAAGGTGCTGTACGCCTACTCCGAGGCGACGGTGCCCAAGGTCTCGATCATCCTGCGCAAGGCGTACGGCGGAGCGTACCTCGCGATGTGCTCGCGTTCGCTGGGGGCCGACGCGGTGCTGGCGTTCCCAACCGCGGAAGTGGCGGTGATGGGGCCGGACGGAGCAGCGAACATCATCTTCCGCGGCGAGATCGACTCCGCGAAGGACGCCGTCGCGGAGCGGAAGCGACTCGTCGAGACGTACCGCGCGGAGTTCGCCAGCCCCTACATCGCGGCGGCGCACGGGTACGTGGACCAGGTCATCGATCCGGCGGAGCTTCGTCCGGCCGTCGCCCGTGCGCTCTGGGCCATGCGCCACAAGCGCGAGGAGCGGCCGCCGAAGAAGCACGGGAACATACCCCTATGAGCAAGACAGGCGCCATTCCCGGCGAGGTGGTGGCCGCGATCGCCGCAGCGCTGGCCGAGTCGATCGGTGTACCCCCTGATCGGTTACGCATCCGGATGGTGGGCGCAGCGCCGAGAGATGACGAGCGGGGGGCGTGGCAGCTGCTGAGCACGCTGCAGCAGATGCTTTCCCGCGGTCGATTGCAGTAGGCGAGAACGCTTCAGGCGAAGGAGGGAATGCCCGCGCCGGGATGCACCGGCCGGGCGACGCATGCGACGATTCCGCATCACGGTGAACGGGCTGGCGTACGAGGTCGAGGTGGAGGAACTCGCGTCGGACGGAGCGGTGGTAGCACCCGAACCAGCGGTGCAGCCCGCGGCGCCGCAGACGCAGAGCCGAAGCGCGGCCGCTGCTCCCCAGCCCCCGGCGGCGGCCCCGGCGCCGGCAGCGGCCGAGCCGCGACCGAAGAGCGTGCCGCAGCAGGCTGCGCCTGCCGGCGCGGGCGCCGTGACGGCTCCCTTGCCCGGTGCGGTGCTCGATGTCAAGGTGAAGGTCGGCGATACGGTCAAAGAGGGCCAGGTGCTGGCCATCCTTGAGGCGATGAAGATGGAGAACGAGATCACCGCCCCGCGCGCCGGCAAGGTCTCGGCCGTTCACGTGCGGCCCGGCTCGGCCGTCGGCCTGGGTGACGCGATTCTCGAGATCGAATAGCCCCCTTCGTCGATGCGGGAACGGGCGGCGTAACATATTCGTGGGTGTCGGCGCAGCCGGCACCCTTTCGTTCGACAGATTGCGCTACGGCAAGGTCGTATGCTTGGAATGCCAAGTTACACCAAGTACGCAGCATAATCTGGGAGGGCTAGCCATTGAGCCCGAGTTCCGGAAAGGTCCGGAGCCATCCGTCAACCGGGGGCGAGCCTGCGTCAGCGAACGACGCGGCCCGCCTCGCACCTCGCCCGCCCGAGGGAGCGCTGGCTGCGGCCAAGTCGCGCAAGCCTGCAGTGCTGGGACTGCGGGCCGGCTCCACGCGCGCGCAGTTGGGACAGGCCTACCGGGCACTCGGGAGGCCGCTTGAAATCGCCGCCCACGAGTTGCGTAACCCCCTGGCCGGGGTGAGCGGGATCCTGCAGCTCCTCCATGAGCGGCTTCGGTCCACGCGTGACGACGAGTGGCTTGAGCTCGTCGAGACCGCCCAAGGCGAGGTGCGCCGGCTGGCGACCCTGCTCACCGAACTCGTCGAAGCGGAGCGGACGGGTCGAAGCGCCGCGGCCGTGCCCCGTGAGCCATGCGATTTGCGCGACATCGTCAAGGCGGCAGTCCGCCCGATGCTGTTCGGGACGCATGCGATCATCCTCGACATGGGCGCGGGATGCCCGATTCCCGTGCTCGCCGATCACGGCGGCCTCGAGCAGGTGTTCCGCAACCTCCTGGCCAACGCCGCCAAGTACTCGGAGCCCAAATCGCCGATCCGCGTCTCGCTGCGGCGTGAGCCGGAGTTCGGCGTAGCGAGCGTGCGCGACCAGGGGGTCGGCATCCCGACTGGGGAGGTGGACCAGATCTTCGAGCAGTTCTACCGGGGCAGCAACATACTGAGCGGCGGTCCTGGCGGCGAGGGCCTCGGACTCTTCGTTTGTCGCCAGATCGTAGAGGCGCATGGCGGAAGCATCTGGGCGCAATGCGAGGGAGACGTCGGCGCGAGCGTTCACGTCAGGCTTCCCCTCGCGGCAGACGTGTCTTGGCCCGAGTGCTGATCGTCGATGACGCCGCCGCGATCGTCCAGGTGCTGCAGCGCTTCCTCGGGCGTCAAGGCTTCGATGTCGCAGCGGACCACAGCGCCGAGGCGGCGCTTTCACGCATGCGGGGCGGCGATCTGCCGGATCTCGTCATCGCGGACCTCGTCATGCCGGGGATCGGCGGACATGAGCTCGTCGGGATCATGCGCGACGAGGAAAGCCTCAGAGGCGTCCCCGTCGTCCTGATGTCCGGTGCGGGCCGCAGTTCTGCGCTGCGACGCCCGGAAGGCGACTACCAGGGATGGATCGACAAGCCGTTCGAGCTCCAGGACCTGCTCTTGACGGTACGCCGCGTCCTCGGTCGAGAGGCGTAGTCGCTAACGTTTTCCGTCCGCGCGCCAATCGCGGCGCAGCAAGCCGTAGAGGTACATGTCATGGACGCCGCCCTCGCGCTGCAAGAACTCGCGGAACGAGCCCTCGCGCACGAAACCCAGCCCTTCGTAGAGGCCGATCGCGGCGACGTTGTACGAGAAGACCGTGAGCGTGATGCGCCGCAGGTTCAGCTCGTCGAATGCGAAATGGATCAGCAGTTCCATCGCCTCACGCCCGAAGCCCTGGTGGCGATCCTCAGGTCTGCCGATCGCCAAGGTCAGCCAGGCGTTGCCCTGGGTCCAGAGGATCCCGTCGAGCGATGCGTACCCGACCATCCCGCGGTCTGCCCGTGCGCGCACCGCGAACGGGAACGCCTGTCCGCGCGCACCTGCCGCGAGAAGGTCCGTGAACTCTGCAGGAAGGGCGGGGTACGCCGGCGCCGCGTCCAGGAGGCGCAGGTACTCTCCGTCCTCTCGCCATGCCGTGACCGCCGTCAGATCCTCCTCGCGCAGGGCCGTCAGCATGATCCTAGAGCCCTGCAGCGGATCTCGCACGCGGACCCCTCCTCTGGCTGTTCGTGAGTGTTCGTCCCTGACCGGCCGGTAACCTTCGACGGCAGGGGTGCGGCGACGCCGCGTCGGGGAAGTGCGGACGGGCTTGGCCGGAACTCGCCCAGGCGTAACGGCATAGCAATCCTCACAAGAGGTGATAGATCATGCTGACGCTCTACCAGTTCGAAGACTGCCCATGCTGCCAGACGGTGCGGCAGAAGCTGTCCGACATGGAGATGACCTACATCTCGGTCTGCGTCTCCCCGCAACACGTCGAGCGAGGCGCAGTCCGGCGCGTGTCGGGCCAGAGCCAGGTTCCCGTGCTCGTCGACGGGGACACGGTGCTAACGGACGAGCAGGACATCATCCCCTACCTCGAAAGGAACTACGCGCGCGGCGGCGTGCGGGTCTAGCGTCGCGAAGCCGGATCTGAGATCGCCTTCTCGCCGGAGGCGGGCGCAGCACGCGGCTCGCGTGCGGCGGTGGAGTTGGCCCGCGCAAGGGCCCCCGCGTCTTGGCAGGCTTGGCCGCCACACCCGAAGAACCCTACCGGAACAGAAGAATGCGCTGCTAGGGGGGCCTTCGTGGAGATCGCCGAGGGCGTGCACCTGCTTGGGGCGACGAAGGGAAGTTATGTCTTTCTGGTGCGCACATCCGAGCCGGTGCTGATCGACACCGGTTTTCGTGGGCGCGCCGACCGCATCTTGGCCGAGATCGCCGCGATCGGAATGCGGCCGCGCGACATCGCGCACATCACCTTGACGCACCACGACGTGGACCACGTGGGCAACGCGCACGCCCTGGCCGACGCGACCGGGGCGCGCGTCTGGGCGTCTTCCGAGGACGGGCCGTTCATCCGTGGCGACGTGAGGCCAACTGGGCTCCGCGGCCTCATGCGCGGCGTCGTCCCGGTTGTGCCGACGTCCGTTGACCAGTTCTACGAGATCGGTGGGAGCGTCGGAGGACTCGAGGTGCTCGCGACGCCGGGCCATACGCTGGGCCACGTGTCGCTGCGGTACGGCGACATCCTGTTCGCGGGCGACCTCGTGACGAGTCGAGGCGGGCGGCTCGCGCCCTCGCCCCGCGTGCTGACGGCAGACCGCGCCGCGCTCCGCCGCTCGCTGCGGGAGGTGGGGAAGCTGCCGTTCCGCCTCGTCTGCCCAGCGCACGGCGAGCCGATCGCGAGGGGCAGCCTCTGGGAGGCGCTGGTCGGACGGGCGTAAGCCGCTCGGCTGGCGCATCGTGCCGCTGTCTTGTACCATGAAGCGGGGGGCCAGGTCCGCGCGTCGCTTCGCGCTGCGGGATGCTGACGCCACAGGCGGCGCGGCGTGCCGCGCCGCCCGACGAGCACTAAGACAAGGCGGTCGGGCATGCGAACAAGGCGTCTTGCAACGATCGGGCGCGGCACGCTGGCAACGACGATCGTCGGCCTTCTGATGATCGCGGCGCTGGTGTTCGTGTTCTTCTACTTCCTGCACACGGGCCGCGTCCATTCGATCATGCGCACGGTGCACGCGCTCGGCGCGGCGGGCATCGCGATCGGCATTCTGCTGATGGCGCTCGCGTCGGTCCTGCCGGTTCCATCGGAGTTCCTCAGCATCTTTCTGCTGCGCTTCTACGGCGTGATCTGGGGGACGCTTTTCTCCTGGGTCGGCGGTATCCTGGGCGCGGTGATCGCCGTGTACGTCGCACGCCTTCTGGCCCGGCCCGTCGTCGAGCACATGGCTGGCCGCTACCTGCACCAGGTACAGCCCTGGATCTCCGATCACGGCACCGTCGGGCTCCTCGTTGCGCGCTTTCTACCCTTCGTGCCGTACCACCTCGTCAACTACGCGGCCGGCATCCTCAAGGTGCGGCTACTGCCGTTCATCTGGACCACGGCGGTAGGCACGCTGCCGTTCCAGGTGGCGCTGGCCGGCGTGTACTATGGTGTCAGCTACGGCGCCTTGCCGGAGGGAATCGCGGGCGTCGCGCTGTTCGCGATCGTCGTTTTGCTGGGTTGGCGCTTCCGCAAGCACTGGTTCCCCGACCTGCACTGAGCGGAACCGCCGCAGCCCGTCGCGGCGTCACCGGATGGGCTGGGGTCCGTAGGCAAAGGAGTCTTTCGGATGCTTGACGCGGTCACCACCTCACGCCCCTTGCCGAACGCCCCACGGTCGGCGCTTGCGGCCCTCTCCTGGGGGCACTTTCTGAACGACGCGCTCGCGAACTACTTGCCCGGCGTTCTTCCGCTGATCGCCCTGCAGCGCCACGTACCGCTCTTCGCGCTGAGCGGGCTGATGACGGTCCTGATGTTCTGCCAGATGCTCCAGCCGCTCGCCGGCCTGCTCGCCGACCGCATCGGCGGCCGCCTGTTTGCGCTGGGCGGCCCTGCACTGTCCACAATCGGTTTGGTGCTGGTGAGTCTGTCGCCGTCCTACGCTGGCATGGCGATCGGCTTGCTGCTTTCCGGCATCGGTACGACGATCTTCCATCCGCAGGCGATCGCATCCGCCCGTCATCTTTCGGGCCGGCGTGTAGGCCTCTCGATGTCGCTCTTTCTGATGGGCGGCGAGTTCGGACGGGGCGTGGGCCCACTGGTGGCCGCAATGGTTGCGGGTGCCTTCGGACTGGATCATCTCTGGCTGCTCGGCTTGGTGGTGCTGGTGACGTGGCCGTGGCTCCTGCGCGTCGTGCCGCTGCTGCCGCAGCGTCCCGCCGCAGCGGCGACCGTGAGGATCCGCGAGCACCTCGTGCCGGCCTCGTGGCTTAGCCTGTTCACGGGGCTGCGATCCGGAGCACTCCTCACGGTCGTGACGCTCGTGCCGGTGCTCTGGAGTCGAGAGGGCGGCTCCAGCGTGCTGGGCGCATCGCTCGTCACGACACTGTTCGCGATCGGCATCGTCGGCAACCTCATGGGAGGCATGCTGCGGGACCGCTTCGGCGTGGGCCTCGTTCTCTGGACGTCCGCGTTCACCGGCGTCGCACTGCTCGTGATGCTGCAGTTCGCGCGCGGGCTAGGCTTCTGGCCCATCCTCGCACTGCTGGGAATCGCGCTGTTCGCCACGGCGCCCGTGACAACTCTGCTCGGTCAGGACATCTTCCGCGAGAATCCTGCGCTTGGCTCGGGCATCCCGCTCGGACTCGGCAACGGGATCGGAGCCCTCTTGATCCTGCCGATCGGCTACGCCGCGCAGCACGTAAGCATCGCGTTCGCGCTCGCCCTCGGCGCAGGGCTTCTCGCGCTGGCCACCGTGAGCATCACCCCGCTGCTTCGCGCGTCTGGCGCCACCGCCCAGCCTAGGACGAACCCTCTCTAGATCCTGCCGCGCCGGAAGTCCTCCCAGAGGCGGTCCGCGTGGACGGCGCCGTCGTCGGCGAATCCGTAGCGTGTGAAGTGGCGCGTAAGGTTCACGATGTCGCGGCGCAAGAGACCCTGCGCATCCATGTGCACGGCGGCGTCAACGGCCTGCGGCAGGTCGATGATCCAGGGCTTGCCCTCGAAGACGAGCACGTTGTACGGCGAAAGGTCGCCGTGGATGAGCCCCTCCCGCAGCAGCCTCTCCACGTCCTGGAGGAGGCGCGCGCGGAAGGACCCGGCCTCCTCCAGGGTGAGGGATGCGGCGACGAGGCGGGGTGCGGACTGCAGTTCGTCACCGAGGTACTGCATGAGCACAGCGTGCTCCGCGTACGCGAACGGCTCGGGCACCTGCACGCCAGCCTGGCGCAGGCGCCGGAGGACATCGTACTCCCGGCGCACCCAGGTCGCGGACAGAATGGCCCTGCCGGCGCGGCTTCGCCGCTCAATCGCGCGGGTCGCGCTGCTCGCTCGGGCGCGGCCGCGCATCAGGCTGCTGCGTCCCTCGAGGTACGCGGCCTCGCTTCGGAACGCGCGCTGCTCCCGCGGACGGTACACCTTGGCGGCCAGGAGCCCGTGACCCGTATGAGGATCAGCCCGGCAGACGAAGACCTGCGCCTCCTTGCCGGCCTTCAGCTCGCCGACGACGCCCGTGATCAGGTTGCGGTCGAAGAAGTCCAGGATCAGCTCTTCATCCAAGATGGAAAGTCCCTCCAAAGGAAGTTCATTGGGAACGGACCCGGTCGAGCAAATGAGAAGACCGCAGGCCGTCGGCCTGCGGTCTCAAACCCTGCTCAGCTCAGGATGGGGGAGAGACGGCGACCGACGCGGGACGCACGAAGATCTGCTTGACGTCGTAGGCCATCGTCTCTTCCTCCTCTCGCAAGCCGAAGAACTGCGTCCAACGTACCCTGAGCCCCATGGGAAGTCAACCAGTCGGGGTGGCGTGTTGGGCGGGCAGGCCACCGTGCGGATCGCCGAACAGCGTCAGCTCCTCCCGCGGCCGCAGCGCGCAGGGCGGGCGGTCGAGGTCCGCGACGCGGCGAAGCGAACGGATCGGCGCGAGGATTCTCGTCGCCTCGCGCTGCGCGACGGTGTCCCGCCGTCCGTAGAGGCGTTCGAGCTCGGCCGTCTGCTCCGGGAGCTGCGCGCGGAGCCTGGGCAGGAGCCACTCCCGCACGCCGGGCGAGAGACGCAGCAGTCCGACCATTGCATGTCCTGCCCCGGCGTCCTTGGCCGCGCCGAGGACCGCGATCGCCTCCGCCTCTCCGATGTACGGCACGACCGGGGCGAGGAAGACGGAGGTCGGGATGCCGGCGTCACCCAGCGTGCGCAGCGCCGCGATTCTCGCGTCGGGTCTGGGCGTCATCGGCTCGAGGAGGCGCCAGAGCTGCTCGTCGAGGACGGTTACGGTCATGTTGACGCGCAGCCCGCCGTACGAGGCGAAGCGGCGCAGCAGATCGATGTCGCGCGCAACGAGCGGCGACTTCGTCGTGATCGATACGGGGCGTCCCGCCTCGAGCAGCACCTCGAGCAGTCGGCGCGTAATGCCCTCTTTTGCCTCAAGCGGCTGGTAGGGGTCCGTCGCGGTACCGATCGCGATCTCCCCCTCGAGCGGCTGGCTGCGGGCCAAGAGCTCGGTCCTCAGCCGGTCGGGGAGATCGCGCTTGTACAGGACGACGCGATCGAAGTCGGCCGGATCTTCGTAGCCGATGTACGAGTGGTAGATGCGCGCGTAGCAGTAGATGCAGGCATGCCGGCAGCCGCGGTAGGGATTGAGGCTCCATGCGAACGGCATGCCCTTCACGCGCTGCAGGGCAGTTTTCACGGGCTGGTCTCGGTACTCCATGCCCTTATAATAGAACGTTAGTTCTGTTAAGCCAATGGCCTTCCTTGACGGGACATGAGCATGGCGGGCGGGCGGACGAGGACGGCCGGGCTGCATGGGTCGATCATGAGATCGCTGTCGCTTGGCGGACGAGGGATTGACTTCCCGTCGCGGCGGCACGAATGTTCTCAGTATGGTGCCGCGAGGGTGGCGCCACCTGCCGAGGTGCTTCCGAGGGCGCAGGTGAGAACGCGGCACACGCGCGCGGCGTACCCTGAAGTGGGGCCAGTCGGCCCGCAGTGAAGAAACACCCGTCGGGCAGTGCGCGCCGATGCGCGGCGTCCTTGCCCGT
This sequence comes from Bacillota bacterium, assembly GCA_021793215.1. Classification (GTDB taxonomy): domain Bacteria; phylum Bacillota; class Sulfobacillia; order JAJZYS01; family JAJYTV01; genus JAJYTV01. The sequence continues at coordinate 59,505 of JAJYTE010000010.1, forward strand.
GATGACCTGAGGAGGCTACCGATGCTCGAGGCCGAGTACGAACCTACGCGCAGGACGCCGGGCGAACTGTATGCAGCGGATCCCGCGGATGTCCTGCGCTGGAGCGTTGAGAACCATCCGCGCGTTGGCTTCACGTGCAGCTTCGGAGGGACAGGAATCGTGCTCGCGCACATGATCGGCGTGCACGTACTGCCCATCCCGATCTACTTCCTGGATACGGGCTTGCTCTTTCCCGAAACGATCGCCACGCGTCAGGCGTTCGCAGAGCGCTACGGCCTGACGGTCGTCGACGCGCGCCCCGCCCTCACCGTGGAGGAGCAGGCGGAGCAGTACGGCGAGGAGCTCTACCGCCGAGACCCGGACCTTTGCTGCAGCCTGCGCAAGGTCGACCCCATGCGGCAGGTGCTCGCGGGGCTCGACGCCTGGATCAGCGGTCTGCGGCGCGACCAGTCCACGGCGAGGGAGCGCGTCGAACTCGTGGAGAGCCACACGCTCGAGGACGGACGGGTGATCGCGAAGATCAGTCCCCTGGCGCTCTGGTCGCGCCAACAGGCCTGGGACTACATCGCGCAGCACGACCTCCCGTACAATCCGCTCGCCGACCGAGGCTACAAGAGCATCGGATGCTGGCCGTGCACGAGAGCAGTCGGCGAGGACGCGGACGAGCGCGCGGGGCGCTGGGCAGGCTCTGGCAAGACGGAGTGCGGCCTCCACACGTTCACGCGCCAAGTCACCCCGTAGCGAGCAGCGCGCTAGGGTGCGTAGACCTTCACCACCTGCTTGCCGAAGTTCGATCCCTTGAACAGCCCGACCAGTGCTTCGGGCATCCTCTCGAATCCCTCGACGATCGTCTCGCGGTAGCGCAGTCGGCCGGAGAGCACCCAGTGCTCGAGGCGAGCGAGCGCCTCTGCGAACCTCGGCTGGAAGTCGCTGACAAGAAAGCCCTCGATGCGTAGCCGCCGTCCCACGAGGTCCCACGCGACGTCCGGCGGCTCGCGCCGCGTCTGGTTGTACGTGGCGATCTGTCCGCAGACGGCCACGCGGCCGTGCGTGTTCATCAGCGGTGCGACGGCGGCGGTGACGGCTCCCCCGACGTTGTCGAAGTAGGCGTCGACGCCGGTCGGGCACGCGTCGCGCAACGCACCTTTTAGGTCCCCTTCCGCCCGGTAGTCGACCGCGGCGTCGAACGCGAGCTCCTCGCGCAGGAAGTCGATCTTCTCCTTCGTACCCGCGATGCCGACGACCCGGCACCCGGCCTGCTTCGCGAGCTGACCGGCGAGCGATCCGACGGCGCCTGCGGCGGCCGACACGACGAAGGTGTCGCCCGCGCGCGGGCGCGCCACGTCGAACGTCCCGAAGTAGGCGGTGAGGCCCGGCATGCCGAGCACGCCGAGCGCGGCCTGGGGCGGCGCGCCAGAGGGGTCGAGCCGCCGCAGGCCATGTCCGTCCGAGAGGACGTACTCGGCCCAGTCCCACGTGCCGGCGACGAGGGACCCGACCGGGAGACCTACGATGTCGGACGCCTCGACGCGGCCGACAGCACCCGCCGTGGGGGACTCTCCGACCTGCCAAGGCGGGGCGTAGGACGGCCCCTCGCGCATGCGCCCGCGCATGTAGGGATCCACCGACAGGTAGCAGCTCCTGATCAGTGCCTGGTTGCGGCCTGGGGAGGGCATCGCCTCCTCCACCAGTTCGAACTCTTCCCCGGTCGGCATCCCGTGGGGCCGCTGCGCGAACACGTACCTCCTGTTTAGGGCCACGGAACGCTCCCCCTTCGTCGCGATCGTCGTTGAGTTCAGTATCCCAGACGGCTCGTCGGCGCGATAGGCATGGGGGAGCGGACGCGACCCGGTAGGATCTGCCGAGAACCAGGGATCCGTGAGGTACTGAGAGAAGCGGAGGAAGCGCGCCGCAGTTCTGGCTGGGGACGCCGGGGACCTTCGGTACCCCGCACGCGGCGAAAGCCTCACCCGGGATGAAGCCCGGACCTCGAAGTCTTCATCGGGCGCTACGGGCGCCAGTTCCCCTCCGCGGTGCGCAGCTTCACCGACGACCTCCCGGCCAGCCTTGCGCACCTGCAGCTGCCGGCCGCCTACCGCAAGTTCATGCACACCGCGAACCTCATCGAGCGCAGCTTCGAAGAGGAGCGCCGACGCACCAAGACCATTCCCCGCTTCTTCGACGAGCACAGTGCCTTGAAGCCAGTCTTTGGCGCCCTGACCCGCGCGACTGCTCGGTGGCAGCGGCTCTAGGTAGATGTCTGCCTCTGGGCAGCGCTCGTGGACGACCTCGCGGATCCAGTCCGCCGCGTCGGCGGTGACTGTGGCGATCTTGTGCGAGCGCTCCTCGCCGAGCGCATCGAAGAACTGGCGCAGGGTCGCCTCGCCCGGGTGCGGCCCAGATCAGCCGAGCGGTGTCGTGGTCGACCACGACGGTGAGATATTTCTGCCGACGCTTGTAGCAGATCTCGTCGATGCCAATGCAGGTGAGGTTTTCGAAGCGGTTCTGCTCCCTCTATGCATCGGCGACCACGCGGGTGACGACTCGGCCGACACTACGCCAGGCGATCCGCATCAGGTCTGTACCGCGGACTTCGAGCAGTGCGCCGTCAGCCACGACACCATATCTTCGAAGACATAAGGGATGGGATGTGGGAGCCGGAGGCCCCGCGTGCGGCGGGGCTCCCGGCGACCGGCGTCAGGCCAGTACGTTCAGAAGCTGCCCTGTCTTGCCGGAACTGGCGCTCTGGGTCTCCACTCCGTGGTCTCCGTCGCCGTCGTGCGTACCGCCAGAGGCGGCCGAGAGCGACTGGCGAAGCGCCGCGCCCTGTGACGCCGCGGTCGCCTGCTGCATGGCCTGGTAGTTGGCCTGGCTCGAGACTGCGGAAACGTTCACCTGTTCACCTCCCCCTTACCAAGGCTACCATCGTGTACCTGAGGCCTGTCTGAACATTACCCTGAGTCCGTGGTCTTAAGATAAGCTAATCCACGTGTGACGCCTTGCGGAGGAGATTGATGGCGCTAGCGTCGAATATCCAGGTGTGGAAGACTTCACCTGGCAGATGACGGGATGCGCTTCAAGATTGGCGAGTCGGACGAGGTCATCACGACGCACGCAGGGCTGAGTCTGGTGGGTGAACTGCTCGGCAAGACGCAGCTGAAGCAGCGGTTGAACGCGGTACAGCTGCCC
>JAJYTE010000048.1 GCA_021793215.1 Bacillota bacterium
TCCGACGATCCGGCGGCCGGACCCTAAGCTCGCGCGTGGCCAGGAGGCCGTCGACATGCCCGGACAGGGCGGGGTGACCGTGCATACCTGGCTTGACCGGCGCTGGCCGGACGGACGGGTTGACACGCTGGACCTCGGAGTCGATTCCTACCGTCCCAGCCCGCGGCTCGTGCGGTACGGCAGTGCCGTCGGTTGACAGACCGCCACTTCGCGGTACGCTCTGGCAGGGGGGTGCCCTGCATGGGATCACCGGCGACCGTGCTGCGCAGGGCGCTCGGGTGGCGTGAAGGAGCCGCGCTGACGGTCGCCTCGGTGCTGGGCTCCGGCGTTCTCTACCTCCCGGCGCTCACCGCGCAGCTGGCGGGTCCGGGGGGCCTGCTCGCGTGGATCGGCATGGCAGTGCTCGTCATCCCGCTCGCGCTGACGCTCGGACGCCTGGCCGTAGCCGTTCCGGATGCGGGTGGGGTCGCCGCGTTCGCGCGCGCGGCGTTCGGCGATCGCGGAGGCGTCGTCGCCGGGTGGCTCTTCCTGGGCACGGTACCCGTGGCTGCCCCGATCGCCGCCTTGATCGGCGCAGGCTTCATGCGGGCTGCGCTCGGGCTGTCGCCTTCGGTCGTCGTGCCAACGGCAGCGCTGTTGCTGCTCGTAGCCGTCGTGCTGAACGCGCTCGGCATCGAGATCTCTGGGAAGACCGCAACGGCGGTCGTCGCGCTGATCGCGGCGCTGCTGCTCGCCGCGATCGTCGTGGGCGCCCGCCGCGTTCAGGCATCCGCCTTCCAGCCGGTGCTGCCCCACGGCCTCGCGCCCGTCGGCCTCTCGATGGCACTTCTCTTCTGGGCGTTCGTCGGCTGGGAGGCGCTCGCGCACTACGCCGAGGAGTTCAAAGACCCCTCGCGTGACCTCAGGCGGAGCATCGTCGTCAGCATCGTCGTGATCGACGTGCTCTACCTCCTTCTGGCGGCCGTGACGGTAGGCACCGGCAGCTACCGCGGCGCGCAGGGGGCTGCGGCGCTCGCGGTGATGCTCGGCAATGGCCTCGGCGGTTGGGCGGCGCTCGCGACCGCAGTGCTCGCGCTTCTGGTGACGTACGGCACGGTCCACGCCTACGTCGGAGGCTTCGCGCGACTGATCTACGCCCAGGCGCGCGCCCAAGACTTCCCCGCGTACTACGGAGTGCTGCACCCGCAGTGGCGCACGCCGGTGCGCGTGCTCGTCACGCTGGGGGCCGTGTTCGCCCTTGTGTTCACCTGGGACGTCGTCCACCCGTTCCGGCTGGAAGGACTCCTGACCTGGTCGTCGGGGATCTTCATCGCGATCTACGTGCTCGCGATGCTCGCCGCCCTCCGGCTGCTGCCCGAACGGACCAGCCGGGTACTTGCGGCGGCAGCGCTCCTCCTTTGCCTCGCCATCTGGCCGTTCCTCTCCTGGGCGGGACTCTACCCCTTCGCCCTCGTCGGCGCAGGGCTGGCGGCGCGCTGGCGGCAGGAATCGCGTCGCAATTTGACAAACCAACGGGACGCGACCATCCGGCGCATGTAGGAGGACGACACGTGCAGTTCCAGCGAGTCGACCACCCCGTCGTGCAGCACAAGCTCACGCTGCTGCGGGACGAGCGCACGAAGCCGAAGGACTTCCGTGACCTGCTGCTCGAGATTACGATGCTGCTCGGTTACGCAGCCACGAGGGATCTCGGGCTCCGCGACGTAGAGGTCCAGACGCCGGTGGGCCCTGCGAAGGGCCGCCTGCTCCTCGATCCCCAGCCGGCGATCGTGCCGATCCTGCGCGCCGGCCTCGGCATGGTGGACGGGCTCCTGCGCATTCTGCCGGCGGCGGTGGTCGGACACGTGGGCCTCTACCGCGATCCCAAGACGCACAAACCCGTGGAGTACTACCGAAACTTGCCGACGGACATCAGTAGGCGGGATGTCATCGTCGTCGACCCGATGCTGGCGACGGGAGGAACCTCGGCGATGGCCATCTCGCTCGTCCGCGAAGCGGGAGCGAAGAGCGTCACGCTGCTCTGCCTCGTCGCGGCGCCCGAGGGCGTCCGCGTCGTGGACGAGCTGCACCCCGACGTGCCGATCTACGGCGCCGCCCTCGACGAGCGCCTGAACGAGCACGACTACATCGTGCCAGGGCTCGGCGACGCCGGCGATCGGCTGTACGGCACGCTCTAGCGCGTGGGCGCCAGCTCGTCCTCCTCGGTGACCGCGGGCGGCGTTCGCGCCCCAGGCACTACGCGGGACCGTCGCTGCAGGCGATGAACCCATGAGCTCCTGCCCGCCCTGCGGTGGAACGCCCGAAGGCGCGGCGGACTGCGACGGCGTCCCGCGCGTTCTTCGACTCCGTGAGGGACAAGTCACGGCCCCGGACCGCGTGCTGCGGTCCGGGGCCGGTCCATTGCCGCAAACGGCAGGACACCCGTGCGCGAGACGGGCAGAACGATCAGATCAGGGTGCCGTCCCTACGCGCGAGGTCGCGGAAACCGGTCAGGAGATCTGCAGCGACCGGCCCGGGCTTGCCGTCACCGACGACGCGCTCGTCGATCGACACGACCGAGACGATCTCCGCCGCAGTGCCTGTGAGGAACACCTCGTCGGCGTTCCACAGCTCGTGCCGTGTGAAGGTCGTCTCGATGACCTCGTAGCCTGCAGAGCGTGCGACGTCCATCACGGCGCTGCGCGTGATCCCCAGGAGGATGCCGAGGTGGGGGGCTGGCGTGATCACCTTGCGGCCGCGCACCATGAAGATGTTGTCCGCGCTGCACTCCGCGACGAAACCCTCCTCGCTGAGCATCACGACTTCCTGGCACCCGCGCTGGTTCGCCTCGATCTTCGCGAGGATGCTGTTGAGGTAGTTGAGGGACTTGATCTGCGGGTTCAGGGCTTCCGCGCGCTGGCGGCGGATGGAGGACGTGCAGACCTTCAGGCCCGAGCGGTAGAGCGAATCGGGGTAGAGCGTGATGGAGTCCGCGATGATCACGACGGTGGGCTTCGGGCACTTCACGGGGTCCAGGCCGAGGTCGCCGACGCCGCGCGAGACGACGAGGCGGATGTAGGCGTCCTGCAGGCCGTTGACGCGGCAGGCCTCACGGATGAGGTCGATGATCTCGGCCTTCGAGTACGGGATCTCCAGCATCACCGTCTTGGCCGAGGCGAACAGGCGGTCCACGTGGGCGTCAAGCCGGAAGATCCGCCCGCCGTAGGCGCGGATGCCCTCGAACACGCCGTCGCCGTAGAGGTAGCCATGGTCGAACACCGAGACGCGAGCGTTCTCCTGGTCCACGAAGGCGCCATCCAGGAAGATGCGCTTGGACAACGGGTATTCCTCCCTGGGGGCGCAAGCTATCCGCGGGCACGCGGTGGTCCGTTAACGTTAGACAGCGAACGGGCGTCTCCTGCCGCGGAGGGGTCGAGCCTTCAAGAGGCGAACCCTCCTGCGTTGGGAGGCGAAGCCGGTGCTGGAAGCGCTCGCCGCCGCGGTCGCTGCGCAACTGGAGGGCGGTGCCTGGAACGATCCGCCCGTCTACGTGATCGTACCCGACGCTGCCGCCCTCGCGTGCGAGCGTGAGATCCTGCGCCGGCTGCAGTCCGGGGGTAGCATGCGCCTTCGCGTCTCCTCACCCGCACGCGCCGCGACCGCCATCTTGCGTTCGCTCGGCCGCGCCGCTCCCGAGCCACTCTCCTCCGGTGCGATGCGCGCGCAGGTGCGGGTCCGCGCGGCGGCTCTCGGAACCCTCGCGGCGCTCTCGCTGCCCACGCAGGCGGCCGCGGGGGCGGAGCGGCGCCTCGCGCAGACGATTGAGGAGCTTTTTTGGCATGGGCCAGAGGTCCCGCCCGCCGCGCAGCAAGCGCTCGGGAAGCGGCGATTCGAGGCGCTGCGGCAGCTCGCGCAGGCTTTCGCAATGGGAACGGGCGCCGTGCCCGAGGGTGTCCTGCACTGGCGCGCTGCGGCCGCTCTTCGGGTCGAAACCCTTCCCGGTAGCGTGCACTGGGCCGTACCGCCCGGACTGCCGGCGCTGGAAGCGCTCCGCGAAGCGCTCCACGTGAGCGGCATGGTCTTCACCGACTGGCATAGAGAGCCGCCCACCTCGGCCGGGTCGGCGCTGCGGGACGGCGTCGAGGTGACCGCCTATGCCTGCCGCGACGTCGGCGACGAAGCCCGCGCGGCGGTGCTGCGCTGCCGCGACCTGCTCTTCTTGGGAACTGCTCCGGACGAGATCGCGATCGGCTGCGCGGACGACGCCCTGCGTTCTCGGCTCGGCAGGCTGCTCCGTGCGGCGCGCATCCCTGCAGACTTCGGCGCGACGGAGCCTCAGGGACAGCCGCTCACGGAGTGCCTCGGCGGCCTCCTCGCCCTTGCGGCGGACGGCATGCGGCGCGAGGCGCTGCTGCGCGTCGTCGGCAGCGGCCTCGTCCCGACGCCGGGCGCAGACCGCGACCGCCTGCTCGCCCAGCTGCGCACGCCGTTCGGCGCGGGGGCGGAGGCAGCGCTGCCGGCGGCGCTCGCACCGGGCGTGCAGGGCTGGCCACAGGCGGCATCCTTCCGCGACCACCTTCGCCACTTCGCTGCGTGGCTCCACCGCCTCCGCCTGCCGGACGCCGGCTCCGCGCTCGGGGTGGAGGCGCAAGCGGTGCAGGACGCGATCTGGAACGCCTTCTGGAGCCTCGCGGAGGCGGCCGGCGCGAACTCCCAGGAGGCGAAGGTCCCCAAGGATGCTGCGATCCGCGCGATCGGGGACCTCCTCGGGGCCGCGGTGCCCAGCGCGGGTCCCCGCCGCGGCGCCGTGCGCGTGCTGCGCGCGGGCGGCCTTGCGGGAGCCGACGTCCCGCACCTCCTGCTGCTGGGTCTCTCGGAGCGCGCGTTCCCCGTGTCGTCGCCGCAGGGGATCTTGTCCCCAGACGTGCTGGCCGCGGCCGCGCAGGCGGGCGCAGCGATCGGGCGCGGCCCCGATGAACTGCGACGAAGCTCCCAGGCGGCGGCCCTCTCGGCGATCGCCGCGGCGGGCAGGAGCCTTTGGCTGAGCTTCGCGGCGCTCGATGCGCAGGGCCGCGCCCAGGGCTTCTCACCGCTCGCGGCGGAGATCGCGCCGGCCAGGGCCTGGCTGCCGCCAGAGCCTGCGGTGGGGGGCCTCGGCGCCGCGCTCTCCCCCGAGGAGGCGGGCGTTGGCGTCGCGGCCGCGATCGCCCGCCGGCGAGAGATCGGTGGAGAGGCATCGGAGCTCATGCCGCTCGCCGCGGCGCACCTCGAGCTCTTCGGCCGCGGTCCACACTTCGCGGGCTTCGCGCCGCGCCAGGCGGAGGAGCCCATCGGGGAGATCCAAGGCGAGATCGCGGTCACGGCACTCGAGCAGTTCGGCGTCTGCCGCTTCCGGTGGCTCGGGCAGCGGCTGGGGCTGCGCAGCAACGAACCTTCGGACGCCCTTGACCCGCGCCAGCGCGGCACCTTGGTGCACCGCGTGCTCTCTTCCCTCGCCTACGACGAGCTCTCGGACGAAGGGCTCGCCGGAGCAGTGCGGGCAGCGGTGGACGAGGCGGTGGCGGCGGACGAGGAACTTTCCGCGTTGCGGGACGCGGCGGGGGCGCGCGGCCGGGCGCTGCGCGAGGAGACGGCGAGCGAGATCCTGCGTGCCGCCCGCATGCTGGCGGCGGAGCGCCGCGCGAGCGCGTTTCGCGTGCTCGGCAGGGAGGTCGCCTTCGGAGCCGGCAAGGACCTCGGTCCGCTCGAGGTGCCGCTGCCGGACGGGGGCACGGCGCATCTGCGCGGCCGGATCGATCGGCTCGAGGAGGCCCAGGGGCTTCTACGCGTCACAGACTTCAAGGTTCGCAGCCAGCACCATTTCGACATCTCCCTCGTCCTCCATGGCGTTGACGTACAGGTGGGCGCCTACCTCTTGGCCGCCCTGCGGTCCAGCCTCGGCCGGGGGAAGCAGGGCGCGGCCGCGGCCTACTGGCCGGTGCGCTTCGGTGTGCGCACGCCGAAGCGCGCCGAAGAGCCCTCGGACGAGGCGCAGTGGCAGGAGTTCCGCCAGAGGGGCCTCTTCCTCGGGCGCCGAGAACTCCTGCCGCTGCTGGACGGCGGGCACCCCGCGGGGCACTCACCCTTCCATCCGCTGACGCTGAAGGCGGATGGCGACTTCACGCAGGCGAGCCCCGCCGTGCCGGAGAACCTGTGGCCGGCAATGGAAGAGTACATCGCCTCGACGCTCGGGCGCCTGGCCCAGGGCCTCCTGCGGGGGGAGGCCGACCCGAACCCGTACCGCCACAAGAGGGAGAACGCCTGCCGGGGCTGCGATCTCTTGCCCATTTGCCGCTACGAGGCGGGCTTCGAGGGATTCCGCAGGCTGGAACCCGCGTCGCTGGAGGTGGTCCGCGGTGCCTGAGCTCACCCAAGAGCAGGCCGCCGCCGCGCAGGCGCGCGGGCAGGCGGTCCTCGTATCCGCCGCCGCCGGTGCCGGCAAGACGACCGTCCTCACCGAGCGGGTCGCCTCTCTGTGCCTCGAGGGACCCGAGCCTGTCGACCTCGATCGCCTGCTGGTGGTGACGTTCACCGAGAAGGCCGCCCTCGAGATGCGAGAGCGCATCGCGCGACGCCTCGAGGAGCGTGCCGCGGCCGGCGTAGAGAGGGCGCGCGAGCAGCTTCTCCGCCTGCCGCAGGCCCAGATCTCCACGATCCACGCGTTCGGGCACGCGCTGCTGCTGGACGAGTGGGAACGCGCAGGTCACGACCCGGAGCTTCGCCTCCTCGATGAGCGACAGGCCGCGCTCTGCAGGCTGCGCGCCCTGGATCTTGCGCTCGCCCGAGCCTACGCGGAGCAGCCCGGCATGGCGGATCTCGTCGCGTACTTCGGCGGCATGGGGGAGGACGACGGGTTGCGCGCGGCGCTTGGCGAGGCGGCCCGCTTCCTCGATGCGCTGCCGGACAGTCCGCGCCGGCTGCGCGAGATGGTCGAGGCGGGCCAAAGCCGCGCCCAGTTCCGCACTGCGCTTGCCCTGCTCGTCGAGGAGAGCGGTCGCGTCCTGCGCCAGGCGGCGAGCCTCCTGAGACAGGCCGAGCTCGCCGCGCGAGACGACGGGGAGGCAAGTCTCGAGCAGGCGCTCGCCGCGGAGGCGCAGGCGCTGCGTGACGCGGCGACCCCCCGGCACGAGGGGTGGGACGAGCACCGCTCTCGCTTGGCGGCGACCGACTCCTTCCCAGCGCTCCAAGGGATCGGCAAGAGCCCGCGCGCTCGCGCACTGCGCGAGGACGCGAAGCGCACGCTGCGCGCGCTCATCGCCTGGCTCGAGGCGTCGCCGGAGGAACTCCTGTGGCGGCGTGAGGAGGAGACTGCACCGCGACTTCGGCTGTTCGCGCAGATCCTTGCGCAGTTTCAGGAGGCGTACCGCATCGAGAAGGAGCGCCTGCGCGCGCTCGACTTCAGTGACCTCGAGCAGGAGGCGCACCGCCTCCTCCACCTGCCGGACGGCGCGGTGCGAGAGCGGCTGCGCAACCGCTACCGCGAGATGCTCGTCGACGAGTTCCAGGACGTGAGCCCGCTGCAGGACGCGATCGTCCGCGCGATCGCCGGGGAGCCGGGCGGCGCGGACCTCTTCCTCGTCGGCGACCCGAAGCAGAGCATCTACGCCTTCCGCCACGCGGCGCCCTGGATCTTCCTCGCGCGGCAGGGCGACCTCGGCGCGCGCGGCGCATCGCTGCCGCTGCGCGAGAACTTCCGCTGCCGACCGGAGATCGTGGCTGTCGTGAACCATCTGTTCTCGGACCTGATGCGCGAGAACGACTCGCCGCGCTACGACGAGGCTGCGCGGCTCGTTGCGGGGCGTCTGCCCGAGACGCAGGCGCCATCGCAGGAGGATGTCCGCCTCGTGCTGATCGGCGGCCAGCCACCGGATGCGCAAGGCGAGGACGACGCCGATGGTGAGCCCTCCGCGGGCGACTTCGTGGAGGAGATCGATGGAGCGGCGGCGCAGGAGGCGACCTGGATCGCCCGGGAGATCGCCCGACTGGTCAAGACCGGTTACCCCGTGTTCGACCGAGACCTCGGCGTGATGCGCCCTGTCGCCTACCGGGACTGCGCCGTGCTGCTGCGGTCCCTCGCATCGGTCGCCGGCGCCTTTGATGATGCGTTCGAGGCGGCGGGCGTGCCCGCGGAGGTGCAGCGCAGTTCCGGCTACTTCGCCTCGCTCGAGGTGCAGACGCTGCTCGGCCTTTTGCGCGCGATCGAACTGCCGCAGCGCGACCGCGACCTTGCGATCGCGTTGCGGGCACCCTTCTTCGCCGTCAGCGCCCGAGATCTGCGTGACCTGCGCGACGCCGCCGGCGGGGGCAGCTTGTGGGATGGGCTCGCGCAGAGGGCGGGGCGCGACGACCGCTGTCGCGCGATGCGCGACACGCTCGCCCGCTGGAGGGCGGCATCGCTCGCCATGCCGCTCGCGGAGTTCGTCCCGTGGCTACTCGACGAGACGCGCTACCGCGCCTACGTTGCGGCGCGCCCGCGCAGCGGCCGCCGCCTGCGAGACCTCGAGGACTTCGCCTGGCGGGCGACCGAGTTCGCGGCGGCGGACGGGGGCGGGCTCGGGCTCTTCCTGCAGCAGTTCGAGGAGCTCGGTCGGCGCAGCATCGACCAGGCGCCACCTGCGGCCGGGATCGACGACGCGGTCGCCGTCATGTCGGTCCACCGCAGCAAGGGGCTCGAGTGGCCGGTCGTCTTCGTCGCAGGCCTGCAGCGCGACCTCGCAGGGCGCGAGCGCACGCCTTCCTTGCGTTGGCACCTGCGCCACGGCGTCGGCGCGGCGTGGGTCGACCTTCCGCGCGGCGTGCGGCGCGAGACCGCGGCGATGCGGGCCATCACCGCCGCGTCCCGCGCGGAGCGTCGACAGGAGGAGGTGCGCTTGCTCTACGTCGCGACGACCCGTGCGCGAGACCGGCTCTACCTCACGGCGGTGACCGCACGACCGGATCCCGTTCCAGGGATGGACGACGACCGGTTCCTCGGAGCGCGCAGCGCGCTCGATTGGATCTGGCCGAGCCTCCTCGCCGCGCAGGGCCTGCCGCTGCGCGTCATGCGCGAGCCGGCACCGCTCGGGGAGCAGCGGGGGCCGCTGGCGTTCGATCCGACGGCGTTCGCACCGGACGGTGCGGCGCTCGAGTACCTGCGCCGCCTGCCGGCGGGACCGGACGAGGGCCTGCATCTCGCCCCGGCGCGGCTCAGCGCGACCGATCTCGCGGACAGCGCAGAGGGCTCCTTCGCGGCGGCGCTGCGCCGCAGACGGAGCGTGCGGGCGCTCCGGCCGGAGCTCGACGCGAGCGAAGGGCGCCGGCGCGGCACGCTGACGCACCTCTTCCTGCAGCATCTCGACTACGCCGCAGGTTCGCAGGACCTCACGGCACAGCTCGACGGGCTGATCGGACGCGGCCTCCTGCCGGAGGAGGCGCGTGGCGCGGTGGACCTCACGGCAGTCGCGCGCTTCCTCGGGTCACAGGTCGCCGGGCGGGTGCGCGCCGCGGCGCGCCTCGAGCGCGAACTCGCGTTCAGCCTGCTGGTGGACGAGTCGGGTGCGCCGGATCCCGATGGCGACACCCTGCTGCAAGGGAAGATCGACCTCCTGGCCTGCGACGACTCCGGCTGGCTGATCCTGGACTTCAAAACGGACCACGTTACGGCGGAGGAGGCACAGGAGGCCGCCAAGGCGTACGCCGGGCAGGTGGCGGTCTACCGGGCGGCGGTTCGGGCCATCACGGGCAGAGAGGATGTCGCGGCAGCGCTCGTCTTCCTGCAGCCTGGGATCGTCGTGCCCGCGTGACCTCGATGGGGCCGAACGGGCGCAGAGGGCGGTCCGCCTCCCGACGCCGCAGGGGCGCCTGGACGGGGCGGCAAGGCACGGATGGCTAGACCGGCCGACGGCCGGGTTCGGTATGCTATCAGGTGCAGGGCGGTGCGGTCGTAAGGCCGCAAACGGGGCAGCGCAGATGACCGCGCGCTTCGGGGAGAAGCTGCGCCAGGCCGCAGTGCGGGCAAGGAGAGCCTGCCCGCAGCGGCGGGCTCTCTCGCTCCGGTGCGCGGCGACGCCGCGCGGGCGCAGGGCCAACCTGCTTGCTCATTGTTCGACCCTCCTCGGCGGCACGAAGGTACAGCGCCGGCGCCCCCCGCGCAAGGCCCAAGTGTAGGAGATCGACGGGGAGATCACGGCGGTAGGAAGGGGACATTCAAGCGTGGGCGACCGATTCGGCCAACTCTTGGCACGCCTCCAAATGGTGGACGACCTCGAGCGCGCGAGCGCGGTGCTCGGCTGGGACCAGACGACCTACATGCCCCCCAAGGGCATCGTCGGGAGGGGGGACCAGCTCGCTACGCTCGCGGCGATCTCGCACCGCAAGTTCACGGACCCGGAGCTGGGGGAGATCCTCTCGGCCCTGGAGGACGAGTACCACGACCGTCCGGCGGACGATCCGCGGCGCGCGCTCGTGCGGGTGACGCGACGGGACTACGACAGGATTACGCGCCTTCCCGAAGCGCTCGTCGCCGAGCGGCAGCGCGTTTCGGCAGAGGCGTACCGCGCCTGGGTCGAGGCGCGCGGGGCGAAGCGCTTCACGATTTTCGCGCCGTCGCTGCGCCGCATGGTGGAGGTGGAACGGGAGACGGCCGAGGCCATCGGCTACGAGAAGGAACCCTACGACGCGCTCGTCGACGAGGCCGAACCGGGCCTCACCGCGGCGCGCGGCGAGGAGTTGCTCGGCGCGCTGAAGGACGCTTTCCTGCCGCTCGTCCAGCGGATCGCCGAGCGCAGGGACACGGTCGACCGCAGCATGCTCTTCCGCGAGTACCCGACCGAGGCGCAGTGGCAGGCGGGCGTCGACGCGGTCACCGCCTTCGGCTTCGACTTCTCGCGCGGCCGCCAGGACACGTCGATCCATCCCTTCACGACCTCGTTCGGCGTAGACGACGTCCGCATCACGACGCACCCCGAACTCGGGTACTTCCCGGCCGGGTTCTTCGGGACGCTCCATGAGGCGGGGCACGGCATGTACGAGCAGGGGCTGCCTGCCGAGTGGTCTCGTACGCCCTTGGGGCAGCCGATCTCGGGCGGCGTCCACGAGTCGCAGTCACGCCTGTGGGAGAACCTCGTTGGCCGCTCGCGCGCGTTCTGGGAGTACTTCCTGCCGATCGCGAAGCGCTACTTCCCCAGCCAGTTGGCGGGAGTCGACGTGGAAGCGATCTTCCGCGCCGTCAACTTCTCCGAGCCGTCGTTCATCCGGATCGAGGCCGATGAAGTGACCTACAACCTGCACATCGCCCTCCGCTTCGAGATCGAGCGGGCGCTGATGAGCGGGAATCTGCACGCGGAGGACGTTCCGGGGGCCTGGGCCGAGAAGATGCAGTCCTACCTGGGGATCACGCCGAAGGATGACCTCGAGGGTGCCCTGCAGGACATCCACTGGTCGGGGGGCCTCGGAAGCTTCATCGGCTACAGCGTCGGCAACATCGTGTCGGGGCAGCTCTGGCAGGCCGCGCAGGACGCGCTGGGAGACCTTCGGGCCCTGATGCGCGCAGGCGAATTCTCACCGCTCCTTGGCTGGCTGCGCGAGAATCTTCACCAGAGGGGCCGCATCTACACGACCGACGAGATGCTGCGGCGCACGACCGGCCACGGGCTGGACCCGGCGCCCTACATCGCGTACGTCCAGGGCAAGTACCAGGAGATCTACCGGCTGTAGAACACCGTGGTAGCGGGAACCGAACGGGAGTGGGCGCCGCACCGGACCGTCTCAGCCGGCTGGAATCAGGCGTCGGCGCAGCCCTCTTCTGCATGTAGCGGCCCCCCCGGGGACTCTGCCCGGGTGGGCCGCTACATGCTCAGATGATGCCCTGAACAAAGCCTCCGTCGATCTGGACCACGGTTCCCGTGACGTAGCTCGCGCGCTCGGAGCATAGGAACGCTACGACATCGGCGAACTCCTGCGGCTCGCCGAGGCGGCCGAGCGGGATCTGGCGGTTCCAGTAGTCGTACGCCTCCGCCTCCGAGATCCCGTAGCGCTCGACGCGTGCCTTCGCTAGGTCGATCACCCGCTGGGTGCGTGTGTAGCCGGGACACACGGTATTGACGAGGATGTGATAGGGCGCAAGCTCGACGGAAAGCGTCTTGCTGAAGCCAAGCACCCCCGCGCGCGACGAGTTGGAGAGAATGAGATTCTCGACCGGCTGCTTTGCGGCGATCGAAGTGACGTTGACGATGCGGCCCGCACCGAGCCGCTTCATGTGGGGCACCGACGCCTTGCAGAGCGTGACGGTACTGATCAGGTTGAGCGTCACGGCCGCGTGCCAGTCCTCTAGGCTCGTCTGCTCGAACGAAAGCGGCGGCGGGCCTCCGGCGTTCGTCACCAGGATGTCGAGGCGTCCGAAGCGGTGCGCGACCTCGGCGACGAATGCCTCGACCTCCTCCGCACGGGTCACGTCGCAAGCAGCCGCGTACGCCTGCGAGCCAGTCGCCGCCTGCACTTCCTTGCCGGCGCGCTCGATGGCTACCTGGTCGCGCGAGCACATCGCGACCAGGGCTCCTTCCTCCGCGAGGCGCCTCGCCACCGCGAAACCGAGCCCGCGGCTCGCGGCCGCAACGAGCGCGACCTTCCCCTTCACTCCGAGATCCATCGTGCCGCCTCCTTGTCTCTAGGATCCTGCGGCTTCCTTGTCCAGCCCGAAGACCGACGCGCGGACCGAGGCAAGGTGTCGGCGCATCAGGTCGAGGTCGACGCCGACCACCACCATCCGGGCACCGACATCCAGGTAGTGCGCCGCGGCCTCCGCGCTGCGGGTGAAGATGCCCGGCGTCAGCCCGCGCTCCCCTGCAATGCGGAAGATCCCGGCGATCAGCGCCTGGACCTCCGGGTGCTCGACATTGCCGGGATATCCTGCCGCGACGCTGAGGTCGTACGGTCCGACAAGCGCGCCTTCCAGTCCAGGTGCCGAGAAGAGATCGTCCGTCGCGTACTCGCCAGCCTGTTCCGCCATCGTCCAGATGATCGGCCGGTCCCCGGAAGCGACGATCGATGCCGCATCCGCCTTGCCATAGCCGGCCGCCCGCACGAACGGGTTGAGGCTGCGCCCTCCCTGCGGTCCGTAGAACATGCGGGCCACGGCGGCGGCCACGCCTTCGCCGCAGGAGGCGTCCGCAAGCAGCACGCCCGCGAGCCCCGCGTCCAGGATGGGCGTGAGGTGGCCGAGGTCCTCGACAGGCCAACGCACCAACAGGGCTACGCCGGAGGCCTCGGCGGCGCGATGGAACTCGAGGAGCACCTTTTGGTCCTGCAGCCCGTGCTCGCAGTCCGCGATCACGAAGTCCCAGCCTGCGGCCGCGTACACTTCGACGAACGCCGGATCCCGGCCGAGCAGCAGCGACCCGAGGACAGGGCCCTTTGAGATCTTGCGGCGCAGCTCGGCCGCCAGCGACGTCACAGCTCCACGACCTCGTGGTGCGGGATCAGATGGATGTCCTCGGCGCGGATGAAGAGCCGACGGTACACGTAGCCGTCCGCGCTGTGCAGGCCAGACGCGATCCAGTGCATGCCGTCCATTCGAAAGCGGTACATCGGGTTCTCCTCGTGTCCCGCATGGCCGAAGATCCGCCCGCCGTCGCCCTGCAGCACCAGCATGTTCGCGTTGCCCTCGAGCGTCCGCGCGACATCCTTCAGGGCTTCCTCGGTCTCGACGGTCGTCGACAAGGCGATGTAGCGTCGGAAACCGACCTCGCTGTCCGAGGTGCCCTCGAACAGCCCCTCGTACTGCGGTCGCAACTCCATGTGGCGGCGGAAGAACCCGTTGTGGCAGAACGCGAGGCTGCGTTCCGCGTCAAGGTACGGCTGCGAGTTCTCGATGCGCACGCCCATCAAAAGGCTCGGCCGGCGCAGGTGCACTACGAGGGACGTGGTGCGGACCCCCGCGAGCGCCACATCCGCCACCTCGTCGTGGCAGATTCCGAGTTCCGAACGGTAGCGGTGTACCTGGCCGCCCTCGTACCACGCAACGCCCCAGCCGAAGCCCGCGACTCCCCGCTGTTCCATCAGCCTCGCCCACGGCAGAACTCTCGCCACTTCGAGGGGTGCCTCGGAGCGCACAGCCAACAATTCGCACATCGAAACCAGATCCCCCTAACAAATGGAGTGAGTTCCGCCTAGCGGAACACGCTGACGCCGACCGGTTCCAAAACGGCGAACGGCATCTCATTCTCGCTCACTCCCGTCGTTCCCTGCAGACGTTTGTCGCATTTCGGTGAGAAGGGAATTGAGTCGATAAGTAGAAATGGAAGGGCACTTCCTTGCGGTGTTCCGCACGATGGAACCCGCAAACGCAAAGGGGGACTGGGGTGACTACGCAAGAGGTCAGGGACCTGATCCGCGAGCACAAGATTCGAACGATTCGCGTCGTGTTCGTAGACAACACCAACGTGGGCCGAGCCCGAAACATCCCGGTGGACGCCTTCCTCGAGGACGTCCTGGAGAACGGGGTCCAGTATCCGTCCGCCATGCTTTCGGTTGACACGTCGGGCCAGTTCGTCCTGGCGGCCGGCGAGGGCTTCGCCGGCGGCTACGGCAGCTGGCTTCTGCGCCCCGACCTCGGCACCTTCACGGTCCTGCCGTGGGCCGACCGCACGGCGCGCGTGATCGCAGATCTCTTCGACCTGGACGGCAAGCCGATCGACATCGCCCCGCGCACCATGCTCGCGAACGTGCTCGGCGAACTGCGCAAGGAGGGATTCACGACGCGGGCCGCCAGCGAGTTCGAGTTCTACATCTTCAAGCACCTCGGAACCGACGGCTTCCAGCCCAGTTGGGCTGGCGTCAACTGCTATTCCGAGGTGAAGCAG
>JAJYTE010000049.1 GCA_021793215.1 Bacillota bacterium
CACATCCCAGGCAGGATAGGCAAGACGGACGACGGGTGTGCACGACGAATGCGGGGGGCCGGGCGTCCCGCCCGGCCCCCCGCAGCGTCTCTCGCGCCTACTCCCAGCGCCAGGTGCGCGTCGAGATGATGGCGAGGACTATGAACCAGACGACAAGCGCCGTGATGTCCCCACCGACCGGTCCAGACCATGGCGCGTACTGCCCGGACATCATGCCGCGCAGGCCGTCGACCATGTAGGTAAGCGGGAGGTAGTGGACGATCACGCGCAGGAACGGCGGCAGAGATGTCACCGGGAAGAAGACTCCGCTCAGGAACATCATCGGGAAGCTGATCACGTTGATGATCGGCAGCGTCGCCTCCTCGGTACGCGACACGCCAGCGATCACGAAGCCGAGGCTGAGGAATGCCGCCATTCCGATCACCATCAGGACCACGAGGGCCGCGAGCGGCAGGTCGATGTTGGCGTGCAGGAAGATCGTCCCGATGGCGACGATCACCGCGGAGGTCAGAAGACCGGAAACGAGCTGGTAGAGCACGACGGCGCCGAGGAACTGGATCGGCCGCAGCGGAGTCGCCAAAAACCGCCTGAGGACGCCTTTCTCCTTCCAGCGCGTCAGGCTGCCGGCGACGCCGAAGAGGCTGTTCTGCATCGCCATCAGCGCCAGGATGCCCGGCAGGAGGAAGTCGAGGAAGCTCGAGCTGTGGCTGCCCGACGCAGCCTTGGGGACGATCTGCAGGGCCGCGGGCTGCCCGGTCATCGCCAGGTTGATCTGCGCGGCGGCGGACTCCACCGCCGAGATGGTCTGCTGGGCGGTCTGCGCGTTCGAGCTGTTGTAGACGAGTTGGGCATGCCATGGTGGCGTCGCGGCGTGCTCCGGCAGAATCAACGCGGCGTCCGCCTGTCCTATCTGGACGAGGTGGCGCGCCTGGCTCTCGCTCCTTTGCTGCACTTTGAAGTACGGGATCTTCTCGAAGGCAGCGACGACTCGCTGTTCCGCCTTGGTGTGTCCTCCGACCACGAGGAGGCTCAGGTTGAAGTTGGAGTTGCCGAGGAAGCCGAACACGACCATCAGCAGAACCGGGAAGAAGAAAGTCCAGAAGAGGGCCTGGCGATTGCGCGCGAACGTTCGCAGGAGCGCTCCGGTCACCATGAAGAGCTGCTTCATCAGTCGCGCAGGCTCCTTCCCGTGAGCTGGAGGAAGACGTCCTCCAGCGTGGCGGTGCGGGTCCGAAGGCCGGTCAACGGTACGCCGTGCCCGTGCGCCCACGCCGCGAGGCCGGCGAGCGCCTCGTCGAGCCGCTGCGTGACGAGCGAGGTGGCGGTCGCGTCCCGCTCGACGCGGTCAACCGCGGGAATCTCAACGTCATCGGTCAGCGGCACGGACGGGTCGAGCTCGATCAGCGCACCGGGACGGTGGCGCTGGATCAGTTCCTGCGGCGAACCCTCGTCCAGGATGCGGCCGTGGTCCATCACTGCGAGGTGGTCGCAGAGCGTCTGCGCCTCGTCCATGTAGTGGGTCGTCAGCACAACCGTGCGCCCTTCCTCGCGCAGCTTGCGCACCGCGTCCCACACGTTGCGCCGCGCCTGCGGGTCGAGTCCCGCGGTCGGCTCGTCCAGGAACACGACCTCCGGGTCGTTGACGAGGGCGACCGCGACGGCTAGGCGCTGGCGCTGGCCGCCGGAGAGGTTCTGCACGTACGCCGAACGCTTCTCCTGCAGCTCGAACCGCTCCACGAGCTGCTCCCTGGGCAGGGTACGCCGGTAGAAGCTCGAGAACAGGTCGATCGTCTCGTCGACTTTCAGCAGCTCGAAGAAGGCTGACGTCTGCAGCTGGACGCCGAACCGCTCGCGTGCGACCTTGGGGCTATGCAGCAGGTCCCACTCGCCGTAGCGGATCTGGCCCTTGTCGGGCCGCCGCAGCCCCTCGATCATCTCGAGCGTCGTCGTCTTGCCCGCGCCGTTCGGACCGAGCAGGCCGAAGATGCCGCCCGGTTCGATCGTCAGATCGATGCCGTCGACGGCTGTCACCGGGCCGTAGCGCTTGTGCACGCCGATGACGCGAAGCACCTCGCTTTGCGGCAGCGTAATCCCTCCCATCACCTGTGCGGCCGTGCCCCGATCGGAGATCCGAACCCATCAAGGGTGCGGGAAGCGCCCAATCCGCGGGCGCGAGGCGCTCTCGGGCCGCCGTACCCGTACCCAACCTATCTGGAAGCCGAGGACAGGACAATTGTACCAGCGAACAGTCGGCGGGAGTGTAAGAAGCAGCGACGTATCTTGGGCGCGCGCGGCGGACATCATCTGGGTATGCGGGTTGGCCAGGTCCGCGCCGTTTCGCCCAGAAACGCGCTGAGGTGCGACTCCTCGGACCCGCTCCATCCTCGGGGCGCCCAGACGGGCTTCCCATCTTCATGTGGGGGCTGCCTTTGCGTCTCACGCTTGTCACCGACGAGACGAACTGGGATGAACTCATCCACGGTCTCCCGGGCCACGGCGTCTACCAGGCATGGAGCTGGGGCGAGTTGCGCAAAGGGCCGCACCGCGAGGTCCGCCGCTACGCCTTGGTGGAAGGCGGTCAGGTCCGCGCGGCGGTGGCCGTCGAGCTGCGCCGGCTCGCGCACGTGCCGTGGCGGATCGCCTACGCGCCGCGCGGGCCACTCTGGCGCGACGGGAGAGACCTCGGGGTTCTTCTCGGCGACCTTCGCCGGGAGCTTTCGAAGCTTTCGGTCCTCCACCTCAAGATCAACCCGGACCGCCCGCCGTCCGAGGACGCAACGCTGAAGTCCCTCGGGTTCGCTCGGGTCTCCCACCCGGGCCGCACGTTCGGCGGAATCCTCCCGGAGCTCAGCGCCCGCCTGCGCCTTGCGGCGAGCGTCGAAGCACTGCGGGGCGCGATGGAGCCGGAGGCGCGACGGCGCATCCGTCAGGCCGAGCGCAGGGGCCTTCGGGTGGAGCAGTCGGGCCCAGGCGGTCTCCGAGAGCTCTACCCGTGGCTGCAAGCGACGGCCGATCGCCAGTCATTCTTCCTGCCGCCCCGAGAGACACTGCACGAGATCGTACGCGTTTGGACTGAGAGAGGCGAGGGAGCGCTGCTGCTCGCGCGCAGCGAGGGAAGATGCGTCGGGGGCGCGCTCTGCAGTTTCTTCGGCGAGGAGGGGGTTGGCCACTTCCTGGCGGACGACCCCTCGAGTCGCCATCTCTCGACTGCCTACGCCCTCTACGACGCCGGACTCGCCGAAGCCGCCGCGCGAGGTTGCCGGTTCTTCGACCTCGGAGGCATCCATAGCACCGCCGACGACGGTCTCTTCGACTTCAAGCGTCAGTTCGGCGCGCTCGCCGTGCGCCTGGTCGGCGAGTGGAACCTGCCCGTCCGGCGCTTGCCCTACGCCTTGCTGTCGGTCGCTTCGCGCGGCAGGTTGCCGCGGCGAATCTGATCTCGACCGCCGAACGCGGACTACCCCGGCGAGCGACGGAGAAGGCTAAGCGCATGGAGTTCACGCTGCTTTCGGAGGACGATCGGCCAATCTACGAGGACGCCCGGGCGCGCCTCGGCGCCGGCGACTTCTCCCAGTCGTGGGAATGGGGCGACCTCAAGTCGCTGACGCTTTGGCACCCGATCCGCCTCGCCGACAGAGAGGGTGGCGAGGTGCGACTCGTCGCGACGCTCCTCCTACGGCGCCTGCCGCTCCCCCTGTTGCGCTGGAGCCTCTTGTACTGCCCGCGCGGACCGATCTGCGATCCGGGTGACCACTCCGCCCTCTCGGCCTTCGTCGCCGAGGTGGCGGCGATCGGGCGGCGCCGGGGAGCCATCATGCGGAAACTCGAGCCGGACCTCGAGGAGTCCGCCGCGGCAAGCGAAGTGCTGCGCGCCCAGGGACTGCGGCCCGCGCGCCGGCGCGGCGAGTTCGAGGGCTTCTCGCCGCGCCACGTCGCCATCCTGCAGCTCTCCGACCGCTTGGACGACACGTTCGCCCGCATGCGGCCGAAGGGCCGGTACAACGTGCGGCTCGCCGACCGTCACGGTGTCACCGTGCGCGAAGGAACGGCCGAGGACCTGCCGGCGTTCTACGAACTTCTGGCGCGGACGGCCAAGCGGCAGCGCTTCGTGATCCGGGAGTTCCAGTACGTTCGCGCGGTCTACCGCGCCGTGGCCGAACGCGGCGGTGGGCGGCTGCTGCTCGCCCACCGCGAGGGGCCGCTCTGGGCGCGGGCTCTCATCGCGCGCGCACCAAGGCGCTGCTCGTACGTGATCGGGGCGTCGGCCGACGAGCAGCGCCAGCACATGGCCGCCCATCTCGTGCAGTGGCACGCGATCGCCTGGGCGCACAGCGTTGGCGCACGGGTCTACGACTTTCTCTGCATCGGCAACCCCGAGCGGCCCGGATGCCTTCAGGGTCTTTGGGCGTTCAAGCGGCAGTTCGGTGCCACGGCCTTCTCGCACGCCGGGGAGTGGGATCTGCCGCTGCTCCTCCCGGCCTACCTGCTCTGGGCGGTGTTCGAGCTTCCGCTCTCGCTCGCCCGCGGCTTGCTCGGCAAGCAGCTGCGGAGGCTGCGCGCCGGCCGCAGACCGGTGCTCGCCGAGAACCCCGGATGAGCCAGGGCCGAGGGTGGGGCCGGTGACGCGCTCGATGGCCAAGGACGCCTCGATCATCCTGACGGGTGGTGTCCTGCGCAAGGTGTCTGCCTTCGCGCGCGAATCGGCCTTCGCCTACGCCTTCGGTGCCGGGCCCGTCTCCGACGCGTTCATCGCGGCGCTGGCACTGCCCGCGCTCGTCATGGACTTCCTGGGAACGGGTGTAGGCAGCCTTCTGGTGCCCTACTGGCGGGAGCACGGCCGGACGGCTCCAGAGGATGTCATCTGCCTGCGGAACCTTTTGCTTCTGGCCCTGAGCGTGATCGTGCTGGCGATCGAATGGCAGGCGCCAGCCCTCATACACGCGATGAACCCCGTGCTCGCGCTGAAGGCGCAAGCCCTCTCGGCCACGCTCGCGCGCATCCTGCTGCTCGGCACCTTGGGGCTGTTGCTCGCCGCGTTCTGGTCCGGCATCCTGCGCGCGGAGGCGCGCTTCGAGGTCACTTCGCTCGCCCCGATCCCGCTGAACCTCGCGGCGGCCGCGGGCTTCGCGCTCTCGCAGGGCCACGGTCCCGAGTGGGCGGCCGCAGTCTCGCTCCTAGCGCAGATCCTGCAGCTCGTCGTGCTCTGGCGCGGCGGCCGCCGCATCATCCCCCGCTGGCGACCCACCGTGCGCACTTCGCGGGCCGTGTTGCAGCGTTCGCAGGGAACCAGTTCACTGAG
This sequence comes from Bacillota bacterium, assembly GCA_021793215.1. Taxonomy (GTDB): domain Bacteria; phylum Bacillota; class Sulfobacillia; order JAJZYS01; family JAJYTV01; genus JAJYTV01. The sequence goes on from JAJYTE010000049.1 coordinate 5,300, forward strand.
GGTATTGACGGCAACCGATTATTGATACACATTATCAATACGATACCTAGTCTCAATTCTGGGAGGCTCCACGATGGAGGAGCGCCGCGACGACTGCGTGCTCGAACTGGAACGGGCGCTCGACGCTCGTGGACTTCGACAGACCATGCCGCGCCGCACAATTCTCGGAGTGCTGGCGGGCATGGACCGCCCATTCACGTCGACGGAGCTCACGGAGCACGTCGCGAAGGTTGATCCGCGCATCGGACGCGCATCGGTCTACCGCCTGCTGCAACTTCTGCGCGGCTGCGGCCTGGTGGAGCGGCTGCACGGCCCCGCCACCGAGGCCTACGTTCTCTGCCTGCTGCGCGACCACCACCACCACGCGACCTGCAGCGTCTGCGGCCGCGCGGAGACGTTCACGCTCGAGGACTCCGCCTCGATCGAGCGGGCTGTTGAGCGCATCGGCTACACGATGGAGCACCACGTGCTCGAGGTCGTCGGCGTCTGTCCGGCCTGCCGTGCCGCCGGTCATGGGGCGGAGGTGCCGCAGTGACGCGCGGGCGCGCCTACCTGATCGCAGGGCTGGTGGCCCTGCTGGTGATCGCCGCAGCGGCGCTGGTGTTCGCGACCGGCAGCCCGGCGGCGAAACCGGCGGCGCAGCAGAAGACCCTCGTCGTGCTCGGAGCGGAGAACGAGTACGCGAACGTACTCGCACAGGTGGGCGGCCGCTACGTCCGCGCGATCGGGATCATGTCGAACCCCAGCACGGATCCCCACACCTATGAAGCGAGCACCACCAACGCGCGCGAGGTCGCCCAGGCCTCCCTGGTCGTGCAGAACGGGCTCGGATACGACAGCTTCATGCAGAAGCTGGAGGCGAATGCCCCAAGTACCCGGCGCATCATTCTGACGGTCGCGAGCATCGTCGGCGCCCCGCCTTCGACGGAGAACCCGCACCTCTGGTATCGTCCGAGCACCATGCCCGCGGTCGCGCAGAGCGTCGCGAAGGCCCTTTCGCAACTGGAGCCGCAGCACAAGTCCTACTTCGCGCGCCGCGCCGCAGCGTTCGACCGCTCCCTCGGCCCCTGGCGGCAGGCGCTGGCGAAGCTCCGCCAGGATTTCCACGGCGCCAAGGTGGTCGTTACGGAACCGGTGGCGGACTACCTCCTGCAAGCCGCCGGGCTGGACGTCGCGACGCCTTGGTCCTTCCAGGCAGCGGTCATGAACGGTCAGGATCCTTCTCCGCAGGACGTCTCCACGGTGGACTCCCTGATCTCGACGCGCCAGGCGAAGGTCCTCGTCTACAACCTACAGGCGGTCGAGCCGACCACAGAATCGCTGCTCGCCATCGCCAAAGCCCACCAAGTTCCGGTCGTCGGCGTCAACGAGACGATGCCCGCGGGCTTTGACTACCAACACTGGATGCTCGCCGAGACGCAGGCGCTGACGGCTGCGATCGGCCAGCACAAGTCGGAGGTGCATCTCAAGTGAAAGGTCTTGAACTGCCGCGCGCGGACCAGACAATACTGGACCTCGAAGGCGTGCGCGTCGAGCTGGGCGGCAAAGTGGTGCTGCGCGACATCGATGTCGCGCTGCGGCGCGGCGAGCTCGTCGGCGTGATCGGCCCGAACGGCGCCGGCAAGTCGACGCTCCTGAAGGTCATCCTCGGGTTTATCCGCCCGAGCGCCGGCGCCGTCCGCTTCGCGCAGGGCCAGCGCGCCGGCCGCGGCGCGATCGGCTACGTGCCCCAGAGCTTCTCGCCCGATCCCGACCTGCCGCTGCGGGCGCGCGACCTCGTGGCACTCGGCATCGACGGCGACCGCTGGGGCTTCTCGCTCGGCGGAGCGCGCCGCCGCGCGGCGGTCGACGAAGCCCTCGCATGGGTGGATGCGCTCTCTTACGCCGAGCAGCCCGTCGGGCGGCTCTCTGGCGGCGAGCTGCAGCGCCTGCTGGTAGCGCAGGCCCTGATCGCCGAGCCGGACACCCTCCTGCTCGACGAGCCGCTTGCGAACCTCGACCTTCGCAGCCAGGACGAGATCGTCGGGCTCGTCGGCCGCGTTGCGCACGAGAGGGGCGTCACGGTCATGCTCGTGACGCACGACATGAACCCGATCCTCGGCGTGATGGACCGCCTGCTCTACCTCGCTGGCGGGCGGGCCGCGCTCGGCACGCCGGACGAGGTCGTGCGAGCAGAGGTACTGGGTGCGCTCTACGGCCACCATGTCGACGTGCTGCGGGTGCACGGCCGCATCCTCGTCGTGGGCGCGGCAGAGGTCGAGAGCCTCACCTGCGAGGCCTAGGGACAGCCATGGCACTCCTCACACTCGTCCGCGACCTCCTGCAGACACCAGCCGTCGCGACCGCCCTCTGGATCGGCAGCATCGTCGCCGTCGTCTCGGGCTGCGCCGGTGTCTTCACGGTCGTCCGCGGCCAGAGCTTCGCCGGACATGCGCTCGGAGACGTCGGCTCCACAGGCGCTGCTGCGGCGTACCTCACCGCTGTGCAGCCGCTCTACGGCTTCCTCGGGATCGGTCTTCTCGGCGGTCTCGCGATCGACCGCCTCGGGAACCGGGCACGCGAGCGCGACGTCGCGACCGGCATCGTCCTTTCGCTCACCATGGGACTGAGCGCCCTTCTGCTCTTCCTCATTACTGAGCAGACGAGCGCCACCGGCGGTCCGCTCTCGATCCTATTCGGCTCGATCTTCACGGTGGCCCCCGCGGTCACGCTGCCGGTAGAGCTCTTCTCGCTGCTCGCCTTGGGGCTCTTGGCCGTACTCTACCGGCCGCTCGTGTTCGCCTCTCTCAGCCCTGAGACGGCCCGCGCGCGCGGCGTGCGGGTAGGTCTCGTCGGGACGCTCTTCATGGTCGCCCTGGTCATCGCGGTGGAGGAGTCCTCGCTCGTCGCGGGTGCGCTGCTCAGCACGGCCCTTCTGATCGGACCGGCCGCCGCGGCGGTGAACTGGACGCGGCAGATCGGCCATACGCTCGCGCTCTCGGCGTTCCTCGGCGTGGCGGCCGTCGTCCTCGGCATCGTCCTCTCGTACGAGAGTTACTTCTGGCCACCCCTGCACCGCGGGTGGCCGGTCAGCTTCTTCATCGTCATGCTGGTGCTGGTCGAGTACATTGCCTCGCGTCTCTGGCGCCGGCGTAGGGAGGCAACCGCATGATGCACGTCCTCGGCCTCCTCTTCCCACCAGGGCTCCTCACTGCCCCCTTCATGCAGAACGCCTGGATCAGCGGCAGCGCCGTCGCGATCCTGTCGGCACTCGTCGGATTCTTCGCCGTCCTGCGCGGCGCGACGTTCGTCGCCCACGCGGTGCCGCGCGCCAGCTTCGCGGGCGCCGCGGGCGCTGCGCTCGTGGGCGGAGACACGCTCCTCGGCCTTGGGATCTTCTCCGCCATCAGCGCGCTCGGGATCGCGTTCCTCACGTCCCGCCGCGACCGTGGGCAGATCACCGCGCTCGTCCTGGCCGCCGCGCTCGGACTCGGCGCGCTCTTCCTGGCGCTGGGCGACGCGTACGCCCCACAGGTCTACGCGCTGCTCTTCGGCCAGATCGTTGGCATCAGCCGGGCGGACGTGCTCGGCATCTTGGGTTTGACGGGGCTGACGGCCGCTGCCGTCGCGGTGCTCTACCGACCGCTGCTGTTCGTCTCCGTGGCGCCAGACGTCGCCGAAGCGCGCGGTGTCTCGCGCCACCGATTCAACGTCCTCTTCCTGCTGCTCGTCGCGCTTTCGGCGACGGCCGCGGTGCCGGTGGTCGGCGCACTGCTCTCCTTTAGCCTGATGGTGGGTCCGGCCGCCGCGGCCAGCTACTTCGGTCGCAGCCCGGCGAGCGCGCTCTGGCTCTCCGTCGCGATCGGCCTTGTCAGCGTATGGCTCGCGCTCGTCCTCGCCTACGACACCGGAATGCCCGTGGGCTTCTTCGTCGCTGTCGTCACCGCCGCATTCTACGGCCTGGGCAGGCTCTGGGCGCTCACGGCCGATCCGCTCGCGGACGCGGCCTGAGGCCCTCAGTCGGGTCGGGCAGCGGCCTGCACCGCGGTCGGTCCTGCCGCCCGCCGTGGAGCATGCCGGCGTGGCCGGCCCGGTCGCCGAGTTGCAGCACGCGTCGCCTCAAGGCCAGCTGCAATGGCTAGGGCCCTGAGGCTAGTGGGTCGCTCCGTCTAACGCCGGCTCTGCGACGATCTCTAGAAATCACGAAACCCGCTCTTCAGGCGGGTTTCGTATTCCTATGGCGAGTCGCACTCTCTGCTCGCAGCATCCTGCCGAGACCCGAAACGCATGCGTCGGGGCGGGCTGAGGACACTGACCATGAGGAGTGATGCCATATGTCCCCCCGCAGTCGTGTCTTCCCCATTCTGGCTACGATCCTCGGCAGCGCGTGTCTTCTGCTGAGTGGCTGCGACGCCCGCAACCTTCTAAGCGAACCGGCGAAGCGCCTGACGCGTAGCGTTGCCCTCGACCCAAGTGTGCAGTCCGCCTTCGTCCAAGGACGAAGGCGAGCCATGAGCACACCCGTCGGCAACCAGATACTGCGCCAGAATCTCGCCGAACAGAATCAGATGTGGGACCGTTCCGCGACCCGATCTGGCATGGCCCAACTGCTGGTGCACGGACGGGATGTGGCGATGGGCAACCCAAAGACGAGTGCCCGCATCCTGGACCAGAATCTAAAGGAGCAACGCCTCATGTGGGCCGATTCCGCCATCGGCCGCCAGTTGACTACCCTGGCCGTGAACGGGCGCAAGGCCACAATCACTTCTCCCGCCTCGGCCGAGCCGCTCCTCCAGCAGAATCTGAACGAACAGCGGGCCGCGCTGGCCACTCGCGACGTTGCGACGGGCATGTCAGACGTCTCGCTGCGGCTGACGCAGCACGCGCTGACGAATCCCGCGCAGGCCAAGACCCTTCGTCATACCACGATGTCGGTGATGGAGGGAATCTCCCGGGATCCGACCGAGCGTTCGCGCCTGCTCTCGCTGATGTCGTCGCTCATGGAGGACCCCAGCATGAAGGCGAAGCTGCTCGGGATGATGAAGGCAATGATGGGGAGTGGCTCCTCGGGCGGCTCGGGAGGAGGCAGCAGTGCCAAATCCCCGGGTTCGCAACATTCATCCGCCTCCGGTTCTGCTCAGGCAGAGAGCGCTGCGCCACCCGATTGAGGCGGCACGGCCTCTCGTCTCCCCTCTTGTAACCAATACCGCCGCATGCGGTCTGGGGCCGATCCGGCACAGTCCTCGAGGGTACCAAAGAGCACCTTTGCACCGATTCCCGCAGGGACGATCAGACGGATTTGCACGCGAAAGTCGGTCGTGAGCGTTGCGCTGATCAGGTTTAGAGCACGATGCAACAGGGAAGGATCCCCAGGGGCTCGGGGGTGTGATCGGCCAAGCGAGGCCGAACGGAATGGGCTCGGACGTCTGTAGCCGCAGGCCAATCTGGTAGCAGGTCTGCAGGCCGACGACGCCGTCCACTGTGATTCCCGCATCGGCCTGGAATGCCCGCACCGCCGCGACCGTCCGACCGTCGTAGAACCCGCTGGCGAGGCCCCTGGTAGAATCCGAAGGCGGTTAGCGCACTCTGCAGGAAGACGACGTCGAAGCCGTTGCGCCCGGAGAAGTGGCCGCGTCCTCCGAGGAATCCTTCCTCCGGCGCGGGCGTTCGGCCAAGAAAGTCCTGTAGCTGCTCGCGCAGTGTAAGTGGAACGAGTCGAAACCGATGAGAGAACTCGTCTGACGGTGTACGCGGGGGGCGCGGTCAGGCGCCGACGTATGCCGCGAGGTGCTCGCCGGTGAGGGTGGAGCGGGCGGCGACGAGGTCGGCGGGTGTGCCCGCGAAGACGATCCTCCCGCCGTCGTGGCCGGCGCCGGGTCCGAGGTCGATGATCCAGTCGGCGTGCGCCATGACCGCCTGGTGGTGCTCGACGACAATGACAGATTTGCCGGAGTCGACGAGCCGGTCGAGCAACCCGAGCAGCTGCTCGACGTCGGCGAGGTGGAGGCCGGTGGTCGGCTCGTCGAGGACGTAGACGCCGCCCTTCTCGGCCATGTGGATGGCCAGTTTGAGTCGCTGCCGCTCGCCGCCGGAGAGCGACGTGAGCGGCTGGCCGATGCTTAGATACCCGAGTCCTACTTCGGCGAGCCTGCTGAGGATGGCGTGGGCGGCCGGCGCGCGCGCCTCGCCGGTACCGAAGAACTCCTGGGCCTCGGTCACCGACATCGCGAGCACCTCGCTGATGTCCCGGCCGCCGAGGTGGTAGTCCAGCACCGACGCCTGAAATCGCCTCCCCTCGCACTCCTCGCAGGTCGTGGCGACGCTAGTCATCATCCCAAGGTCGGTGTAGATGACGCCGGCGCCGTTGCAGCTGGGGCAGGCACCCTCGGAGTTGGCGCTGAACAGCGCCGGGTCGACGCCGTTCGCCTTCGCGAACGCCTTGCGGATCGGGTCGAGCAGTCCGGTGTACGTCGCCGGGTTGCTACGTCGCGAGCCGCGGATCGCACCCTGGTCGATCGACACCACACCCGCGGCGGCAGGGATCGACCCGTGCGTGAGCGAGCTCTTGCCGGAGCCGGCGACGCCCGTGACGACGACGAGCACGCCGAGCGGGATGTCGACGTCGACGTTGCGCAGGTTGTGCGTCGACGCGCCGCGGATCTCGAGCGCGCCGGTGGGCCTGCGCACCGTCTCCTTGAGGGCGCCCCGGTCGTTCAGATGGCGTCCGGTGAGGGTGCCGCCCTGCCGCAGCCCCTCGACGGTGCCCTCGAAGCAGACGGTGCCGCCCGCCATACCGGCTCCGGGTCCGAGGTCGACGACGTGGTCCGCGATGGCGACCAACTCCGGCTCGTGCTCCACCACGAGCACCGTGTTGCCCTTATCCCGCAGCCCGAGCAGGAGGTCGTTCATCCGCTGGACATCATGGGGGTGTAGGCCCGCGGTGGGCTCATCGAAGACGTAGGTGACGTCGGTGAGCGAGGAGCCGAGGTGGCGGATCAACTTGACGCGCTGCGCCTCACCGCCCGACAGAGTTCCAGACGGCCGGTCGAGCGAGAGGTATCCGAGACCGATCTCCACGAACGAGTCGAGGATCTGCTGTAGCTTCTGGAGCAGCGGGGCCACCGACGGCTCTGGGAGGCCGCGGACCCATTCGGCGAGATCGCTGATCTGCATGGCGCACGCATCGGCGATGTTGATCCCGCCGATCCGGGACGACCTCGCCGCCTCGCTGAGCCGCGTGCCGCCGCAGTCGGGGCACGCAGTGAAGGTCACCGAGCGCTCGACGAACGCCCGGATGTGCGGCTGCATACCCTCCTTCTCCTTGGAGAGGTACGACTTCTGGATGCGCGGGATCAGCCCCTCGTAGGTCATGTTGATGCCGGCGATCTTCATCCGGATCGGCTCGTGGTGGAGGAAGTCGTGCAGCTCGGTCTCGGTGTAGTCGCGGATCGGCTTCTGCGGGTCGACGAAGCCTGACGCGCTGTAGAGCCGGTAGTTCCATCCGCCCGCCTGGTAGCCGGGGATGGTCATCGCACCCTCGGCGAGCGACTTGGAGTCATCGAAGAGCTGGGTGAGGTCGATATCAGAGACCGTGCCCCGGCCTTCGCAGCGCGGACACATGCCGCCGGTGCGGGTGAAGGTCACTGCCACGGGCTTCCCGTCACCACGTTCGATCGTGATCGCACCGCTCGCTCGGACCGAGGGAACGTTGAAGGAGAACGCGCTGGGCGAGCCGATGTGCGGCTGCCCAAGTCGGCTGAAGAGGATGCGCAGCATCGCGTTGGCGTCGGTGGCGGTGCCGACCGTGGAACGGGGGTCGCCACCCATCCGCTCCTGGTCGACGACGATCGCGGTCGTCAGCCCCTCCAGTACATCCACCTCGGGCCGTGCCAGCGTCGGCATGAAGCCCTGCACGAAGGCGCTATATGTCTCGTTGATCAGCCGCTGCGACTCCGCGGCGATCGTGCTGAACACAAGTGAGCTCTTTCCAGAGCCCGAGACGCCGGTGAACACCGTCAGCCGGCGCTTCGGGATCTCGACGCTGACGTCCTTGAGGTTATGCTCGCGCGCGCCGTGCACGCGGATCCAATCGTGGGTGTCGGCAACGTGCAGCCCAGGCTCCTCCGCGTCCGTCCTCTTGGCCATTGCTCAACCCTCGCGGGAACTGTCTTGAGGCGCCAGCAAGGTCTGCAATTGGTTCAGTTGATGGGTCCAACCGTACTTCGCGCCGCCGATCTCCTGCTTCGCCGCGCGGTCGAATCCACTTTGCTCCAGATGAAGCCGGGTGACGCCACTTACGGATGGGGTCAGGGTCCAGACGACTATGGTGCGGTGCTGACCAACCTGCCCTTCGGTCTCCCAGGTGTAGGAGAGCCGGTGCGGCGCATCGACTTCGAGCACCTCACAGTCGACGATCCCGGTCCAGCCTGTCGCCGCCTTGCCGTGAAATTGAAATCTGTGTCCAACGACGGGTTGGAAGTCGTTCGGCTCAAAGAACATCCACTTCGACAGCATGGCCGCATCGGTCAGGGCATGCCAGACGCGCTCGATCGGGCTCTTCAGCTCAAAGTCGAGCGAAACGCTCTCAGTCAATTGTTCTCCTCCTCGAGCATGTCCTTCAAACGATCGATGCGTTTGGTCCAGAACCGTTCGTAGAATGACACCCACTCTTGAACGTCGCGCAGCCCTGCGGCATTCAGATGATACCTGGATTCCCGTCCCACCTTGCGATCCGCCACGAGACCCGCCGTTTTGAGGATCGCCAGGTGCTTGGACACCCCGGTTCTACCCATGGGGAACCTGGCTGCCATCTCATAGAGAGGCAACTCGTCGACCTCCGCAAGCAGGTCGAGCAACTGCCGGCGCGTGGGATCGGCGATCGCGCTGAAGACGTCTCTCGTGGCGCAACGCCTCCTTTCCCGCTCAGCCAATAAGCCACCCTTTAGTGCCCCATTGGAAGATACGCCACTGAACAGTGTCGCGTCAAGTGATGGCCGGCGAGGTCCTCCCCAAGGGGGCGACCGCCAGGAGGCCGACTCTAGTACGCCGCTGGCCGGCAGAGCCGGGCGGCCGCAATGCGTTTTTGAGGGGCCGCCGGTCGGGAATGCCTCCGACGGCCAACACTTTGTCGCCGCTTCACAATCTGGACGGCCAGCCCGGCCCACGTAGAGCGATCAGCTCCTCCGCCTGCCATCGCGGTACTCGGCGCCCCCGACACATGTCCGGCCCGCAGTTCGTATCCTGTCGTCCTCCCGTTTGACGGTCGCAACGACGTCGCAAATCCCTCCGAGGATGCCAACCGCGAAGGGGGCGGCAGCGCCGCCCCCTTCGCCAGCCACTATCAGTGCGAGTGCTGAATCTTGCCGATGCTGG
>JAJYTE010000050.1 GCA_021793215.1 Bacillota bacterium
TCGGCGAGCTGCGCAAGGAGGGATTCACGACGCGGGCCGCCAGCGAGTTCGAGTTCTACATCTTCAAGCACCTCGGAACCGACGGCTTCCAGCCCAGTTGGGCTGGCGTCAACTGCTATTCCGAGGTGAAGCAGGCACAGGTCGATGACATCCTGCAGGCGATCTCCGTGAACCTCTGCGACATCGGCCTGCAGATCGAGGCGGCCAACACCGAGTATGGCCCCGGCCAGTACGAGATCTCCATGCGCCACCAGGAAGATCTCCGCGCGGCGGACAACGCGTTCTACTACAAGACCTCCGTGAAGGAGCTCATGCACCAGATGGGCTACCACGCGACCTTCATGGCGAAGCCCCTCACCGGACGCAGCGGCAGCGGTGGCCACATCCACCACTCGCTGTACCGACTCGACGGCCAGAACGCTTTCTACGACGCGAATGCCGATGACGGCCTTTCCGACGTCGCGCGCCACTTCCTCGCGGGCGAGCTCGCGCACGCCGGTGCGATCTCTGCGCTCGCGAACCCGACCCTCAACAGCTACAAGCGCCTGCGCCCATACACGTTCGCCCCGTCGAACGTCTCCTGGGGGTACGAGAACCGCCTGTGCATGATCCGCGTGCCGCGCGCGCGGGGTCAGGGCACCCACCTAGAGAACCGGCTACCTGGCGCCGACAACAACCCGTACCATCTGCTCGCCGCGATCTACGCCGCTGGGCTCGACGGCATTCGCAGGGGGCTCGAGCACCCGCCTGCCGTCATCGGCCGCGACCCGTACGCGGACGCAGACCTCCCGTCTCTACCGCGCGACCTCGAAGCCGCGCTCGCAGCACTGAACCAGGACGAGATCATAGTGAACTCCCTTGGCCAGAAGTTCGTGGACACCTACACGGCGCTCAAGCAGTCCGAGCTCAGCAGGTTTCGCGATCACGTCACCGATTGGGAAGTGACCGAGTACGCAGACTTCTTCTGACGTCGCCGAGCGCGTTGGCGAGCAGTCCACGACGCGCGCCCTCGACCGTGGGCTGGCGGTTCTTGGCCTACTCATCGACCGCGGACCGACGACCCTCACGACGCTTGCGTCCTTGGCTGGCCTGCCGAAGTCGACGACGCATCGGTTGCTGACTACGCTCGGCCAGCGCGGCTACACCAAGGTGCTGCCGGATGGCCGCTACGCCCTCGGCAGCATGTCGTTCCGGCTGGCGAGCGGCATGCCGCGGATCGAGCTCGAACTCGAGTACGTGCGCGCCCAGATCGGCGAAACGATCAACCTCGGGATACTCGTCGGGCGCGAGGTGCAATACGTCGCCCGCGCCCTCTCGAACCAGGCCCTGCGCTGGGGAATCGACATCGGCCACCGGGTGCCCTGCTACTGCTCGGCGATGGGCAAGGCGATCATGGCGTTCCGGCCGGATATCTCCTACGCGCCAGAGGAAATCGTGCCGATCACCGAGCGCACCCTAGCAGACCCCGCGATGCTCCGCGAGGAACTGCGGCAGGTCGAGGAGCAGGGATACTCCCTCGACCGCGAGGAGTACATGACCGGCGTCGTCTGCATCGGGGTCCCGGTCGCGGGGCCTTTGGGCAGGGTGATCGGCGCCCTCTCCGCCTCCGGGCCCACTGTGCGCTTCAGCCTCCAGGATGCGGCACGCCACGCGGACCTTCTCAAGGCGTCGGCGACCGTCATCGGCAATCTGCTCGACCCGGAGTTGCCCCCCGGACCAGCCGACGCCAATGAATAAGGAGGAGAGAAACATGGCAGAGGGATTCCGCAAGGATTACTTCAGCACGGGAGCGGCCGACCGCAGCCGCCACGGCGTGTTCTCGCAGATCGACGAGGTCCAGGGCTTCCAGGTGGCCGAGGGCGTCTTCCTGCGCCCGGTGTCCGGGGAGAACCTGATGATGAGCTTCGTCTACATGGACCCGAACTCGCTCGCGCCCGAGCACTCCCACGCGGAGGAGCAGATGGGAACGATCATCGAAGGCGAGTACGAGTTCGAGATGAACGGCGTGCGCCGCATGTGCCGCAAGGGGGACGTCTACTTCGTCCCGCCCAACGTGCCGCACCTGGCGCGCACCTACGACAAGCCGTGCCTCGCGCTCGACGTCTTCAACCCCCCGCGCGCCGCGTTCAAAGCCCTCATGGAGGCCGCGAAGAAATCAGAGGACGCAAATGGCTGACGTGCGCAGCGCGGGCGCGGCAGGCCCCGCGCCCACCCAGGAGATCCAGGAGGGCAGGGCCCTTTTTCGCGGGCGGATCGTGCCGCTCGCGGAAGCGAACGTCAGCATCGCGACGCACGCACTCAACTACGGCACGGGCTGCTTCGAGGGCATCCGCGCCTACTGGAACGAGGAGCAGCAGCAGCTCTTCGTCCTCAAGCTGCGCGACCACTACCGCCGCTTCCTCAGTTCCTGCAGCCTCGTCCGCATCGAGTGCCGATACACCCTGGACGAGCTCTGCGACATCACGCTTGAGCTGCTGCGGCAGAACAACCTGCGCGAGGACACCTACATCCGTCCGATCGCCTTCAAGGCATCGCAGGTGATCAAGGTGACGCTCGAGGGGCTGCGAGACGAGGTCGCAGTGTTCTGCGCCCCGATGGGCAACTATGTCAGCGTGTCGGGGCTGAGCGTTCAAGTCTCGGCCTGGCAGCGCATCTCCGACAACGCGGTGCCGTCGCGGTCCAAGACGACCGGGTCCTACGTCAACACCGCGCTTGCCGTCGACCAGGCGAAGCGCGACGGCTACGACGACGCGATCCTGCTGAACAGGGATGGGCACGTGGCGGAGGCGAGCGGCGCGAACCTCTTCGTGGTGCGCGGCGGCAAGCTCGTTACGCCGGCGGTCACCGAAGACATCCTAGAGGGCATCACGCGTCAAGCCGTGCGCACGCTCGCGGCGCGCCTTGGTCTCGAGGTCGTCGAGCGGACGATCGACCGCACCGAGCTCTACGTCTGTGACGAGGCGTTCCTCGTCGGCACGGGCGCGCAGGTCGCTCCGATCGTCTCCGTAGATCGCCGCCCGGTCGGCGACGGCAAGGTCGGACCCATCGTGCAGTCCCTGCAGGAGGCGTACTTCCGCGCGGTCCGCGGCGACGACCCCGAATGCCTCGAGTGGCTGGACACCGTGTACTGAGAGGAGTGATACCGTGCCCAAGGTGACCCCCCTGCCAGAGCCCGAGGCGACCGGTGTGGTGCTCGAGGTCTTCAACGAGATGAAGGCCCTGCGCAACATGCAGGAGATCCCCCCGATCTGGCGCGCCATGGCGCGCAGGCCCCAGTACCTCAAAACGACGTGGGAGCGCTACAAGGCGGTGATGCTGGAAGGCAACCTGCCGCTGCTGACCAAGGAGATCATCGCCCTGTCCGTCTCGGCAGCCCACAACTGCGACTACTGAGTGGGCAGCCATACGGCCGCCGTGCAGCGGCTCGGACTGTCTGACGAGGATGTTGTGGAGCTCATGAGCGTTGTCGACTTCTTCAGCGGAACCAACGCGCTGGCTGACGGGTTGCGCATGCACTGGGAGGACTAAGGGGGTACGCGCGATGTCGCCGCGGCAGACGTCACTGAAGATCCTGCGGGCCGGCAGCTGCCTCGTGGACCGGTCGGTGGTCGTGCAGGGCGAGCCCAGGGGGAGGATGGTCACCTTCCCTGTCTGGATGTACCTGCTGCGCGGACCGGACACTGTCGCGCTCGTCGATACCGGGATGCCGTCCCGCTGCATCGGCGACGACCGCTTCTTCGACGGCACCGATGACGAGGACCTGATTCTCCCCAGGATGAAGACTGCGGACACGCTCGAGGCGGTCCTGGCGCGCGAGGGCCTCGGGGTGGCCGACATCGACATGCTGATCTCGACCCACTGGCACTTCGACCATGCGGGCAGCAACCAGGCCTTCCGCCGCCAACCGATCCTCGTGCACCCCGACGAGATCGCCTGCGCCAAGGCGGGCCACTCGTACCCTCCGGAGTGCCGAGATCTGACGCTCGACTACCGGGATGTGCGAGACGGCGACAGCCCGCTTCCGGGTGTCCGCCTGCTGCACACCCCGGGCCACACGCCCGGGCACCTGTCGCTCCTCGTGGAGCCACCCGGAGTAGAGCCAGTGCTGCTCACGGTCGACGCGGTCTACACCGAGGTCAACTGGACACAGGGCACCCCGGGTGCAATGGCGGACGAGTCCCTTGGAAGCAAGAGCGTGGACCGCCTGCGGGAAGTTGCCCAAAGCTCTGGTGCACGCGTCTTCTTCGGCCACGACCCGTCCCAAGCCGAGCAGCCGCAGTGGCAGGCGCTGCAGGGGTGATCGAGCTCCTCATGGCCGCCTCCGGGCGGCCGCGGACCCCTGGAAGGAGGTGTTGTCGCAGTCCTGCAGTCGTGCTAGCAGCCCGACGAGACCGGCGCGCAACCCACGCATAGGCAGGCGCTGCCCCAAGGGGGGCGATCCCCGCAGGCCCAGTGCAGAGCCGCCATGCGGTCAACCGCGACCGGCAAGAGCGCGTTCGCCGCGAGATCCTGACGTCGATGTGTTCGCGAGATTTGGGGGGAGGTGCATCCAGTGGCTTCACCAAGTGCCGATGCCCAGAGCGGCAAGAAGCGTTATCAGAAGGAACTCGGACTCTGGTCTGTCGTCTTCCTGGCAACTGGCGCGATCCTGGGTCCGGCCGTCGGCTTCACACCCGTCTCCGTACTGGCGTTTGCCGGCCCGTCCGGCATGCTCTCGTGGGTGATCGCGTTCGTGCTCATCCTCGCCGTGGCGATGTCGTACGTCGAGCTGGGCACCATGTGGCCCAGGGCCGGCGGCGTCGCGTACTATCCCGCGCGCAGCAACGGCCCCATTGTCGGCGTGATGAACGCATGGGGCTCCCTCGTCGGCTACGCATTGGCGGTGCCGTCGATCGTCGTCGCCTTCGTCGAATACCTCAGCTACTGGTTCCCAAGTCTCATGTCGAACGGCGGCCTCTCGGCCTCGGGCATTATCGTCGCGGTCGTGGTACTGCTGACCGTGTTCTACATCAACACCCTGCGCATCCGGCACATGGGCACGCTCAACAACATTTTCACGGTGCTCACGATCGTCGGCCTGCTCGTCATCGTCATCGCGCTCTTCGGGCATTTCCACAGCCAGAACTTCAGCCACTTCGGCGGCTTCACCCCGTTCGGGGCGAGCGGTCTCTTCATCGCGATCTCGGCCACCATCTACGGCTTCGGCGGCTTTCGCCAGCCGATCGACTACGCTGAGGAAGTGCATGACCCGGGCAAGACGATCCCCAAAGCGGTCGCGATCACGATGGTCGTGACGCTGGTAATCTACTTCCTCGAGAGCTTCGCCTTCGCCGGCGCGATCGACTGGAAGGCCATGTCGCTGGCGTCGGGCGGCTGGGGAAAGCTGCTCACGCTCGGCTACCCGTTCCTCTCGGTCTCAGATGGCGCGGGGCTTGCGTTCATCGGCATCCTCGCGATCATCACGACCCTGATCGCGTCCTATAAGGACGGCTACATCTACTTCGGCGGTGCGAGCCGCGTCGGCTACGCCCTCGCGAAGTACGACTCCTACCTGCCCGAGTACTTCACCCGCATGACGGTCAACGGCATCCCGCTCCCGTCCGTGGTACTGGTGCTCGTAGTGTCGACGCTGTACATCGTGTTGCTACCGGCTTTCTCATCCCTGTTCCCGCTGGTGGCCGGCGCGCTCCTTCTGTCCTACGCGCCAGGCCCTCTCAGCCTTGCGGTATTCCGCACGAAGTATCCCGACGAGTCCCGTCCGTACGTCATGCCGGCGTACAAGCTGCTGGCGCCGTTCGCGTTCGTCGTCAGCACGCTGATGATCTACTGGTCGGGTTGGAACTCGGTGCACATTCTGATCCCGTCGGTGTTCGTCGGCCTCTTGCTCCTGTTCTTCTACAACAGCCGCAAGCGCCGGCTCACAAGCGCCGACGTTGCCCACGGAATCTGGTTCCCGATCTACCAAATCGTGCTACTCGTCATCTCCTACCTCGGCAGTACCGACTTCGGCGGCACGAACGCCTTCGCGTTCCCGTGGGACAGCGTCGTGATGGCAATCGTCGCGCTCGGCTTCTACTACTGGGGCTACTCGAGCGGACTCCGCTACACGACGTCCGCGACGTTCAACCAGGACCACGGAGAGAGCGTAAGCGCGTAGGCGCCACTCCGGCCCGAAGCCGTGCCGGGACCGACCGGCCGACGGGCGCGCGACCTTGCGCCGCCGTCGGCCAGTCGCCTCGGTGGGCGACAATGCCTGAGGCCGCTGCGGCCCCTGTCCTCGAGGACGCGAGGAGGCCAAAAGCCACCATGGTGAGAGACGTATCCGTTCCACTCGGCGAAGACGTCCAGCTCGTGCGCTTTCTCTACTGCGATTTTTCTGGCGTTACCCGCGGCAAAGCGGTCCACGCCAAGCACCTCGCGCGCAAGCTCCGCGAAGGCGTTGGCCTGACGCGCGCACAGATGGCGATGAACCTCCTCGACGAGCTCTGTCCGGTGGACGGCATGGAGCCGGTCGGCGAGATCCGCCTGATCCCCGACCTCGCGACGCTGCGCACCTTGCCGTGGGACCGCCGAAGCGCCAGCGTCTACTGCGATCAGGTGGGGCAGGACGGCGAGGACTGGGGTGCCTGCCCGCGCGGCTTCCTGCGCCATGCCGCGGAGAAGCTCGCCGCTGTCGGCATCGAAGTGCAGGCGAGCTTCGAGAACGAATTCTACTTGGCGCGCGAGGCGGAGGGACGCTACGCGCCCTTCGACCATGCCCCCGTCTACAGCGCCATCGGACTCGATCTGTCGGCGGACGTGATGCACGACATCGTCGAGGCGCTCGAGGAACAGGGCCTCGACGTCGCCCAGTCGATCAACGAGTACGGGGCAGGACAGCACGAAATCTCCATCGCGCCAGCGACACCTTTGGCGGCTGGCGACCGCCAGATGCGACTGCGCGACACCGTGCGCGGCGTTGCGCTGCGCCATGGCCTCCTGGCGAGCTTCGCCGCGAAGCCCTTCCCGGCAGAGGTCGGCTCCGGGGCGCACATCCACTTCAGCCTGTGGCGCGGCGGCAAGAACCTGATGTACGACCCCGCGAATCCCGGCCGTCTCAGCGAGACGGGCCTGCACTTCGTGGGCGGCATCCTGAGCCACCTGCGCGCCCTCACCGCCCTCACGTGCCCGAACTACAACTCCTACCGGCGGCTGCAGCCGCATGCTTGGGCATCCGCGTACGTCTCCTGGGGCTACGACAACCGCGAGACGGCTGTGCGGGTCGCGTCCCCCTTCCGCGGCAGCGAGGAGGAGACGTTCAACGCAGAGCTCAAGACGTCGGACCCAAGCGCCAACCCCTACCTCGCGCTGGGGGGACTGCTGCTCGCAGGCCTCGACGGCCTGGAGCGCGGCGTCGAGCCCGGGGCGCCTTGCCTGCACGATCCGGCGCTGCTCGAGTCGGCCGACCGGGAGGCGCTCGGTATCCTGCCACTGCCGCCCTCCATGCGGGAGGCGCTCCAGGAACTCGAGGCGGATCGGGTCCTGATGGACGGCATGGGGGATTTCCTCTCACGTGCCTACCTCACTGTTCGCCGATCCGAGGAGCAGGCGTTCTCAGCCCAGGACACCGACTTCGAGATCTCCCGCCACTTCTACCGCTTCTAGGGCAAAGGAGTTGTCCTTGATGGAGATCGACCTCAGTGCGGTTCCGGTGGTCGACAACCACTGTCACGGCATCTTCCGCGACCAGTCGCTCCCTGACGTCCTCGCACTGCGCCGGCGGTTCACGGAGTCGTTCGACGCCGAGATCGTCCGCGACCATGTGCCTGCGACGCTCGCGTACCTGCGTTACCTGAAGGACGCCTCCACGCTCCTCGGCTGTCCCGGTGCGGAAGACGACGTGCTCGCCGCGCGCAACGCTCGCTCGACCGCCGAGCTCGTCGGGCTTGGCCTCGGCGGCGGAGGAATCGGCTGGATGCTCCTCGACGAGGGTTTCCCAGACCGCGATGTCGTCCTGCCCGACGCGGAGGTCGCCCGGCTGGCGGGTGTGCGCACCGCGCCCATCCTGCGCCTCGAGGTGGTCATGCAGGATCTGATCGCTGAACTCCCTACGCTCGACGAGGTGCGCACGGCGCTGACGGAGCGCATCGCTGCCGCCCGCAGCCAGGGCTACGTCTCGCTCAAGAGCATCGTCGCCTACCGCAGCGGTCTCGAGATCCGGCAGGCTCCTCAAGATGAGGTTGCGTCCGCGTTCCGTCAGACAAGGCGTGTCGCCGAGGAGAACGGCAAGGTGCGCATTGCGGCCAAACCCCTTCTCGACGAGCTGCTGCTGACCTCCTTCCGGGCCGCAGTACGCGCGGAGCTGCCCGTGCAGTTCCACACCGGCTACGGCGACCCGGACACGGACCTGCGCCTCGGCGACCCCTTGCACCTGCGCTCCATCTTGGAGATACCTGAGCTTCGCGCGATGCAGATTGTGATGCTCCACGAGTCCTACCCCTACACGCGCAAGGCGGGCTACCTCGCCACCGTGTACGCGAATGCCTTCCTCGACCTGTCGTACGGTATTCCCTACATCGGCTACGGCGAGATGCTCGACTACACGCGGTCGGCCCTGGGCGTCGCCCCGATCACCAAACTCCTCTACAGCTCCGACGCGGTGGGGCTGCCGGAGATTCACGGCGCAAGCGCCCGTGTCGGACGAAAGATCGTTGGCCAGGCGTTCGGCGACCTTGTGCAGACCGGAGAATGCACCCTCGCGCAGGCCGAGCGCTTCGGCGCCGCCGTGCTCGCCGAGAACGCCAAACGCCTCTACGGTCTCCCGGACCAACCTCCCAAGCCTGCCTAGTCCGCTTCATGGAGGTAGAGATGCTGTGGCGAAACGCGTCACCATCCGTTTCCTGCTCGATGCGAAAGCCAACGGAGAGCGCATCACGCTCGTCACCGCCTACGACTACCCCACCGCCCTCGCCTGCGACGAAGCCGGAGCGGACGTCCTCTTGATCGGCGACAGCCTCGGCATGGTTGTGCAGGGTCAAGACACAACCTTGCCGGTGACGCTCGAGCACATCCTCTACCACACGCGCATGGTCGCGCGGGCGGCGAAGCGTGCCATGGTGCTCGCCGATATGCCCTTCCTGTCCTACCAGGTCAGCCCGGAGGAGGCGGTGCGCAACGCCGGCCGGCTCCTCGCGGAGGGCGGCGCACAGGCGGTCAAGCTCGAGGGCGGACGCGCGGTGGCAACGACCGTGCGGCGTATGGTCGACAGCGGCATCCCTGTGATGGGACACCTCGGTCTCACTCCTCAGTCCGTGCACGCGTTCGGCGGCTACAGGGTCCAGGGACGCACTCGCGAGGCGGCGGCCGCCCTCTTGCTGGACTCTCTCGCACTCGAAGAGGCCGGCGCGTTCGCCATCGTTCTCGAACTGGTGCCAGCAGAGGTGGCCGAGGAGGTCAGCAAGCGCCTTCGCATCCCGACGATTGGCATCGGTTCCGGCGAGGGTTGCGACGGCCAGGCGCAGGTTCTGCCCGACATGATCGGGCTCTACGAGAGTGGGCCGCGCCATGCGCGCCGCTACGCGGAGGTGGGCAAAGCCATTCGAGACGCTGTAGCGGCGTACTGCGGCGACGTGCGCACTATGGCGTTCCCGGGACCGGAAAACGCGCCGAGCCTCGGCAGCGAGTCCGCAGAGGTCCTCGCGGCGATGCGGCAGGCCGTTGGCGAAGCTACACAGAACGACGAGCCTGACCAAGTGTAGCCAAGAGGCCCCAGCGCCTCACTCTACGAGTCGCAGATCGTCACGCCATCCGGCTGGTCGGCCCTTCTGCACGCTAAGGCAAGGAAGGACAGGACTGACGTGACGGGAGGAAAGCAAGGAACAGGCGGCTGCTTGCGCTCATGGATTGTACGCGTCACACGAGCTCGAAGCCTTGGGCCTGCAGCGCGGTACGTGCAGCCTGGGCACTCTCCTCCGCCACGTAGACGGTGCCGTTGCGATGCCCCTTTCGCAGGTGCGAGAGGTAGGTCGCGCGGACGCTCACACCGCTATCGGCGATGGCCTGCAGCGCGCTGGCCATCTGTCCGGGCGCGTCGCTGAGGCGAAACGCGACCGAGACGGCACCCTCGATGTCGAGGATGTCGTCGAAGAACTGGTTGAGCTGGGGCCAACCCACGAGGCCGATCACGTGGCCCTCCTCGCCAGCCACCAGGACGGCGCGGCTCGGCCGGCGCCAGAGCGCCTTGGCTGCGACCTCGATCGGGGCGTCGTGCGGCACCGTCTCGACGTGCTCCGCAAGAGTGGCGACGGGACGGGAGGGGTCGGCGTGCAGGCCGTGCAGCACGGCGCCGGCCAGGTGCTCGAGGATGCTGCGCATCCGCACGATGCGCCCACGCGGTTGCTCGTCCAGCACGAGACAGGTGAGACGGGCGTCGAGCAGCATCTTGTAGGCTTCCTCGAGCGAGGCGAGCGGAGAGATCAGGGAGCGTTCGAGCGGTAGCATCAGTGTTTCGACTTGCATCAGGGATCGGGCCTCCCGCCTGCGGTTACCCCTGATGGTTCCACGCGTGCCGCCGCGCTCCTCCCGCCGAAGCCGGCCAACACGAGGACCGCGGAGACGATCAGGACGCCGCCGAGGTACTGCCATCCCTGCAAAGCCTGCCCCAGCAGCAGGAACGCGGCGGCGGCGGCCGCGAGCGGCTCGGCCGTGGCGGCGATCCCCGCCTCGGACGGCGTAAGGTGGCGCAGGGCCGAGATGTAGAGGGAGAACGGCAAGAGCGTGCCGACGATCACGACGAAGGCGATCAACCAAAGGTCCCGCGCTGAGAAGTGTAGGGGGCCCGTGGGGTGCATGACCAGCAACTGCGCCGTAGCGAACGCGGCACCGAACAGGAAGCCGTAGCCGCTCGTCGTCCACGGCCCGAGCGCGCGCAAGAGAGCGCGTGGGTAGATCGTGTAGAACGCGAGGCTCACGGCTGAAAACAGGCCGAAGGCCAGACCCGGTAGGGTTACGCTGCCGGCGCCCGCACTCAGCACCAGAAGCGCCGTACCGGAAACGGCCAAGAGGAGCGCGAGCGACTCGACCCCCGTCGGCAGCCGCCGGCCGGCGATCGCGGCGTAGATCACGATCAGCGCGGGGCCAAGGTACTGCAGAAAGGTCGCGGTTGCAACGCCGATGGCGGCGATCGCGGCGAAGTAGGAGTACTGCACCGCGAAGAAGCCGAACACGCCGAAGATCGCGAGCCCGCGAATGCTCTTGCGATCGAGGCGCAAACGGCTTGGGGAGCGCAGCGCGATCGCTGCGAGCATCAGCACGGCGGCGCCCCACAGGCGGATGGTCGCCAGGAGTACGGGGCTAACGTGGTCCTGGAAGAGCACCTGGGCGATCGTGCCCGACACTCCCCAGAGCGCTGCGCAGGCAATGACGGCCGCGAAGGCCGTCGCGCGGTAGCTCACTGCGCAAGGAGCGTGCGCAGGAGGTCCATGGCGATGTTGCCGCCGGAGAGGACGACGGCGGTCTCGACGTCCTGCGCCACGCGGCCTTCGCGGTAGGCGGCGAAGGCGACCGCGCCGGACGGCTCCACGACCAGTTTCTCGGTGAGCAGCAGGACGCGCGTCGCCTCGAGGATCTCCCGGTCGGGGACGGAGACCACCTCGTCGAGGCACTCGCGCAGGATCCGGTAGTTGAGGGTGCCGACCGACTGGGTGCGCAGCCCGTCCGCGATCGTGTCGATGACGTCGAGCCGCACGTGCTCGCCGCGGGCGAAGCTCTGCTGCAGGTCGTTCCCGCCTTCGGGCTCCACGCCGACGATGCGCGCCTGCGGCAGGAGTTCCCTGAGGGCGAGGGCGACGCCCGACGAGAGTCCGCCGCCGCCGACCGGGACGAGCACCTGGCGCAGGCTCGGTCGCTCGCGCGCGATCTCGAGGCCCACGCTGGCCTGGCCGAGGATGATCGCCATGTCGTCGTAGGGCGGTATGAGGGCGAGGCCGCCTTCGGCTGCGAGATCCTCTGCGATGCGCCGCCGCTCGTCGGAGCCGCCCTCGCAGCGGATGATCGTGCCGCCGTAGCGCGCGACGCCGTCGACCTTCACCTGGACGGCGGACTGCGGCATGACGATCGTCGCGGGGCAGCCGAGCAACTGCGCGGCGCAGGCGACGGCCTGACCGTGGTTGCCTGAGGAGTACGCGACGACGCCGCGGGCGCGGACGGTGGGCGACAGTTGGGAAAGCTTGTGGTACGCGCCGCGGAACTTGAACGAGCCGGTGCGCTGCAGATTCTCGGGCTTGAGCCAGAGGGCGCCGGGTTCGGTGCGCGCGGCGAGGAGTGGAGTCGGCAGGAGGAGCGGCAGGATGCGCAGGTGCGCCGCTTGCAGGTCTTGAAGGCTCGGAAGTCGCGTGTTGGCGGGAGCCAAAGGGTGGGCCTCCTCTCGGGCTGACGAAGAGTTCGCTCCAGCGTCAGGCGCTCCTGCCACCAGAATTCGGCAGGAGTCGGTGGCCGTGAGCCGAAAGCTAGCTGGTTGTCCTAAGGAGGAACGCGCACATGACGCAAGCGATCCGCGCGCGCAGCGAGCAGGATCCGTCGCTGCAATGGAATCTTGAGGATCTCTACCCGACGCAGGCCGATTGGCAGCGGGCCGCGGAGGAGTTGACGCGGGACGGCAAGGCGTTCGAACGGTTCCGCGGCAAGCTCGGCGAGGACGGCAAGACGCTGCTGGAGGCCCTCCGGACCGAGGATGGCATCGGCCGGCGGCTCGAGCGTTTCTACGCCTACGCGATGTTCCGCCACGACCAGGACACGCAGGACCCCGAGGGAACCGAGATGGTCTCGAAGGCGCAGTCGCTCGCGGCGCTGATCGGCGAGGAGACGGCGTTCGTCGTGCCGGAACTGGTCTCGCTCGAGGACGGGCGGATCGCTGCGCTCTCCGCGCAGGAGCAGGGGCTCGAGGCGTACAGGCACACCTTCCACCGCATCGAGCGGATGCGCCGCCACGTCCTCTCGCCGTCGGAGGAGGCGCTGATCGCGGGCTTCTCGCCCGTCCTGCAGGGCGCGCACACCGTTGCAGGACAGCTCTCGAACGCCGACCTCGACTTCGGCGAGGTCGAGGACTCCGCGGGGGAGCGGCTTCCACTCTCGCACGGCCGCTATGGACAGTACATGATGTCGCGCGACCGCAAGCTGCGCCAGCAGGCGTACCTCGGCATTCACGCGCCCTACGCCGCCCACCGCCACACGTTCGCGGCCACGCTCGACCAGCAGGCGCGCACCAGCGTCACGGAGGCCCGCGTCCGGAGCTACGGCTCGGCGCTGGAGGCGGCGCTCGACTCTCGCGCGCTGCCGCCTACAGTCTACGAGAACCTGGTCGCGGAGGTACATGCCGCGCTGCCGGACCTTCGGCGCTACATCGCCTGGCGCAAGGAGCGCCTGGGCGTTCCGGAGTTCCACTTCTACGACATCTACCCGCCGATCGAGGACCTTCCCGACGAGCAGCGCTCCTGGGACGAGGGCAGCGCCGCCGTCAAGGAGGCCCTGAGACCCCTCGGCGCATCCTACGGCGAGAGTCTCGACCGCATCCTCACGCGGCGCTACGTCGACGTGCTCGAGAACAAGGGCAAGCGCTCCGGCGCGTACTCGATGGGCGTCTACGACGTGCATCCCTACATCCTGATGACCTACACGGGCACGCGTGACAGCGTGTTCACACTGGCGCACGAGGCGGGCCACGCCATGCACTCGATGCTGGCGTCGTCGGCGCAGGACTACCGGGGTGCCCAGTACCCGATCTTCCTCGCGGAGATCGCATCGACGTGCAACGAACACCTTCTGCTCGACCACCTGCTGAAGGTGACGCAGGACGAGCGCGTGCGGCTCGACCTGCGGGATGACCTCGCGCAGAAGTTCCTCTCAACCGTCTTCCGCCAGACCCTGTTCGCGGAGTTCGAGCACTCGATGCACCGCCGGGTGGAGGAGGGCGGCGCGCTCACGGCCGAGTTCCTGCAGGAGACGTACCGCGAACTCCTGCGCACGTACTACGGCCCGGAACTCGCGATCGACGACGTCGGAACGTACGAATGGGCGCGCATCCCCCACTTCTACATGGGGTACTACGTCTTCCAGTACGCCACGGGCTTCATCGCCGCGGCTGCCCTGTCGCGCGAGATCCTCGCGCAGGGCGCGCCCGCGGCCGAGCGCTACATCTCCTTCCTCTCGGAGGGCGGAGCGGACGACCCGCTGCCGATCCTCGCGCGTGCCGGCGTCGACCTGACGCAGCGCGAACCGCTGCGCGAGGGCCTGCAGATCTTCGCGCGGGTGGTCGACGAACTCGCGCGCAACTGAACCGAGGTAGAAGGGGAGGTCCGCCCGCGGCGGACCTCCCCTTCTACCCCTCCCGCAAGTCGAAGACGGCCTTGATCGGCCGGGGACGCGCGCCCCCGAGCTGCTCGCGCATCGCCTGGCGAAAGTCTGTG
>JAJYTE010000051.1 GCA_021793215.1 Bacillota bacterium
GACGAGACGCGCCTGCGTATCGTCGCCCTGCTCGCGGGACGAGAGCAAAGCGTCGAGGAGATCGCCGCCGCGCTCTCGCTGCGCCCGCCGACGGTGTCCCACCACCTCCAGCGCCTCCGGGACCTCACCCTCGTCGAGATGCGTGCGGAGGGAACGACCCACTACTACGTGCTGCGCTGGCTGGCGGAGCACTTCTCGTTCGGGCAGCGCCACCCGGAGTCCGACGTCAACGAGATCCTCGGCCGTCACCACCCGGACTTCGCCACGCTGCAACGCGAGCTGATCGGGAACGGACTGATGCAGCGCGAGGGCAGTGTCTACTGGAGGCTGCCGCCCTCGCCCGAGGAGATCTGACTCAGCCCTCTCGGCCGATGCGCTGGCCGTTATGGAGCGTCTCGCTCTCGACCGGCACGCCGAGGGCCAGGGAGCGAGCGGCGTGACAGGCACGCTCCGCGTGCTGCGAGAGCTTCTCGACCTGCGCGGGGCTCGCGGGGGACTCGATCTTCAGCTGGATCGTCACGAGCTGCGCCGCGCCGCCCGGGCCACCGAGGCCCAGCTTGTCGCGTCGGTCGATCGTGAGCCGGACGTCCGCGCTCGCGGCGGCGATCTGGACATCGTAGAGGGGCGCGAACCGCGCCACCTGGGTCAGGAGTCAGGTGGCCACGCCCGCAGCGAAGTACTGCAGCGGCCGCGGCCCGGCGCCCTTGCCGCCGCGACCGGACGGTTCGTCGGCGCGGAACGTGAAGGTGCCCGCCCGCACCTCGATCTCCGTGTTCTCCACGATGTGCGCGCTCGCGCGCGCGACGCTCACCCCGGCCTGTGGTCCCTCTTCCGCGGCCGTCTCCGCACGGAACTCCTCGACATGGGCACGCATCGCTTCGAGGTCCACGACGAAACGCTGCTCTCCGTCCGGCATCTCTAAGTCCTCCCCCTGCCCGCCCGGTGGGCGGGCCGTCGCAGCGCTAGGTACCGGTCCAGTGCGGCGGCCGCTTCTCCAGGAACGCACGCATCCCCTCGCTGCGGTCGGCGCTGGCGAACAGGAGGTAGAAGTTCCTGCGCTCCAGTTCAAGACCCTCGTCGAGCGTGCCGAGGAAGGCGCGCTGCACCGCCTCCTTGCCGAGCCGCACCGCGAGCGGAGGCATTTCGGCAACCTCACGCGCCAGGGCCTCGGCCTGCGAGAGAACTTCCCCGTCGGGCACGACCCGCGTCAGAAGACCCATCGCATCCATCTCCGCCGCCGAGACGCGGCGTCCGGTGAGCACGAGCTCCATCGCGCGCCACTTGCCGAGGCCGCGCGTCAGGTACTGCGTTCCGCCGACGCCCGGGATGATTCCGATCTTCACCTCGGGTTGTCCGAACTTCGCAGACTCGCCGGCGATGATCATGTCGCAGAGCAGCGCGAGTTCGCAGCCGCCGCCGAGGGCGTAGCCGCGCACCGCGGCGATCAAGGGCTTCCTTGCCGCCCGCAGGCGCTGCCAGCTGCGCGCGCGGTCCATCTGCATCATCTCGATGGCGGAGAGCTCCGCCATCTCCGAAATGTCGGCGCCAGCCGCGAACGCCCGCTCACTGCCGCTCAGCACGATCGCCTTTACCTCGGGGTCGGCGTCGAGCTCCTCCACGGCGTCCTCCAGGGCGCGCTTCAGACCCGTCGAGAGCGCGTTCAGCACCTCTAGCCGGTTCAGCGTCAGCACGGCGATCGGCGGCTCCCGCCGCACGAGTACGAGTTGTTCCTCCATGGGCTCCCCTCCCGCAGCCGGCTAGGTTCGGCGGCGCAGCCCCTCGAGGATGCCGCGCATCTCGTCCGAGCGGAAGGAGATGGACTGCGCCAGCGCCTCCACGTCGAGGGCGCGCTCGAGCCCGTCCGCCATGCGCCGCCGCAGCACGTCCTTCATGGCGCGCACCGCGCTCGGGCTCTTCGATGCGATCTCCCGCGCGACGGTGAAAGCCGTCTCCTCGAGCTCCTCCGGCGCGACCGCGCGGTTCACGAGGCCGAGCGTCGCCGCCTCCTGCGCCGTGATCACCCTGCCGGTGAGCACGAGTTCCGCCGCCGCCGCGTGCCCAACGTGGTAGGGGAGGAGATGGGTCGCTCCCATCCCGGGGAAGAGGCCGATGTTGATGTAGGTCGCGCCGAGCTTCGCGCCCTCGGCCGCGTAGCGCAGATCGCAGCCGAGGGCGACGGCGAGGCCCGCCCCGATCGCCGCACCGTTGATCGCAGCGATCGTCGGCACCGGCAGGTCGATGATCGAGAGGAAGGCGCGGTAGAACTCCCCCATGTGCCGGCGGATGCGCTCGGGCGGCCAGGTGGTCTGCTCCAGGAGGTCGTCGAGGTCGCCGCCAGCGCAGAACGACTTGCCGGCACCCGTCAGGACGACGACCTGGAGATCCTGGTCGTCGCTGAGCTCGGAGATGGCGCGTGGGAACTCGAGCGCCATCTCCTGGCTCATCGCGTTGCGGCGCTCCGGCGCATTCATCGTCAGTGTCGCGACGCGGCCAGCCTTCTCGATCCTCAGTGTCTGGTACAAGCCGTCACTCCTCGGCGTTGCTCCCTTGGAGCCTTCGCTGGCGGTCAGGCGCCCGCCATGCTGTAGCCGCCGTTACAGACGAGGAACGTGCCGGTGACGTTCGCGGAATCGTCCGTCGCCAGGTACAGCACGGAACCGACGATCTCCTCGGGCTTCGGCACGTTCTTGAGGGCGGTGCGCTGGATGTAGGCCTCGCGCCGACCGGACTTCCAATCCTCGCGGTTCACCGTTCGCTCCGTCTCAATAAAGCCCGGCCCGAGCGTGTTAACCCGCACGTACGGCCCCAGCGCGGCGGCGTACGACTTGGTCAGACCGAGGATCCCGTACTTCGCCGCGGCGTACTGTGGCGCACGCGGACTCCCGTTGAGAACGACATGCGAGCCGATGTTCACGATCACGCCCGACTTCGCTTCGACCATGCGCATGCCGCACTCGTGCGTCATCAGCATCGTGCCCTTGACGTCGACCGCCAGGATGTGGTCGATCGACTCCTCGGTGATGTCCCGCCAGGACATCTGGTCCGATGCGACGTCGCCGACATTGTTGATCAGCACGTCGATCCTGCCGAACGCCTTGTAGGTCTCCTCGACGACCCGCTTGCAGTCATCCCAACTCGCGATGTTGCCCTGGGTCGTGATGGCGCGGCGACCGAGTTCGCGCACCGCCTTCGCGACCTGCTCCGCACCCTTCGCGGAGGAGTTATAGTGCACTGCGACGTCGGCGCCCTCCCTTGCGACCGCCTCGACGATCGCCGCACCGAACCCCCGTCCGCCTCCAGTGACCAGAACCACCTTGTCCTTCAGACGCTCACCCAACTCTGTTCCCTCCCGTGATGGGTCTTCAGTCGAGGTCCCGGCAGAGCCCGCGGAACTCATCATCCGTCACGAGGCCGCGCTTCTTCGTGGCCAGCTCCTTCACGCGCTGCAGCAGCGTGCGCTGCTGCTCGGGTGAGGCATCAAGTCCGAGCTCCTCGCACTTGATGCGGATCGAGTCCCGCCCGCTGCGCTTGCCGAGCACGACCGCGCGCTCGGCGCCGACGAGCGCCGCGCCGTACGGCTCGATCGCCTGCGGCACGTGGAACTGGCTGACGGCGGTGCCCGTCTCGCGGCGGAAGAGATTCTCCCCGACGAGCGGCGTCCACGGCGCCATCTGGTAGCCGCTCAGCTCACGTACGCGCCGGGAGACCTCGTGCACGAACTCCAGCCTGAGGTTCGTCTCGTACCCGTAGAGGACGTCGAGCGCAAGCGCCACCTCGGGGAGGCTCGTGTTGCCCGCGCGCTCACCCATGCCGTTCACGGTGCCCTGAACGAACGATGCGCCGGCGCGCACCGCGGCGATCGCCGCCGCCGTCCCAAGTCCGAAGTCGTTGTGGCCATGGAAATGGACCGGCACGTCCGGTCCGACCCAATTGCGCACCGCCTCGACGAGGAAGGCCGCCGCCTCCGGCGTCGCCACCCCGATGGTGTCTACGACGACGACCTCCTGCGCCCCCGCGTCCAGCGACGTCTTGTAGACGCTCTCGAGGAAGGAGAGGTCGGCGCGGGTGGAGTCCACCGCGAAGTACGCGACCTTCACCCCGTGCTGCACGGCGGCCGCCACCGCGGTGCGGATGCGGCGCAGCATCTCGCTGCGCTCCACGCCGAGCGCACCCAGCTTGAGGTCCGAAACGGGCGCCTCGATCACGGTCGAGGTCAGGCCGAGGTCCGCGATGGCTGCGACGTCGTCGGGTACGGCGCGGGAGAAGCCCCAGAGTTCCGCCCTGAGGTGCGCGTCGCGCATCATCTCGATCGCGCGGTGGTCCTCGTCCGACACCCGCGGGAAGCCGGCCTCGATGCGGTCGATGCCGAAGGCGTCCAAGAGGCGCGCGATCTCCAGTTTCTGCTCGGGGTCGAGAACGACGCCAACAGTCTGCTCGCCGTCGCGCAGCGTGGTGTCGTACAGACCCACGTGGCGCGGCTCCTCATGTCCCAGCGCCCGCGCGTTGATCGAACCGGTCCACACGAGCTCGCGGTCTACGCGGCCCACGATCGCATCAGCTCCTCTCCATCCGCCAGGAAGTTCACCAGCGAACCTTGGGCGGGGGTGCCTCGCCGTAGGCCTCCTGCCAGGAGATCACGTGGTTGCGCAGGACGCCGACCCGTTCGATCTCCGCCTCGATGCGGTCGCCCGGCTTCAGGTACAGGGACTTTGGATCAGCGCTGAACGCCGCGACTCCCGAGACGGTCCCCGTGGAGAGGACATCGCCCGCCGAGAAGCCCAGCGGCGAGTAGTGGGAGAGGATCTCCGGGATCCGAACCGAGATGCGTCCGGTCCAGGACTGCTGGCGCATCTCGCCGTTGACGCGCAGCTCCATCTTCAGGTCGTGGGGGTCGGGGATCTCGTCGGGCGTCACGATCCAGGGCCCGAGCGGAGAGAAGGTGTCGATCGACTTGCAGAACGTGAACACCTTCGACTCCATCTCCCGGCGCTGGATGTCGCGCGCGGTGATGTCGTTGAAGACGACGTAGCCGCCGATGTAGTCCTCCGCCTGCTCCGGCGTGAAGTGCTTGCCCGGCTTCTTCAGCACGACGGCGAGTTCGAGCTCGTAGTCGAGTTCCTCCGTGAGGTGCTCCGGGTAGATGATCGCGTCATCGGGGCCGATGATCGCATCGAGGTTCTGGAAGAAGATGATCCAGGGCAGCACAGGGGCCACCCAGTTCGAGTTGTCCGCCTCGTTCGCATGCTCGCGGAAGTTGCCCGCGGTGTGGAAGAACTTCTTCGGTATGATCGGGGCGCGCAGCCGCACATCGGCGAGGGCGAAGTCCTCGCCACTCGCGCTGCGCGCCGCCTCCATCCCCTCGTCACCGCGCTCGAAGAGCGTGCGCATGTCGGGAACGTCCACCGTCACCACCCGATCCCCCCGCAGTACGCCGACCCGCTGCACGCCGCCATGCTCGAACGTCACCAGTTTCAACGCCGCCACTCCATTCCCGCGCTGCCGCGCGTCAGCAGTTCGCAAGGCTCGCGCCTGCCGTCCTTAGCCCGTCACGCAACTCGTACGGGTGCCCGGCGTCGCCGAGCACCAGGACGGGCCGCTTGGGCGTCAGGGGCCGAGGCGGAAGATCCGGTTCGCGTTCTCGAAGAAGACCTTCCGCTGGTCCGCGGGATCGGGCAGCACGGACTTCACGATGTCGATGTGTTCTTGCGGCGAGAACGGAAGGGGACCGTAGTCGGTGCCGAAGAGCAGCCGGTCGATGCCCCACAACTCGACGGCCTGGCGCACGCCAGTTGGCGAGAAGCCCATCGTGTCGGTGTAGAGGTTCGTCTTCAGGTAGCTGAAGGGCGTGCGCTCATTCTGGAGCGCCTTGCCCGGCGGCGGGTTCGGGATGCCCTCGTAGTTGAGGCGCCAGTTGAACTCGAGCCGGCCGAGCACCGCCGGCAGCGCGCCGCCCATGTGGACCGCGACCATCTGCAGCTTCGGGTGGCGGTCGAAGACGCCGGATACGATCATGCGCGCGAAGGAGAGCGCGGTGTCGAACGGGCGGCCGACCGCCTCGAGCAGCCGGTACTGGTTCAGGTGCTCGGCGCCGAACGGGACGAAGGGCGGGTGCGCGTGCACGGCGACGCCTTTCTCCTCCGCGAAGCTCCAAAGCCAGTCGCACTCCGGGGCGTCGAGGAAGCGGCGCTCGGCTCCCGCGCCGAAGCTCGTCGCCACACTGATCGCGCGCGCGCCGTGTTGGGTGATCGCGGCTTCCAGCACCCGCCGGCCCCGCTCCTCGAAGGGATCGGCGTCGACCATCGTGTCGAAATCGTTCGGGTACTGGGCCAGGAGCTTCAGGCGGTCCTCGAAGATGATCTGCATCACGTCGACGACGTCCCGCTGGAAGAGGTTGCGCGAGAGCGTCTCCACCTGGCTGCCGCCGCTGAGAATGGCCTTCGAGACGCCGCCCTCGCGCTGCAGCAAGAGTGACTTGTCGGTGTCCCAGTACGACTCGTAGAGAAAGACTTCTTGTCCCCGGATCTGCGGGAAGCCGCGGGCAGGATCCACGAGGCCGCGCTCGACGAACTTCTCGCGCGAGCGCTCGCCGTAGGCGTGTCGGTGCGTGTCGATGACCAAAGGGCAGCCTCCCTTGACTTGGTGGGGAGAGAGATGCGGCGAAGGCACGACGAAACAGGGCCCCGACCGCGCAGGGTGCGGGCGGGGCCTAGGACGTCCGGTCCCCGGGCGCGGCACCGGTGCCGCCCGAGGTGGCCTCCAGGAAGGCGCGGACGTCCTTCACCGTACGGTTCAAATGCTCGACGAGCAGGCCGCGCGCCGCCTCGGCGTCGTGGCCCAGGCATGCGTCGAGGATCGCCAGGTGCTCCGCACGGCGCTGGCGCGCTGGCCCGCGCAGCGTCTGGGACATCGTCCGGTAGCGCTCGGTGGCGTCGATGAGCGGCGGGATCAGGCGGCTGAGGGTCGGCGACTTGGCGATCGCGTAGAGATCGAGGTGGAAGCGCCGATGCAGCTCGCGGCCACTGCGAGCGTCCTCGCGCTCGTAGGCTGCCGTGAACTCGTCGAGCACCCGCAGCAGGTTGTCGTAGTCGGCGCGGGAGAAGGTCTCGCAGGAGCGCACGACGGCGATCGCCTCGATCGCGGCGCGCACGGCGTAGATGTCCTCCATGTCCTCGAGCGTGATCGGCGACACGAAGGACTCGCGCTGGGGGATCTGCACGATCAGACCCTCATGCTTCAAGCGGTTCACCGCGTCCCGTACCGGCATGATGCTGAGCCCGAGACGGTCGGCCTGCTCCTTGAGCCCGACCGGCGCGCCTGGGGGCAACTGACCCGTCAGGATCCGCTCCCGGATCTCGAGCCAAGCGATCTCGGCCAAGCTGCGAACCTGGGACACGTTCGAACGTTCCGATCGCGAGATTCCGACCACCTCCCCATTAATTTATAAATTATCTGACGCGGAATGCAATGGGTGGGCGCGACTGCGACTTCCTCGCATGGCTTGACCGCCAACCCGCCCGTGCCTGCGGATGGGGGGCAAAAGGGGGCCCGGCGTCCCCTATGGATGCACGCCGGGCGACCATTCCGACACCTGAGAAACCCGAGTGCAGGCACTGGGCGACCGCTTGGCGGTCGCCTGCGCGATGCGCGCAAGCTGCCCTGCCGGAACCATTCAGTGTCTGCGCGCATGCCTCTACCGAACGAAGGACATCGTGGTGCAGTCCGGCTCAGGAGGTCTTTCCGCCACCACTACTCCCACTCGATCGTGCCCGGCGGCTTCGACGTGATGTCGTAGAGCACGCGGTTCACACCATGCACCTCGCTGACGACCGCGGAGGCGATGCGCTGCAAGAGCTCGTGCGGCAGCCTCGCCCAGTCGGCGGTCATGCCGTCCTCCGAGCTGACCGCCCGCACGACGACGGCCTCGCCGTACGTGCGGTGGTCACCTTGCACGCCGACCGTGCGGACGCCCGGAAGCACCGCGAACCACTGCCAGATCTCCGCGTCGGCGCCCGCCCGCTCGATCTCGCGCCGGACGACGGCGTCCGCGCGGCGCAGGAGGTCCAGGCGCTCCGCCTGCACCTCGCCCACCATGCGAATCGCGAGGCCCGGTCCTGGAAACGGCTGACGGCGGACAAGCGCGCGCGGCAGCCCCAGTTCCTCCCCAAGGAGCCGCACCTCGTCCTTGAAGAGGTCCCGCAGCGGCTCCAGCAGGCGGAACTTGAGGTCGTCGGGCAGGCCGCCAACGTTGTGGTGGCTCTTGATCACGGCCGCCTTGCCGGGCCCGGACTCGATGACGTCGGGGTAGAGAGTGCCCTGCACCAGCCAGTCGATCGGGCCGAGCTTCGCCGCCTCCTCCTCGAATACGCGGATGAAGAGGTTGCCGATCTTCTTGCGCTTCTCCTCGGGGTCTACCACGCCGCGCAGTGCCGCGAGGAAGCGGTCCTGCGCCTTGACGTGGATGAACCGCAGGGAGCGGCTGCCAAACGCCTGCTCCACCTGCTCCCCCTCGCCGTCGCGCAGGAGACCGTGATCCACGAAGACGGCCGTCAGCCGCTCTCCGATCGCGCGTTGCACGATCGCCGCGGCCACGGCCGAGTCGACGCCACCGGAGAGGGCGACGAGCGCGGAACCGTCGCCGACCGTCTCGCGGATGCGCTCTACCTCGATGTCGAGGAACGAACCCATGTCCCAGCCGCCCGAGAGGCCCGCCGCCTCGAACAGGAAGTTGCGGAGGATCTCCTTGCCGTGCTCCGTGTGCACGACCTCGGGGTGGAACTGGACGGCGAAGATCTTGCGCTGCTCGTCCCCCATGGCCGCGCAGGGAGCCCCCTCGCTCCGAAGCAGCAGCGAGAACCCTGGGGGCAGCGACTCCACCCGATCGCCGTGGCTCATCCAGACCTGGAACTCCTGCGGCACGCCGCGCAAAAGGCTTGAGTCCCCCGCGCTGCGGTGCGCGCGTGCCGGGCCGTACTCCGGCGTGCCGGGGTCGACCCGACCGCCGAGGGCGTAGGCGAGCCACTGCATGCCGTAGCAGATACCGAGCATCGGCAGGCCGCTCTCGAGGATGCGCCGATCCGGCGCCGGCGCGTCCTCGCGGTAGACGCTGTCCGGTCCGCCGCTGAGGATCAGTGCGGCAGGTTCCTTCGCCATGATCTCTTCGTACGACGCAGTCACGGGGATGATCTCGGCGTACACGCCCTGATCGCGCACCCTGCGCGCGATCAACTGCGCGTACTGCGCACCGAAGTCGAGTACGAGAACGGTCTCGCTCACGACGTGAGGGCCTCGGGGCGCAGCGCGAGGATCTCCGGATGATTGCGGAACCGGCCCGCGTAATCGAGTCCGTAGCCGACGACGAAGGCGTCGGGTATGCGGAAGCCGACGTAGTCGATCGGCACTTCGACCTCCCGGCGATCCGCCTTGTCGAGCAGCGCGCAAACCCTCAGGCTGCGAGGACCGCGCTTGCCGAGCGTGTCGAGCAGGAACCGCACGGTGTGCCCCGTGTCGACGATATCCTCCACGAGCAGCACATCGCGCCCCGCGATCTCTTCGGTAAGATCCTTGAGAACATGCACTTCGCCGTGCGATACCGAATGATTGCCGTAGGAAGAGACGGCCATGAAGTCCAGTTCGACGGGTCCCTTGATCTCGCGGACGAGGTCCGCCGCGAAGATCACGGCGCCGCGCAGGATCGCGACGGCCAGCAGGGGATCGGTTGGGCTGCGATCCGCGGATACCTCTTCGCCGAGTTCCTGCACGCGTTTCGCGATAGCCTCACGCCGCAGGAGGATGCGTTGCACTTCGTCCATTGCCGCCGGACGCGTCGTGTCCGACTCCTCAACTCCTTCCGACCGCTAGTCCCGACGCAGAAACAGCAAACGGCCCTTGGCGCACGTGGCGCCGCGGCCGATCGAACCCTTTCTTGCAGAGTACCAGCCTTGGCCGTCCGGGGGAAGTCAAGAAGCGACAAGATTAGGCGCGATCGCGGCGCAGCTCCCACAGCGCGGCAGCGCGGAGAAGGCGCAGCGCAACCTCGGGACTGCCCATTGCGCCCACGTTCGAATGGCCTTCGGTCTGCCACGCCACGATCTCGGTCTCCTGCGCGGGTGAGAAGTGCGCCAGCGTCTCGCCGAGCCGCCAGATGCAGTCAAAGGGCCCGCCTGCCGGTTCCTCGGCGCGGCGGATCGCCTCCGGAAGTTCCACGTCCCAACCGAACGCGTGGGCCGCGGCGGCGTAGGCAGGCCAGCGGTCGAGATCCGAGAGTTCCTCGGACACAGCCGGAGAGACCGCAACTTCACCCTCCGGCTCCCGAAGCAGTGCCTGGGCCCCACGGCCGCCCTCGAGCTTCGCGAGGCGCGAGAGCGCCGCACGGGAGAAGATCGCTGGCGCCTGCGCCTTGCCGCCATTCGCGCTCGCGACCGCCCAGAAGGCGCCTTCCCGGTACTTGGCCACCAGCCGCGCAAGACCGTCCGGCGCGAAGCTCGTGAGGTCTGCCGGCATGACGAGCAAGCCGTCCGCGCCGTCCATGAGCGCGGTGCGAGCGGCCAGCGCCACGGAGGAACCGAGTCCCGCATCGCTCCGGGGGTTCTCGATTGGGCGAACCCCCAGGTCGTGGAGCGGCTCGAGCGCAGCCCGGTGCATCGCAGCTGCCCGCGGCAGGATGACCAGCAGCTGTCCGTCGATCGCCTCGAGGGCGGCGCGCGCGGCGCGCGAGAGGATGGTCTCATGAGGACCTGCCGGCAGGAGCAGCTTCGGCGCGCCGAACCGCTGCGCGGCCCCGGCCGCGAGAAGCGCGCAGGAGAGTGGCATCTAGCGCCCGCTGAGGCTGCCGCCGTTGCGCCCCCGCCGGCGCGCGACAATCTCGGCAAGGATCGAGAGCGCGATCTCCTCGGGACTCTGCGCGCCGATGTCGAGGCCGATCGGCGCGCACAGTCTCGTGTGGGCGCCGTCCGGCAGCACGCCGCGCGACTGCAGGGAGACGAGCATGCGCTCGCGGCGCTCACGGGAACTCAGGAGTCCGACGTACGTCGCCGGCGAGGAGAGGGCGTGCGCAAGCGCGGCCTCGTCCCGCTCGACCTGGTGCCCCATCACGACGACGCAGCTCTCGCGGCCGAGCTCCACCTCCGCGTAGTGACTGGGCTGCAGCACGGAGAGCTCGGCGCCGGGGAAGCGCTCCGCCGTCGCCTTCGCGGGTCTGGGGTCGACGACGTGCGCCAGCATGCCGATCCCCTGGGCGAACCTCACGAGCGGCTGCGCGTCGTCACCGGCGCCGAACACCACGAGCTTCGCCTGCGCAGGCGTTACGTCGATGTACACCTCGGCGCCGGTGGGTGAGATGCGCTCCGTCGCGCTGGGCATCGCGCCCTGCGCGCGCTCCTCGGCGCGGTCCTTCACCATCTCGTCGATGGCATCGCCCCCGAGGGAGCCCTGCCGCCCGCCACGGGCCACCACGATCTGGCGCAGTTCGCCTGCGCGGGCCGGGCCCAGGGCGATTGCGCGCGCTGCGCCCTCACCGGCGAGAAGCGCGTCCAGCCATGCGA
Source organism: Bacillota bacterium (assembly GCA_021793215.1). GTDB lineage: Bacteria > Bacillota > Sulfobacillia > JAJZYS01 > JAJYTV01 > JAJYTV01. The sequence goes on from JAJYTE010000051.1 coordinate 11,541, forward strand.
CGTAGGGCGCGGCGGCGTCGCCCTGGGGGAGTGGCTCGAGCAGCACGTCGACGATGCCGGGACAGCCCATCCCGTAGCCGAAGATGCTCTCGTCGGCGGTGTCGTAGCGCAGCACGCGGGGGCGAAGGTCCACCATCGCCTCCTCCGCCGCGATCGCGACCTCGCTCTCGAGGCAGCCGCCGGAGATCAGGCCGCACACCTGGCCGTCCTCGCCGACGAAGAGCTTCGCCCCCTCGCGCTGGTAGGCGGATCCCTCGACGGAGACGACAGTGGCGATGGCGCCGGGCCGTCCGGCGCGGAGCGCCTGGAGCGCGCGTGAGACCACGTCACGGTCTGTCATGCGGAGCGCCTCCCTTCTCGCACACGCTGCGCAAGGCGAGTGAGCGCGTGCGGATCATGCATATCCCAAAGCTCGTCTACGTAGGGCAGCGCGGCCTGCATTCCGCGCTGCAGCGGCGCGAACCCCTGGGTGCCGGCCAAGGGGTTGAGCCAGAACACGAACGCGCAGCGCGACCGGATCGTGGCCATCGCCCACCGCAGCAAGGCGACGTCGCCGGTATCAAGGCCATCGCTGGCGATCACCACGACGCTGTCCCTGGAGAGCAGCCTCCCGTGGTCGCGGATCAGCGTCTGCAGCGCGGCACCGATGCGCGTGCCTCCGCCGTAGCCTTCGCCGAGTTCTTGCAGCGTGGGCTGACCCTTGCTGGCTCGACGGAGCTGCCGGCTGACGCGGCGCAGCTGCGTCGAGAAGAGGAACACCTCGGCTCGGCGCGATCTGCGCAGGAGCGCTCTCCCGAGGCGCAGGATACCTGCGCTCTCGCGCTCCATGGACCGGCTCCCGTCGCAGAGCAGCAACACGCGTGGAGGTCTCGGCTTCCTGCGGCGCCGCTGCAGGCGGAGGACCTCCCCTTGGCTGCCCAGCGCGGTGTGCAGGCTGCGCCGAAGGTCCAGGCGCGGCCCGGCGCCAGAACGGTACCTGCGCCCCTCGCCGAGTCGCAGCGCCGCGAGGAACGCGTCGGCTTCGCGGAGGGCGAGCCTCGGCGCGTCGGGTGCGATGGGAGCGGGGCGCGTGCCCGAGCCGGCGGCAGGGCTGTAGCGGGAGCGCTGCAAGGACTCTTCCCGCGTCGAGCCTTCCTCCTGCCCCGCGGAGGGCCGACGGTCCCTGCTTTGCGGAACATGCTCCGCCGCACCCGCTTGGCCCGTGTCGGTTGGCGGCGAGGGAACCTCCTCGTCCGGCTGGAGGTCGCTGCCGCGCAGCCAGCGCGGGTAGAGCTGGTCGAAGACGGACTGGGCCTCTCGGCTGCGGCAGAGCGCAGCACGCAGCGCGAGTCGGAAATCCTCGCCGTCGCCGACGTCCACGGACAGAAGGGCGCGGAACGCGAGGATCTCCTCGGACGGCGCCACCGCCATTCCGAAGCGGCGCATCGACGCGGCCAGGAAGAGCACGCGCTCGCGCAGCCCGGTGGCGAGACCTCGGTTCATTCCGGACCACCTCCGGCGGAAGCGAGCAGGGACTTCATCTCCGAGCGCGCGATGTCCATGTCCCCTTGGTCCTTGAGGAACGTGCCCGACGTCTGCGCAACCGCGTCGGCACTCAGGCTGCCCAAACCGAGCACTCGCAGAGCCCGTGCCCAGTCGAGCGCCTCGGCGACGCCGGGCGCGCGGCCGAGCGGCAGCTCGCGCAGGCGGGCCATGAAGCCGGCGATCTGCTGTCCGAGCCGCTGGTCGAGGTCCGGTATTCGAGCGGAGAGAATCTCCGCCTCGCGCTCCGGCGAGGGGTAGTCGACCCACTGGTATAGGCAGCGGCGGCGCAGGGCGTCCGATAGGTCGCGTGTGCGGTTGGAGGTGAGGATGACGCGTGGTCGCTGCTCCGCACGCAACGTGCCGAGCTCCGGGACCGTCACCTGAAACTCCCCGAGGAGTTCGAGAAGGAACGCCTCGAACTCCTCATCCGCACGATCCACCTCGTCGATCAGGAGAACCGGAGCAGGCGGCTCCTTCGTGATCGCCCGCAGCAGAGGGCGTTCCAGCAGGTACTCACGGGTGAAAAGCCCTGACGAAAGCGCCTCGAGCTTCTCGGATTTCGCTTCGGCAAGCCGGATGGCCAGGAGCTGCTTCGGGTAGTCCCACTCGTAGAGCGCAGCCGCGGAGTCGAGGCCTTCGTAGCACTGCAGACGGATAAGCTCTGTGTCGAGGTGCTCCGCAAGTACCCTTGCGAGCGCAGTCTTTCCGACCCCGGCAGGCCCCTCGACGAGCAAGGGCTGGTCCAGCGCCAGCATGAGGTGCAAAGAGGTGGCAAGGGTGCGGTCTGCCACGTAGCCGTGGTCGCGCAGGGCGCCTGAGATGCGGGCGATCTCGTCTTCGATGGCGCGTCTCTCCGTTCGTTGGGCAGTCCCCACAGCAATAGTACCATTCGCCGTCGGGTTGCCTGCAACGCGCTAGTCCGGGAGAGGGGCGTAACAAACTGCGCGGTGGGGGTGGCTAGCCGCAAT
>JAJYTE010000011.1 GCA_021793215.1 Bacillota bacterium
CTCCGGACGGCTCGGGCGACGCCTCACCCACCTCTGGCGCGGGGGCGGCCCGCGGAGCGAGCGGCACGGCCTTCCCGGGGTTCAGAAGGCCCTGCGGATCGAGGCTCCGTCGCACCTCGGCCATCAGCCCGAGTTCCTCCGGACCGTACATCACGGACATGCTGCGCAGCTTGTCGCTGCCCACCCCGTGCTCGCCGGTGATCGAGCCGCCCAGGCGGACGCAGGCGGCCATCACCTCCGCGTTCGCGGCGTGGACCCGCGCGCTCTCCTCCGGGTTCGCCGGGTCGTAGGGGAAGTCCGGGTGGAGGTTCCCATCCCCGACGTGTCCGACGGTCGCCACCTGCAGTCCGTAGCGCTCCGCGATCCGCCCGACCTCCTGCAGCATCTCGGTGAGGCGCGCGCGAGGCACCGCGACGTCCTGCGTGAGGACGCGCCGCCCGTGCCGCGCCAGCGCGGCGTACGAGCCGCGGCGTCCGTACCAGAGCGCCTCGCGGGCCGCGGGGTCGGTGGCGCTGTCGACGCCGAGCGCGCCGCTCGTCTCGGCCAGGTCGCGCGCGCGCCCAAGTCCCTGCGCCACCTCCTCGACGCTGCCGTCCAGCTCCAGAAGCAGCACTGCGCCGGCTCCCTCCGGGTAGCGGGCAGCGCCCCACTCCTCGACGGCGGCGATCGTCGCGCGGTCCATGAACTCGAGCGTCGCGGGCAAGAGCCCAGCGGCGACGGCGGCCGAGACGTAGTCCGTCGCGTCGTCCATGCTGCGGAAGCTAAGAAGCAGCGTTGCGACATCCTCGGGCCGGCGATCGAGCGTGAGCTCCGCCGCCGTCACCAGCGCGAGCGTCCCCTCTGATCCTGTCACGAGCGCGACGAGGTCGGCGCCGGGCTGCACCGTTCCGGCCTGCAGCCAGCCGACGCGTCCCTCGGCGTCCACCGCCTCGAGCGCCCTCACGTGCTGCCCCGTCACGCCGTACTTCACGGCGTGCGGACCGCCGGCGTTCTCCGCGACGTTGCCTCCGATCGTCGAGACGCGGTAGCTGGCGGGATCGGGCGGGTAGAAGAGTCCATGCGGCGCGAGGACCATCTCGAGGCTGCCGTTCACGACGCCCGGCTGAGCGCGCAGCGTGCGCTCCACGGGGTCGAGGTCGGAGACGGCGCGCATGCGCTCGAAGGAGATGACGACTGCTCCGGCCTCCGGCACGGATCCCCCGGAGAGTCCCGTACCCGAACCCCGCGCGACCAACCGGCCGCCCGCGGACGCGACCATGCGCACGAGCTCCGCCGCTTCGGCCGCCGACTCGACCTGCACGACGGCGGATGGCACGGAGAGCTCGGAGCCCATCGCGTCGTAGCCGTAGAGGCGAAGGCCCGCCGCATCCACCCGGCAGTGGGCGCCGAACCGCCGCTTCAGCTGCGCTGCCAGCGCCTGGCGCGCTCCCGCCTCAGTCGGCGACGCAGACATTCTGGATCGAACCGAGCGAAGACACCTCGCTGACCACGGTGTCGCCGGCGCGCAGCCAGCGCTGTGGGAGACGCGCCTTCCCGACGCCCGGCGGCGTGCCCGTCGCGATCAGGTCTCCCGCCTCGAGCGCCGTGAACACCGAGAGGTCCGCGATGATCGCGGCGATGTCGAAGATCATGTCGGCGGTGGATCCGTGCTGCATCTGCTCGCCCGACACGGTGCACGACACGGTCAGCGACTGGGGATCCGGCACCTCGTCGCGCGTCACGACGTACGGTCCGCATGGCGCGGTCCCTTCGAAGTTCTTGCCCGGCGTCCACTGCTGCCCGCGGTACTGGTAGGACCGCACGGAGACGTCGTTCAGCACGGTGAAGCCGAAGACGCTTGCGAGCGCGTCCTCGCGCCGGATCCGACGACCGCCCCTGCCGATCACGACGCAGAGCTCGGCCTCGTAGTCGACCTCCGGCGACTCGCGCGGCAGGGAGATCGGCTCGCGCGGACCGCGCAGCGTCGACGGCAGGCGCAGGAACACTTCCGGGGCCTGCGGCATTTCCGCCTTCTGCTCCGCGACGTGCGCTCCGTAGTTGTGGCCGATGCAGAGGATGCGCCGCGGCGCGGGCACGGGCGGAGCGAGCTCGCGCTCCCTGGCGGGCACGAGCGGGATCGCCCCCTGCTCCGCCCGTCGCGCGGCATCCGCCAGCAGGGGGCCAATCTCATCCCAGTCGCGGATCGCTGCGGCGAGGTTGCGCCCGCGCGCGTCGCCATCGAGCTGCGCGCAGACGTCGAGCCAAGCGGATCCAACCAGCGCCACGACCCGCGGTCCATCGTCGGAGCGCCAAGTGCCAAGCCGCATCCCAATCCCTCCAAACCGTCCTTCCCAGAAGTTTTGTGAAGCCTGGCGCAAGTCCTGCTGCAAAACGTACAAAGTCGTCGAGACGCGCGAGGCGGCCGGGTCTCCCCGGCCGTCCGATTCAACGCGCGCTGCGGATCCCGTCCGCCATCGCCTCCAGGATGAGGACGCCACGCGGCGTCCGTAGCCGCACCGCCCGAACGATGCCATCGACGGCGACCGACTGGAGCATCCGGTAGACGTCGCGCTGCGTGCCCGCGTCGTGCACCGCCGCGATCGCGCCGGCCGGCATCCATTGCAGGAGGCGGCGCAGCTCGCGCTCGCGGTCGCAGGACGCGGAGTCGAGCCAGGCGAACTCCACCGGCTCCTCTGGCACGAATGCGAGCGAATCTTGGCACCAGACCTTGACCGGCAGTTGCTGGCAGCGCTCCTCCGCTTCCGCGGCGCGCGCCTCGTCAAACTCGATCGCCGCCAGCCGTCCGTGCCCGTTCCGCCGTAGAGCCGTCCCGATCGCCTGCGCCGTATGGCCGAAGCCCGCTCCTGTCGCGATCGCGTAATCCGGCTGCAAGGCGCGCACCAGGCTCGCAACGAGTTCTGTCACTTCGCGTTCCGCAGAGTCAGCGTCGATCGCCGTCCAGCGCTCCGGGTGCGGGCAGAATGCGCTGGGTGGGGTGAAGTCGCGCTCGGGGCGCACTTCCCATCCCTCCTTGCAGGATGACTGCGCCCCATCTTATGTCGCGGTGGCGGAAGCGTTCAGGCGCCGGCCTCCTCCTGCGCCCGGAACCACTCGGCGTCGGCGGCGTCGCGCATCTGCAGCTGCGACCATCCCTCGTCAAGCTCTTGCTGCAGGCGCACCACGAGGTCCGCGCTGCGCTCACCGTGCAGGTGAGAGAAGCGCTTCTGCAGGTTCAGCCACTCCTCGAGCGGGCGCTGGTGCAGAGGTCGATGGGTGATGCGGTAGTGGCCCTCAACCACCTCGAAGAGAGGCCAGTAGTGCGTCTCCACCGCGATGCGCGCGAGCTTGACGCTGTCCTTCGCATCGTGGCCCCAGCCGGGCGGGCAGGTCGCGAGCACGTTGAGGAAACTCGGGCCGTCGGTCGCCGCGGCCCGCTCCACCTTGCGTCCGAGGTCCTGCCAGTGGGAGGCGGCCGCCTGCGCCGCGTACGGGATGTGGTGGGCGACGACGATGGCGGTCATGTCCTTGCGCCGTTCGGACTTGCCGCGGCCCAGGCTGCCGACCGGGCTCGTCGTCGTGTTCGCCGCGTAGGGCGTCGCCCCGGAGCGCTGGATCCCGGTGTTCATGTAGGCCTCGTTGTTGTAGCAGACGTAGATCAGGCGGTGGCCACGCTCGAGCGCGCCGGAGAGAGCCTGCAGTCCGATGTCGTAGGTGCCGCCGTCGCCGGCGAAGGCGACGAACGTCACAGGCTCCGCGCCGAGCGCCCCGCGCCGGGAGAGCGCCCGGTACGCCGCCTCCACGCCGCCGGCCACGGCCGCCGCGTTCTCGAAGGCGACGTGGATCCAGGGCACTCCCCAGGCAGTGAAGGGGTAGCGGGTCGTCGCCACCTCGAGGCAGCCCGTCGCGCTGATCGCGACCTTCGGCCCAGGGATCGACCCGAGCACGGTACGCACGATCGGCGGGATGCCGCACCCGGCGCAGAGCGAATGCCCTCCGTAGAAGCCGGGAGCGCGCTCCTCGAGCAGCGCGAGCTCTTTAAGATTCGCCATCGTCATCCTCCCCCCGCAGGCCCACGTAGCGGATCCGCGCCGCGGCGGGCGCGGCGAGTTCGGATAGCACCTGGCGCAGGGCTCGCGTGGAGAGGTCCCTGCCGCCCAGTCCGTAGACGAAGCTGCGCAGCTCGATCCCGGTTCCCGAAAGCGCGGCGTGCGCGTCGCTGAAGAGCGGTGGGTAGGCGCCTGGCGACACGGCGCGGTCCAGGACGCCGAGGCGCGTAACGCCACCCATTGCCGCGCGCAACGCCGCCTCCGGGAACGGGCGGTAGAGCCGCAGCGCCAGGAGCCCCACGCGCTCGCCCTCGCCGCGCAGGTCGTCCACGACGTCCTTCGCCGTACCGGCCGCCGACCCGAGCACGAGCAGCGCTCGCTGCGCGTCCTCCATGCGGTAGCTGTCGATCGCCGGCAGGAATCGGCCGAAGCGGCGGGCGTACTCCGCAGCAAGCTCGTCATAGACGTGCTCGGCCGCTTCCACCGCCTCCACCAACTGGTAGCGGATCTCGAAGTAGGAGTCCGGCATCGCGAAGACACCGTGGCTCGAGGGACCTTCCCCACCCAGCAGCGGATTCGGGATGCGGTACTCGCCGACGAACTCCCCGACCTCCTCGTCCGCCAGCAGCGCCACAGGCTCGGCCGAGTGCGTCACGTTGAAGCCGTCTTGCCCCACCATCACCGGCAGCATCACGTCCGGGTGCTCCGCCAGCCGCGGTGCCAGCACCGTGAGGTCGTAGGCCTCCTGGGCATCCTGCGCGTAGAGCTGCAGCGCGCCGCTGTCTCGCGCCAGCATCCCGTCCGAGTGGTCCCCGTGGATGTTGATCGGGCCGGAGAGCGCCCGGTTCCCCACGGCGATGACCACCGGTGCGCGCAAGCCCGCCGCGATGTAGACGACCTCCACCATCAGGGCGAGGCCCTGCGATGCCGTCGCCGTCATCGTGCGTCCTCCGGCGAGCGCGGCCCCGACGGCAGCGCTCATCGCCGAGTGCTCAGACTCCACCTGCAGCAGGACGGTGTCGGTCTTGCCGTCCGCGACGAAGCGGCTGAACGTCTGGATGATCGGCGTCTGGGGCGTGATCGGGTAGACCGGGACGACGTCCGGCCGGATCTGGCGCATCGCGTGCGCCGTCGCTTCCGCGCCCGTCAGGACCTGCGATGTGGTCTCAACCCTGGCCATGCGCCAGCACCCCCGTTCCCGGCAGGACTCCGCCCGCCGCGAGTTCCGTCTGCTCCGGAACCATGGAGATGGCATCCGCCGGGCAGACCTCGACGCAGATCTCGCAGCCCTTGCAGAGATCGTAGTTGAACCCCTGGAAGACGGCGTGCTCCTGGAGCACGGCCGTGTCGGGGCAGTGGATCCAGCAAACGAGGCAGTTGACGCACCGGCTGAGGTCGACGGCGGGCTTGCGCCCCGTGCGCCAGCCACCCGTCCGCGGCCGGGGCACGTCGCCGGGCAGCACGACGCCGCCCGCGCGCAGGGGTCCGATCGCGCCGCTCACGATGCATCCCTCCGTTCGGCTGCCAGATACCCGGCCCGCATCGCCTGCCGCGACGCTTCCCGCGCCGCGGGCGGCAGCCCGGCCATCACTTCGTCGAGCGCCTCGCCGAGCTGCTCAAGGGTCGGAGCGCCAAGCCATCCGGCGACGGCGCCAAGCATCACGACGTTCGGGAAGCGCGTTCCGCACTCGCGGGCGAGGCGGTCGGCCGGCACCGCCAGAACCTGGCCGGGGTACTCCGCAACGGCCGCACCAGGGTCCTGCCCCGCCTCGAGATTCAGCAGCAGGTGCCCCTGCGGCCTGAGGCCGCTCGTGATCGCGACCTCGTGGGTCAGAGAGGGGTCGAGCACGACGACGACATCCGGCTCCGTCACGGCGCAGCGCCGTCGGACCTTCCGCTCGTCGACGCGCGTGTAGGCGAGCATCGGGGCACCACTGCGCTCCGGGCCGTACTCGGGGAAGGCCTGTACTGCCTTCCCCGCCTTGAGGTAGGCGACCGCGAGCACCTGAGAGGCGGTCTTCGCCCCCTGCCCGCCGCGACCGTGCCAGCGCACCTCCATCATGACCCCGCCTCCTCCATGCGCCGCGCGATCGCCCGCGCGGCGCGCGTACCGTCTCCGACGGCGGCGACGGCGGTGTCTCCGCCCCGCGTCGCGTCGCCACCAGCGTAGTAGCGTGGATTGCCGGTCTGACCAGTGGCCGGGTCGACGAGCAGCCGGCTGCCCTCGAACTCGAGGCCCGGGATCCAGTCTGAAAGCGTCCGGCGCGCCACCTGCCCGACCGCCCCGATCGCGGTGTCGCAGGGGAAGACGAAGTCCGTCCCGGCCACAGCCTCCGGGCGGCGACGCCCGTCGAAGTCCGGCTCTGAGAGCCGCGCGTAGCGGCAGGCGACACCCTCCAGGCGGTGCGCGCCGACGAACCCGGTCGGCAGAACGAGCCAGAGGAAGCGGACACCCTCGGCGATCGCCTCCTCCACCTCGAAGGGGTAGGCCGGCATCTCCGTCCGGGTGCGCCGGTAGAGGATCGTCACGTCACGGGCACCGAGGTGCAGGGCTTCGCGGGCCACGTCGATCGCGGTGTTGCCGCCTCCGATCACCGCAACCCGCTCGCCGATCTGGGTGGCGCGTCCCGCCTTCAGATCCGCGATCCAGGGCAGGGCGAGCTCCACGCCCGCGAGATCCTGTCCTGGCAGGTCGAGCGGCGTGTCCTCGCCGAGCCCGACGCCAAGGTAGATGAAGTCATACTCCGCCTCCAGCGCGCGCAGGGCCGCTTCGCCCTCGATCGGCGCGGAGAAGCGCAGTTCGACGCCGCGGCGACGCAGGCGCTCCGCCTCCTCGTCGAGCGGCTGCTGCCACTGGCGGTAGGGCGCGATCGCGTAGCGCACGAGCCCCCCTGGCGCCGGGTTCGCGTCGAACACCGTGACGTCCAGCCCGAGCTCCCGGAGCGCCCCCGCGCAGGCGAGCCCACCCGGTCCTGCCCCAATCACCGCGACGCGACCGCTCCGGGTGGGGCGCATGGGCATCGGCTCGTGGTCCGCGCCGGTTCCGAGCAGTCGATGGTCAGTGGCGAAGCGCTGCAGCCTTGCGATCTCCACGGCGCCCTCGCCCTCGTGCTCGAGCACGCAGGCGCCCTCGCAGAGTATGGGCGTAGGACAGACGCGGGCGCAGCTGCCCCCCACCGGATTGTCCTCGAAGATGACGTCGGCCGCGTGGCCGATCTCTCCTTGCGCGATCGCGCGGATGAATCCTGGTACGTCGATGCCGGCGGGACAGGCAACGGTACAGGGTGCCGGGGCGTAGGCGTCGCCGCACAGGAGACAGCGCTGCGCCTCGACGGTCGCCTGCGCCAAGTTGCGCAAGGCCGGTCGAAGTTCACCGAAACTTGAGCGAACGGCTTGCATCGCAAGATTCCCCCCCTTGACGCTCAAGGCGCGCGGCCTTCGCCGGCGGATGCATCTCGGGGACCTGCGCACCGAATCGTCCCTTGCATCCTACGGGTGCGCCGCGACGTCAGGTAGGTCCAAACGGACCTGAGTTTGGACCAAACCGGCCCTGGGACGTGGGATGGGCCCTGCTGGAAGCGATCTCAAAGGATTGAATCCGTCGTCAGCGGCTCCAACTGGTCAGGGTCGAGTCGAAAGGCGACGCGGATTGCGACACCGGCAAAGGACGGCCGTCGTAGAGGGTCCCTCGTGCGGACCCGCGTTTGGAACGTCACCCGTGCCTCAAATGGTTTATGCTGGAACCAGACCTCCAAAAGGACGGGACGCCATGTCGACTCCGAGCGAGAACCACGACCTCCGAGGGTGCTTCGCTTGCGGCACCGACCCGGGACGCGGACTGCACCTCACGTTCCGCCTTGACCAGGAAGGCGTGGTGGCGGAGACGGACACCGACCGCAGTTGGGTCGGCTGGCAGGGGATCATCCACGGCGGACTCGTCGCCACCCTGATGGACGAGGCCGTCGGCTGGGCTGTGGCCGCGATGGGTCGGACGGGACTCACGGCGCGCCTCAGCGTGCGCTACCTCGTGCCCATCGCCCCATTCCAGCACCTGATCGTCCGCGCCTGGGTGAAGAGCAGCGACCGTCGGGGAGCCCGCACCGCAGCCAGCGTCGAACTGGCGGGCGGACGCAAGGTCGCGACCGCCGAGGCGACGATGATCTTCGTCAAGGAACTTCCGGCCGGCGCCCAGGCGTAGGGCGATCGCTCGGCGAAGCCGTCGGCGAGGTGGTGCCCGTGAACACATCGCTCGCCCAGACCGGGATCAGCTCGCTGCCCATCCTGTTCGGCGCCGTGGCATGGCTCGTCGCGCGGCAGAACGGGACGCGCGGCGGAGTGCCCGCGTTCCTCTGGGGTCTCCTTCTGGGGCCCGTGGGACTCGCCGTGGTGGCGCTGGTCTTCCGCGGGGACGCCCGCACGCACTGAGTACCTGGGCGCAGTGGAGCGCCGCCGGACATTCCCGGCGGCGCTCCACTTCTATGTACCTCCCCACCATGCTGGCGCCCTAGACGCCGGCAGCGATCGCCTGTGCGACCTCCATCAGCTGGTCGTCGCCCGTGCCGTAGGCGAGGCGCCCGCCAACCGCGTCGCGCAGCCACATCTCGAGTGGGAACTCCTGCGTGAAGCCGTAGCCGCCGAACGCCTGCACGCCCGCGCGGGCGGCCGCTACCGCCGTCTCCCCGGCGAGGTAGACCGCCTCGGCCGAGGAGACCTTCGCGCTGCGCTGCGCGTCGAGGTCGCCCGCCGCGCGGTAGACCATCAGGCGTGCGGCCTCGATGCGCAGCCGCATCTGGGCGAGCTGCCCGCCGACCTGACCGTGCTCGATGATCGGCTTGCCGAACGTCTTGCGGCTGCGGGCGTACGCGCTCGCCTCCTCGTAGGCGGCGCGGGCGGTGCCGACGAGACCAGCGGCCGCAAGCGTCCGCCCGAGCGCCACCACCGCCGCCGCCGTCTCCCCCCCGTCCGCCGCCCCGAGGCACGCTTCCTGCGGCACCTCGCAGCCGTCGAGCTCGACCTCGGCCAGCTCGAGCGCGCGAAGACCAGAAGTGTCGATGCGGCCAGAAGCCCGCAGACCAGCGGCACCCCGCCCCACGGCGAAGAGTCGCTCGCCGTCTTCGCCGCGCGCGCGCACGATCGTGACCTCGGCTGCCCTGCCGTTCGCGACGAAGGTTTTGCGCCCCGTGAGCCGCCACCCGCCGGCAGTCGCGTCGGCCGTCGCGGGCGAAGCGCCAGCCTCACCGTCCGCCACCTGCGCGTCAGTAAGCGCCAAGGCGCCGAGCGTGAACTCCTCGGCGCCGCACAGGCCGCCAAGCAGCCGCGCCTTCTGGGCGTCGTCGCCGGCGCGATGCACCGCGAGCGCGCAGAGCGCCTGCGTCGCGATGCCGAGCGCGAGTCCGAGGTTGCCCCAACCGAGTTCCTCCATCATGGCCACCTGGCAGAGCGCCGACACACCAGGCCCGCCGTACTCCTCCGGCACGTTCGGTGCCCAGAGCCCCACCTCTCCCGCCTCGCGCAGCACGCCCTGCGGTGGATTGCCTCCACGGTCCGCCGCAGCGCCCGCCGCCCGCAGCCTCTGGCTGGCGAAGTCGTGGGCCACGTCGCGCAGCGCAACCGCGTCCAGGGGGAGTCCCTCCGAGAAGTCGAGTGCCAAATAGACCGCCTCCACCCTAGAGGATGCCACGACGCGACGAATGGCGAAATAGCGGCTGCGAAACGGCCCTGGGCGGGTGCATGCGCGCCTCTCGCCACTTGGCGGTTCGGCGCTACCTCACCGCTGCCACGCGCCGCGCGAGGGAGGCGGCCGTCGAACTGGCGGTCGGTTCCGGCGCGGGCGTGAGCGAGAAGGGCGCCGTCGAGACGGTCACGAGGGTGCCGATCTGCAGTTCATCGAAGATCCGCTGCGCAACGCCCGTCGGCACTTCGACGCAACCCAGGCTCTGGGGGTAGCCGTAGCTCTGGCGCACGAACCCGTGAACGGCGTCGCCGCCATGGAAGTAGCTGATCCAGTGCACGGGGTCGGCGTAGGGGGTGCCGTTCAGGCTCTTTCCGCGCATCACCTGGTACGTGAGGCGAAGGTAGACGGGGTAGGTGCCGTCCGGCGTCGCCGCTCCCGCCACGCCGGTGTTCGTCAAGGACTCCGAGAGAACGCCGGATGGCGACCAGACGGAGATGCGCTCGGGCGAAGCGGTCGAGACGTACACGTAGGTGAAGGCGTGCGGGTCCGTCCGTCCCGCCGCAAGGTCGCCGCCCAGCGCCCGCCAGAGCGCGGGGGTGGCGGAGCCCGTCGCCAGCAGCCCGTGGTCCGCCGCGAAGGTCATCAGGGCGCTGCGCAGGAGCTGCGTGTCCACACCCGGCTGGAAGAGGGAAGCGATCTGCGGCGGGACGTCCGCCGCCGCGTAGTAGAACGACTGTCCGTTCCAGCGCACAGGCAGGTAGCCGAGGCTCGCCAGATCCTCCTGCAATCGCAGCGTCGGCGATACGGCAACGACTGCCGCGGGTCCCCCCGACGCCACCGGCCGCACCCCGCGTCGCGCGGCGATCGCGCGATGCGGCGCGGCCTTCGCAGCGGGCTCAGCCGAACCGTAGGAAACGAGCGCGCAGACACCAAGGCTCAAGGCCGCGACCGCGGCGCGGCCAAAGATCTTTCTCTCCATACTGTCTTCTCTATGTCGCGGCGGCGGGCGCGGCGCCGTGATCCGGGTCAATTCGCAGCGGTCCGGAGAGACTTCCTGTGAGGTGCTGCCCGAATGTCGAACCTGATGGCCGCCCGCGGGCAGATGGCGTTCACGCTCGGTTTCCACATGATCTTCGCCGCGTTCGGCGTCGGCTTCCCCCTGCTGCAGGTCGTCGCCGAGGGCATCTACCTGCGCACCCGCCAGGAGCGCTACCTCGCCCTCGCCAAGGCGTGGGGCAAGGCGAACGCCGTGCTCTTCGGCGTGGGCGCCGTGAGCGGCACGGCGCTCGCCTTCGAGCTCGGCCTGCTCTGGCCGCGCTTCATGCGCCTGGCGGGCTCCACGATCGGCATCGGCTTCGCGTCGGAGGGTTTCGCCTTCTTCGTCGAGGCCATCTTCATCGGCCTGTACCTGTACGGCTGGGGCAGGCTGTCCCCGCTCGCGCATTGGCTCACCGGCATACCGATCGCGATCGCGGGTGCCGCCTCCGCCGTGCTCGTCGTCGGCGTCGACGCCTGGATGCAGCACCCGAACGGCGTGAAGGCGCTGCTCTCCGACCCTTCGGCGGTGGCGCCCGGTCCGATGCTCTTCGGCAACCCGCACTGGCCCGTGATGGCGCTGCACGCCACCGTCGCCTGCTACGCCGCGACCGCATTCAGCCTGGCTGCAGTCTACGCGTGGGGCATGCTGCGCGGGCGGCGCGACGCCATGCGCAGGACCGCCCTGCACCTCGCCATGATCCTCGGGACTGCGGCCGCCATCGCGATGCCGCTGACCGGCGATCTGAGCGGCAAGGCCGTGGCGAGGTTCCAGCCTGTGAAGCTCGCCGCCATGGAGTCGCAGTTTCGAACCCAGGCCGGCGCGCCGCTGCGCATCGGCGGCTGGCCCGAGCCGCAGCGCCGTGCGGTCGTCGGAGCGCTCGAGATCCCCGGCGGGCTCAGTTGGCTCGCCTACGGCAGCGCAGGCGCGACCGTGCGGGGCCTCTCCTCGGTCCCGACACGTCTGTGGCCGGATCTGCCGCTGACGCACGTCTCCTTCCAGCTGATGGTCGGCGCGGGAACGGCGCTCGTTCTGCTCGCGCTCTGGTACTGGGTTGCGCGCCGGCGCGGCTTCACGCGCCCGCTGCTCTGGGGACTCGTCGCCGGCGGACCGCTGGCGTTCCTCGCGCTCGAGACGGGCTGGATCGTCACGGAGGTGGGCCGTCAGCCCTGGATCATCTACGGCGTGCAGACGACCGCCGCCGCGGTCACGCCGATCGGGGGACTCTGGGCCTACTTCCTCGGCTTCGTCGCCCTCTACGCGCTGCTCGGTGCAACCGTCGTATGGCTGCTGCGCCGCGTCGAGCACGGCCGATGGGCGGCGCAGGCCGCGTGAGCGGGCCGCAGCTCGCGGACGCTGCTGCGGTCCTCGCGCTGTTCGCCCTCACCGCCTACGCCCTGCTGGGTGGAGCCGACTTCGGCGGCGGCGTATGGGACCTCTTCGCGTCGGGGCCGCGCGCCCTGGAGCAGCGCGCCGCGATCGCCCGCGCGATGGGTCCCGTTTGGGAAGCCAACCACGTATGGCTGATCTTCCTCGTAGTCCTCCTCTTCACCGCCTTCCCGCCCGCCTTCGCCGCGCTGGTGATCGGGCTCTTCCTGCCGCTCCACCTCGTGCTGCTCGGCGTGGTGCTGCGCGGCGCCTCCTTCGTCTTCCGCGCGCACGGAGCGCTGAGTGGGCCGCGCGCACCGCTGCAGCGGACGTTCGGCGCAGCCTTCGGCGCGGCGAGCGCCGTCACGCCCGTGCTGCTCGGCGCGGCGCTCGCCGCGATCTCGAGCGGCGGCGTCCGTTCGCCGCGCGGCTCCCTCGTGGCCCCTCCACTCGCATCATGGCTCACGCCCTTCGCCATCGCGACCGGCCTACTGACGCTGGCGCTCTGCGCCTACCTCGCGGCCGTCTACCTGACGCTCGAGACCCAGGGGCGCCTGCGAGCGGACTTCCGTCGCAAGGCCATCTCAGCCGGTGTCGCGCTGCTCGTGCTGGCGATTGCGGACCTTCCTCTGATGGCCGCGTGGGCGCCTCGACTCTACTCCCGCCTGGCGAGTCCGTCGGCGGCGCCGCTTCTCGCCGGCGGCACCGCCCTCGCCGTCTGGTCCATCGCGGCCGTCTGGCGGAGTCGCTTCGAGGTGGGACGCGTGCTCTCCGCTCTCTCCGGGATCGCGCTCCTCTGGGGCTGGGGCTTCGCGCAGTGGCCCTTCGTGATCTACCCGGACTTCTCCATCGCCCGAAGCGCCGCGCCGAATCCCGCCCTGCGGGACGTGTTCTACGCGGTGGGGGTGGGCGCGTTGCTGCTTGGACCCTCCCTCTATCTTCTCTTCCGGGTCTTCAAAGGCAGGAACCCCGCAGCCGGCCGACCTCCGCGCCCGCGCCCCCATCCGCGCCCGGCGCGGTGAGACGCAGAATCTCCCGCATCGTGCAAGTGCGCGGCATTTTGCCGCAACACTCCGTACCGTTCCTGTAGAGCTGATGCCCATGTTCCCGTCCCCGTAGGGGGAAACGGCAGCCACGCTACCCTGCTGCGCTGGCGCGGGCCATCGCGCGGTGGCCCAGCGAGAGGGCGAAGACGACCGCCGCGATGAAGTCGACCGCCGCCATCGCGCCGAACAGTCCGACCTTCCCGCCTGCCCCGAGCGCCAGTCCTCCGGCGAACGGCCCGATGGCGAACGCGAGCCCGACGACGATGTTCTGCAGTGTGAAGAAGGTGGCGCGCTGGTCTTGCGGCGCGAAGCGCGCGACGACCTCCTGCTGCACCGGTGCCAGGAGCACCTCCCCGATCGTGAAGAAGACGTTCGTCGCGATCCAGGCGATCGGCGCCCCGGCCAGGATGAAGGCCGCGTTCGCCGCGCCGTAGATCAGCGCGCCGCCGAGGAATCCCACGATCAGCGGGCGTCCCTCCTGCCAGCGGCTGAGGAAGGGCTGCAGGACGACCACCGTGATCGCGTTCGCGGTGAGTACGTAGGCGAAGAGGTGCGCCCCGTTCGCGTAGTGCAGCCCGAGGTACTGCGGCAGCGTCGACTCGATCTGGCTGTAGGTGAGGCCCGTCAAGGCAAGGCCGACGAACGACCAGAGCAGGACGGGGTTCCTGAGCCCGCGGCCCATGTTCCCGAGGCTCTCGAGCGCGCCCGCGCCCGACGGTCCCTCGCCTGCCGTGTGCGGCAGGAGCGCGACCACCGCGGCGATCACGAGCGCCTGGGCGACCGCGGCGAGCAGGAACGGGAGCGGGGATTGGCCCGATCCCACCACCGCGCCGAGCAGCGGTCCGCCGGCTGCGCCGATGTTCACGGCCCAGTAGTTGTAGCCGAACACCCGCACGCGGCGCTCCTCCGGCGTGAGGTCGGTCAAGAGCGCCTGGTACGCCGGACCCTGCAGGGCCCAGGCCATGCCGGCGAGGACCTGAAGCAGGGCGAACGCCCAGATCGTGTGGGCGAACCCGAACCCGACGAGCGCCAACAGCTGCGCCGCCGCGCCCGCGATCAGCGACGGCTTGCGTCCAAGCCGGTCGGAGAGCGGTCCCAGCACGAAGCTTGAGCCCAGGTTCGCGAACGCCGCGAGCCCGATCACGAGGCCGACGACGGCCGGGCTCGCGCCGGTGACGCGGTGCATGTAGAGCGCCAGGAAGGGCATGACCATGAAGCGGAACGCGGAGCTGAAGCCGTCTCCGGCGATCAGCACCCAGACGATGTTCGGTATGCGGCTGCGCACAGGTACTCCTCTTCAGTGGCGGTCGTCGCACGAGCGTGACCGTCAACGTTCTCTGTGAATTCGAAGTCGAGATCAGTCGGGCGCGAGCGGTGGTGCGAGTCACCGACCGGGGCTCAGGACCACCCCATAGAACGCAGGGCCAACATCGCCGCGAAGGCCAGCGCGAAGCCGGACGGCGGGCCGACCAACCAGCCGCGCACGATGCCGGCGATCGTCTGCCAGCGGACCGTGTCCTGGCCGCGGGCAAGGCCAGCACCCGCCATGGCGCCCAGGAGCGCCTGGTTCATCGAGGTGAAGTAGCCTAGCGAGACGGCGACGAGCACGACGAGAGCCTGCACCCCCTGCGCAGCGCTGGCCATTGTCAGATCGACGCGGACGACGTCGAACGCGACCGTGCGCAGGAGGGGCTTTCCCCAGGTGACGACTCCGACCGCGAGGCCGATGCCTCCGACGGCCCCGGCAAGCCAGAGGCCCATCACCCCTGACATGATCAGGGGGCCCGTGGCGTTCGAGACGTCGTTCGCGCCCATCGTGAACGAGGCGGCCGCACCGACGACCACGAGGACGGTCGCCGCCGTTCGCAGCGCCCTTGCGCCAGCGCCCTTCTCACTCGCGGGGAGCACCCGGTCCCCAAGCCGTGTGAAGGCGTACCCAAGGAGTCCGGCGACCGGCGGTGCCAGAGCCCAGAGGATCGCGAGCCGCAGGATCGAGCCCCAGTCCACCCGCTGGCCGAGCGCTAGGGCCGCGCCAACCAGAGAGAAGACGAGCAGCTGAATGGTCGACGTCGGGATGCGCCGGTACGTGTAGACGGTCGTCAGCAGGAACGCGACCGCGACGACGACGAGGGCGGCGCCGACACCCATCCCCGGGCCGGCCACGATCCCCCGTCCGACGGTGGCCTCCACGCGGTGCGAGCCGAGGACGGCTCCACCGAGCGCCATCGCCGCCATCAACCAGAGCGCGGGCTGCAGGCGGATCGATCCAGATCCGTAGGGCATGCCCATGCAGGCTCCGGTGTAGTGCGCGCCCATGCTCCACGCGAAGGCGAGCGCCACGAGCACGAGCAGGACGGCCCCTGGCGTGAGGTGCACCGCAGCCTCCCTCTCTCCACGGCAGGGCGACACACGCGGTGCAGCCTTGCCGCGGACACAAAACGTCCGACGCCGCGCAGGCGCCCTCCTTGGGCTCTAGCGCGCACCGTCGGCAGGGTCAGCGATAGTCCATTCGGGGTGCGGCCGGAAGGTCCCTGCTCGCGCCACAACCTGCCGGGAGAAGGTTTGGTGAACCCGCCTACCCTCGCGTCCTCCCGAGCCACTCCCGCGCGGCGTCGATCTCCTCCATCCCGAGCGCGTGCCCAGCGTCGGCCCAGTGGAGTTCCACATCCGCCCCACACGCCTGGAGCGCGTCCGCGAGTGCCTGTGCCTCCGCCGCGGGGATCTGGGGGTCGGTGCGGCCCGCCGCGATCAGCACGCGTGCGCCTCTGAGGTCGACGGGCGCCTCCGGCGCAAGGGGCAGCTGGGCGCGCAGCAGCACGGCGCGGCGCAGGAGGCCCGGGTGCAGGAGCAGGAGGCTTGCGGCGATGTTCGCTCCGTTGGAGTAGCCCAGGGCGTCGATCTGCGCCGGATCGAGGCCGTGCTCGGCCGCCGCGGCCCGGACGAACGCGGCGAGCTCGTCGGTGCGGCGGTGAAGATCCTCCTCGTCGAACACGCCAGGAGCGAGACGCCGGAAGAAGCGCGGCATCCCTTGCTCCAGCACCCGACCGCGGACGGAGAGGAGTGTCGCATCGGGCGCGAGCGAGCGCCCGAGCGGCAGGAGGTCCGACTCGTCGCCGCCCGTGCCATGCAGGAGCAGCATGGTGCCGGACCCTTCGCCCGGCTCCATGCGGTAGTGGAACCCGAG
Organism: Bacillota bacterium; assembly: GCA_021793215.1. GTDB lineage: Bacteria > Bacillota > Sulfobacillia > JAJZYS01 > JAJYTV01 > JAJYTV01. The sequence continues at coordinate 16,334 of JAJYTE010000011.1, forward strand.
GTCCGTCATGGACGCGGGATCTCGAGCGGGTGCAGGCGCGCCTCGATCTCCTTGCGCTGCGGCTCGAGGAAGGGCGGCAGCGCGAGCCGCTCCCCGAGGTGGTCCATGTCCTCGTCGACGTCGAAGCCCGGTCCGTCCGTCGCCAGTTCGAACAGCACGCCGTTCGGTTCGCGGAAGTAGATCGAGTGGAAGTAGAAGCGATCCACGATGCCCGACGTGCGGAATCCCGCCGCCTCGAGGCGCTCGAGCCACGCCGCGTGCTGCAGGTCGTCGGGCACGCGCAGCGCGACGTGGTGCACGCTGCCGCGCCCCAGGCGCACGAACGGGAGGTCCTGGCGCTCGACGACGTGGATCTGCGCACCCGCGCCCCCTTCGCCCGTGGCGAAGACGAGCGCCTGGCGAGACGGGTCCTCGGGCAGCAGGTACTCCCCCGCCTCGCGGAACCCGAGGATCTGCGTCAGGACCCGCGCGGTGCGCCCCGCTTCGCGGACCGTGAGCGTCACGGGCCCGAGCCCCCGCACCTGGAGGTCCGGCGAGACGGGGCTTCGCGCCCAGGGTTGCCCCGGGGGCACCCTCGGCTCCTCGCCGTCGGCAACCAGCACCATGCGCTGGCCCTCGAAGTCGCGGAAGGCGACGCTGGGGCGCCCCGCGCGCTCGGCGATGCCGTCGTGGTCCACGCCGAGCTCCTTCAGGCGCTCAAGCCAGCCCGAGAGCGCCGCCGCGTCGCGCACCCGAAGCGCGACGGCAGAGATTGCGCCGACGCCTTCGTACTCCTTCGCCATGCCGGGGATGTCGAAGAACGTCAGGTCCGTGCCCGGCGAGCCGACGGCGTCGGTGTAGAAGAGGTGGTACGAGGACGTGTCGTCCTGGTTCACCGTCTTCTTCGCGAGGCGCATGCCGATCGTCCGGGTGTAGAACTGCGCGTTGCGCGCGGCATCGGCCGTCAGCGCCGAGACGTGGTGGATTCCCGAGATCTGCAACGAACTCTCCCCTTCAACGGCGAGGACAGGCGCCGTCAGTTGTCCATCAGGTCGTCGCCCATCGGGCGCATGTCAAGCTCGAACGTCCACACGGAGGGCGGCTGCACCGCAACCCGGTAGTAGGTCTCCGCGATCTCCTGCGGTTCGAGCGCCGGCTCGCCGAGCGCGAGGTAGGACGCCGCGCGCGGCGTGCGGATGGCCCCGTCCAAGAGTATGTGCGCGACGTGCACGCCCTCCTTCGCCACCTCGCGCGAGAGCGACATCGCGAGGCCTCTCAGCCCGAACTTCGCGCTGCCGAAGGCGATGCTGTGGGCCGGAGCGCGTACCGACGACGTCGCCCCGGACAGCAGCACGGCGCCGAAGCCGCGATCGCGCATCTTGGGCACGAGGATGCGGGCGTGCAGGAAGGCACCGTAGGGGCCGACGCGCCATGCCGCCTCGAAGGCGTCCAGGGCGACCTGCTCCACGCCGCCGCGCGCGGCGTTGCCCGCGTTGTAGATGAGGGTGCCGATCGGGCCGAGTTCGCGCTCCGCCCGGTCGATCGCGGCGGCCACGGCCTCCGCGTTCGTCGCGTCGTAGGGGATGGCGAGCGCGCGCTGGCCGCCGCCTCGGATCCCCTCCGCGATCTCCGTGACGGCCCCCTCGCTGCGCGCTCCGATCGCGACCGGCGACCCCGCCGAAGCAAAGCGGCGGGCGAGCGCCGCGCCGAGACCCGTGCCCACGCCGACGATCAGCACCGTGCCGAGATCCGGGGGCTTCACCATGAGGCGCACCTCCTACGGCCAAGGTTCGTCCGGCTTCGCTGCGGGCACACCGCGTTCCTCCCCCGGGCCGAACTGGTCCGCATTGCATTCCGAAGCAGGGCTCACCCGCCATATGTAGAAATCATCCCCATATCAAGGTGGCGGATGGCATCGGCTTCGACCCGCGAAGCCCCCACCACTGGAGGCTTCTCACGTGCGCGACATCGCGATCACCGGCATGGGCGTCGTATCCGCCATCGGAGTCTCCCCGGAGCACTTCTGGACGAACCTCGTGAACGGCACCTTGGGCATGCAGACGATCCCCGGGCAGGGGACCGGCGGCCCGCACTGGTGGTCGCCGGTTTCGGACGCCTTCGATCTCGGCGCCTTCTTCGACGACCCGAAGCTCGCGAGGCGCACCGAACCCTTCGCGCAGTACGCCCTCGCCGCCGCGGCCCAGGCCGTGGGCGCCGCCGGCACCGCGCTTCCCCCGGAGCGTACGGCCGTCGTCCTCGGCACCTCGATGGGCAGCCTGCCGGGGCTCACGAAGGCGCAGGCGCGCTTCGACCGGGAGGGGGCGGACGCGGTTTCGGCCCGCCTCATGGCGATGGTCATCCCGAACATGGCGAGCGCCCACATCGCCATGCACCTCGGCCTGCACGGACCGCAGCTAACGGTCACCACGGCGTGCGCCTCCTCGCTCGACGCGATCGGCCTCGCCGCCATGCTGCTCGAAGGCGGCGGCGCGGACGTGGCGATCGCGGGCGGCACCGAGAACTTCCTCGACCTGCTCGTCTTCGAGAGCCTGCGCCACGCCCGGGCGGTCTCCCCCGAGACGGCGCGCGAGCTTGCGTCGCGCCCCTTCGACCGCGCGCGTTCCGGGTTCGTGATGGGCGAAGGGGCGGGCGTCGTCGTCCTCGAGCGCAAGGAGGCCGCCGTCCGCCGCGGCGCGCGCATCTGGGGCATCCTGCGCGGCTACGCCTCACTCGCGGACGCCCACCACGTGACGGCGCCGGAGCCGAGTGGCCGCTACGAGCAGGCAGCCATCGAGGGTGCGCTGCGCGACGCGCAGCTGCCCCCAGACGCGATCGACGCCGTGATCGCCCACGGCACCAGCACCCCGGTCGGCGACGCGGCGGAGATCCTGGCGATCAACCAGGCGTACGGCGCCCGTCCTCTTCCGGTGACATCGATCAAGGGGCACATCGGGCATACGATGGGAGCCTCTGGGGTGATGTCCCTGATCGCCGGGCTCTACGCGATGCGGGACGGCGTGCTGCCCCAGACGCTCGGCACGAGCGATCCGGACCCCCAGGCCGCGTTCTCCCTGGTCGTCGGGGAGCCGCGCCACGTGCGCCTGCAGGCGATCCAGGTGAACGCGTTCGGTTTCGGGGGGCAGGATGCGTCGATCGTCGTCGCGGCAGACGACCGCTAGTCTCCCAAGGAGCGATGCGGCGGCGAAGTTTCAAGAGAAGCAGCTCTCGCGACGTCGCGGCGACCAGAAGCGAACGGGTACCGATGGTCCGGCCAATGGACTGCTCCAGGGGTCTTGCGTTGCGGCAGCTGTCGCCGCTCGGCCGAAAGCTTGGATGGCGACGGCCCAAGCCGCAGCCGGCGGCGCTGCCTCGGAGACGCCGAGGTCTGACCCTTCTTGACGACCCGGCCCGCTGTCCCAGGGCGATGCCCGGGGGGGGCGGACCGCCCGGGAACGTCGCTCGTGTCGAAGCACATTCCGGACTATGATGTGGGCAGAGACGACGCAAGCAAAGAGGCGATGGCGCATGGCCGGCCCCTCTCCCCAGGACGACTCGGCCGTGCTGAGCGGCCAGTACTTGGACAGGCCGGGCGAACCGGCCCTCTACGTCCGCGTGGTGCATCCTCGCGTCACGCGCGATCGGCTAGTCTTTATCCACGCCTCGACCGTCCACTCCGAGTACTACCTACCGCTCGCCCTGCAGCTTGCCCGCCACGGCGTCGAGACCTGGCTACCGGATCTGCGTGGCCACGGCCATTCCGCAGGGCAGCGCGGCCATACGCGCTCCTGGCGCGAACCCTTGCGCGACGTGCTCGCGACATGGCAGGCGATGCAGGAGGAGCGCACCACGCGCGCCCTGATCGGCGGGGAGAGCTACGGTGCGCTCCTCGCGTACGAGGCCGTGCGCTCCGGGGGCATCACGCCGCAGGGCGCCGCGTTCCTCTCGCCGGCGTTCGGGCTGCACTACCATCCCTCCCCGTTCGTGTACAAACTCTTGACACGCTGCGTTTGGCCCTGGGCTGGCCAGTTCCGGCCGCTAAGGCGCCTGCCGGCCGAGGGCGTGACGAACAATCCGGCCCTGCTGGAGCTCATTGAGCGCGACCGTCTGTGCAACCGCCGTTACACCCTCGGCTTCCTGCTCCACCTCATGGAGGCGCAGCGCGCCGTCCCAAAGCCGGACCCGGATTGGCACATCCCTACCCTCGTGCTCCTCAGCGAGGGAGATCCGATCACCGACAATGCGGCCACCCGCGCCGTCTTCGACGGCAACCAGGCCGTCTCGGTGCGCCTGCAAGGCGGCGCCTTGCACAGCCTAGTGGCGGATCAGCCGGACTGGGTCGCCCTCTCGATGGCGGACTGGATCCGGCAGAGCCCAGCGCGCTGACTGCCGACTCGACCTCGGCCGACGACCCCAGGGCGTGCAGAGAAGGGCGCGTCCTGCCAGGCAGGGCGCGGCCCCTCTGTCTCGTCAGTCCTGGCGCGCCAGGAAGTCCGCGAGCCGCTCCATGAAGAGCGTCTGGTGCTCGATGTGCGGCGAGTGGCCGCAGTTCTCGAACACCGCTTCCTCGTAGTGTCCTCCACGCACCCGGTAGCCGTCGAGCACCGCGCGCATCTGGGAGACCATCGGCTGCGGTGGGAAGACATCCTCTCCGGGCCAGCCGGGAACTGCCCCCACCTGCCCGAGCGTGCCGAAATCGAGGAGGGAGGAGTCCGAGACGATCTGGTCGTCGGCGCCGCGCAGCCAGAGCACCGCCGGCTTCGGCGAGACGTCCACGAACCCTGAGAGATTGCAGTAGTTCGGCGCCATCGCGTTGTTGATCCCCCGCGTGCCCGGAGCGACGCCCGGCCAGTTCGGTGACGGCTTCAGGTCCCCGGGGTAGAAGTCGTCGCCGGAGCACATCTTCACCATCTCGGCGACGAAGGTGTCCTCACGCGCCGGCTGGGCCCGGAACGGGGGCTTGAAGTAGAACTGGTTCATCACGCTGCGCGGCGAGAACGGGCTCTCCTCGCCGAGATCCTTCTCCCGCAGGCGCTGCACGTACTCCGGGTTCGAGGAACCGCCGCCCGAACCCGCGCCGTCGGGGTAGCAGATCGTACCCTCCGGACCCTTCGTCCCGCCGAAGCCGAAGGGCGAGAGCGGGCTCTCGAGCGCCAGCGAAAGAACGCGTTCCGGGTGGTCGATCGCGTACTGCAGCGCGACGCCGCCCCCCATCGACCAGCCGACGAGGTGCATGCGCTCCACTCCGAGCGCCGCGCGCAGCGCTTCGACGTCATCCGAGAAGTCCCGCAGCCCGCGCGTCGCGTCGATCGGCTTCGCCTCACACTCCCCGTAGCCGCGCAGGTCGGGCGCCACCGCGCGGTAGCGCGCGGGCATCGCCTCGAGCACCTCCCGCCAGAACGCGGCGGAGGAGACGTTGCCGTGCAACAACCAAGCCGGTACGCCGTCCTCTGGGCCCGCTTGCAGCGTGCGGGTCGCGATCCTTTGCGTCCTCACCAAAACCTCCTGAACGCGTGCCATCTCTCTTCCCCCTCTCGTCAACGCAGGAACTGTCCGAGCGCCGCCGCGACGACCGGCTGCTCCTGGAGCGCGATCGAGTAGTGGTGTGCCCACGGCACCTCGATCAACAGGCTCTCCCGGATCGCTGCGTGGGCCCTCCGTCCCGCTTCGCGGTCGAAGACCGGCGCGAGCCCCGCCGCGACCGGCTCCGGCGCGCGCAGGATCAGCACCTCGCGACGGATCTGCGCTTGGTAGGGCGCGAGGCGGATCGGCGCGTTGCGCTCCATCTCCTCGAGGATCTGCCCTGCGGAGATGCGCGAGCGCACCGCGCCCGAGGGCAGCGCTCGCATGTCCCAGCGCACGAACGCCTCGACCGCGTCGTTCCAGGGCTGCAGGTGCGGCGCCGCCCGGAAGGCGGCGCGGTAGGCCTCCTCACTGGGCAACTCCGCCTCGAGCCGCGCGAGCGAGGGCTTGATCGCCTCGAGGTTCACCGCCTCGACATCCCCGGCGCCGTCGACCAGCACGGCGCGCCGCAGCGGCGCCGCCTCCTGGGCCGCGACGATCAGGGCGACGAGCCCACCCATCGAGTGGCCAACGACGTCGGGATCCTCCCCAGTCACCGCCCGCACGTGGCAGAGCGCCGCCTCGGCGTCCAGGGCGTGCTCCGTGAGGCCGGCACCACGCGCCGGCTGCCCGCTCTCGCCGCGGCCGCGGAAGTCGAGGGCGAACACCCGGTGGTCCGGCAGGAGGTAGCGCGCGAAGTGCTCCATACTGCGCGCGTTCGCCGTGATCCCGTGGAGGAGCAGCACGCCGCGCCCCGTTCCGCCGAAGTCGTGCAGCGCAAGCGGGAGTCCGTCCCCCGCCGTGATCGTCTGGACCTCAGGACTGCGCATCAAGACCCCTCCTTCTCCGCGCCGCTTCGCGCGAGGTACTCACGGCGCAGTTCCTCTTTCGCGACCTTTCCCGCACCGGTCAGCGGCAGTTCGCGCCGGATCTCGACCGCCTTCGGCAGCTTGTAGCGGGCGAGCCGGCCGGCGAGGAACGAGAGCAGCGCACCCGCCTCCAGGAACGCACCCTCCCTCGGCTGCACGAACGCGACCCCCACCTCGCCCCAGTGCAGGTGCGCGACGCCGACGACCGCGCAGAGCGCGACGTCCGGGTGCGCGTAGAGAGCCGTCTCCACCTCGATCGGGTAGACGTTCTCGCCGCCGGAGATGAACATCTCCTTGCGCCGGCCGACGATCGTCACGAAGCCCTCCGCGTCCTGCACGGCGAGATCTCCGGTGTGGCAGAATCCGTCCGCGCCGAACGTCTCCCGCGTCTCCTCGGGGCGGCCGTCGTACCCGTCGGCCACGGTGGGTCCCCTCAGCCAGAGTTCCCCCGCTTCCCCCGGCGCGAGCGGCGCACCGTCTTCGGCCGCGATGCGCACCTCGAGGTGGAAGACCGGCACGCCGACCGAGCCCGGGTGCACGTCGATCGCCTCGGACGGCATGTAGAAGCAGTTGGGGCCGACTTCGGTGAGCCCGTACCCCTGCCGGAAGCGGACGCCGAGCCGCCGAAAGCGCTCCTCGACGTACGGCGGGCACGCCGCCCCGCCCGAGATCGCGAAGCGCACGCTCGCGAGATCACGCGGCGTGATCTCCTCCGAGAGCAGGCTTGAGAACATCGTCGGCACGAGGAAGAGCAACGTCGCGCCATGTTCCCGGAGCGCGGAGAGCGCCTGGGGCGCGGAGAACCCCTCCCCGAGCAGCGTCGTCCCGCCCGTGTGGTAGAGCGGCGTCGTCAGCACGTGGTACCCGCCTGTGTGGTAGAAGGGGGTGAAGACAGGCGCCACATCCTGCGCCGAGAGTTCCCAGCTCGCGACCGTGTTCACCGCGTTGTAGAAGATCTGCCGATGCGTGATGCGCACGCCCTTCGCGACGCCCGTGGTGCCTCCCGTGAAGAGCAGCATCGCGGTGTCCATCTCGTCCGCGGGCGTCGGGGGAATGGGGTCGGCCGCGGCGAGTCCCTGCTCGTACTCCTCGCCGCCAACTCCCAGCCGGAGGACACGCGCTCCGGTCTCGCGCGCGACCTCCTCCCCCGCGGCGAGGAATTCATCCGCGCAGAGAAGGGCCGAAACGCGCGCCCGACGCGCCAAGGGCAGGAGCTCCGCCGGCGGCAGGCGCCAGTTGAGCGGCACGGCCGTCAGGCCAGCGTACCCCGAGAGGAGCCAGAGGTCGAGGTGGGCCATCTGGTTGCGCGCGAGGATGCCGATGCGCGCCCCGCTGCGGGCGCCGACGGCGGCCATCCACCCCGCAAGGCGCGCTGTGCGCCCCGCCATCTCGCGGTAGGAGTACGCGCGCTCTCTTGCGAGATCGTAGATCGCCGTGCGTTCCGGGCTCAGCGACGCTCTGCGCGACGCCCAGTCGGCCACCATGCGGTCGCCTCCTTAGTCACCCACAGGACCCCAGTCGATCACCACGGCGTCCCAGGCGTAGCCGATGCCGGCGCTCACCCAGACGAGCGCCTTGCCCTCAGGGATCCGCCCCGCGCGCAGCGCGAGCTCCGTCGACAGGATCTGGTCGACCTGGCCGATGTGGCCGTACTCCTCGAGGTAGATCGACTGTTCCGGAGCGAGTCCGAGCGCCTGCAGCACCGCCGCATGGGCACTGCGCTTCATGTGCAGCAGCGCGAGGTAGCCGATCTCCTCTCGCGTGCGCCCCGAGCGCTCGAGGGCCTCGTCGACGACGGCGAGGAAGTTTCGCATCGAGCGCTCCTCGAGGCGCTCCTTCATCGAGGTCGGATCCGGCACCTCCAGGCGCGGCACCGTCCAGTCCCCCAGCGGCGCGAGGCTGCCGCCCCGCGGCGCGATCACGTCGCGCGAGAAGCTGCCGTCGGTGCGCACCGAGGCGCCGCGGATGCGGTTTCGCGGGTGGCCGCGCCGCACGAGTGCGGCGCCCGCGCCCGCGCCGAGGTTATACATGAAGCGCACGCGGGGATTCTCGTAGTCGATCAGGTCGACGTTCCGATAGCCTCCCGCGATCAGCACCGTCGAGACATCGGAGTCCGCGACGATCAGATCGCGCGCCAGCTTCAGCGCCAGGACTCCCGTGCCGCAGCGCTGCTGCAGGTCGAAGGCCCAGGCGCGTCGCGCACCGATCTCCTCCTGCAGCGCGATCCCCGTCGTCCAGACGGGGTACTCTTTGTACTCCTCCGTGATCGAGATGATCACATCGATCTCCGCAGGGTCTACGGCATGCGCACGCAGGAGTTCTTCCGCCGCGAGCACGGCCATCGCGTGCGGCTGGTCCTTCGGCCCGCCCACCGCCTTTCGGACGATGCCGAGCTTTCGGCGCACAACCTCCTCCGGCAAGCCGGTGCGGGCCGCGATCTCGCTCGCCTCCATACGTCCTTCCGGCAGGTGCGCGCGCACCCCGACGAGCCCTGCCCACGTCTTCCCCAGGTCCTTACCTCCCCGCGCGGCGGAGCCCCTGCATCAGAACGGTCATCAGGTCCTCGATCACCGTCTCGGGCACCGTCCCGGGGTCCTGCCAGATCACATAGCGCATGCCGATGAAGTCCGCGATGCCCATCAGGGCGTAACTCAGCGCCTCGGGATCGAGCTGGGAGAACTCTGCGTCCTGCATCGCCTGCTGCAGCCCACGGCGGTAGCCGCGCGCCAGCGTGCGGTAGTAGCCGCGGAACACGTCCTCGTCGACGAATTCCGCCTGGCGCACGATCCGGTACGAGAGCGGGTGCTTCTCGACGAAGCGGAAGAACGCGCGAAAGCCCCGCCGCTCGATCTCCTCCCGCGTGTTCGCCCCGGCGGTGCCGGCGCGGATCTCCTCGCGCAAGGCGCGAAGCAGATGCTCGACGAGGGCGACGAAGATGTCGCGCTTCTGGGCGAAGTAGAGGTAGTAGGTGCCCTGCCCCACGCCCGCCGCAGCCACGATCTTGGTAATCGACGCGTCATGGTAGCCTGCCGCACCGAAGATGCGCTCGGCCGCGTCCAGTAGGCGCTGGCGCGTCTCCCGGCCACGGTCCGTCGTCGGCAGCGCGCGGGTCTTGGGTGGTGTCGTCAACGCAGGAGTCCTCCCCGCGGGGCTGATTGGTCGCTGCTCTCCAGTATGGCGCCCGTCGTCACCGCTCGTCCACGGGACGCCCCCACCCGCCGCCACAGGCCGCCAAGGCCGCCGGGCAGGAAGCGCACCACGGCGATGTAGACGACCCCGAGCAGCAGGCCCCAGTGCGACGTCGTCGCCGTGAGCGAATTCTCGAGGGCGTAGAGCCCGATGCCGGCGACCGCCGCGCCCCACGCCGAGTCCGCGCCCCCGATCGTCGCCATCAGCAGCACCGTAAAGCTCGTGTCGCTGCCGAACGCCGCCGGGAAGGCCATGCCCTGGTAGCAGAGGAACAGTCCGCCCGCGATCGCCGCGAGCAGGGATGCACCGCCGAGCGTGAGCGTCTTGGCCCAGACCTCGCTGTGGCCGAACAGCGCTGCGCGCGTCGGGTTGTCCCGCACCGCGCGCGCGACGAGACCGACCCGCGTACCGCGCAGCCAGAGAACGGCCGCGACGGCCGCGATCAGGAGCAAAGAGGCCGAGAGGTAGAGCGTGCCGGGCGCGGCGAGGTCCGGGGAGATCGGCACGCCCGTCAGCCCGTTCGTGCCGCCGGTCAAAGATGTCGCGTTCTGCACAAGGAGGCCCGCGAACTCGGCGAGGGCGAAGGTGATCATCGCGAAGTACGGTCCGCGCAGCCGCAGGCTGAGGAGATGAACGAGCAGCGCGAGCGGCACGAGCGCGACCGCCGCGAGCAGGATGCCGGGCAGTGCGTCGACGCGCGTCGCTTGCAGGAGGAGCGCGGTTCCGTACATTCCGGCGCCGAACCAGAGCGAATGTCCGAAGGAGATCTCTCCCGTCCAGCCGAGCACCAGGTGGTAGGAGAGGGCGAAGAGCCCCCAGATCACCCCGCCCGTCAGGAGATTCAGCAGGCCCGGCGTGCCGGTCACCCACGGCCAGCCGAAGAGCGCGATGCACAGGAGCGCGAGGAGTGGCGCGCGCAGGGCGCGCGCGCTACGCGGCATGCGTGTCCCTCCTTCCCGGCGGCTTGCCGAGGAGCCCCTGCGGGCGCAGGAGTAGGACGAGGATCATCACGAGGACGTTGACCGTCAGGGCGAGGCTGGGGACGAAGAAGCCGACGAGGGCTTCGGCGAGCCCGATGACGAGGCTCGCGGCGAGCGTGCCGGGGATGCTGCCAAGCCCGCCGACCACCACGACGATGAAGGTCAAAAGCAGCGTATCCAGGCCGGCCGACGGGTACACGCCGGAGAAGGGGCCGTAGAGGGCTCCCGCGAGTCCCGCGAGCATCCCGCCCAAGGCGTAGACGATACTGCGCAGGGGAGCCACCCGAACGCCGGCCAGCTCCGCGAGTGTCTGGCTGTCGACGCCGGCGCGCACCCGCAGCCCGAGTCCCGTGTAGCGCAGAGCCAACGCGAGCAGTAGGAAGATCAGAACGCCGACCGCGATCAGGAGCAGGCGGAAGACCGGGAACGGCATCCCCCCGAACATGACCGTCTGGGACAGCAGCCCCGTCATCTGCTCCTGCTGGATCTGTGGCCCGAACACCCAGTTGACCGCCTCGTCGAGAATCAGCATCACGCCGAGCGTTGTGAGGATCTGGCCCCCCACGTTGCCGTAGAGCGGACGCAGGAGTGAGACCTCCACGAGCAGGGCGAGCACGCCGCCGACCACGGCCGCGAAGATGAAGGCAGGAAGGATTCCCCAGCCGTGCCCGAGGCCGAACCACGCGGCGTAGAGTCCCGCGACGAAGTAGCCGGCGCTCGCGAAGTTGAGGACGCCCATGATGCCGAAGACAAGGGAGAGGCCGGCCGACAGGATGAAGTAGAAGGCCGCGAGCGACAGCCCGGAGAGGAGAACGTTGAGGATCATTGCGACGATCCCCCTTCCGACTGGCCGAAGTGCATCGCCGCGTCGAACTGGCTACTTTGGCGCAGCGTGTCGATCGGACCTCGGTCGACGGTGCGGCCGTCGAGCAGCAACACGTAGTCGTCGGCCACCGACTGGGCGAAACCGAGGTTCTGCTCCACGATCAGCATCGCGGCACGCCCGCGCAGCAGCTGGATCGCCCCCGCGAGGCGCCGCAGCACTGTGGGCGCGAGGCCGAGCGACGGCTCGTCGATCAGGAGCCACTCGCTGCGCGAAGCGTAGGCGCGCGCGAGCGCGAGGATCTTGCGCTCCCCGCCCGAAAGCAGGGCAGCGCGCCGCCCGAGCAGAGGGCCGAGCTCCTCGAACGGCTCGATCGCCTGCGCGATCGGCATCCGCGCCGAGAGTTTGAGGTTCTCCTGCACGCTGAGGTCCTGGAAGACGCCGCCGTCCTCCGGCACGTAGAAGAGCCCCTCCCGCGCCCGCCGCCAGGTCGGCAGGCGCGAGAGGTCCCGTCCTTCGCAGGTGATCTCTCCCGCGTCGAGCTCCGTGAGCCCGAGCACCGTGCGCAGCGTCGTCGTCTTGCCGGCGCCGTTGCGGCCAAGTAGCGCCGTGACCTTGCCGTTGCGGATCTCGAGGTCCACCGCATGCAGAACGGGCACCCCTCCGATGCGCGCCCGGATGCCCGACAAACGAAGGCTCACGCGAGCGCCCCCTCCTCCCCCAGGTAGGCGAGGCGAACCTTGGGATCCCTGACGACCTCCTGCGGCTGGCCCGCCGCGATCGTGCGGCCACCGTCCAGGACGCTTAGGCGGTCGACCAGTGAGAGCGTCCACTCGAGGTCGTGTTCGACCACAAGCAGCGTGCGCGCGTCATCGCGCGCGGCGCGCAGAAGGTGCGAGAGGTCCCGCCGCTCCACCTCGGTCAACCCGGCCGCGGGCTCGTCGAGCAGCAGCACGGGGCTGCCCTTCGCGAGCGCCAGGGCCAGTTCCACCTTGCGGGCGACGCCATGCGGCAGCGCCATGGGAAACGATGCGAGCCACCCTCCGAGGCCGAACGCCTCGACCCACTGCCCGCCTCGCGCGGCGGGGTCCACCAGCGCGAGGTGCTCGCTGATCGTCAGCGTCGCGAAGAGCTGCGTGCGCTGGAAGACGCGGCCGAGGCCGGCGCGCGCCCTGGCGTCCGCGCTGCGGGCACTGACGTCCCGCCCTAGGAGGGAGATGCGTCCGGCACTCGGGCGCAGCAGACCGGTCAGCAGGTTGAAGACCGTCGTCTTGCCGGCGCCGTTCGGGCCGATCAGACCGTGGATCTCGCCCCGGGCGATCCGGAGCGAGAATCCCTCCACGGCCGTCACGCCGGCGAAGCGCCGCACGAGACCGTCGGCCTCCAGCGCCGGCGAGGCGCTCACTGCGCCGGCGGTGCGCTCGCCTGCGCCGAGACGGTCTCGATCAGCGTCGGCACGGCGTAGCCCGCGGTCTGGTTCCAGACGAGCTTCACGACGTACATCGGCTGCAGTGCCTGGTGGTCCGTGGACCGGATGGTGATCGGGCCCTTCGGACCGTCGATCGTCATTCCCGTCAGCGCCTTCGTCAGGTCGGAGGCCTTCGTGTCGCCGGCCTTCTGGAGCGCCTGCACGATCGCTTGGCCGGCCGCGAACGAGGTTCCGGAGAAGAGGTCCGGCGGCGCCTTGTAGGCCTTCTCGTACTGCGCGACGAGGTACTTGTTCGCGGCGTTGTGGGCCAGCGTGTAGTAGTAGTCCGTCACGCCGACGAAGCCGTTGTCAGACTTTCCGAGCGCCGTGAGGCCGTTGTAGCCCCCGATCGCCCCGATGACCGTCATCTTGCTGTAGAGGCCGGCCTGCGCCATCTGCTGGAAGAGCGCGATCGCCCCGACGCCGGCCCAGGTGACGACGAGCTCCTTCGGCAAAGGCTTCAGGCTGAGGATGTGGTCGATGTAGGACGTGAAGTCGGTCGCCGTGATCGGTGCGTAGGTGACGCCCGCGTTCGTGGCGCCCGCGTTCGTCAGGGCGGCTGCCCAGTCCTTCACGCTCGACGTGCCGAAGACGTAGTTCGGCGCGAACTGGTAGAACGTGACGCCGCTTGCGCCGCCGTGCTGCTGCAGGTACGCGGCGTAGGATGCCGCGTACATGTAGGTGTTCGCCGCCGTGCGGAAGACGTACGGGTTCAGGTAGGTCGTCGTGAGGTCGTCGTCCGCCGCCGGATCGATCACGAGCGGCACCTTGTACTGGCCTGCGAGCTGTTCCATCGGGATGGCAACGGCGCTGTCGGCCGGCCCCTGCACCATCGCGACGTGGTCGTTGAGGATGAGGTCCTTCATGGCCGCTTCACCGGTCGCCGGGTCGCCCTTGGAGTCGCGGAAGATCAGGTTGATCTTGCGGCCGTCCACCTTGTTCGTGCCGTGCGTCGCGTAGGCGACGCCGAGCTTCAGCCCGCGCACCTCCTGCTGGCCATAGTCCTGGAGCGGACCCGAGATGGACGTCACGACCCCGATGTCGATCGGACCCTTGGGCGCCTGCGACTGCGTCGAGACCGCGGAACCGCAACCGGACGCGAGCAGCAGAGCCGAGACCGCGGGAACCGCGATCCGCCAACCGCGTGGAGCTGCCAAACCGGAAGCCTCCTCTCCTCGCTGCGGGACCAGACAGGTGAGTCACTTGTCATGTACCACTATATGACGATGCCGTCAGGTGTCAATGCCTGGATGGGGTGAAATCTGAGAACGGCCGGACGAATTCGTCCGGCCGTTCCCCGCGGGGCCGCCTCAGCGCCCGGTGAACTTGGGCTTGCGCTTCTCCAGGAAGGCCGCCACGCCCTCCTTGCGGTCCTCCGTTCCGAAGGAGAGCTGCCACATCGCCGTCTCGAACTTCAGTCCATCGATGAGCGACATCTCGGCGCCCCGCAGGATCGCCTGCTTCGAGAGCGCGACGGCGCGGCGCGCCCGCCCGCCCATCCGCTCAGCGATCTCCACCGCGCGCTCGAGGAGTGTCTCCTGCGGCAAGACCTCGTTCACGAGCCCGATGCGCAGCGCCGTCTGGGCGTCGATCATGTCGCCCGTCAGGATCAGCTGGCGCGCCCAGCCCGGCCCCACGAGCCGCTGCAGCCGCTGGGTCCCGCCCCAGCCGGGGATGATCCCCAGGTTCACCTCAGGCTGGCCGAAGCGCGCGTTCTCCGACGCGATGCGCAGATCGCAGCTCAGGGAGAACTCCACCCCTCCACCCAGGCAGAACCCGTTCACCGCCGCGATCGAGGGCTTTGGGGACTCCTCGACGCGCCGGAAGATGCCGAGCGTACGCTCCGCGAACTCTCCCGCGGTGAAGACGTCGAGATCGACGAACTGGTTGATGTCGGCGCCCGCGACGAACGCCTTCGGTCCCGTTCCGGTGAAGACGACGGCGCCGACCGCGTCGTCGCGCGCGATCTCCTCCACCGCACCCTCGAGTTCCTCGAGCGTCTGACGGTTCAGCGCGTTCATGGCCTCCGGGCGGTTGAACGTGACGATCTCCACCGCGCCCCGCCGCTCTCTCAGTAGTGGCATGGAACCTTCCTCCTCGTCACTCGAGCCCTAACTAGCGCGTCCAATATAGCAGATCGCGGCACTGCCGCCCGGGCGAACTCGCGGGAGAAGCCGTCTAGTATGCCCAACGCCCAGGCGGCCATGCGCTACAATGGAGACGACGCCTCGGCGGGGGGTGCACTCCCCCCCCCGCGCCAGAACGGAGGGACGCGAGATGAGCATCGAACTCGAGAGCCGGACCACAATTACACCCGCGCTGCTGGCCGCCTGCCAGGAGCGCCTCGACCAGCTTCCCCGCCAGCGGACCCTCGGCAGCGCAGTCCAGAAGAACGGCATCGCCGCGGTAGCCCTCAACCAGCAGAGGCTGCGCGAGATGCAGCATACATTCTCGCACACGGTCAAGGGCGGCCCGATCACGAACCAGCAGCAGAGCGGCCGCTGCTGGATGTTCGCGGGCCTCAACACCCTGCGCATCCCCGTGATGCAGGCTCTGGGCCTCGAGACCTTCGAGCTCTCCCAGGCCTACCAGATGTTCTGGGACAAATTCGAGAAGGCGAACTACTTCCTCGAGAGCATCCTCGAGACCCTCCCCGAGCCGCGCGAAGGGCGCCTCGTCGCATGGCTTCTCGAGGCCCCGCTGAACGACGGCGGGCAGTGGGATATGTTCGTCAACCTCGTCGAGAAGTACGGGGTCGTGCCGAAGTGGGTCATGCCGGAGTCCTTCCACTCGAGCAAGTCGCGGGGCATGAACGCGCTCCTCACCGCCAAACTGCGCGAGGACGCCGCCCACCTCAGGGCGCTGCACGCCAACGGCGACGGAAGCCTCGCCGCGCTGCGCGCGGAGAAGGAGCGCATGCTTGCGGACTTCTACGTCGCCCTGGTCACGTTCCTCGGCGAGCCGCCCGAACGCTTCGAGTTCGAGTACCGCGACAAGGACGACGCGTTCCACCGCGACGAGAACCTGACCCCGCTCGAGTTCTACCACCGCTACGTCGGCATGGATCTTCGCGAGTACGTCAGCCTGATCAACGCACCGACGGCCGACAAGCCGTACGGCCGCACGTTCACCGTGAAGTTCCTCGGCAACGTGAAGGGCGGGCGCGACGTCCTCTACCTCAACGTGGAGGCCGACGAGCTCCGCACGGCCGCGATGGCTCAGCTCCTCGACGGCGAGGCCGTCTGGTTCGGCTGCGACGTCGGCAAGATGTCCGACCGCGACGGCGGCATCCTCTCGGCGGACCTCTACGACTACGCCTCGGTGGTCGGCACGCCGATCGACATGAGCAAGGCGGAGCGCCTGGACTACGGCGAGAGCCTGATGACGCACGCCATGGTCTTCACCGGCGTCAACGTCGTGGACTCCCGGCCGAACCGCTGGCGCGTCGAGAACAGCTGGGGCGAGGAGCCGGGCCGAAAGGGCTACTTCGTGATGGACGACGCCTGGTTCGAGAGCTACATGTACCAGGTCGTCGTGCAGCGCAAGTACCTGCCGCAGGCGCTCCAGGCGGCGCTCTCGCAGCCGCCGATCGAGCTGGAGCCGTGGGACCCGATGGGCTCCTTGGCCGACTAGGCGACGAGACGTACGGCAGCCGGGGGAGGGCAACTGCCCTCCCCCGGCTTTTCCCCTTACGCGCCTCCTCCGGGGCCGGGCGCGCGGTGCTGCGCAGGAACCGGCTCTCCTGGCATGGGACGCGTGAGCGACGGCGAGTGCTCCGACACCTCTCGCCACGCCGCGCCGAACCCGCCGAAGAAGCCGATCATCGCACGCATCCCGAGGTTCACGTCGGGCTCGTGCAGGGCGTGCCAGACGCCCGATACACCGAGCGGGCGGTCGGCGTCCTTCGCCTGCATCGCCTCGCTCGCGCGCTCGGAACCCGCCAGGAGTCCATGCACGATCGGCGAGATCGCATCCGGCGGGATGCTCGCGAGCAGCATCATCTGCCCCTCGAGGTTACGGAGCCCGTCACGGTTCGCCCTACCGTTCAGCAGGTCCACGACCACCCCTGCGACCTCGGCGCGCTGCTCGACGATCCCGAGCAAGAGGTCGAGCACGCGGGCGTCGTCGAGCGCCGCGAGGAGGCGGCGGGCCTTTCGAAGCGCCTCCTCCTCCAATGGCGCCTCCGGCCGAACCTCCCTGCCTTCAGTGGAGAACGCGATCTTGGTCGTGGGTGCTGCCATCTGCGCGTGCCTCCTTCGCGATGCGCGCGGGATCCCCCGTCAGCGGCTGGTAGTCCTGTCGGCGCCACTTCTCCTCGACCCGCACCCCGGGCTGCGGGTTTCGCTTCTGGAAGCGCCAGTTGCGGCGCGGCAAGGGCGAGCGACCCAGGCGCCGACCGGTCTTCTCGAGCGCCGCGCTCGTGCCTTTGTAGGACGGCGTCATCGTCTTCGGGTCCCTGGCCTTGCCCGTCAGGTTGTTGATCGCTCCCTGGCCGCGATCGTTCATCGGCAGGTAGAGCACGCCGCCCGCCACGCGGTCCGTCACGAGTACGGCCACCTCGGCCTCGCCGGCCGGAGAGGTGAGGCGGACGACATCCCCGTCCTCCAGCTGCTCGCGCTTCGCGAGATCCGGCGAGACCTCGAGGAACACGGACGGGACGATCTCGGCGATGCCCGGCACGCGGTAGGTCATGTTGCCCTCGTGGAAGTGCTCCAGGATCTGGCCGTTATTGACGTGCACGCCGCGCAGGTCGAAGGAGTGCGGGTCCTCCAGCTCGACCGCCACGAGCTTCGCCTTGCCGCTCTGCGAGTTGAACCGTTCGGTGTAGAGGAGCGGAGAGTCTTTGCCATCCACCGCGACCGGCCAGTGCAGCGACTTGTAGCCGTCCAGCCGCTCGTACGAGACGCCCGCGAACATCGGGGAGAGCCGCGCGATCTCGTCCATGATCTCGCTCGGGTGCTCGTAGTGCCACCTCGCCCCCAGGCGGTTGGCGACGGCCTGCAGGATCCGCCAGTCCGGTCGCGACTGCCCGAGCGGCTCGAGCGCCTGGTAGAAGCGCTGCATGCGGCGCTCGGTGTTGGTGAAGGTCCCCTCCTTCTCGAGGCAGGGGCTCGCCGGCAGGATCACGTCCGCGAACTGGGCCGTGCGCGTCATGTAGAGCTCCTGAACGACGAGGAACTCCGCCGCTTCGAGCGACCGCTGGGTGAAGCCGGCGTCGTTGTCGACGAGCGCCGTCTCCTCTCCGATGATGTAGACGCCATGCACCTTGCCGTCGAGGATCGCGTCCGACAGTTCGACGTTGTTGATGCCGCGGCCCTGCGGCAGCTCCGTCTCCCAGGCCTCCTCGAAGCGCCTGCGCACCGCCTCGTCTCCCGGCGACTGGTAGCCGGGGAGGAAGGACGGCTTCGCACCCATGTCGCTCGCGCCCTGGACGTTGTTGTGGCCGCGCAGCGGGTAGCCCCCCGTGCCGGGCCGGCCGAAGTTGCCCGTGAGCAGCAGCAGGTTCGAGATCGCCAAGGAGCCGGCGCTGCCGTTGCGCTGCTGCGTGATGCCCATCGCCCAGAGGACGCAGACGGACCCCGCCTCATGGATCATCCGAGCAACCAGCCTCGTGTCCTCCTGCGACACGCCGGTCTCCCGCTCGACGCGCGCGAGGTCATAGGGATCCAGCGCGCCGAGGTACGCGTCGACGCCGTCGACGCGCTCCGCAAGGAACTCCTTCGCCAGCCATCCCTCGTCGCGCAGGCAGCGCTGCACCCCGAGCAGCCAAAGCGCGTCGGTGCCGGGGCGCGGCCGGATGTACAGATCGGCGCGGTCGGCCATCTCGTGCTTGCGCACGTCGACGACGATGAGTTTCTGCCCGTGGAGCTTATGGGCTCGCTTCACGCGCGTCGCGATCACGGGGTGGGACTCCGCGGTGTTCGAGCCGATCGCGAGGATCAGCTCCGCCTGCTCGATGTCACGGATCGATCCCGAGTCCGCGCCGTATCCGACCGTGTTGCGCAGCCCGTAGGTCGCCGGATCCTGGCAGTAGGTCGAGTCGTTGTCGACGTTGTTCGTCCCGATTACCTGGCGGGCCAACTTCTGGGTCAGGAAGGCCTCCTCGTTCGAGCCCTTCGACGAGGCGATGAAGGCGAGCGCATCCGGACCGTGCGTCTGCTTGATCTCCCGAAAGCGCCGCGCGACGAGGTCGAGCGCTTCGTCCCATGTGGCGGGGACGAAGACGCCGTCCCGGCGGATCAGCGGCTGCTTGAGGCGCTCCTCGCTGTTCACGTAGTCCCAGCCGAACTTCCCCTTGATGCAGGTCGAGATGCCGTTCGCCGGCGCCTCCACCTGCGGGTCGATCTTCAGGATCTCCCTGCCCCGCGTCCAGACGTCGAAACTGCAGCCCACGGCGCAGTACGTGCAGACAGTCTTCGTGCGCCGGATCACGCTCTCTCGCGTCGCCGCCTCGACGTCCGAGAGTGCGAAGACGGGCGGCAGGCTCGTCTCGAGGTGCTCGACAAGCTCGATCATCGGCAGCCGGACGCGGTCCGGAAGGTTCGTGAACTGGCCGGCCTGGCCGAGCATCGTCTTCTCCATCAGGGCGTTGCACGGACAGACCGTCACGCAGTGGCCGCACGAGACGCACGACGACTCCCCGATCGGCTTGTGGTCGTCCCAGACTACCCTGGGGCGCTCGAGCGCCCAGTCGATCGAGAGGGTCTCGTTCACCTCAAGGTTCTGGCACGCTTCGACGCAACGCCCGCAGAGGATGCACTGGTCCGCATCGTAGCGGTAGAAGGGGTTCGTGTCGTCCTCATGCGGCGGCGGCTTCGGTTCGAAGGGATGCGTGTGGCTCGTGATCCCGAGGAGCTTCGCCGCGTTGTGGACGACGCAGTCGCCGTTGTTGTTGTCGCAGACGGTGCAGTAGAGCCGGTGGTTGTGCAGGAGGCGCTGCATCGCCTCCTCGCGCGCGGCGCGCGGGGCCGAGCCGTCTCGACGTACCGACATGCCGGCGTGCGCCTCGGTCGCGCACGCGCGCACGAGCCCGCCGTCCACCTCGACGATGCAGGTGTCGCAGGTCTCGAGCGGTCCGAGCTGCGGGTGGTAACAGACATGGGCGATCTCGATGCCCTCGCGCAGCATCGCCTGCAGGATGGTGTCGCCGTGACGCGGCGACAGCTCGCGTCCATCGACGGTCAGAGCGCTCGCGGTCAGCTCAGGCAACGCGCGCACCTCCCCTCCTTAGGTCTGCTCCTGCGCCAGCCTGGCATGCACGAGACCGAAGGCATTTCGGCATACGGTTTCCACCGCGCCGCGTCGGCAGCTCACAGCCATCGTCGACAAACATTGACAGGATTCCCTTCGAGCGGCCAGACTAATGGTGACTCGTCCAGTCTCCTTACCCGCGTCCTGAAAGCGGGGCGTTTCCTTTGGGCATCTGGGCAGATTACGCCATCGAGTTCATCCTCGTCCTGGTGTTCGCCGCATCGCTGCTGCGGCATTTCAGATCGCGCACCGCGGCCGACATCCCCTTGATGCTCGGCAGCCTTGCCGGGGCCCTGGTCCTGCCGACGATCGGGCAATTCCTCGGCGTGCCCGAGGGCGTCGGCGCCGTCGTGGGTACCGCGCTCTTCCTGACCCAGCCCTACTTTCTGCTGCGCAGCGCGGGCCGCTTCGCGCGACTGCGGCCCTGGCTGCTCCAGGTGGCAGCCGGATGGCTCTTCCTCTCGTGCGCCGCACTCGTCCTCGCGTCCCTCGGCGTGATCCAACAGGCGCCGCTCCTCCTGCTCTTCGTCTACTACGTCGCGGTGGACGGCTCCGCCGTCTACCTGTTCCTTCGCTTCTCCGCGAGCACGCGCGGCGTCGTCCGCCGCCGCATGCTCGCGATCGGTCTGGGGACCGCGGCGATCGTGCTCGCGGTCGTGGCCGGTCAGGTCCTCTCCCCCGCATTCGCCACGCACGCGGCGTCCATCCTCGCGCTGATCGCCGCTCTCTCCTACGTTTGCGGGTTCACGCCGCCGGGCTGGCTCGTTCGGCGGTGGCAGTTGCCCGAGATCGATGCCTTCGTCTGCCGTTTCCCCGAGCGCGGGGACGTGAGGGCCGTCCTCACCCACCTCGCGACGACCTCCTTGACGCTCACCGGCGCGATGGCGATCGGTGTCGCCGACCTCTCGGAGGACGGGAAGAGCGCCGAGCTGATCTGGCACGCGAGGCCTGGCACTGTCCCGCCAGCACCGATGCGCTGCGCGGTGCCGGCGCTCGGAGCGGTGGCCGCGGCCGCCCAGGGGACGCCCGGGGTGAGCCGCGATCTGGGCGATCTGCCGCCCACTGCACGCACCTTCGCGGCGGAGTCCGGCGTGCAGGAGTTCACCGCCCTGCCGATCGGCACGAAGGCGCCGCCCGTCGGCTTCCTCATCGTGCTCCCGGAGCGCAGCTTCCTGTTCGCGCAGGACGACATTGCGCTCCTCGGGCACCTCGCGCGCCATGCGGCGATCGCCTGCGAGCACGCGCGCCTGCTCGCCGCGACGCAGCGCGAGGCGCGCCGACTGGCCGCCGTGAACAACGTGATGCAGGCGCTCGTCCGCCCGCTCGACCCGCAGGTGCTCGCGGCGGAGCTGCTCGCCGCGCTCGCCGCGGCTGCGTCCGCCGACGTGGCGGAGCTCTTCGTCCTCGAGCCCGACGCGCTGCACCTCAACCGCATCGCCCGGCACCCCGCGGGCGCGGACACGCTGCGTTGGCCTGTGGAGGACGGCATCCAGGGGCTCGCGCTGCAGCGCGGCGAGGCCATCCTCGTCCAGGACGTCCAGGGTGACGATCGCTTCGTGCGCCAGGAGGAGGCTCTGCGCGAGGGGTACCGCTCGGTGGTGACCGTGCCGCTGCTCGCGAGCGGCACGCGGGTCGGCGTGTTCACGTTGATCCACAAGCAGCGGCGGGAGTACCCGCCGGACGAGTTGGCCGTCCTGTACTCACTGGCTGCGCCCATCGCCGCCGCCCTGCAGAACACACTGCTGCACGCCACGGCGGAGCGACGGCTGCGCCAGTTCCAGTCGATCCACCAGTCGGCGGTGGCCCTGACCTCCGATCTCTCCATGGACGACCTCCTCACCGCGATCGCCCACGCAGCCCGCGGCCTCACCGGCGCGCGCTACGCGGCGCTGAACACGGTGGACGCCCTCGGCCGAATCGACCACTTCGTCACCTCCGGCCTGAGCGAGGCCCAGCGCCGCAGCGCTGGAGAGGTCCCGCAAGGCCACGGGCTCCTGCGAACGATGCTTGAGCGCCTTGAACCCCTGCGCCTCGCCGACATCAGCGCCCACCCGGATGCCAAGGGCTTCCCCGACGGCCACCCGCAGCTGCGCAGCTTCCTCGGCGTCCCGATCGTCTACAGCGGCAAGGTGCTCGGAACGCTCTACCTCGCCGACAAGGAGAATGGCGGTGAGTTCCCCGCCGAGGACGAGCGCACGCTGCAGGCGCTCGCCGCCCACGCCGCCGTGGCGATCACCAGCGCGCGGCTTCTGAGCGACGCGCAGGACGCGCGGATCGCCGCCGAGCGCGCGAACGACGACCTCGAACAGGCGAGCCGCGCGAAGTCGGACTTCCTCGCCAGCATGAGCCACGAGTTGCGCACCCCTCTCAACGCGATCCTGGGATTCACCGAGCTCATGCTCGACGACGACGCGCTCGAACCCGACCGCCGCAGGCACTACCTCGAGACGGTGCACTCGAGCGGACGCCACCTGCTCGCGCTGATCAACGACATCCTCGATCTCTCCAAGGTCGAGGCCGGTCAGATGGATCTGGCGATCGAGGCGTTCGACGCGGGGCAGGCCGTACACGAGGTGGTCGCCGCGGTGCATCCGCTCGCGGCCAAGGGGGGCATCGCGCTCGACGTCGACTGTCCCTCCCCTACCCAGTTGCAGGCCGATCGCGGCAAGTTCAAGCAGATCCTCTACAACCTGCTGTCCAACGCGATCAAGTTCACGGAGGACGGCGGCCATGTCGCGGTGGAGTGCCGCAGCGACCCGGACGAGTTCTCCCTGACGGTGGCGGACACCGGGATCGGCATCGCCCCAGAGGACCAGGAACGCATCTTCGACGCCTTCCAGCAGCTCGAGGCCTCGAGCGAGCGCCGCTACAAGGGCACGGGGCTCGGGCTCGCGCTCGTGCGCCGCTTCGTCGACCTGCACGGTGGGCGCATCGCGCTCGAGAGCGCGCCGAACGAAGGCAGCCGGTTCCGCGTGTTCCTGCCGGTCCGGGGCTCGCCCTCTGCGCAGGCGCAGGCGGCCGCCGCCGCGGCGCTGGCGCCGAGCGACGGGCCGCTCGTGCTGGTCGTCGAGGACGACACCCAGGCGGGCACGCTCCTCCAGCACATCTTTGAGTCCAGCGGGTTCCGCGTCGCGCTCGCGCGCGACGGGGAGGAGGCGCTCCGCAAGGTGAAGGCGCTGCGTCCCGCGGCCGTCACGCTGGACGTCCTCCTGCCGGGGATCGACGGCTGGGGCGTCCTGCAGGTGCTGAAGGGCGATCCCGAGACGCGCGACGTACCGATCGTTGTGGTCACGGTCCTCGACAACCCGACGCGGGCCTACGCGCTCGGCGCGTCCGACTACTTCGTGAAGCCTGTGGACCGCCAGACGCTGCTCGCGCGGATCGCCGCCTACGCGCGCGTGCCGGGCTCACGGGCGGGGGAACTGACCGTCCTCGCGGTGGACGACGATCCCCAGGCCCTGGCGCTCGTCGACGAGATCCTGCGCCGAGAGGGCCTTCGCGTGCTGCAGGCGCAGGGCGGTGAGGAGGCCCTGACGCTCGCCGAACGCGAGCGTCCGGACATCATGCTCCTCGATCTCATGATGCCCGGCATGAGCGGTTTCGAGGTGCTGGCCACGCTGCGCAGCCAGGCGTCGACCGCCAGCATCCCGGTGCTGATCCTCACGGCGCGCGACCTGACGCCCGACGACAAGCGGCAGCTCAGCGGCCAGGCGCTGGCGGTGCTGCGCAAAGGCGACGTCGGCAAGGCGGACCTCGTGAGCTGGATACTCGGCGCCCTTGGGTCGTCATGAGGGAGGTGCAGACGTCATAGGCGATCGGACGGTTGCGCTCCTGGTCGAAGACAACGCGGTCAACGCGGAGCTGACCCAGACCCTTCTGCGCAACGCCGGCTACGAGGTGCACGACGCCTCGACCGCGGCGCAGGCGCTGCGGCTCGCGCAGGAGCTGCGACCGGCGTTGATCCTGATGGATCTGCGCCTGCCCGACGGCAGCGGGCTCGAAGTGGTCCAGGTGCTGCGCTCCCAACCCGGGTTCGACGCGACGGCGATCATAGCCGTCACCGCGTCCGCCATGCGCGGCGACGAGGAACTGGCCGTGGCGGCCGGATGCGACGGCTACCTCCCGAAGCCGATCGACACCCGATCCTTCGCCGCCCGCGTCGCGGAGATGATGGCCGTGCGGCGCGGCGGCGCAACGTAAGGGGGAATGGCCGGATGGATCTCCGGAGCAGCCGCGACGCGGTACTGATCATCGACGACGAGGCGGTCAACCGAGAACTCCTCAAGGCGCAGCTCGAGGCGGCGGGCGTCAAGACGCTCGAAGCCCCCAGCGGCCTCGAGGGCATCTCGATCATCGAACAGCTCGGCGGGGAACTGGGCGCAGTGCTGCTCGACCTCCACATGCCGAGGATGAACGGCTTCGAGGTGCTGCGGCGGGTGCGGGCGGGGAACGACCGACGCCACCTCCCAATCATCGTCGTCACCGCCGCGACCGACCGCGACTCCCGGCGCCTCGCCGCCGGGATGGGAGCCGACGAGTTCCTCGCGAAGCCGGTGGACCAGGTGGAACTCGTGGCGAAGGTGCGGAACGCGATCAAGCTGCGGCGCCTGCTGCGGCGCTCGATCAGCGTCCAGAGCGTGCTCGACGGCCTCGCCGTCGCCATTGAGGCGCGTGACCGCTACACCGAGGACCATACGCTGCGGGTCGCCGCGTACTCCCTCGGTCTCGCGGAGGCGCTGGACCTCCCGCTCGATGTCCGGCTGCCGCTCTTCGAGGGGGCCCTGCTCCATGACGTGGGCAAGGTCGCCGTGCCGGACTCCATCCTGCTGAAGGAGGGCCGGCTGTCTGAGGAGGAGTTTCACATTATGCAGCGTCACGTCGCGGTTGGTGCCGACATCTGCGCCGCGATGGGCGTCGAGGCCATTGTGACGCAGGTCGTCCGCCACCACCACGAGCGCTTCGACGGAGACGGGTATCCCGGCCGCCTGACCGGGGTGCAGATCCCCCTCGTAGGACGCATCGCCGCAGTCGCAGACGCGTTCGACGCGATGACCTCGAACCGACCCTACCGCACCGCACTGTCGTGGGATGCAGCAACCTCCGAGTTGAAGGAGGGTCGCGGAGGGCAGTGGGATCCGACAGTCGTGGACGCGTTCCTCGACGTGCTCTCGCTGAACCACCACCTGATGGAGGCGGCGCGCATGGGCGGCACCCGTCTCAAGCAGATGCTGGCGCTGCGCAGGGATCACCTCGCCTCGGACCTCGACATCGGCACCGCGTAAGCGCCCTGGGGCACACGGTCCTCGCCGGTCGGCACCCGCCCACCGCCTAGCGCCAGTCGGCCCGTTCGAGGAATGCCCAGGTCTCCTCCGCCACGGGACCCGGCGCCTCGTCGAGAAGTTCGTGGCTCGCGTCGGCCACCCGCCGCACCTCGAGCGCCGGCACCTTCGCGCGGAGCGCGGCGACCCCCTCGCCGCGCTCCGTCTCCATCTCGGCAGGGCTGCCGGCCCGCAGCAAGACGGCGGGTGCGACCTCGATCCGCGGAAGGAGCCCTGGCGCGTGGGCGGCGATGAGACGCATCGCGTCTTCGCAGGATGCGACGTCGATCCGCAGGCGGATTCGGCCTTCGCGCTCCACCATCATGGCGCGCG
The DNA here is from genome assembly GCA_021793215.1 of Bacillota bacterium. Classification (GTDB taxonomy): domain Bacteria; phylum Bacillota; class Sulfobacillia; order JAJZYS01; family JAJYTV01; genus JAJYTV01. The sequence continues at coordinate 42,103 of JAJYTE010000011.1, forward strand.
CCCCCTCCTCCATGTCGTCGTCCCAGCGGCGCGCCTCGGCGCGCACTGCCGCGAGGTACTCGTCCCAGGTCGCGAACGTGAAGCCGGCGATCTGACGCTCGCACTGCGCATGGCCGTCGTCATCGGCGGAGAGGTATCCCCCGTCGTATAGCACGAGGCCGGCGGTGCGGCGCAAAAGGTCCTGGGACGCTCCGAGGGCGGCGAGCGCTGCGACGGCGCCGTAGGAGTGTCCTCCGATCACCGCCCGCGCAGCAGACACTGCATCGCGCGCGGCTTCAAAGATCGCGGCCGCGCCGGCGCCGCCGCGCAGCGGCATGCGGTCCGAGCGGCCGTGGCCCGGCGGATCGAGGGCGACCATGCGGTAGTCCCGAGCGGCGCCGTCGCGCAGAAGACGCGAGAAGGCCTCCGCCGTGCCTCCAAGCCCTGGCCAGAGCAGCACCGTCCGCTCGCCCTGTCCTTCGTCCAGGCAGCGGATGCGCGCGCCCTCGACCTCGATGAAGCGTTCGATCAAGGAGAGACTCCCCCTCCCTCGTACCGTCGTGGCGGCAGAGGCCTTCAGCAGTTCGCGCATGCGGGCGACTTGGCGGCGCAGCACCCGCATCCCGCTCGATTGTCTCCCCGCGCGAGAGCCTTAGGAGGACCACAGTCCGTCCACCGTGAGGAGTTCTACGAGTTCTGGCGACAGTTCGCGCCGAGCCGCGGTCAAGACCCGTGGCTGGCGGTCTCCTCCGAGCGTGCTCTTTCGCCCACCCCATTGGCGGCGGGCGGCTCCATCTCCTGCACGCTCCTTCGGCCGGCGAGTCGCCTCTCCGCAAGCGCGAACGCTGCCGGGTGCCTTTGCACCGGCAGCGTTCGCGCATCATCGCCGCGATCAGTCCCGCATCGCCGTCGCCAGTTCGGGCTGCGCTTCCTCGAGAAACGCCTCGAGCGGATCCGGCGACATGGCGGACGACATGACCCGAACCGCTTCGTAGACGCCGGCGATTCCGACGGCGGTGTACACGAGGCGCGCGAGGAATGCGCGCGACCCGCCCAGCGACTCCGCGACGAGGTCGTGACCGAAGAGCCCCTTGACGCTCCAGTTCGCTGCGCCGACTGCCAGCATTCCGAAGCTCACCCAACCGATGGTTGATCGCCGCATGGTCATCGCCCCTCCCGTGCGTTTCCCTCGCCCACAGGGTTTCCGACGCGGGCCGAGGGCTCTCGCCCGGACGACGAAAACGCATGGCAGGCACGCCAGCGCATGACGCGACTGGCCGCAAGCGGCTACTGCGCCAGCGGTCGAAGCGGGGCGTCAGGGCGTCGTGCCGTAGGTGACCGTCACGACCACGAGCTGCTGGTTCGGACCGACCTGCGGCGGATTGATCCCCTGCAGCGGCATCGGGCCGCAGCCCATGCCGCCGCAGGGCGTACTGAGCTGGGCGCCCTCTGTGACGGAAAGCGTGGCGCCGAGCGCGACGCCGTCCGCGACGGCCAGCAGTGCGGCCGTGCTGCGTGCTTGCCCGATCGCCTGTACGTACGCGGCCTGCAGGGCGACGGGCGACGGAGGAAGCGGGCCGGCGCTCGTCTGGGCCATGTAGAAGTTCTGCACGCCCGCGGCTGTCGTGACGCCGCTCGCGGTCAGCGCGTCGGCGAGGTCGGTGAGGCTCGGGAAGTTGACCTCGAGGCTCTCGTCCGCCTGGAACCCGGACGATGGGCACGGGCCGGCGATGCCCTTCAACTGATGGATCTTCTGGCAGTTCGCGTGTGACGAGGAGTCGACGTAGTTGATCTGCGGCTCGCCCTGCGCGGAGACCTCCGCCGACTTGACGCCCGCCTTCGCGAGCAGCTTCTCCACCGCGGCGACATCCTGCTGGAGGCTCGCCACGGCTCCCGACGCGGTCGAGGACGACGCCTGCAGGTTCAGGTTGAGCTGCGCCGTCGGAGGCGCCGTCGACGGAGCGACGTTCGCAAGGCCGAAGCCTACCACTGTCAGAATCGGGCCCGACGCGCTCGTCTGGGCGTAGCCCGACGGCGCACCCAGGGTCAGCGTGGCGACCATCGCCACGGGCAGGAGGAGCCAAAACCTGCGCATCCTCATCACTCTCGCTCCCTTCCGCTTCCCGTCCATGCGTACACGCAAGGCGGCCTCTGCTTGCGTTAACCGCCGACGCTGGTAGATTGTGACGCCTGCATCGCCCGGTCGGTCAGTGAAACCCGCCCACGGCGCCAATGATGCCAAGCGAAGGCGCGAGTCCAAGATGAAGGAAGTCGATGAATTCGGCAGGCGGCGACGCCATACCGGTGAAAGTCGCCCGGTTCCGTGCTACAATTCACGCAAGTTCGTCTGACCACTGCGAGACGTGGGGCGTCCACGCCTCGTTTCTTTTGCTCATCGCGCCGCGCTCCTACGACAGCGATCCGACTTGTTGCGATTCGGACGACGCGAGAGGGAGCGGTTCAAGGTGACAGCAGCGATCGCAGGGCGCTTGCCTGGCTCGGCGTGGCCCCAGATCATCCAGGGTGGGATGGGTGTCGCGATCTCGAACTGGACACTGGCGCGCGCAGTATCGCGCACGGGACAACTCGGTGTTGTCTCGGGCACTGGCATCGACACCGTGATGGTGCGACGTCTACAGGACGGCGACGTCGGAGGGCATGTGCGCCGCGCGCTCGCCGCCTGTCCCTGGCCTGCGCTCGCGGACCGCGTTCTCTCGAAGTACTTTCTGCCCAAGGGACGGGCACCGGATCAACCGTACAAGCGCCTGCCGATGTGGATGGCGAACACCCCCACGTCGCGGCAGGGAATCGGGATGCTCGCGGGCTTCATGGAAGTCTGGCTGGCGAAGGCGGGGCACGCGGGCCGCGTCGGCGTGAACCTCCTGACGAAGGTGGCGATTCCGAACCTGCCGATCCTCTACGGCGCGATGCACGCGCAGGCCGACGTCGTGCTGATGGGCGCGGGCATCCCTCGGGAGATCCCCGGGGCGCTCGACAAGCTCTCCCTGCATGAGCCCGCCGCGCTGCGTCTCGATGTGATCGGCGCGCTCGCGGACGACGCTGCGCGCTGGCTGCGCTTCGACCCCCAGTCGATGGGAGCGGGCACCGACGCAGCGCTGCGGCGGCCAGCGTTCTTCCCGATCATCGCCGCGAACAGCCTCGCGACCCTGATGGCGCGCAAGGCGAGCGGCTCGATCGAGGGCTTCGTGATCGAGGGGCCGACGGCGGGCGGCCACAACGCACCGCCGCGCGGCCAAGGGCGATTCGACGAAGAGGGCCAGCCGATCTACGGCGAGCGCGACGTCGTAGACCTCGACGCGATCGCGGCGCTCGGCTACCCCTTCTGGATCGCCGGCGGCTCCGGCTCGCCTCAAGGGCTCGCATCCGCGCTCGCGCAGGGCGCCGCCGGGATCCAGGTCGGAACGCTCTTCGCGTACGCGGACGAGTCCGGCATGGCGTGCGGCGTCAAGTCCCAGGTGCTTCGGGCGGTGCGCAGCCGGACCGTCTCGGTGCGCACGGATCCCCTCGCCTCGCCCACCGGCTTCCCGTTCAAGGTCGTCGACGTGCAGGACACGCTCTCCGGAGACGACGTGTACCAGAAACGGCAACGCATCTGCGACCTCGGCTACCTGCGCGATGCCTACCGCGGCGAAGGCGGCGCCATCCACTTCCGCTGCGCGTCCGAACCGGTGGAGGACTTCGTGCGAAAGGGCGGCTCCGCGGACGACGCGGCGGGGCGCAAATGCCTTTGCAACGGCCTCATGGCGACGGCGGGCATCGCGCAGACCCAGAAGGACGGCAGCGTTGAGCCCGCCATCCTGACGAGCGGCGACGCGATCAACGACATCCGAAAGATCTTGCCGCAAGCGCGCGACGGCTACTCCGCGCTCGACGTCATCTCGTACCTGACTGGTCCGACCGGCTGAGCGCGGCCTGCTCGACGATGCCGAGGCTCTGGCGCGCGAAGAACTGCTCGCCGCCTGAACGAGCGGACGCAGCGAGCATGAGCCGGCTGATGGCCGCGCCGTCCTGCGCGATCGCGAGGAAGTGTGCGATGCTCGCGCAGGGCAGGCGCGGCTGGAACCCTCTCTCCGATCACGAAGCCCGTCCGTGTCGTCACCGCCGGCGCACTCCACGAGTGCCGCGCCCCGGCACCTCGTCCGGCACGAGAGAATGGGGACACTCCTGCCCGTTCCGAGGGACCCCTGCTAACTCTTCGGCATGGCGGCCGTGAGGGTTACCCGGGATCCCTCGTCGGGTCGGCTCCGCACCGCGACGCTTCCGCCCACGAGCCGCGCGCGCTCCTCGAGGTGCTGCCGGCCGTGGTGCCCCGGTGGCGCCGGTTTTTCGGGATCGAAGCCGACTCCGTCGTCCTCGACCACCAGTTGAAACTCCTCGCCCGTTCGCCGCCACGTGATGTCGACGCGGCTCGCCTTGGCGTGCCGCACGACGTTGCTCAGCGCCTCCTGCGTGAAGCGCGCAAGCTGCTCCACCGTCTCGGTCGGCAGGAGGCTGTAGCTCATGTCGGAGGAGTGGATGCGCACCATGTCCGAGATGCCGAGGTCGCGAACGATCTGTTCCACCGCGGCGAGCAGTGGCCGCGCCTCCGACTTCAGGTCGAGGACGTAGCGCCGGATCTCGTCGGTGACCTCGCGCAACCGTTCGGCGAGCTGGTTGACCGTACCGTAGACTCGCTCATTCCCCGCGAGCTCCCCGAGGACAGCGTCGAGTCCGAGCAGCGTGGCGTAGATCGTCTGAAGGGTCCCATCGTGGAGGCTCATGCCGATGCGTTGGCGCTCCTCGACGACCGCCAGTCGCTCGACGTCCTGGTTCAGCCGAAGGTTGCTGATCAGGACGGCCGCTAGGCCCGCGAGCATGCCCATCAGTTCCTCGTCATCGTCGGTGAAGGGCGCGCCTTCCCGCTTGTCAGTGACGTAGAGGTGGCCGACCCCTCGCCCTGGAAGAGCATCGGCATGCCGAGGAAGCTGCGCATGTGCGGGTGGCCTGCCGGCCAGCCGGCCGATCCGGCGTGCGCCGAGATCTGGTCGACCCGCAGCGGGCGGCGGCTGCGGATCACCTCGCCCAGGAGGCCCTGGCCGCGCGGCAGGGATCCGATCCGCTTGATCTCCTCTGGCATCAAGCCGTCGGTGATGAACTGGGCGATCGACTCGTCGGGTTTCAGAACGGCGAGCGCCGCGTATCGCGCCTCGGTGATCTCGCGGGAAAGGTTCACGACCCGCTGCAGCATCTCCTCGACGGTGCGAACGCCGGCGATGCGCGTCATCCCCAGGTAGAGCCGCTTCATTCGTCCTCGCAGACGCTCGATGCGGTCGCTCTCGTGTACTGCACTTCCGACCTGACGGAAGTGCTTGAGCACCGCCTGACCCATCCGAGGGTCCCAGACGACGCCGCCGTCGTGGATCGCGCGCACCGCCTCCACGATGTCCCGACCGCGCGCCTGCTTCACCAGGAACCCCGACGCCCCGACCGTCAGCGACCGGAAGAGCAGCGTCTCGTCGGTGGATCCGGTCAGCATCAGCACCCGCACGTCCGGCAGTTCGCGGTGCACCCAGGCGCAAAGATCCAGGCCGGACTCCGCCTTGAGCCGGCTGTCCATCAGCACCACGTCCGGCAGCAGCACCGAGAGCTTCTCCTTCGCCTCGGCGATCGAGCGGGCCTCGCCCAGCCAGGCGAGGTCCTCCTGCTCCGAGATGATCTGACACAGACCCGCGAGAACGCCGGCGTGGTCGTCGACGCCGAACACGCGAATGGGCACTCCGTCGCCTCGGACATCAGGCCGCCGCGAAGCCTCCCCCACGAGACTCCACTCCTCCCGAGTCCAAACAAGACTGCATTCGTCAGAATTCGCAGGCCGCCCCGCGCGATCCTGCCGCCGTGAAGCGCTCGACGCGGGTGTTTCCAGTCTCTCCTTTGGGCAGGAGTACAATGGTGTTCGGGATGGGCACGCGCCCTGCCCCGACCGAAGGAGGACGTCACTTGAGATACCGCAAGCTGGGCAAGAGCGGCCTCGCCGTTTCGGAGATCGCCTACGGCAACTGGCTCACGCACGGCGGGAGCGTCGCGGAGGACGCCGCGATCGCCACCACGCGCCGCGCGTTCGAACTCGGAGTGAACTACTTCGACACGGCGGATGCCTACGCGCACGGAGAGGCGGAGCGCGTCCTCGCGAAGGCGCTTGAGCCGATGCCCCGCCACCACGTCGTGATCGCCACGAAAGCCTTCTGGCCGCAGAGCGACGACCCGAACGACCGCGGCCTCTCGCGCAAGCACGTGATCGAGTCCGTGGAACGCTCGCTCGTGCGCCTGCGCACCGATTACGTCGACGTGTTCTACTGCCACCGGTTCGACCAGGACACCCCCCTCGACGAGACGCTCTGGGCGATCGACGACCTGGTCGCGCAGGGCAAGGTGCTCTACGGCGGCATCTCGGAGTGGCCCGCCGACGAGATCACCGCCGCGCACGGCGTGCAAACCCGCCTCGGGCTTCGCCCGCTGATCGCCGACCAGGTGCAGTACAACATGCTCGCGCGCCAGATCGAGCAGGACGTCCTGCCCCGGGCGCGCGACGCCAATCTCGGCCTTGTGGCCTTCTCGCCGCTGGCGCAAGGCGTGCTGACCGGCAAGTACGCCGGCGGCCGGCGACCCGAGGGCAGCCGCGGCGCCGACCAGAGGACGGCGCAGATGGTGGAGCGGTACCTCGACGGCGGCGAGCGGAAGGTCCAGGCGCTGCTCGACGTCGCCGCCTCCGCCAGCCTCAGCATCACGCAGCTCGCCCTGCGCTGGGTACTGCGCCTGCCGGAGGTTGCCTCCGCGCTCGTCGGCGCCTCGAACGTCCCGCAGCTTGAGGAGAACCTCATGGCGGCCGATGGAGACCTCGCCCCAGACACCATCCAGGCGATCGAGGCTGCGCTCGCCGGTTGATGATCGGCGCCGCCGGACCGCACGGCTGGAAGGTGCGCTGCCTCGGAGGTGGGGAACGAACGGCGTGACGCCTGGGCTGCATCCGGTCGACGCGGGGGGAGGAGGGGTTCGCGCCCTGGTTTGCGCCCCTCCTCCCTCCGCCTTCCGGCGGGCACGGCCCGCGCGTCGTTGTCTCAGGCGCGCGGCTTGGCGCTCAGCCCTGCTCCCGCACCGCCCTCGCGGCTGCCACCATGTTCCGGAGCGCCGGCACCGCCTCCTCGAAGCGCCGCGTCTTCAGGCCGCAGTCCGGGTTGACCCAGACCTTCGTCCGACCAAGCACCTCCGCAGCCGCGCGCAGCGCTTCGGCCATCTCCTCGACGCCGGGCACGCGCGGGGAGTGGATGTCGTAGACGCCGGGTCCGATCTCGTTCGGGTAGGCGAAGCGCGAGAAGGCCTCCAGCAGTTCCATCCCGGAGCGCGCCGCCTCGATCGAGATCACGTCGGCGTCGAGGTCGGCGATCGCTGGGACGATGTCGTTGAACTCGGAGTAGCACATGTGGCTGTGGATCTGCGTCTCGTCCCGCACACCGGCGGTCGCGAGGCGGAAGGCCTCTGTCGCCCAGCGCAGGTAGTCGTCCCGCTCGGTCTGCTGCAGCGGCACTCCCTCGCGAAAGGCCGGCTCGTCGATCTGGATCGCCAGGATGCCGGCCGCTTCAAGGTCCAGGACCTCGTCGCGGATGGCGAGCGCGATCTGCTTCGCCGTCGTCTCGCGCGGCTGGTCGTCCCGCACGAAGGACCACTGGAGAATCGTGACGGGACCTGTGAGCATGCCCTTCACGGGTCGCTCCGTCAGCGACTGGGCGTAGGAGAGCCAGCGCACGGTCATCGGCTGCGGGCGGTGCACGTCCCCGTAGATGATCGGCGGCTTGACGCAGCGCGTGCCGTAGCTCTGCACCCATCCCCCCTGCGTCGCGGCGAAGCCCGCGAGCTGCTCCCCGAAGTACTCCACCATGTCGTTGCGCTCCGCCTCGCCGTGCACCAGGAGGTCGAGTCCGATCTCCTCCTGCAGGCGAACGACCCGCGCGATCTCCGCGCGGATCCCCTCCTCGTACGCCGCGTCACCGATCTCCCCGGATCGGCGCTTCGCGCGCAGCGCGCGCAGTTCCGGAGTCTGCGGGAAGGATCCGATCGTGGTCGTCGGGAGCTCCGGAAGCGGAATGCGCGCACCTTGCGCCGCACGCCGCAGTTCACCCGGGCTCTTGCGACGCGCGTCGTCCGGCCCGAGCGCCGCGAGGCGGGCGCGCACCGCGGGGTCGTGCACGAGGGGCGACGCGGCGCGTGCGGCCACCTGCCGATCGCTCTCCGCGAGCGCGTCCTGCGCCGCCTCAGGACCCTTGGTGAGCGCCGCGGCGAGCGCCGAGACCTCGCGCAGCTTCTCTCCGGCGAACGCGAGCCAACCGCGCAGCTCCTGCGGCATGGCGGTCTCCGCGCCGAGGTCGATCGGCACGTGCAGCAGCGAACAGGACGGGGCCACGAGGATGCGCTCACCCCCGAGTACTCTCTGACCCTCCTCGAGCAGCCCGAGCGCCTCCCTGAGGTTCGCGCGCCAGACGTTGCGCCCGTCGATTACGCCGAGCGAGAGCGAGAGCGCCTCGGGCACGCCCTGCGAGAGCGCCCCCGCGAGGTCTCGCGGTGCGCGCACGAGGTCGAGGTGCAGGACGTCGACCGGAAGGGAGAGCGCGAGCCCGAGGTCCTTCCCGTAGCTCGCGAAGTAGCTCGCGAGCATCAGACGAAGACCTGGCGCCGCAGCGCGCAGGACCTCGAAGCTGCGCCGCAGCGCCGCACGTTCAACGTCGCCGAGGTCCGTCGCGAAGATCGGCTCGTCGATCTGCACGAAGGCGGCGCCCTCCTCGCGCAGTTTGGCCAAGAGCTCCGCGTAGACGGGTAGGAGCCGCCCGAGCAGCGAGAGGGGGTCGAACCCCGGCGCCGTCGGCTTGCCCAGTCGCAGGAGGCTGACGGGACCGAGCAGCACGGGTCGGGCTGGCACGCCGAGCGCCAGGGCTTCGCGCAGCTGCGCGAGCAGGCGCTCCGGGTGCAGGCTGAACTCCGTCTCTTCGGAGTACTCTGGAACGATGTAGTGGTAGTTCGTGTCGAACCACTTGGTCATCTCGAGCGGAGCGAGCCCGCCCTCTCCGGCGACGCCGCGCGCGGCAGCGAAGTAGGCCGGCAAGCCGGTGGGGTCACCCAGGGCGCGGTAGCGCGCAGGCAGCGCACCGACGAGCACCGCTGCGTCCAGGACCTGGTCGTAGAACGAGAAGTCGCCGACCGGGACCGAGTCGATTCCGGCGGCTGCCTGCGCCCGCCACATCCCGGCGCGGATCTCGGCGGCTGCCGCCTCAAGACCCTCCGCGTCAAGCCTTCCCGCCCAGAAGTCCTCCGTCGCCCGCTTCAGTTCGCGCCTGGGACCAATCCTGGGGTATCCGAGGTTCAGGGACGTTGCCAACGCGTCTTCCTCCCTTAGCATGACGAAACACTTGCAGCGGCCGGATGCGCGGCGCGCAGGCGGCGCGCGAACTCCGCGACCGGCCGGACCTTGCCGAACGACGGGACGACGTAGACGCCCGAGATCAGCTCCGAGAGCTCCTCCACGAGCTGCCACGCGATCTCGAGCCCCACGGCGAGACCCCGCTCCCCTGCATCGGCCATCCGCTCCTGCAGCCACGCGGGAACGCGGATGCCCTGTACCTCGCGATCGAGGTAGACGGCGTGGCGGTGGCTGTAGACAGGCATCACGCCGAGCAGAAGCGGCACGCCTGGAGGCCCAAGCTCCTTGAGCGCCCGCCGCAGCGGCCCGGACTCATAGATCGGCTGGGTCATCACGAAGCGCGCCCCGGCCGCGAGCTTGCGCCGCAGACGCGAGAGCTCGCCCGCGCGATCCTCCGCGCCGGGGTCGAAGGCGCAGCCGGGGAGGAACTCCGTCGCGTGGCCGATCGCGGCACCGTCCGGATCGCCGCCCGCGTTCAGGCTCTGGATCTCCTCCAGGAGGCCGATCGAGTCCAGTTCGTACACCCCGCCCTCCCGCGGGCGGTCCCCCGTGAGCGCGAGGATGCTGCGCACACCCAGCGCGTGGGCGCTCAAGAGGTCCGCCTCGAGCGCCCGCCGGTTGCGGTCCCGCGTCGTCATGTGCAGCACCGCCTCGACCCCCGCCGCGTGCTGCAGGAGGTGAGCGCCAGCGAGCGCACCCATGCGCACGCGCGCCATCGGGCTGTCGCCGACGTTGACGAAGTCCGCGCCGGCTTCCCGCGCGATCTCCGCGTCCTCGAGGAACTTCCCCACTACGCTGCCGCGCGGCGGGTCGAGCTCGATGCCGATCACGAACTCGCGCCCGAGTTTCTCTCGCAGCCCCCCTCGCGGCGCGAGCCCGAGGTTCACCTTGGTCGGCGCCGGCTCGGCGCGCTCCGGCCGCAGCACCTGCCGGCGCTCAGTCCTCGCCGGTGCCGAAAGCATCTCCCGGGCGTCGCGCAGCGCCGCGATGTAGGCCGCGTCGGTGCCGCAGCAGCCGCCGACGAGACACGCGCCCTCCGCCTGCAGGTCCGAGAGCAGGGACGCGAAGCGCTCCGGCGTGCCGAGGTAGTCGATCTCCGCTCCGACGCGCATCGGTGGACCGGCGTTCGGTGAGACGGAGAAGGGCCCTTCGATGCCCGCCGCGCGCAGCTGGCGCAGCAGGCGCAGCGCATGGGAGGGACCGAGCGAGCAGTTGACGCCGAAGAGGTCGGGCGGATCCGCGCTCGCGCGCAGCATCGCGGCGATATCCGCGACCGAGTGGCCGCTCAGGGTGAGGTCGCCCTCGGCGAAGGAGAAGTTCAGGATGACCGGGAGGTCAGATGCTTCGCGCGCGATGCGCAGCGCGAGCGCCGCCTCCGCAGGGTCCGCCTGCGTCTCGATCAGCAGCAGATCGACGCCGCCCGCCACGAGCGCCTCGATCTGCTCGCGGAACGAGTCCCCGGCCGCCTCGGCCACCGCCTGCGCGCCGCCGCGGGTGACACCGAGCGGTCCGATCGACCCCGCGACGAGCGCACCTCTTCCCGCCACCTCCCGCGCCGCGCGGGCGATCTTCGCGCCCTGCACGTTGAGACGGTACACCTCGTCCTGCAGGCCGAAGGGCGCGAGCTGCAGCCGGTTCGCGGCGTAGGTGTTCGTCTGCAGCACTTCGGCGCCGGCGCGCAGGTACGAGACGTGCAGCGCCTCCACAGCGGACGGCTGCTCGAGGTTCAGGGCCTCGACCAGGCGGTCGCCGGCCACCCGCGTCAGCGCGGAGCCGTAGGCCGCGTCGCCCAGGACGAGTCCCTGCGCGATGCGCTCCCGGAACGCCCGGCGATCACTGCCCCCGTGCAGTGCCTGCGCCATACCCCGACCCCCTTCCCGGGCAATGAGAAACCCGCCTCACGGGAGGCGGGCGACTACGGCCAAGGCGCGTAGCTCCCATCTCCCAGGGGGGGCCCCTGTTGGAATTGGCACCTCGCCGGATGGCAGGTTGCCGGGCTTCATCGGGCCAGTCCCTCCGCCACTCTGGATAAGAGCATGTTCGGTTGTACCGCGTAGCGTAGCGTGCCGCCCGGCCCCGCGTCAAGGCCTGCGGGCGTTCGTCGAGCCCCAGGGAGTACCCGCTGCGTCGGTTCCTTCGGGCGGTCTACGGCGCGCAGGAGAGCGATGGCGCAGCCGAGAACAACGCTGCGAAGATCCACTGGAACGTTACGGCATGCTAGGGGCTGCGAGGGCTCCTCGGATGGCATCAGGAGGCGACGGACGTGGACGCGAGAGCGAAGTACGCGCGGTACGTCACGACGAGTTTCACCAGCGGTCTCGAGCCGATCATCTTCGACCACGCGCAGGGCGCCCATGTCTTCGACTCGGACGGCAGGCGTTACATCGACTGCTTCTCCGGCATCTCCGTCGTGAACGCAGGACACGTCCACCCGAAGGTGCGCGACGCCGCCAAGGCGCAGATCGACCGGTTGATCCACGCAAGCTCCTACTCCTACTACGTGCAGCCGGTCGCGGACCTCGCGGAGCGCCTCGCCGACGCGACGCCGGGCAGGCTGCAGAAAACCTTCTTCGGCAGTAGCGGCGCCGAGGGAATCGAGGCGGCGCTGCGAATGGCCAAGGCCTTCACCGGCCGCCACGAGTTCATCGCGCTCGAGCGCAGCTTCCATGGCCGCTCGGTCGCGACGCTGAGCATCACCGGCAACATGTCGCGCAAGACGCGCGGCGGACCCTACCTGAGCGGCGTCGCCTTCGCGCCCGCCCCCTACCCCTATCGCTCGCGCTTCGGAACCGACCCGGAGAGGGTGTCGGAGCAGGCGGCAGCCGCCGTCGAGGACGTCATCAGGTTCCAGACGAGCGGCGACGTCGCAGCCTTCATCGCGGAGCCGGTGATGGGCGAAGGCGGGATCATCGTGCCCCCGAAGAGCTACCTCCCCCGCGTCAAGGAAGTCCTCGACCGCTACGGCGTGCTGCTGATCGCCGACGAGGTGCAGTGCGGCTTCGGCCGCACCGGAAGACTGTTCGCCATCGAGCACTTCGGCGTCGAGCCGGACATCCTCGTGGCCGCGAAGGGGATCGCGGACGGCTTCCCGCTCTGCGCGACCGTTGCCCGACCCGAGATCGCCGATGCGCTCCGTCCAGGGGAGCACCTCTCGACGTTCGGCGGCAATCCGGTATCCTGCGCCGCGGCGATCGCGAACCTCGAGGTGATGCACGAGGAGGACCTGCCTGGGCGCGCGCAGCGCCTGGGCGACGCCGCCCTGCGCGCCCTGCAGGCGGAGACCGCCGACCTGGATGGGGTCGGCGAGGTGCGGGGCCTCGGCCTGATGATCGGCATCGAACTCGTTGCGAGCCGCGCTGGCAAGCAGCCGAACCCGCAGCTCGCGCAGGCGACGCGCGCGCGTTGCCGCGAGCAGGGCGTCCTGATCGGCGTCGGCGGGACCGACGGCAACGTGCTGCGCCTTCAGCCACCGCTCGTGATCGCCGAAGGCGACCTCGCGCAGTCCCTTGAGGTGGTCGTCTCCGGCATCCGCGCCCTCGCCGCCGGTTAGCCTTCAGCGCCGACGCCCCGTTCCAGGACCCGAGGAAGGAAGCAGTGGGAGTTGTGGCCATGACCGATCCCCACCTCTGCACGCCGTCCGGCGCGCCCCGGGCCCGCGCGCTCGGCATCCCATTCGACGGCAGTCCGGGCCGCTGGAACGCGATCACCGACGTTCCCGGTGTCGAAGTCGGGTACGAGACCCTGGTCATGGGCAACGACGTCCGCACGGGAGTGACCGCCATCCATCCGCGCGGGGCCGGCGGGGCCGGCGATCCCGTCACCGCGGGCTTCCACTCCCAGAACGGCAACGGAGAGATGACCGGCGTCTCCTGGATCGAGGAAACCGGCACGTTCTCCGGACCGGTCGCGATCACGAACACCCACGCGGTGGGCGTCGCGCACGCCGCGATTATCTCCTGGACAGTGCGCCACCACCCGCGCCTCGCCGACATGTGGCTCCTGCCAGTCGCGGCGGAGACCTGGGACGGGTACCTGAGCGACGTGAACGGCCACCACGTGACGGAGGACACGGTCCTTCGCGCGCTCGAGTCCGCCGCGTCCGGTCCGATCGAGGAGGGATCGGTGGGCGGCGGCACCGGCATGACCTGCTACGGCTTCAAGGGCGGCTCCGGCACCGCGTCGCGCGTCGTCCCCTACGGGGCCGGGCAGTTCACGGTCGGCGCGTTCGTGCAGGCGAACTTCGGCGCTCGCCACGAACTGCGGATCGCCGGAGTGCCACTCGGCGCAGAGCTCCGCGCGGACGATCCCATGTCCGCCGAACCCATCCCGCCACCGGGCGCAGGTTCGGTCATCGCGGTCGTGGCGACGGACGCGCCGCTCCTCGGGCAGCAGTGCAAGGCGCTCGCCCGGCGTGCGACGCTGGGGATCGCCCGCACCGGCACGAGCGGCTCCCACTTCTCGGGGGACCTCTTCCTCGCGTTCTCGACCGGGAACCCCGGAGCGATCACCCCGGGCGCCTGCGCGGACGACGGGCGCCTCGACGTCCTGCGCTTCGTGCGCTTTGGCCTCCTCGACCCGCTCTTCGAGGCCGCCGTGCAGTCCGTGGAGGAGGCGGTCCTGAACGCGCTCGTCGCGAACCGGGAGATGGTCGGCCGCCAGGGCCGCCGCGTCCCGGCCCTGCCGCGGGAGCAGGTCGCGCAGTTCATCGCCCAGAGGATTCGCCGGTCCTAGGTGCGCTGCGCCCGTCGACTACTCCGCGAGCGCCTCGATCTCCAGCGCCACCCTGCGCCCAACCTCTTCGGTCGAGGCCGTTCCGCCGAGGTCGGCCGTGGTGACGCCCGCTGCGATCGTCCGCGAGATGGCCCGAAGGACCCTCTCCGCCCAGCGGCCGTGCCCGAGGTGATCGAGCAGCAGCGCGGCGGACCAGATCGCCGCCATCGGATTCGCAACGCCCTTCCCGGCGATGTCGGGGGCGGAGCCGTGCACCGGTTCGAATAGCGAGGGGCTCGCGCCGGTCGGGTCGATGTTCGCGCTCGCCGCGAGCCCCATGCCTCCGGCGATGCCGGCGCCGAGGTCGGTGAGGACATCCCCGTAGAGGTTCGAGGTGACGACGACTCCGAATCGCCCCGGGTCGCGCACGAAGAGCATCGCCGCCGCGTCGACGAGCAGGCTCTGGGTGGGCACGTCGGAGTAGTCCTCCGCCACCTCCATGAACACCCGGTCCCAGAAGACGCCGGAGTAGTTCATCGCGTTCCCTTTCGACACGCTCGTCAGGCTGCGTCCCGTTCTCCGGGCGAGGTCGAAGCCGTAGCGGATGATCCGCTCGCAGCCGACCCGCGAGAAGACCGATGTCTGCAGCGCCATCTCCCGCGTCGGGTCCCCTGGGAAGAGGAAGTCCCCCTTCCCGCTGTACTCGCCTTCCGTGTTCTCCCGCAGCACCAGCATGTCGATGTCCTGCGGTCTCCGGCCGGCGAGCGCCGTCGGCGCGCCGGGCAAAAGCCTCACCGGCCGCAGGTTGACGTAGAGGTCGAAGCCCTGGCGGATCGGCAGGAGGAGCCCCCAGAGCGTCACGTGGTCCGGCACCCTTGGATCCCCCACCGCTCCGAGCTGGATCGCGTCGAAGGACGCAAGGGTCTCGAGGGCGTCCTTCGGCATCATCTCGCCCTTCGCGAGGTAGCGCTCCGTGCCCCAGTCGAACTCCTCAAACGCGAAGGACAGCTCCGGGCCCACGGCTGCCACGGCAGCCAGCGCACGCAGCGCCTCGGCCGTCACCTCGCGCCCGATCCCGTCTCCCGGTATCACAGCGATGCGCTGCGTCATCGGTGCTCTCCCCGCGGTTCCTGGTCCTGGCTCGTGTGCGAAAAGCGCCGGTCCCGGCGCAGGTAGCCGGGGGTCGGGATGCCCTCGCGCAGCTCAGGATCCGGCTCGGGCGTCTCCGCCGCGAGACGCAGCGGCACGACGCCGGCCCACACGTCGAGGCCAAGGTCCTCCGGCCCATCCTTCACCGGTCCCGTGCGCGCCTTGGCGGACGCCTCGGTGATCGGAACGCGCAGCACGCGCGTCGAGCGGAGTTCCGCCGTGCTCGGCCCTCGCGCATCCGCCGAGCGGCCCGCGACGACATGCTCCACGAGCGCGTCGAGCGCCGTCCGCTTCTCCTGCTCGTCGGTGACTTCCTGCGCCACGCCGAAGACGACCGCGGACCTGTAGTTCATCGAATGGTTGTAGACGGAGCGCGCCAGCACGAGCCCGTCGAGCAGCGTCGCCGTCACGCAGACGGGCGAGCCTCCCGCGGCCCCAAGCATCGCCGACGCGGCCGCACCGTGCAGGTAGAGCGCGTCGGCGACGCGGGCGTGGACCGTCGGCAGAACCACAGGCTCCCCCTGGACCGTGAACCCGACGTGGCAGACGAGCGCCTCGTCCAAGATGGCGTAGATCGCGTCCCGGCTGTACTCACCGCGCTCCGGGTGGCGGCGGACACGCGTCCGCTCGGACAACTCCCCATCCATCGACAGTCCTCCCTACGGCAGCGAAGCGCCGCTGCGGTGGATGGCTCCCTTGCCCCCACGCCCTCCCCGAATTCCTCCCCACCGCCCCCTCCTCCTGCGTGGGCGTCGGCGGTTCGGCGCACTCGTCCGGCCGCGAAGGAGGCGCGCCGCAGCGTGGGGAACTTCCCCAGCACAGGAGGTGGCCACGCTTGCCCGACACGTTTCGCGCCCTGCGCGTCGAGAAAGATCCGGAGCAGTTCCGATGCGGTTTCCAGGAGCTCGCGCCAAGCGACCTGCCCGCGGGGGAACTCCTCGTACGCGTCTCGTACTCCGGAGTGAACTACAAAGACGGACTCGCCAGCATCCCAAACGGCGCTGTCGTGCGCCGCTACCCGCTGATCCCGGGGATCGACCTGGCCGGAACCGTTGTCGCCTCGAGCGACAGCCGCTTCCGCGAAGGCGAGCGCGTGCTCGCCACCGGCTACGACCTCGGCGTCTCGCGCGACGGAGGCTTCGCGCAGTACGCGAGGATCCCCTCGGCCTGGGCGGTTCCACTGCCGACAGGCCTCACCGAGCGGCAGTCCATGGCGCTCGGCACCGCAGGGCTCACCGCAGCCCTCGCGATCGACCGCCTGGAGGCGAACGGACTCCGACCGGAGCAGGGTCCCGTGCTCGTCACCGGCGCGACGGGCGGCGTCGGGTCGATCGCGATCGCCCTCCTATCGCAGGCAGGCTACACGGTGGAGGCGAGCACGGGCAAGGCCTCCGAGCACGACTTCCTCAGGGCGCTCGGCGCGTCCCAGATCCTCTCGCGCGAAGACGTCGCGCCGGAGACGGTGCGACCGCTCGAGAAGCAGCGCTGGGCCGGGGCCATCGATCCGGTCGGCGGGCGCACGCTCGCCTTCGCGCTCTCGAGCCTCCTCTACGGCGGCTCGGTGGCACTCGTCGGGTTGACCGGCGGCGGCAGCTTCGCCGGCAGCGTCTTCCCCTTCATCCTGCGCGCAGGCAACCTCCTCGGAATCGACTCCGCCTACGTCGACATGCCGACGCGCGAGCGACTCTGGGGAAAGCTCGGGGCGCACCCTCTGCCCGCGCTCGAGGCGCAGATCGCACAGGAGGTCGCGTTCGACGACCTGCCCGCGGCCCTCGCGACGATCCTGAGGGGCGGCGTGCGCGGACGGATGGTCGTCCGTATCGGAGGCTAGGGCCGGAAGCGGACGCCGGGGCTAGACCTTGTGCCATTGTCGCTACGCCCGCGGGTCTTCCGTCGGCCCCATACTCCGCAGGATCTGCTGCAGCACCTCGACTGACTCGCGGTTAGATGCACCGTAGCGGACGAACATCTCCATCCGGTGCGCGATCTCCGATAGCAGCTCGACGCTCTGCCGGCTCGCGCTGCGGATCTGGTACACGCAGATCACGGGCGCCGAGCGCCACGGCACGACCACAGTGCGCGCGTCGCTGTCCTGC
>JAJYTE010000052.1 GCA_021793215.1 Bacillota bacterium
GGTGGGTGTAGCGCCCCTTTTCTTCTGCCGCCCGCTACGCGATGATGAAGGGAACCTCGACCCCGATGCACACTAGCGGTGCGTGGCGCCGGGGGTCGGATTACCCCACGCGCCACATGTTCTGGGTCGCCACGCGCGACGCGGTTTCACGCTTGAGAATTTGCAAGGCGACCGCTCTTGGCCGGATCCCGCTCCACGAATCCTGCGGCGAGATTTCGCAAAAGAGGGAAGAACGGCAGGTGATGCGCAGTGCCAGAGGCGACATCATACGCCCCGCCCACCGCACGGCGCCCCGTGCTGCGAATCGAGTCCGGCGGCGCCGACTGGGTGATGGACGAGGTGGCGACCGAGATGCCGCTCACGCTCTTCGTCAACAACGTCGAGGTCGCGACGCTCGTCGCGACGCCGTCCGACCTCGAGGACTTGGTCTACGGTTTCATGGTATCTGAAGGCATCATCGAGAGCCCCCGCGCGGTCCGCCTCGTCGAAGTGGACGCGACGGCCCAGACAGCCCGAGTGCTTGCCGACGCGAACGTCTCCCAGTCGGCGCAGAGGATGTTCGAGCGGCGCTACATCGCGTCGTGCTGCGGGAAGGGCCGGGCGAGCATCTACTTCGAGAGCGATGCCTCGGCCCTCGAGCCGATCGTCGGTGGGCCCCAGCTGGCGGCGGCCGACGCGCTCGGGCTTGTGCAGCGCCTGCAGAAGGAGTCTGAGATCTTCCGACGCACCGGCGGCGTACACAACGTGGCCCTGGCGCGTCCTGACGGAACGATCGTGGCGACGCGGGCGGACATCGGCCGCCACAACGCGCTCGATAAGCTGTACGGCCACTGCCTGCAGCAGGGGATCGACACGAGCGAACTGATCTGCGTCCTGTCGGGCCGCGTTTCCTCCGAGATGCTGCTCAAGGCGGCGAAGCTGCGCTGCGCGATCGTCGTCTCGAAGGCGGCGCCAACAGAGCTCGCGCTGGCGCTTGCCGAGGAGATCGGCGTGACGGTCGTCGGTTTCGCGCGCGGCGAACGCGTCAACGTCTACACGCATGCCGAGCGGATCGCGCTCTGATGGGCACATCCCTTCGCCTAGGGCGATTCCGAACGGGCATCGGTCGTCGCCTCGGACATCTTCGTGAAGGACCCGACGCGGCGTGATCGGGGCGGTGCTCTGCGGCGGTCAAAGCGTGCGCATGGGCTGGCCGAAGGCGCTTCTGCCCTGGAAGGCGGGCGATCTGCTCTCGCATGCGCTCGGTCGTCTGCGCGCGGCTGGTTTCGCACCCGTGTGCCTCGGTCCGGCCGAATGGGCGAACACCCACGGCGCCTCGTACCTGCCGGATGAGCTGCGGGACTGCGGACCGCTCGGCGGGGTGCTCTCGGCGCTGCGCCTGGGTGACCTCTTCCTGATGGCGGTCGACATGCCGTGGCTCGAGGCGGACGAGATGCGGGCGCTCGCGGCGGTCGGCGAGGCCGCCCGGATCCTGACGCTCCCGGTGGAGGACGGCATGCTGACAGCGCTCTGCGGCTACTGGCCTGGGGAACTGGCGCAGCCGCTCGCCGCCTACCTCCAGGGCGGCGGGCGCAAGGTGATCGGCTTCGCGCAGGGCGTCCCGCACCGCTTCCTGCGCGCCGCGGAGCTTTCGGGCGCCGGCGTGCGCCCAGAGCACCTGCGGGGACTCAACACGCCGGAGGAGTACGCCGCGGCGGTGGATGCGCTGCGCGGTGAGGAGGATGCGCGTTGATCGTCGTGCAGGTTGCCGGCTACTCCTCGAGCGGCAAGACGGAAGTCTGCCTGCGCCTAGCGGAGTGCGCCACGGCAGAGGGACCTGTCGGGTACGTGAAGAGCCACCATGGAGAGCTGGAGAGGCCCTTCAGCGACACCGGGCGAATGGGCGCCCACGCTTCGCTGCGCCTGCTGGCCGGCAGCGACGGCACGCTGCGCCTGGGCGGGAGGCCCACGCTCGAGGAACTGGTTGCCGAAGCGCGGAGTGCCGGCTGCGCCGTCGTGCTGGTGGAGGGCTTCAAGTTCGCCGAGGGTCCGAAGACGTGGCTGCGGCGCGACGCCCAAGACGCCCCTCCGCAGGGCGTCACGGGCGTCGCGCTCGACATGCTCGGGGCGCAGGCGATCTCCCTCGAGGCGCAAGTCCTCTGGCGGATCGTGCCGCGGCGCGAGCGCTGAATTAGCCGCCGATGTGGAACATCTCGACCTTCTGGCCCGCCTTCGGCGTCCCGGCGGTGCGCAGCTCCGAGTAGCGGTCGTCGCGCAGGCGCCAGATGTCGGCGAGCCGCGCGTAGATCTCCTCGTCGCTCGCTCCGCCGCGCACCAGCGCGCGCAGATCGTGTCCCTGGGTGCCAAAAAGGCACGTGAAGAGCTGTCCCTCCGGGGAGAGCCGGGCACGCGTGCAGGACCCGCAGAACGGCTGGCTGATCGACGAGATGACGCCGATCTCGCCCTGGCCGTCGACGAAGCGGTAGCGCGTCGCGACCTCGCCGTAGCGCTCTGGCGACACGGGTTCGAGCGGCCACTGCGCGCCCACGAGCGCGAGGATCTCCCGCATCGGGACGACCTCCTCGAGCTTCCACCCGTTGAGGTTGCCGACATCCATGTACTCGATGTAGCGCAGGACGTGCCCGCTGCCGCGGAACCTCCCCGCCATCGGCACGATCTCCTGGTCGTTGAGGCCACGCCGCACGACCATGTTGATCTTCACGCTGAGTCCCGAGGCGGCGGCGTCGTCGATCGCCTGCAGGACGCGCGCGGCGGGGAAGCCGACGTCGTTCATCCGCTGGAAGACGTCCTCGTTCAGCGCATCGAGGCTCACGTTGATGCGGCGAAGGCCCGCTGCGTGCAAGGCTTCTGCCTTCTGTCGCGTCAGCGTCGAGGCGTTCGTCGTGAGCGCGAGGTCCGAGATGCCCTCGATCGCGGAGAGGCGGCCGACGAGGTCCTCGAGGTGCGGTCGCAGCAATGGCTCGCCGCCGGTCAGCCGGATCTTCGTCACGCCGAGCGCGGCGAACTGGCGGGCCAGCCGCTCGATCTCCTCGAAGCGCAGCAGCCCGTCGTGGCCGACGAAATGGTAGCGCGTGCCGAAGACCGCCTTCGGCATGCAGTAGACGCAGCGGAAGTTGCAGTGGTCCGTAACGGAGATGCGCAGGTCGCGCATGGGCCGATGCAGCGTATCGAGAACCTGTGGCGCGGCGGAGGATTCCGCCCGGCGCCCCGGCGTGGTGTTCCTCATGTCGGACACCCCCTATGGCACCTCGGCGCAGTGAAACGTATCACGCATGACAAGTCTACTCCAGGACAGGTGCTTCGCGCATCAGGCGACGCCGGCGCGTCTCAGCGGGGCGGCTCCTCGTGCCAATGCTCTGCGCCTCCCGGTGCGATCTCCCGCTTCCAGATCGGCGCGCGGCGCTTGATCTCCTCGATCACCTGCCGGCAGGCCGCGAACGCGTCAGCCCGATGGGGCGAGGAGACGGCGATGCCCACAGAGGCCTCCTCGAGCTCCAAGGTGCCGATACGGTGGTAGAGCGCGACCCTGCTCTGCGGAAAGGCGGCCTCGGCTTCGCGGGCGATCGCGTCGAGCTCGCGCTCCGCCATGGGGATGTACGCTTCGTACTCGAGACGTTCGGTGGGCTGCCCGGCGAACTCGTTGCGGACAGTGCCGAGGAAGAGGCAGATCGCCCCTTGGGTGGGCGACTGTACCGCCTGCACGAGCGAGGCGGCGTCGACGGGCTCTGGCCCGACGAGCACCGCGCCGCCCGAAACCGGCGGGATGACGGCGATCTCGTCGCCGTCTGTGAGGATGTCGCCCGGCGCCGCGTAGGCTTCGTTGCGCGCGAGCAGGAATGTCGGGACGCGCGCCCCGAGCTGCGCCGCGAGCCGATCGCGCAGCGCGGCGACCGTCGTCGCGTCCGGCAGTTCGAGTGCCTCGCTTGCTTGTCCCCGCGCGGTGCGGGCATGTGCGAAGTAGAGTACGGTGACCTTCATACGCCACGGACCTCCCCCAGGGCGCCTGCGTCTCATCACACCCAGGATACGGCGAGACGCGCCAGCCGTCACGGGGCATGGCCGCGACCGGGGCAGGAGGTCCTTCCCGCCGCCCTTAGGCGCCCTGCGGTCCGAGGATGTATACATTCAAACGCTTGATGCCGAAGGCCGCGGTCTGCTGCGCGTCCAGGTCGTAGAATAGGTCGATGCGGTCGCCCTTAATCGCGGATCCCGTGTCGGCGGCCAGGGCTGGCCCGTAGCCCTCTACGTAGAGGCGAGTGCCGAGCGGGATGACGCTGGGATCCACGGCGACCATGCCCTGCGTCAAATGAACGCCTCCGAGGCGCGCCACGGCCCCCCAGGGACCGTTCTGCGCGTAGCTCGCGTTGTACGCAGTTGCGACGAGCGTCATGCGGCGAGAGTAGCGGTAGACCACGCCGCCGCGCATCAGGTAGTGCACCGGCGACGTGCCGACGAGCATCTGGGTCGGCTTTGGGGGCGTAATAGGGACGCGGCGCGCGGTGAGGGCCCGCGCGAGCCCGTCTGCCGGCACCTTCACCGGATGCTCGATCGCGACCTTTCCCGGTGTTCCCTGCCGCGCGATGTGGCGCTGGCCCGCGAAGAGCGCGGCTGTCCCGCGCCGCTGAATCGGCGGGGGCACCCGGTCCACCCTGCGAACGAGCAAGACGGCGCCGTCCCGCTTCGCCGGCGCCGCGCTGTGCACCGGCAGGCGCAACTGGGCGAACACGAGTTCCGAGATGGAGTGCGGGGGCTCCACGCGCCAGACACACAGTCCGATCAGCGCGAGCAGCGCGAACGCCGAGAGTCTACGGCGCAACCGGCGATTCCCCTAGGTCCGAGAGCCCCTCCACGAGGTCCTCGTGCGCGTTCACCCAGAGCACCGGGGTACCGTCCGACCGGATGACGAGCGCGCGCTCCTCAACAGGAGCCGGGCCCGCGAACGCGAGCAACTCCGCGTCGACCCCCTCCCCGGCGTAGCGGACCTTGAACCGGATGCCGCCGACATGCGTGCGGCCGTGTTGTTTCGCGAGCTCTGCGACAGCCTGGGTGTAGGGCGAGAGTTCGTCCAAACTGGTCCCTCCCGTCGGCTAGTGTTCCCGCCGCTGCCGGGCGATGCGCCCGGGACCTTTCGCGCCCCGGCAGCGACTTTGGTATCCTTGGTCGGGCTGGGTGCAGTCCCAGGCGCACCGCAGAAGCGGCAGGGGATGCCATGCCCCCAAGCGAACCGTGTCGGTCAGGAGGTGGACGCGCGCACATGTCCGCTACGCAAGCGGAGGGCGTGCTGCTGCTGTCCGCGATGTACGGCGAGGGGCACCGGCGCGCCGCGCAAGCGGTATCGCTCGCCCTCGACGACCTCAGGCCGACGCTGCCGCACTGGGAAGAGGACTACTTCGAGTTCGTCGACCACCGACTGAACCGGCTCGTCGCGCGCACCTACGTGCTGAGCGTGCGCCACGTTCCGCTGCTCTGGCACGCTTTCTACCGCGGCACGTCGCGCATCGCGCCGGACTCGGCGCTGCAGCGCTTCCTGAACGGGCTCGGGCGCCAGCGGCTGTTGCGCCACTTGGAGGAGCGCCGGCCGCGGATCGTCGTGAACACCTTCCCGACGCCAGCGGGAGTCCTCTCCACCCTGCGCGGGTACGGCGAGGTGACGGCGGCGAACCTCGTCGTGATCACGGACTACACAGTGCACTCACAGTGGCTGCACCCGAACGTGGACCGCTACTACGTCGGATCGGAGTCGGTGCGTGACGGAATGATCCGGCGCGGCATCCCCGCGGAGCGGATCCTCGCCACCGGCATCCCGATCCACCCGAGGTTCCGTGACTTGCCGCCGCGCGACGAGGCGCGCAGGGCGCTCGGCCTCGACGAGCGCCCGACGGTGCTCGCGATGGCGGGTGCCTATGGCATGATGGGCGGCTTCCCCGAGATCATCGCAGAGCTCCTGGCGCAGGACGTGCCGTGCCAGATCCTCGCCATCGCCGGCAGAGACGCGCAGCTGAAGGCGGCGCTCGGTCAGTTGCAGCCGGGAAGGAGGGCGAGCCTGCATGTGTTCGGGTTCGTCGAGGACATCGAGCGGCTCTACGCGGCGAGCGACTTCGTCTTCGGAAAGGCGGGCGGGCTGACGGTCACCGAGAGCCTGCAGTGCGGCCTGCCGATGCTGATCTACCGCCCGATCCCAGGCCAGGAGCAGGTCAACGCTGCGTTCGTCGCCGACCAAGGCGCTGGAATCTGGGTGCGCGAGCGCTCCGGGCTCGGACCGGCGTTCCGCGAGCTCGCTACCGACGCGCAGCGGCGGAGCGGGCTCGCGGAGGGCGCGCGCCGCCTGGCGCGGCCCGACGCGGCCGCCGTGATCGCGAAGGATGTGGCGCACTGGCACGCGCGCTGAGGGTTAAGATCGCGCCACGCGGCGCACCGCGGCGGCGGGTGGACGTGCCGAGCGAAGGGGAGGGAGCCCTCCGAGGGCGCACGCATTGAGCTGGCTCTTATGGGTGGTCGCCGCGGTGATCGCACTCTACTGGGGGCTCCCGGAGCTTCTCTGGCACTACCTGCACATCGGCGTCGTGGCGACCCCGCGCGTCGCGCAGGACTACATCTGCCTGACCTTCGACGACGGTCCGGGCGAGGCGACGGCAGCGGTGCTCGACGTCCTCCGGACGCATGAGGCCCAGGCGACCTTTTTCGTTGTCGGAGCACACGCGGCGCAGCGTGAGGGCCTCCTGCTGCGCATCCACGACGAGGGACACGAGGTCGGGAGCCACGGTGCGCGCCACCGGAGCGCCTGGTGGCTCGGGCCCTGGGGCATGTTCACCCAGGTGCGGCGCGCCCGTCGCGAGATCGCGTCGCGGCTCGGCGATGGGCCGCGCTACTTCCGCCCGCCCTGGGGGCAGTTCAACCTCTGCACCGCGATCGCCGCGGCGCGCGCGGGGGAGCAGATCGCGCTGTGGTCCTACGACCCAGGGGACTGGCGGCCGCATCAAGATCCCGCGGCACTCGCGAAGCGCATCGTCCAGAATCTACGGCCCGGGCAGATCTACCTACTGCACGACGCAGGCGGCAGCGACGGGCGCCTGCACACGGCGAAGGCCCTCGAGCTCGCGCTGCCGGAGATCCATCAACTGGGCTACCACGCCGTCACGCTCAGCGAACTCCTGCGCCACCGCGAGGAACTCTCGTTCGGCCGGCGCGTCCTGCAAGCCGTGTGGGGACTCTGGGAGAGTGCGTTCGAGCGGATCAACCGGATCGAGCGGCTCGGCGACGTCCGCAGCGTGCTGCGGCTCGGGCGCGTCACCTATCGCGGCGTCGAGGCGCATCTTAAGGATGGTCGCGTCATACGGCCGGGCGAGCCGGTCGGGGAGATCCACTTCCGCAACCCGCAGCTCGCCGCCCTGGGCGCCATGCGCGCGCTGCCGCTGGTGGACCGGGCGATGCGCGAGCTCGCGCGCGTGATCGTGGAGGATCCTCGCTACCAGGGGATCGATGTGTTCTTCGGCATCTCCGTCGCCTTCCGCGGCAGCCGCCGCTTCGGGTTCGAGGTCGTGGACCTCGAGTTCCCGCCGATGCGGAAGTTCATCGCCGGCGCCTACCTCAGGTGGGTGATGGCCGTCTACCACCCGCAGGGGCTCGAGCGGCTCACCCACCGCAGGGCCGAACTCGAGCCGAAGGGCATCTTCATCACCCGCGATGCGATCCTGGAGCGCTACGGGTCGCCGAGGTAGGCGGCCCTGGAGGAGGAGGGGGAGCTTGTCACTTCGACCGCGGGACCTGCCCGCGCTACACCGCGTCCTGCAGCACCCTGACGCGGCGCCGCTGCTCGCCGAGTTCCCGAAGGCGCTCGCCCACGACGCGTTGCGCCAGGAGCTTTCGGCACTGCGCGGGCGGCTGGAGGCCGGGGAGTCCCTGGAGGAGCAGGAGGCGGAGCCCGCGGTGCTGATCGGACGGGCCCGAGACGCGCTCGGGTGGCTCGAGCGGCCGGCGCTGCGCGGGGTGATCAACGCGACGGGCGTCGTCGTGCATACGAACCTCGGCCGCGCGCCGCTCGCCACCACGGCGGCTGAGGCGGCCCGCGCAGCGGCAGAGCGCTACGTCGACCTCGAGTACGATCTCGCGGAGGGCCGGCGCGGCAGCCGCCAGGACCACGTGGAGCCGCTCCTGCGGAGGTTGACGGGCGCGGAGGCGGCGCTCGTCGTCAACAACAACGCGGCCGCCGTGCTGCTTGTGCTCGCAGCGCTCGCGCGCGGACGCGAGGTCGTCATCTCGAGAGGAGAACTCGTGGAGATCGGCGGGTCCTTCCGCATCCCCGACGTCCTGCGGGAGAGCGGAGCGATCCTCGTCGAGGTCGGCACGACGAACCGGACCCACCTGCGCGACTACGAGGGTGCGACAACGCCCGAGACGGCGGCGCTGCTGCGCGTCCACCCCTCGAACTTTCGCCAGACGGGCTTCACTGCCCGCGTCCAGGGAGAAGACCTCGCGCGCGTCGCGCATGCGGCCGGCGTGCTCTTCCTCGAGGACCTCGGTTCTGGCGCGCTCACGTCGATCGGCGACGAGCCGACGGTGGGAGAGGTGCTGGCGAGTGGCGCGGACCTCGTCACGCTGAGCGGCGACAAGCTGGTCGGCGGCCCCCAGGCGGGCATCATCCTCGGGCGACGAGACCTCGTCGCCCGCCTGCGCGGCGCACCCCTCTACCGGGCGCTGAGGCCCGACAAGATGACTGTGGCGGCGCTCGCGGAGACCGTGAGACTCTACCTGCGCGGCGAGCAGCTTGCGGTGCCCGTCGCCGCCATGCTCTTCGCCGATCCCGCGGCGCTGCGGCGCCGCGCGCAGCGCTTGCGCCGCAGGCTCGTCGCGCTTGGGGTAGGCAGCGATCTCGTGCCGCTCGAGGGCCGCGCCGGCGGCGGCGCGCTGCCGGAGTCTCCGCTGCCCTCGTTCGGCGTCGCGCTCCAGGGCGCGCCGGACGCGCTGCACGAGCGGCTGCGCCTCGGCGATCCGGCGGTCATCGGCAGGATCGAGGACGACCGAGTGGTGCTCGATGTGCGCACGCTTCTGCCGCGCGAGGACGAGGCGCTGGCGCGTGCGGTCGCGGACGCCGTGCGCGCGGGAGTCTAGCGCGGCAGCCGCGGCAGTGTTTAGATGGTGATCATAGGCCTTGTAGAGAGGGGGGAGCCGCATGCATCGTCGCCTGACGACGCTTTCCTCCGCCTCTGGCTGAGGCTGCAAACTGGGTCCAGCGGAGCTGGACCGCGCGCTTTCGGGACTGGACCTCCACTTCGCGGATGAGCGGCTGCTGCTCGGTGCGAGAGACGACGCCGGCGCCTACCTGATTGCGCCGGACCTCGCGATCCTCCAGACGGTCGACTTCTTCACGCCGGTCGTCGACGATGCGTACACGTTCGGCCAGGTGGCTGCGGCGAACGCACTCTCCGACATCTACGCCATGGGAGGCGTGCCGCGCACGGCGATGAACCTCGTGGCCTTCGACGCCGAACTGTACGGCGAGGATACGCTGGCGGCGATCCTGGCCGGCGGCCTCCAGAAGGTACGCGAGAGCGGAGCCGTCCTGATCGGCGGGCACACGGTAAAGGACAAGGAGCCGAAGTTCGGCCTCGCGGTGACTGGCACGGCGCGCCCGGACGAGATCTGGCGCAAGGCTGGCGCGCAGCCCGGCGACGTGCTCTACCTCACGAAACCGATCGGCACCGGTGTGATCGTCAAGGCGATCAAGGACGGGTCATGCGACCCCGCGAGCGCCGCCGCGGCGATCGCGGCGATGACGGAGCTGAACGGTGCGGCGGCCGACGCGCTGCGTCGGGTGGGCGGTATCCACGCCGTCACCGACGTCACGGGCTTCGGTCTGCTCGGCCATGCGCGCGAACTCGCGCAGCAGAGTGGAGTGACGCTCGAGATCTTCTACGGAGAGGTGCCGGTGCACCCCGGTGCCCTCGGGCTCGTGGAAGAGGACCGCGTGCCGAGCGGCAGCCGTGACAATCTCGTCTTCGTACAGGACGATGTGACGTTCGACGCGGCACTCACGCCGGCGCAGCGGCTCGTCTTGGCGGACGCCGTGACCTCGGGAGGACTCCTCGTCGCGCTCGAGCCGAGCGCAGGCGAGGAGTTTGAGCGGACGGCGCGGACTGCGATGCCGCCGCGGCGCATCGGCACGGTTGCCGAGCTCGGCGCGCGCCATCTTCGCGTTCGCTGACCAGGCGAAGCAAAGGAGCGGGATGCGCCGAGGCGCATCCCGCTCCTGATTTGCGGTCTACCGCTTGCGTGCGCGGACCACGAACCAGACGATCACGATCACAACCACGACAGCCAGGATCACCCAACGGATGGTATGGTGCTTCGTACGAGAGATCGCGAGGACCACCGCCTTCCCTGATGCATCTGCCGCATGGCGTGTAAAGTTCCAACGTCCCCCGGCACATTCCTGCTAGCGAATGCTCGCCGCGCGAAGCCCGCAAGCCGCTCTCAGGTCACGGATTCCAGTGGCACCTCTGCGGCATCTGCGCACCCCTCGCGTTGGCGCTCTCGCCGTTCTGCGCATCCCACCCTCTCCCATAGCATCCGGAGGGGAGGGATCCAGGCTTTGAACGGCCGGCGCGTCACCGCGCTGCTTCTCACCGCGTTCTTGGTCGCCGAGGCGTTGTTCCGCCTGCAAGGAGGGACGGTGCTTCCGGCCGTCGCGCCCACCGCGTGGCAAAAGGTGGCCCAGGGCGCGTACCGCGTCCTACCCGGGAACTACCTCGTGCCGCAGGGAGCCGGCAGCGTCCTGCTGCGCACCGCGTCGGGCGCGTCACCGGCCAAGCGGGCATGGAGTGCGGAGTTCGGCGGCATCGAGGTCGCACTGTACGGCAAGAGCCTCGCGGTCGCAGCGACGCCTGGCGGGCTCAGTGCGCTCCAGCCGTACGGTGGCGGCTACCTGATGCAGGACGCGCACCAGTACCTTTGGGTCGTGACGAGGGGGAGCGCACACCTGCTGATGGGCGGGGGCAGTGGGCAGGGGAGCCGCTCCGCGCTTCTGGAGTCGCTCAGCGCGCTCAAGGCCAGCGGCCAACTGCCGAAGGGCTGGCAGCTCGTTTGGGCAGCGGATCCGCTTGCGGTCGGCTCGTCCGTCTGGTTCCTGACGAACCGCACCCTTGCGCCGGGTGCGCAGGGCCTTCAGGTCTGGAGCCTGGGTGCGCAGGGAGCGGCGCCCTTGGACACCGTCTCCTCACTCGGCATCACGAACCTCGTGGCGAACACGGTGCAGGGCGTCCTGGCCGAGGACAGCCAGGGCGACCTACTCGTCATCGATCCCGTCACCTACGCGGTGCGGCAGCGACTCGCAGGAGCGGACGCACTCGCGGTGGGGCCGGGCGGCGCGACGCTCGCGCTGCAGGCGGCATCCGGCAAGGCGCCGACGCTACTGCTGCTGCGCGGCGCGACGACGTCGCGGCTCGGGCTGCCGAGCGGTGCGCGCGCGCTCGGGCCGGCGGCCTTCTCGGCTGATGGCAAGTCGCTCGCGATGCTCGTAGAGCGTGCCGGCAAGACGTTCGTGTACGTTGCGCGCATCCAAGGGCTGGGCGCTTTGCAGCCCGGTGACCTCCTGCCGCCGCCGGACGGCGCGAAGATTGAAACTTGGGCTACGCCTTCGCTTGCGGCAGGGCGGGTCTACGTCGTCGTGCAGAGCGGGTCGTCGACGCAGACGTGGGAGCGATCAGTCGGCGACGGGCAGACTGCGCTCGGCGGCGGGCCGGGGTAGATCGTGCTCCTGGGCGGGCCGATCCGGTTCAGGTCTCGCCAGATCCCGCTCGAGCGCGGACAACTCGGAGGGTCTCGGGAGCTCACGCTCACCAGCCGGGACGGGCGGCGGAGCAGGTGCCTTGCCGACGAATTCGCGCAAGTCCTCCAGGAAGATGTAGCGGTCCACGGCGTTGATCAGGTCGTACGCGGCCATCTCCCGCGATCCGACCCCGATCACGCGCTTGCCGCGCGAGCGCAGAAGCTCCACGGCCCGCTCGAAGTCGCCGTCTCCGGTACAGAGGATCGCGACGTCGTAGAGGTCCGCTGTGTTGAACACGTCGATTACGAGTTCAATGTCGAGGTTCGCCTTGCGGAACGTCTGTCCGGTCTCCTGATCGACGATCTCTTTGAGCGCCTTGCGCCGGACGGTGTAGCCCATCGCCGTGAGGGCGCGCAGGAAGCCCTCTAGGCTCGCGTCGACCGGCAACGGCACCGACGTGTAGTAGTACGCGTTGTAGACGTGGTAGTCCTGGGAAAGATACTCGTAGAGCCTGCGGTAATCGATATGCCAGCCGAGCTTGCGTTGCGCATAGAATAGATTCGCGCCATCCACGAATAGGCCCAATGTCAGCATCGATTGTTCGACGCGCCGCACCCGTTCAGATCGCCACTTCCTTTCCGCGCAGACTTCCCGCCGCCTGAGAGGGCGTCTCTTGTCGGCTGATCGCTCGACGCGCGGGCGGGTTTGGGCCTTATTATGCACTGCGACGGCGCGCTGTGCACTAGGTTCGCGCCGATCGCGCGGCGGTCCAGAAAAGCCCGCGGGCGCGCGCGTTCGTTGCGACAGGCTCGGCTTTACGCTCGGTAGGCACCATGCTATAATGTGCTGGCGCTCCGGTGGGCACCTGGGCGAATAGCTCAGTGGTAGAGCACCTCCCTTACAAGGAGGGGGTCACAGGTTCGAGCCCTGTTTCGCCCACCAGCGATGTTTCGGAGGCGTGGTGTAGTGGTTAACATATGTGCCTGTCACGCACAAGACCGCGGGTTCGATTCCCGTCGCCTCCGCCAGTTTCGTTAGGCCGCGGTAGCTCAGTCGGTAGAGCAGAGGACTGAAAATCCTCGTGTCGGGGGTTCGATTCCCTCCTGCGGCACCATCCTTCGCGGAAGTGGCTCAGTGGTAGAGCGTCGCCTTGCCAAGGCGAAGGTCGCGGGTTCGAATCCCGTCTTCCGCTCCAAACTGTCGGCGACGTAGCCAAGTGGCAAGGCAGAGGACTGCAAAGCCTTTTCCTCTTGCGCATCGCCAGTGCTTGAAACCCGCTCCCCGCAAGGGATTGCGGGTTTCGCTTAGTTTGTTGAGCCGGATTTGCGGGTCTCCTGACCAAACCGTGTTGTAGCCAGTAACCGTTGCGCACCAGCCGATGCGAGATCGGCCGCGCGGACTGCCCGTCCGAGCGCGTAGTCAATCGGACGTCGAGGGTGGGCGACCACCTCGACGAAAGCTCCGAGGGTAAAGTCCCCGTTGCCCGAGAGGGTGAGACTCACCAGGGGGGCGAACAAGGCACCGGGCCGTAGCATGAAGCGAAAGTTGCCGCGTCGAAACGTCAGACCCGACTGAAGTGAGTGTCGGGAGAAACAGGGGGCCGAGCGCGGCACGGTTGGGCGAAGGCTGGCACCTCCGGGGAAGAGATGGGTCCATGCACCTGGGGGCCCCTGCGGCGTACAGGCCGCGGCACGGTGTCAAGGCGTGCAACGCAAAGCTGGGAAGGACTCCGCCCCCGCCGGGAGCGCCCGCGAACGGCAAGGCCGCACGTGTAATCGCAGAGCGTGACGTCGTGAGGTGGGACGGAGCCCGGCACATCGGGTCGTAGTACCGAGGAGGCGAGGGACAACATAACCCTCGCGGAGGAAAGGACCCG
>JAJYTE010000012.1 GCA_021793215.1 Bacillota bacterium
CTCCACTGCCCGCATGCCGCCACCTGCCCTCGTCGCAGCGTCCATCTCAAGCCGGAGATGAGCCCCCGCTTCATTTGTGAGATCCCCCGCGCGACCCAGGCTTGGGAGAAGACGTACGACCGCCGCATCACGGTGGAGCGCTCGCACGACCGAAAGAAGAACGACTTCGGCCGGGAGGGCGGCTACAGCCGCGTGCCTGGAGCACGTCATCGCCTGGGCCAAGCGCATCAACGGACAGGCCCTGCTCGCCGCCTGGCTACCCCATGCCGCCTAAACCACCGCGCGCCTCACCAACAGCTGACCCGCCAGGACTCGCTCCAGCCCGAAGATCAAAAACGGCCCCCGCCTTGGGCCTTGAGTGTTCGCAACTATCACACCCCATACCCGCGCGCGCCCATGACGCGGCTCCCGCGCTCACACCCGTTCCGACAATACGCTGATAACGACGGCCGGACGCGGATGTAGTTCGGTAGATGATGCTGCCTGCGGCCCCGAGACTGGCTTCCCAACAGCATAGCAGGTTCATGCTTGGCTGGCCCGGGCGGTGGCAGCCCTGCCCTTGAGGTCTTATGCGAGACCAGGTGTTTGCGCCCCGCGCTTGACCAGTTCCTTGTCAAAAGTATAGATCTGGGCCTCTGCGACGTGGCTCAAAAGGAGACAGTCCACCCAGTCGAGGTTGGACGTCTCGAATGTAAGCAGAGCAGTAAGAACGTGGGGCAGATCGTCAATCACAACGCCTTTCAGCCCCGCCAACTCACGCAACGTGGATGCCACCTCGTCCCGAGCGTGGCCGCCCAACCTGGGCGAAGTAAGCACGTATATTATCTCTGCCAGCACAGGTGAAAGGATTACAAGAGTAAACCGTTCATGCGAGGCGCTGATGAAGAGCCTCTCGGCTTTACGTGCCTGTTCCTCGGGTTCGCCAAGCAACAACCGTAGCACGATGCTCGCGTCTACGTAGGCTATCTCACTCATGCGATGACTGCCCATATTTCGAAGCGAGGTGTTCTTGATAGTCCTTACGAACAGCGACTGTGTCGATTGGGTGTGCGGATCGCAATGCTCCGAGCAATTCGGAGGCGGTCTTGGTCTTGATAAGCAAGAGAACAATCTTACCGTCTTCGAGAGTGAAGGTTACCTTGTCCCCGGGCATGATGCGGAGCTCATCGCGTAGCTCTTTGGGGAGGACAACTTGTCCTTTTGGGCCGACACGAGACATAGATGCCATGGGTACCACCTCGACTCCATCGTAACACACAACGCATTGAGTTATACGTCTACACTGCGGTAGGATCAACCGCCGGGGTGCCACGCATTTTCCCAGGCGCACTTTGGACGGTATGGCGGTCTGTACCGCGCCCATAGACCCGGTTCGGAACTTGTGACAGGGACTCCAACTTTTTGCGGCGAAGCCGTGGGAGGCCAGAACGTTAAGCGTTAGGGGGCACTCCCGATGAAGACCGTTCCTCCGATGCCGTCCGTTGCCCAAAAGGGTACCCTCGGCGTAGTTCAGATGCCCCGCTTTTGGTGCAAGGTGCTCTTGGAGGTGAAGGGACAACTCGCGGAGGGTTATTCCGCAAGCGGTGCCGGGTTCGACAAAGCGATGCTGAATGGGCTCGAGATTGACCAGGAGGTTGCGACGCAGTATGTGCGTGACAACCTGCCGACGTATCCCCAGTTCGAGGAGTGGGTCTTGCGGCAGAAGGGCGGCACGTTGCCGGCGGCCTCCGTCCAGATGGTGAACGAGCGGATCCTCGGGTACACCTCGACCGAAGAACGGCTCCGGCCGTTCAAGGAGAGCGTCGGACTGGATCCCGACTTCCCGACGACCGCCTACCACTGGCTGATCGAACTGGATGACTGGAAGCAGTTCCACGTCCGCCTTACGGCAGGTGGCGGAGCAACGAAGCGGATCCCGTTCGCCGTCGAGGCGCGCGGACCGATGGGCGCGGTGCAACTGCCGCGGCTTTGGTCGAAGGTGTTGCTGGACGCCAAGGGCCTCCTCGCCGAAGGGTACGTCGCGTGCGGCAACGGCCTCGACCGCATGGCCCTGGAGCGCCTGTCCCTGCAGCGTGAGGAAGTCGTCGGCTTCCTCGCGGAGGCCACACCGACCTACCTCGAGTTCGAGCAGTGGATCGCGTCGCAGCACGGCCCGGTCTGGCCCGAAGAAGTGCAGCGCTTGAATGCAGAGATCCTCGGGCACGACTCGCCGCGCCGGGCCGCAATCCTCGACGCCGCCGGCATGGACCCCAACCTGAACGAGACGAAGGCCTACGCGCTGAATCGCTACGACGACTGGGCGGAGTTCCACAAGATTATCGCCGCTCTCTGAGCGGTGACGCTCAAACCGCTGCCCTGCCAACCCAAATGCTCGCCGCAGATGGGAAAGCGGGTTGAGTCGCGAGGCTCACATCAACGAACCATCCAACTGGAGACTCCTAGACCCGCTTCCTGATAGGAGTGCGGGTCTTTTCACGTGCCGGTTGCGGGGTCGTGGTGGCCGTAGATGCGCTGGTAACCGGAAAACCCGATGTCCTACGACTCGCGCGCAACCGCCCGGAGCCAGTTCGCGCCCATAAGGGACACCATGCAACGAATGCACCTCGGCACCTTTCTGCCTCTGAGCGTCTGGTTGCCGAGCGGCACGATGATGATGTGCGACCCATCGGCACGCATTGGTCAGTCGCTCGGCGAAGCCTCGTAGAACATAAGCACGCAGAGGTCGGGATCCCTAGACGGCCGAGCAAGTATGCTCCGACAACAGATCAGCGACCGAACCAACAAGCGCCCCACAACCTCGTGTAAAGGCGGTGGGGCGATGATCTGCAATGGATAGCAGAAGGTCAATCTTTACCGTATTACGTAGTTCGCCCATGTGACCCTTGTGCCGGGTTGCAACGCCGGATCACGGTAACCTCGGGGGTTGGAGCTACGGCATTCGCTGACCAGGTCTCGAGCTTACCGTGCGGCTCACTACCGGTGTCGACCGTCCCGCGGAAGCCCATGCGCAACTGTGGAACTGCACGCGGTCGATCGATCCGCTACTCAGCAGAGCTTTCGCCATAAACGTTCACACGTTCTTCTCCAATAGATAACACGTCATTCCTACGCTTTAGTCAGGGCCATATCGGACCGACTGGGGGCGATGGTAGGAATGAGTACCAAGCGATCGGTCTTGATCGGGGGCGCTGCGGCAGTCGTGGCGCTTGTGGCGGGGACGCTCTCCGCGGGCGCGGGAGTGGCGCACGCCAGCCAACCGCAGGTCTTGGTAGTTTACTCCGCGCAGGGGTACGACCAGGCGGAGGCGACAGCGTTCCAGAAGGCCACCGGGATCAAGGTCGAGCTCAGCGACATGTCCACTGGACCGCTCCTTGCCAAGGTGGCGGCGGAGAAGCAGAACCCGCAGTGGGACGTCATCTGGTTCGACGGCAACGGGGCGATGTCGAGCATGAACCGCCAGGGCATGCTGCTGCAGGGCTGGACACCCAATGACATCGGCAACTACAACCCGCTCGGCCTCTCTCTCCTGCCTCCGAACCACGGCTTCTTCCCAACCGGGGTCACAGCGGCGGGCGCGCTCGTCTACAACACCAAGCTCGTCTCGGCGAACAACGCGCCGCGGACGTGGCAGGACCTCCTGAAGCCCGAGTTCCGCAACGCCGTCGGCATGAACAACCCCGCCATCTCCGGCCCGACCTATCCGCTGGTCGCGGGCATGTTCCAACTGATGGGCGTGACCCGCGGCATGAACTACTTCGAGGCCCTGAAGCGCAACGGCCTCAAGATCTTCCCGACCAATGGGAACACGCTGCAGGCACTGCTCAACGGGACGATCAAGATCGCGATGTTCCAGGACTCCGCGGAGATCAACGCCAAGCTGAGCGGTGACCCCGTGAACGTGATCTACCCGACCGCCGGCGTGACGATGCTGCCGAGCGACATCGCGATTAACGCGAAGGCGCCGGACATGTCCGCCGCCAAGAGGTTCGTGGACTTCGTCCTCAGCGGCCCGCGCGGCCAGAAGGTGATGCAGGACATCTCGGCGGCCGGCTCCGACTCCCTGTTCCAGCCGGTCACCAAGGTGATCAACCCCCTCTACGTCCGCAAGGGCGTGAAGTGGAACGTCGTGAGCCCAGTGTGGGCAGGCACGAACGAAGCGTCCTGGACCCAGTGGTTCACCGACAACATCGTCCGCTAGCCGATGGCACTTCACATCGCACCGCAGGCGGAGACCGCACCGGGGGCAACCCCGGCGCGGCTTCGCCCCGCTTCGGGCGTTGGCTTTCGGGCGCTCTCCGGGGTGGCGGCCGCGTCCGTGGTTGTCCTCGTTGTGCTGCCGCTTTTGGCGCTGCTCGCGCAGGCCGTCCTCCCGAACCTCTTCGGTGCTCCGCCAAGCCTCGCCCCGTCCGCCGTCGGACTGAAGAGCCTCCTGAGCGACCCGTACATGCTTTCATCGGGCGTGAACTCCCTGCTGCTTTCCGCAGCGACGGCGATCCTGGCGACAGCGCTCGGTATCTCGATCGCCTACCTCGTCGTGCTCACCGATCTGCCGGGACGCCGGATCGTCTGGGGTCTCGTCTGGCTCATCCTGATCTCCCCATCCTTCCTCCTCGCCCAGGGGTGGGAGCTCCTCCTCGCGCCGGGGGGACTGACCCATGGCCTCTTGGGTGGCGTCCTGACCCGCGTTCTGCTGTCTCCCGTCGGGGTCATGCTGGTACTGAGCCTCAAGCTCTTCCCGTTCTCGGCCATCGCGGTCGCGTCCGGTCTCGAAGGGCTCGGGCAGGATGTCGTTCACGCGGCGCGGATGAACGGCGCACGCCCGTTCGCCGTCTGGCGCCGGATCTTGCTGCCGCTCCTGACACCGGCGATCGTCTCGGGTGCCCTGATCGTCTTCGCGGAGGTCCTCAGTGACTTCGGCGTCGCCGCCACGCTGGCGCAGACCGCGAACTTCCCGCTCACGACCTTCGCGATCTACAGCGCTCTAGAGCAGTTCCCCGTGAACTTCCCGGAAGCCGCCGCGACCTCGCTCGTGCTGGTCGGGGCGGTCGTGCTGGCGCAGTGGGGGCAGCGCGCCATCGTCGGCCGCAGGGCCTTCACAACACGCTGGGGAGGCAACCGCACGCTTTCCCCCGTCTCCCTCGGACGCAAGAGGCCGTACCTGCTTGCCGCCGTGCTACTGCTGCTTACGGTTGCCTTCGTAGTTCCCGCTGCGACGACGGTCGCGGCGAGCGTCATGCCGGGAGGTGCCGCCGGTCTCGTGACGAGCGGCCATCCGACCCTCGCGAACTACGCAGCCGCGCTGCGCATCCCGTACGGTGCGGACTCCTTCGGCACATCGCTCATCTACGCCGTCTCCGCCGCGACGATCGGGGTGCTCGTCGGCCTGCTGGTCACGCTCGCCTGGCGGCGTGGCCGCGGCTGGCTCACCGGCATCCTGCAAAGCTTCCTGACGACGGCGATCGCCGTGCCGGGCATCGTCCTCGGCGCGGGCTACATCTTCCTCTGGGATCAGCCGGTGCTGAAGTACGTGGGGCTGCTCCTCTACGGCACGCCGGCGGCACTGCTGCTCGCGTACGTCGCCGGAGGACTTCCCTACTCAGTGCGGGTGGCGGCCGGAGGCATCGAGCAAATCCCCACGAGCGTCATCACCGCTGCGCGCGTTTCCGGGGGCAGCCTCCTCACCATCGTGCGACGGATCATCCTGCCGATGACGCGCAGCACCTGGGTGCGAATCTGGCTGATGCTGTTCGCCGGGGTGGTCTTCGAACTCCCGGTCTCTCAGCTCCTCTACCCGCCCGGCGAGCCAACCCTCGCCGTGTCGATCCTTCACCAGTTCCACAACACCGAGTTCGGAACTGGCGCCGCCCTCACCGTGATGTCGACCGCTGCGGTCGCCGTCCTGTCGCTGCTCCTTCTCTGGCTCGCCCAGGGCCGCACACGGGGAGCGAAGGGGCGTGCCGGTGCGCCGGTGCGCGAAGCGACCGGGCTCGCGCGGCCGCAGATCCGCGGGGTCAAAGGAGAAGAAGCATGAGTCTTGAACTCCGGTCCCTCTCGCAGCAGTACGGTAGCCTGCGCGCTCTATCGGATGTCACCTTTCAGGTGGAGGACGGCGAGATCCTCGCTGTCCTGGGGCCGTCCGGCAGCGGCAAGACAACGCTTCTGGATCTGCTCGCAGGGCTCACGACTCCGGTGTCCGGTGAGATCCGCATGGGCGAGCGCACGCTCTCGCGTCCTGGCTACGCCTTGCCCCCCGAGCAACGCAACATCGGTTTCGTCTTCCAGGACTTCGCGCTCTGGCCGCACATGACAGTCTCGCAGACAGTCGCCTTCCCGTTGACGATGCGGCACATCTCTGCGCACGAACGCAATGCCCGCGTCGCGGAGATCCTCTCCCTCGTCCACCTCGACGGCTATGGTGAGCGCTACCCGCATGAGCTCTCCGGCGGTCAACGCCAGCGCGTCGCCATCGCCCGCGCGCTCGCCCCGCACCCCGCTGTCGTCCTGCTGGACGAACCCATGTCCAACCTCGACGCCAGGCTGCGCGAGCAGATGAGGATGCAGATCGCAGATGCGCTGCGCCACGAGCACGTTACGGCTGTCTACGTGACGCACGACCGGATGGAGGCGCTCTCGGTCGCGGACCGGATCGCGATCCTCGATGAGGGGCAACTCGTGCAGGTGGGCACCCCAGAGGAACTCTACCGGCGGCCACGCAGCGCGTTCGTCGCCGGCTTCCTCGGACCTGCGGCGCTCGTTCCCGCCCGTGTCCTGGTCGCAGACCACGACCGGGTGCAGATCGTGACGGCGACGGGGGTCGTGGCATCCGCTGCGGCGCCTCCATCCTGCGCACCAGGTCAGGAGGGGGAATGGCTGGTGCGGCCGGAGCACCTTCAGATCGTGGAGGACGCGCAGAACGCAGACGTCCTCTTGCAGGCCCACGTGCGCAGTGCCGCCTACGTAGGCAGCCACTGGCAGCTCGCCTTGGAGCTGCCGGGCTGCCCGGGGCTCGAGCTCGTCTGTCACCATGAACTTCGAATCGATCCGCAGGCGGACGTGAGTCTGTCGGTCGCACCAGAGCGTACCTGGTTCATGCCGTAGCCACCCGCGTCCCGGCCACAGCGTGCCAGGTCGCCGCACCGCAGGACTTCCGGACGAAGCATGGAACTGCTCCCGGGCAAGGATTGGCTTGCGCGCCGGAGGAAGGTGATGGTGGCGGGGTACTTGTTCGCTCAAAGAAACGTGCCCGAAAGATTACTTCTAACAGCTTGAAGTTTAGGATCGACTATTCTAAAATACTTCGTATTATGACTGTAACAACGAGCCCCCGCAACCCCTACCGGCCCGGCGCGGCCGTGAGCCCTCTGTTTCTCGCAGGCCGGGACGATGAACAGCGCCGCTTCCGGGCTATCCTCGGCGCTTCTCCAGAACTCCCCGCGAACGTTCGCATTACAGGGCTGCGAGGTGTTGGTAAGACAGTCTTGCTCAAGCGCCTCGAGGAGCAGGCGGAAGACCTAGGATGGTTGAGTAGCCGCGTCCAAGTGGAACCGCGCCACAACACCGATGCCAGCCTAACCAACCTTGTGGCCGAGCTCGGCCAAGCCACAGTACGCAGGGTGTCTAACGCCACAAG
This sequence comes from Bacillota bacterium, assembly GCA_021793215.1. GTDB lineage: Bacteria > Bacillota > Sulfobacillia > JAJZYS01 > JAJYTV01 > JAJYTV01. The sequence goes on from JAJYTE010000012.1 coordinate 7,631, forward strand.
AGTACGGCAGGCCGTCGAAGGAGCCGCCACCGTTGCCCTAGAGCGCGTGCGTGTGGCTTGGCACGACATAGAGTTGTCTTTCACCTCCGGCGGCGACCGCGAACGCGATGTGGCCAAAGAACTGTACGACACCGTCGCGGCGGTGGACCGCCACGGGTACCGCGGCTATTTGCTAATGCTGGACGAAGCCCAGGTGCTACGGGACGACACGGACCGGCACGGCTCACATCCTCTCTCGCTGTTGATCGCGGCCATCAATGCCCTCCAGGAGAAGGAGCTTCCGATCGGCCTCACGCTATGTGGCCTGCCGACGCTCCGAACCAACCTGCTAAAGTCGCGGACGTACACAGAGCGGATGTTTCGTGGCGAGGAGATCGGCCGCCTAGCCGAGCCGCAAGCCGCCGAGGCGTTGGTTCGCCCTTTGGCAGACACGGGCGTGGAAGCAGACCCTGGTCTAGTGTCGCGTGTTGTGCGCGAAGCGGAAGGCTACCCGTACTTCATTCAGTTGTGGGGAGCGGCGATGTGGGACGCCGCTCGAGACGCGGGCGTGCACCGGCTGTCAGAGCCTCTGCTAGATTCGATCGAAGGTGAAATTTACCGCCGGTTGGATATCGACTTCTACGACGGCCGCGTCGAAGCGCTCACGCCGGCAGAGCAAGATCTTCTGCTCGCAACGGCTCAGTGTCCGTACCCCCCGTTGCGCACGGCCGACATCCATACGCGAATCGGCAAGCGGGAAGGCAACGTGAACGTGCTCATGGGGCGTCTCGCCGAACAAGGCGTCGTGTTTCGCATACAAAAAGGGCAATACGAGTACACCGCACCCAAATTCCACGAGTATCTGTGGCGCCGGATAGCTCGCCCGCGGACGCACTGACGATTGCGGGGAAGTGGCTCACCAATACGGGGTCGCCTGCGGCTTGGTCCCGTCGTTCGAAGGTGCTTCTCGATGACTTCCTAAGCGTCGAACAGCAGTCGGTCGAGCCCGCGAACCAAGCCTTGGATCTCCATGACCCTCCGCGCGGCCAGAAGTGTGCCACCCACGTAGGGCTCGGCGCCCGAACCGGCATCGTGCCGGATGGTGAGGCGCTCGTCCGGCAGGCCGAAGATGGTCTCGAACGCGATGACGAAGCTTGGGAGCCGCACCGCGTGGACCTGGGTGCCGTTGATGTTGCCTCCCCGGGTCCTAGGGGCGACAAGGGTCTCCTCCTGGCGCACCGGGATCTCCGGCCGCTTCACGGCGCCCATCTCCTCGGCGAGCTCCTGCACGGAGCCGCTCGGCGCATCCACCTTGCTCGCGCTGGCGTAGTCGATGATCTCCCACGACGGGAGATGCCGCGCGGCGAGGAGGGAGAGATGCTTCGCGAGTGACGCCGTGATCGAGAAGTTGCCGGATGCGATCACGCCGAGGCCTTTGGCCCGCGCCAGTTCGTCGATCTCCGCGTAGTCGGCCGCCTGGAGGCCGGACGTCCCGACGATCGCGCGCACGCCCCGCCCGAGGGCCGTCTCAAGATGTCCTCGCACCGCCTGGGGCGATGTGTAGTCGATCAGTACGTCCGTCTCCGCCTCGAGGGCTTCCGCGACGCTCGCGCTGACCTTCAGCCCAACCGGGTCCCCGCCGAGTGCAACCCCGATGTCCTGTCCAGCTGCGCGGCGCGCGACTGCTCCCGTGAGCTCAAGGTCAGGGGCCGCGAGCACCCCGCGAACGATTTCGCTGCCGGTCCAGCCGGTGGCGCCGGCTACGCAGATGCGGATCGCCAATGAAGTTCCCCCTCAGCGCGGTGACTGCTCGATGTCCTTGAAGCCGTGGAGGATGCGGGCGATGTGACGCGCCGCGTTCTTGAAGTCCGAGAGGCGCATGTGCTCGTCGGGCGCGTGGGCTCGGTTGTTCCAGTATCCCACGCCCGCCGTCGTGACCGGGATCCCGAGCGGCCCCGCGAACGCGTACACCGGGCTGCTCCCGCCCACGAGCGGGTACACCGACGGCTCGCCGCCGTACACCTCGCGCGCCGTGCGCTGCGTCAGCTGCACGAGCGGGTCCTCGACCGACGTGCGCGATGGGCGCATCCAGCCGAGCAGGCGCACATCGACGTCCTCGAACCCCTGCTGCGCCAGGTGGCGCCGCAGCTTCTCGAGGATGTCCTCCGGATCCTGATCCGGCACCAGGCGGAAGTCGACCTTGGCGGTCGCTTCGGCAGGCACGATCGTCTTCACGCCGGAACCTTGGTAACCGCTGGAGAGCCCTTGCACGTTGCAGGTGGGCTCGAAGACGCTGCGCTCGAGGTCTTTGCCGGAGCGCCCCGCGACGAAGCGCTGCGCGCCGTAGTTCTCCCGCAGCATCTGCTCTTGGTTCGGATTCTTCTCGAAGGCGCGATCGAGCATCTCGAGGTCCAAGGGGCCGGGAGCCTGCGCGCCATCGTAGAAGCCCGGGATGCGCACGCGCTCGTCCTCTCCCTTGAGGCTCGCAAGCGCCCAGATGAGCCGCCATGTTGCACTCGGCAGGATGTGCGCACCCCCGGAGTGCGCGTCGCGGCTGAGCGTCCGCACCGAAAGCTCCACCGCGAGCATGCCGCGCGGTCCAAGGATGAGTTCCGCCTGCCCGTCCGCGCCGATGCCGCCTTCCTCCCAGATGGCGCCGTCGCACGCGAGTTCGTCCTTGTGGTCCTGCACGAACCGGGCGATGTGCGGGCTGCCGACCTCTTCCTCACCCTCGACGACGAACAGCACAGAGCACGGCAGTTCCCCGCCGCGGGCCTCTCTCAGCGCGTCGATCGCCAGAAGGCGCGCGACGAGTTCTCCCTTGTCGTCCTTCGCCCCGCGGGCGTAGATGCTGCCGTCTCGCACCTTTGGCGCGAACGGCGGGCTGGTCCAAAGCTCCAGCGGCTCCGGCGGCTGCACGTCGTAGTGGTTGTAGAAAAGCAGCGTGCGCGGCGACCTTCCGGGGAGCCTGCCGACGACGACGGGGTCTCCCTCCGTCGCGACGAGTTGCGCACTGGCACCGTGTTCCCCCAGCACGGTTTCGACGAGCTTCGCGCACTCGGCGGTACCCTCGCGGCGCGCGGAGACGCTCGGCTGCGCGCAAAGGCGTGCGACATCCTCGATGTAGCGATCGACGTGACGTTCGATGTACGCGTCAACCGCGGCAAGCACCTCGTCCATTGTCATCACCTTTCTCGGTGCCTTCGGTCCGGCGGGGCCGAACTCCTCTGCGCGCGGGCCTCGAAGGCGTTTGCGCCGCAGACGAGCGGTCATGAAAGGAACCGCGCGCGGAACCTACCTGCATGGACGGCCCGCGAACCCCGGACACTTCAGGAGAGGAGGTGGCGCGCCGTGCGCAGCATGTGGCAAGGGACGCTCGCCTTCGGCCTCGTCTCGATCCCCGTCAAGCTCTACGGAGCGAGCGAGGACCGCGATCCGCGCATGCACTACCTGCACCGCGGATGCAACCAGCCGATCCGCTACAAGAAGGTCTGCAGCGCATGCGGCGCGGACGTCCCGGAGGAGGAGCTCGTGCTGGGACATGAGTTCGCCCCCGGGCAGTACGTCGTCGTCGAGAAGCAGGAGCTGCAGTCGCTGCGCGGCAGCGCGCAGGATCGCCGCATCGAGATCCTGCAGTTCCCCACCGCCGACGACCTCGACGCCGTCTACTTCCTGAAGCCCTACTTCCTGGAGCCGCAGAAGGGCGGCCACAGGGCGTACCAGCTGCTGCGGGCGGCGCTCGCCGACGCGCAGCGCGTCGCGCTCTGCCGGCTCTCCCTGCGCCAGCGCCCGCGCCTCGCAACGCTGCGCCCGTACCACGAGGGCGCGCTCCTCCTGGAGACGATGCACGCCCCGGACGAGGTACGCGACGTCGAGGACCTCGAACTCGGACCGCCCGTCACGCCAAGCGAGCCGGAGCTGCGCCTCGCGCAGGCGCTGATCGAAACGCTGGCCGCTCCCTTCGTGCCCAAAGACCACGCGGACGAGTACCGGGACGCCCTGGAGGAGTTCCTGCAGCGCAAGGCCCAGGAGGTGCCCCAGCCCGTCGAGGCGCCCGTCGGGGAGGACATGGACGCGCTGCTGGAGCGGCTGCGCATGTCGCTCGCGGGGGCGCCGCATTGAGCGCCTCAGGTCGTCGCGAGACCCTGCCAGCGGGGGTGGCGCAGTTGTCCGTCGGGGGTCCACTCGATGTAGGCGACCTTGCAGCGGAGTTCCTCGCCGCGTTGCCGGGCGGCGAGGAGCTCCGCGCCCTGGGAGCGGCTGAGGCCGCCGACGGAACCGATCGCGGCCCCGTCGAGTCCGAGGCTCACGCTGCGCACGTCGCCACGCTCGACCGCAACCCCCGTGACGACGCAGTAGAGCGTGCGCCAGCACTTCACCTTGCGCCAGAGCGGGCTTTTCCCGAAGACGTAGGGCGCATCCAGCCGCTTGGCCACGACCCCCTCGAGACCGGTCTCCTGCGCGGCGCGGAAGAGTGCCCGGCCGAACTCCTGGACGGCGGGGACGCGGCGCACGGTTTCGCGAGAAAAGGCCGGGAGCTCCGCCTGACGCAGCGGCAGGGCGAGGGAGCGCAGGTCTCGGCCCGCTCCGTCCTCGAGCCGGTCGAAGACCATGTAGTGCAGCGGCCCGCGCTGCCGGTGAAGGCGCCGCAGCATGGCGGGGAAGCTCGGCTTGCCGTCCTCCAGCACGACGAGCTCTCCGTCGAGCACCCCGCGCACGCCCGCGAGTCCTTCCTCAACCTCCGGGAATCGCCCCGTCCAGTCGGAGCCCTTGCGCCCGTACATCCGCACCCCAGCCGCGCTGCACACAGAGATGCAGCGCACGCCGTCCCACTTGATCTCGAACTGCCAGGCGGGGTCGTCGAACGGCTCGGGCCAGCGCTCCGGCTCCATCGGGCGGATCGGGTGCTCCATGGAGCTAGCGTGTCCGGCGCAGGCGGGCGACATCTCTTTCGGGAGGGTTGACAGGATGGAGAAGCCTTTGGTGCGCGTGCCCCGTCTCGACAAGCTGTTCTTCCCGGAGGACGCGCTCACCAAGGCGGACGTCCTCGACTACTACCTCACCGTCTTCGACACGCTGAGAAGCCACCTGGTCGGCCGCCCGCTCACCCTGATCCGCTTTCCCGACGGCATCCACGGCAAAAGCTTCTTCCAGAAGAACCCGCCGTCGGGCGCTCCGGATTGGCTCTCCACCTGGACGATCCGGCAGACGCGCTACGTGCTTCTGAAAAACCGCGAGACCCTCGCCTACCTCGTAGGACAGGGAGCGCTCGAGCTGCACGCGGCGCCGGTCAGCATTCCAGACGCCGAGCACCCCGACATCGCCGTCGTCGACCTCGATCCGATGCCGCCGGCGGGTTTCGACGAGGCGCGCAAGGTGGCGAACCTGTCGCTGGCCGCCCTCAGTTCCCTTGGGCTGCGCGTGATGCTCAAGACGTCCGGCGCGACCGGGCTGCACCTCTTCCTGCCGATCCGGCGGGGACCGACGTGCCATGAGCTGATGCTCGCGGTGAAGGGCCTCGGCCAGGAGATCCGGCGGGCGGCGCCAGACCTCGTGACACTCGAGCGATCGATCGAGAAACGCAGCGGAGTCTACTTCGACTACGGCCAGAACGCCTTCGGCCACACGCTCGCCGCGGCGTACAGCCTGCGCGCGCAGCCCGGTGCGCCGGTCAGCTGCCCGATCACCGCCCAGGAACTCCCGACCATTCGTCCTCTCGACTTCACGCTGCGCACGGTGCCGCATCGCCTCGCCCTCACCGGCGATATCTGGCGCGATGCGCCGCCGCCGCAGGACGTGACGCCGCTCCTGCGCCTCGGTGCAGCGTCTTTGGCGAAGCGGTAGCAAAAAAAGGTGCGCACTCCGACGGGAGTGCGCGACAAGATTCTGGCGGAGGGAGAGGGATTTGAACCCTCGCGGGACGCGTAACGCCCCCTACAGTCTTAGCAGGACCGCCCCTTCAGCCACTTGGGTATCCCTCCGTGGCTAAGCTATCGCATTGTAGCACGCTTTGCGCCGGGCGATCAATCAGCCGGAGCCAAACCCTTGCGGCGTCGCAGGTCGGCAGCGGCCAGGTAGAGCGCAACGACCGGGAAGCTGCCGAGCAGGATGCTCAGGAGCGTCGTCACGATGATCAGGGTCGCCGAGGCATGCGTCACCGCCGTCACGAGCAGCGAGACGAGGAGGTTGATGACGAAGACGATCAACCCGGCCATGACGAGCACCCCCGAGATGCGCCAGAAGTAGCCTTGCACGAGGCGGTAGCTCGCGCCGATCGCCGAGAGGCCGCCTTCTCCCCAAAGGGTCGAGAGGAAGAGCCCCGGCGCCAGGTAGATGAACGCGATGAATCCCGGAATGACGAACACGATGCTGAGCACCGCGACGATCAGCGCCGCGATGACGCCGAAGCCGAGAAGCGGCCCCAGGCGGCGTAGGGCAGTCATGTACGACGCTCCGACCTCAAGGCCATCCCCATTGGCCGCGCGATGCGTCAGGGCGCCGACGGCAGCCGCCTGCACGAGGCCAAGAAGGCCCGTCACCAGCGACCAGGGCAAGGTCTGCTCCAACACCGCGAGGCTGACGGCGGCGCCGGTCGACACCGTGTCGTGCAGGGCGAAAGTCTGGACCAGCGCAACCGGCACCGCCACGATCGCCTGGATCAGCGCGAACTGCCAGAACGCCCGCCGGTACACCTGGAAGGCCGCGTCGAACACGTCGCCGAACCCGAGCGGCCGCGATGTGGCCATCGTCGTCGATCACCGCTTTCGTTGGCGTAGGACGCGCCGTGCGCGCTGAAGGCACGTCCTGAGCCTACCTGAACTTGGGGTCCAAGACCAGCGTCTATGACCGACCAAATTCGCGCCCCAGGGATACCAGGCGTCTTCGCCTTGACGAACTCCTGCCCTGCGCCGTATGATGCGAGCCAATAGATTGGCGATGCAGGGAAGCGGCGCAGTGCCGCCTCGAGAAGCGAGCCGGCGCATGGTGCAAGGCCGGTCGAGGCGAATACGCCACCCAACCCGAAGCCAGCAGGCGAGGAGCCTGCCGTCGGCCGGACGTGACCCCGGCGCTGAGCGCCGCCCCCCAATAGGGGCGGTAACGAAGGTGGTACCACGGTCCCCCGTCCTTCCTGGACGGGGGACTGCGTCATTCTTCCCGGAGGTGAGCAGATGGCAGACGAGGCGGCGCGGATCGGTATCGTCGGAGCGGGTGCGATGGCCCTCGCGTTCGTGCGCGGCGTCGTGCAGAGCGACCTGCTCTCCCCATCTGAGATCGCCGTGAACAACCGCGGGAACGAGCACCACCTCGCGCCGCTGCGGGAGATGGGCGTCCGCGTCGTCGGTGACAAGGAGGCGCTCTGCGCCGCGAGCGGCGTCATCGTGCTCGCCGTGAAGCCGAAGGACGCGGCCCAGGCCCTCGCGGAACTGCGCCCCCACGTCCTCCCGTCCCACCTCGTCCTGAGCCTGATGGCCGGCATCCCGCTGGACTTCATCGAAGCCCGACTCGTCGCGGGAGCCCACGTCGTGCGCGCGATGGCGAACACCTCGAGCGCGATCCGCGAGTCGGCCACCGCGGCCGCCAAGGGCAACCATGCCGGGGAGGAGGACTTGCAGCTTGCGCTGCGGCTGCTCGGTGCGCTGGGCCCCGTTCTGGTCGTGGAGGAGCGCTCGCTCGACGCCGTGACCGCGCTCGCCGGCAGCGGACCTGCCTACGTCTACCTCCTGATGGAGTCGATGATCCAGGCCGGATCGCACGTCGGGCTCGACGACGACGTGTCACGCCAGCTCGCGCTGCAGACTGTCTACGGGGCGGCGCGCATGCTCATGGAGACGCAGCACCATCCGGAGGAGCTGCGTTCCCGCGTCACGTCGCCCGGCGGCACGACGGAGGCCGCGCTGCGGGTGCTCGAGGCGTCGGGTTTCCGCGCCTCGCTCGTCGAGGCGATCGCACGCGCCAAGGAACGCTCTTCCGAACTCGGGCGGGCCTTCGAGTAGCCGTCGTAAGCCAGTCTGGCTCCGCGCAGGAACGACTGCTGGCGCGGGGCGGGCGGACGTAGAAGAGTAGCCGGCCACCCGCCGTGCACTGTTGCGCAGTGGGCGACCGACCATGTTTGAGCCTTCCGCCGACCAAAAGATGGCGGAGGGGGTGGGATTCGAACCCACGAAGGCTCATCGCCTTAACGGTTTTCAAGACCGTCGCCTTCAACCGCTCGGCCACCCCTCCGATCGCGCCGCCTATTATAGCACGGCGCCCTACTGGCGCTTTATGCGATCCGTGCCCATGAACGACTGCAGTGCCGCCGGGATGCGCACGCTGCCGTCGGCCTCCTGGTACTGCTCGAGGATCGCCGCCATCGTCCGCCCGACCGCAAGGCCAGAGGCGTTCAGGGTGTGCACGAAGTGCACGCGCCCCTCCTCGTCCCGGTAGCGGATGTTGGCGCGCCGCGCCTGGAAGTCGAGGAAGTTCGTCGCCGACGAGATCTCGCGGAACATGCCCGCCGACGGCAGCCAGACCTCGATGTCGTAGGTCTTGTGCGCCGAGAAGCCGTAGTCCCCCGTTGGCAGCGTGACGACGCGGTAGTGGAGCTCGAGGCGCCTTAGCACCTCCTCCGCCTCGCGCACGATCTCCTCGAGCGCGTCCATCGAGTGCTCGGGTCGCGTGAACTGCACGATCTCCACCTTGTTGAACTGGTGGAGGCGGATCAGCCCGCGCGTGTCACGTCCCGAAGATCCCGCCTCCGAACGGAAGCAGGCGCTGTAGGCGCAGTAGTGGATCGGCAGGTCCGCCGCGTCCAGAATCTCCTCGCGGTGCATGTTGGTGATCGGGATCTCCGCCGTCGAGATGAGGAAGTGGCCCGTCTGCGTCTGGAACATGTCCTCGCGGAACTTCGGCAGCTGCCCCGTCCCGTAGAGCGCCGGCTCCTGGACGAGGAACGGCGGGAAGACCTCCTCGTAGCCTCGGCTCGTGTGCAGGTCGAGCATGAAGTTGATGAGCGCCCGCTCGAGCTTCGCCCCCTGCCCGCGCTGCAGCGCGAAGCGCGACCCGGACATGCGCGTCGCGCGGTCGAAATCGAGGATGCCGAGGTCCGTACCGATCTCCCAGTGCGGCTTCGGCGTGAAGTCGAACGCGGGCGCCTTTAGCACGACGCGCTCCTCGCGCGGCTCCTCGCCGTCCGGCATGTCGTCGGAGGGGATGTTGGGGATCTGCAGCCAAAGGCCCTGCACTTCCTCCTCCAGCCCGGCGAGCGCCGCCTCCTGCGCCTTCAGTTCCTCACCCAGGGCGCGCATGCGCCCGATCTCCTGCTGCGCGTCCTGGCCGCCCTTGCGCAGCGCCGCGATCTCCTCTGTGGCGCGGTTTCTTCCGGCGCGCAGTTCCTCCACGCGACGCAGCGCCGCAAGGCGCTGCCCGTCGACCGCAAGCGCCGCATCCAGGAGGTCCGCGGCGCCGCGGCGGGCGAGCCGCCTGCGGTACTCGTCCGTCTGCTCACGGAGCTTCCTCGGATCGTGCATCGTTCTCGCCTCCCTTGGCTCAGGAAAACCGAAACGGCGGCCGGTAGAGCCCATCCTCGCGCACGATGGCGCTGACGAGGCCGCCCGGCGTCACGTCGAAGGCCGGATTGTAGGCGGAGGCGCCCTGCGCCGCGAAGCGGCTGCCGAGCGGCGAGAGCACCTCCTCGGGGGATCGCTGCTCGATCTCGATCTCGCCCGTCCCGCGCCAGGCCGGATCGCAGCTCGACCGGGGCGCGGCGACGACGAACGGGATGTCATGGTGCCTCGCGAGGACGGCCAGCATGTACGTGCCGATCTTGTTCGCCGTCCTGCCGTCCTCTCCGACGCGGTCCGCCCCCACGATCACGAGGTCCACCTCGCCCCGCGCCATGAAGTGGGCGGCGGCGCCGTCGACGATCACGTGGTACGGCACGCCGGCGTGCCCGAGTTCGTAGGCGGTGAGGCGAGCGCCCTGAAGGCGCGGCCGCGTCTCGTCCGCCAGAACGTCCCGAAGGCCGAACTCGCGGTGCGCGGCGATGATCGCCCCGAGCGCCGTGCCGCTGCCTCCCGTTGCGAGGCCGCCCGTGTTGCAGTGCGTCAGCACGCGCATCCCCGGGCGGAAGAGCTCGCGGGCGTGGCGGGCGATCGATGCGTCCTCCGCCTGCTGGTCAGCGCGCCGCGCCTCGGCGTGGGCGAGCGCCGCCGCGTACCACGCGTCGGGCGCGGCGGGCAGAGCCCGCTCCGCCCGCTCCACCTCGTAGCGAAGGTTCACGGCCGTCGGACGCGCCCCGGAGATCTCCCGCAGGAGTTCCTGGAGCGTTGCCCGCGGATCTTGGGATGATGCGGCCTCCCTGCAGGCGAGCGCGACGGCGTACGCTGCGCAGAGGCCGATCGCGGGCGCGCCGCGCACCGCCATCTCGGCGATCGCGTCTCGCGCCGCGCGGGCGTCCCTCACCTCGAGGTAACGCACCTCGAAGGGCAGCAGGCGTTGGTCCAGGACCTCGAGCACGCCCTGCGCGAACCGCATGGCTTCCATCCCCGGTACCTCCTTGGGGCAGCAAACGCAAACGACCGTCGCTGAGGGGCGAACGGTCGCGGTGCCACCCTCTTCCCGCGCCCCGCGGCGCGGCTCTCGGCGCGCTATCGGGCGCCACTCGTCCGGCTCGTCACCGGCCGCTCCGGGGCGGAAGCCGTTCGCCAGCTGCACCGGCTCGCACCGCCCGCCGGCTCTCTTCGCAGCGTCGCGAGACCTTCCCCATCGTCGCACTGGATCCTTGCATGTGCTCGGATTGTAGCAGTGCACCGCCGTGGGCGCAAGGCGCCGCAGCTCAGGCGCCCTTGCCCACGACCTGCTCGAGGAAGTAGCGGTGCACGCGGTCATCGTCCGTCAGTTCCGGGTGGAATGCTCCAGCGAGCATCCTCCCCTGCCGGCAGAGCACGATCTTGTCGTCGACCTTGCCCAGCACCTCGACCTCCCGACCCGCGGAGACGACGTACGGAGCGCGGATGAATACGGCGTGAAGCGGCCGGGGCGAGACCGCCGGGGCGACGATCTCCTCCTCGAAGCTCTCGCGCTGGCGGCCGAAGGCGTTGCGGCGGACCGCGATTTCCATCAGCCCGAGGCGCGGCTGGTCGCTCCCCTCGATCTCCTTCGCCATCAGGATCATGCCTGCGCAGGTGCCGAACACCGGCAGATCCCCCTGCCGCAGGATCTCAGAGATGCCGTACTCCTCGAGCAGCATGCCGATCGTCGTCGATTCTCCACCCGGCAGCACCAGGCCGTCCAGACCCTCGAGGTCGGCCCGGCGCCGCACAAGGCTCGCCTTCGCGCCGAGCGCGGTGAGCACGCGCTCGTGCTCGCGCACGGCGCCCTGCACTGCGGCGATTCCTATGCGCGTCACCCTACCAGCCACGCTCCTGCATCCGGTCCTGCGGCGAGATGCGCGAGATCTCGATGCCGCGCATCGCCTCGCCGAGGCCGGTCGAGACCTCCGCGAGCACCTCCGGGTCCTGGTAGTGGGTCGTGGCGCGGACGATGGCGGCGGCGGTCGCCTCGGGGTTGGCGGACTTGAAGACGCCCGAGCCGACGAAGATGCCGTCGATCCCGAGCTGCATCATCAGCGCGGCGTCTGCCGGCGTCGCGATGCCGCCAGCGGAGAAGTTCACGACCGGCAGGCGGCCGAGGTCGTGCACCTCGCGCACGAGATCCAGCGGCGCGCCGAGCTCCTTGGCGATCGTCGGGAGTTCATCCTCCGGCGCGGCGACCACGCGCCGGATGTCCGTGTTCACCGTGCGCGCGTGGCGCACTGCCTCGACCACGTTGCCGGTGCCGGGCTCGCCCTTGGTGCGGATCATCGCGGCTCCCTCCGCGATGCGGCGGAGCGCCTCTCCGAGGTTTCTGGCGCCGCAGACGAACGGGACGCGGAACTTCGTCTTGTCGATGTGGTACTGCTCGTCCGCCGGGGTGAGCACCTCCGACTCGTCGATGTAGTCGACGCCGAGCGACTCGAGGATCTGCGCCTCGACGAAATGCCCGATGCGGGCCTTCGCCATGACGGGGATCGTCACGGCGTCCATGATGTCTCTCACGATCTGCGGGTCCGCCATGCGCGCGACGCCGCCGGCAGCACGGATGTCGGACGGCACCCGCTCGAGGGCCATGACGGCCACCGCGCCGGCGCGCTCGGCGATCACCGCCTCCTCCGGCTTCGTCACATCCATGATCACCCCGCCCTTGAGCATCTCGGCCAACCCGGCCTTGACGCGGAAGGTGCCCAGTTCGCGCTCCACTCAGAAGACCTCCTCGCTTGGACCCAAACCCGCTTCGGCAGCGAAGCGTCGGCATGCGCAAGGCGCCAGCCGGATCGCTGTGATCACGCCCATCGGATCCGCAGGACTTATTCTAGCATTTGACGGAGACTGCGGTGCATGGATGTGGCAGGCATCGACCGAGGTGGCGGCGTACAACCCTCGCAGGGGGTTTGTCCATGCGAGTGCGCGTCGTCAACGAGACCCGGGGGGTAGATCTGGCCACTGACGCCGAGGTCGCCAGCTCGTTCGGCGCGCGCCTGCGCGGCCTGCTTGGCCGCGATGACCTGCCGCAGGGGCATGGTCTCGTCATCCAGCCCTGCTCCAGCGTGCACGGCGTCGGCATGCGCTTCCCCATAGACGTCGTCTTCCTGACCCGGGACGACCGGGTCGCGCTCGCGATGCGGCTTCGTCGCTACGGTTTCTCGCCGCTCGTGCGCGGTGCGCACCTGGCGATCGAGCTGCCCGAGGGCACGATCGCCGCGACGAGGACCACCCGCGGCGACGTCGTTCGCGTCCTGCCGCAAAGTCCATGAAGCGGGTCCTTTGGGTAATGGTCGGCGTCGCCCTGCTGCTGCTGCCCCCCGGCGGCGCGGCGACGGCGGCCACGGTCACGGCGTACGCCGAGTCGCAGCCTTTCCTTCTGGACGGCCACAGCGTAGCGCCGCCGGGCAACGCGTTCTTCAACGGGCTCAGCTACGCGCCCGTCACGCTGATCTACGACGGTCACGTCTACATCGCCGTGCGCTACGTCGCCCAGCTCGCCGGCGTGACGATCGGGTGGCAGCCGCGCCTGTCGATGATCACGCTCGGCGGCGGACGGATGTCCATCCGGTCCAGCCCCGGCGCCCACCCCGACTTCTCCGGCCCCTTCTCCGTGCAGCCGCGCTACCTGCGCCTCACGGTGAACGGCAGGGAGCGCACGCCCGCCGGGCGTGCGCTGCAGGTCGGCAGCACGCGGCTGCCGGATGCGCTCTACGCGCGCAGCACGTCGTACATGCCGGTCTCGCTGCTCGCCGGCGTCCTTGGCCTTCGCACGACCTGGCCGCCGCGCACGCCGTCTTCGGGTGGGTTCGGCGTCAGCATCTCGCTGCCGGTAGATTCGGTTCTGCCAGGCAGCGTTCTGGGCGTGAGCGCCGAGGTGTCGGGCAGCCGGCCGGGCGACTCGCTCGGCTTCGTCTGGGCGATGCGCGCACCCGACGGCAACCTCGCCCCCTTGATGGACGGAATGCGTTCGCCAGGCGAGTCGATCCCGATCGGCGCGAACGCCGAGCGCGGAACGTACATCCTCGAGGTCACCGCCACGGACGGCAGGACCGGTCAGCGCGCGAGGGCCAGCGTGCACTTCCGCGTCAGCGGCTCGCCGCCGCAGAGCCTCTCGCTGCCGCCGATCGGCTTCTCGCCGCAGGCGATCGCACGGGCCTACAACATCTACAACACGTGGATTGGCGGCGACTTGGGGCAGGGGCAGGAGATCTTCCTCTACGAGCGGCAGGGCTTCTCTCTTTCCGACCTCACGACGTTCGACAACGCCTACGGCCTGCCGCCGGCGAACATCTCCGTCAGCCACCCGGGAGGCCCGCCGCTCGGGCCCGGCCTCGAGGCGACGATGGACGTCGAGTGGGCGCATGCGATCGCGCCGCTGGCGCAGATCCTCGTCGTGGAGGACGTCTCGGGTGGATCGGCCGCGAGCTTCCCGCAGGACTTCGCGAACTCGCTGCGGGCCGCCGCGTTCGACGGCGCCCAGATCGCGAGCGTCTCCTACGGCGTGCTGCAGGACGCGCAGGACGACCGCCTGCCGGGCCAGGCGCTGCAGGGCCTTCTGGACGGCGGCATGTCGATCTTCGCCGCCGCAGGCGACAACCTGAACATCTCGGGTCCGCCGCCGATCGAATGGCCCGGCGCCGACCCGAGCGTTGTGAGCGTCGGAGGCACCACCCTCTTCGAGCGGAACCCCTCGTCGTTCTTCGAGACGTACTGGAACGACCCCTATAGCGCCTCGAGCTTCGGCCAGACGATCTTCGCCGCCCCCTACTGGCAGCAGGGCCTGACCGGCGACCCGCTGCGGCAGGTGCCGGACGTCACGTTCGACGGCAACCAGCAGACCCCCGTCGTGGTCCGCTACCTCGGCGCGTGGTGGACGGCCGGCGGGACGAGCCTCGGAGCGCCCGCCTGGGCGGCCATCTGGGCGCTCGTGCGCACCGCGTTCCCTACCGTCCCGACAGCGCCGCGCGCCCTCTACGGCGTCGCGCAGTCGCGCTTCGACGAAAGCGCGCTGCGCACGCCGAACCGGCTCACCTACGATCCCCGCACAGGCATCGGCAGCCCGAACGTCCCGAACCTGATCTCCGCTCTGCGCGCGCTCTACTGACCTTCGCCGTCTCCCATCCAAGTCGCGCAGAATGTGGCTTCATAACGTACGCGGCGGCGCACACGCTACTTGTGCCTGCCATGGGGCAGGCAGAAGGGGGCTGCCCGTTTGATCGGTACCAAACTGTCCGTGTCCGAGGCGATGGGGTTGCACGAGGTTCTGCTGGTGTCGGCGACGTCAATCGACAAGCTCTCGTTCTACGTCGACGAGACGCAGGATCGCGAACTGGAGTCGATCTTCTCCGCCCACCTCAGATCCTTCGAGCGGACCTACCAAGAGCTCCTGGGCTTCGCCCACGATGGCGAGATGCATGCGACGACGGCGGGAACAGGCATGATGGGCCGAGGCGCCATCGGCGGCGGCCAGAAGCCGAACCGGCAAACGGTACGGCCGCAGCCGTCTGGCCGAATCGACGATCGCGCCATGGTTCTCGACTGCCTGGTGGCCTGCAAGACCATGGCGGTGTCCGCGATCACTGTGGCCACCGAATGCTCGCAGACCACGATCCGCCGCACCCTCGCCGATGTGTCCCGGCACCATCTGGAGATGGCCCACGAGCTCTACAAGATCGCGGAGCAGCATGGCTGGTACCCAAGCCTCAAACCCCAGGACTCGCCGGAGGAATGGCTGCGCTCGACGCACCTTCCCGTCGCGGCGACCGGTGGCAACGAGGATGCGTCGCACCGGATCGGAACCGCGTACGGCACGCCCAACTACGTCGGAGCCGCTTCATACGGCCAAGGGGCCTTCAGCGGCGACAGCTACGCCCAGGCGCCGCGCAACTACGGCACGGCGGGCGCCACCCACATGGCTTCGGGTGCCAACTGGGGAGCCGCAGGACGCAGCTTCGGGCACGCACCGGAAGGATCCCCCCCGCTGCACTACGGGGAGCCGGAGTCGATCGAGGGAACCCATCGCCGCTGACGACGGCACGGACGCGGAAGGGCCCGAAGCCTGCGCTTCGGGCCCTTCCCGCGTGTGCTACTCCTCCACGTCGTCCGCGACGTCCTCCAGGAGCTTCTCCTCCGCCGCAGACACTCGCGCCATCGCCACGAGCTCGTCGTCGTCGCCGAGTCGCATCACGTGGACGCCCTGCGACGCCCTGCCGTAGCGGGGAACGCTGGAGGCTTCCATCCGGATGATCACGCCCTGCGCCGAGATCAGCATCAGGTGGTCGTCCGGCTCCACGACGCGGACGGCGCTGACGTAGCCGTTGCGGCTGGTGAGGCTGATCGCGTGTACGCCCTTGCCGCCGCGGCCGATCGCGCGGAACTGCTCGAACGACGTCCGCTTGCCCATGCCGCGGTTCGTGACGATCACGAGGTCGGCTCCCTCGTGCGCCACGGCCGCGCCGATCACGTAGTTGTCGCGCCCGAGCCGGATGCCGCGCACGCCGCGGGCCCCACGGCCCATCGGCCGCACGTCCTCCTCCCTGAAGCGCGTCGCCATGCCGTTGCGCGTGACGAGGACGATCTCCTGGGTGCCGGTCGTGTGGTGGACGCCGATCAGCGCGTCGCCGTCGTCGAGTGAG
Source organism: Bacillota bacterium (assembly GCA_021793215.1). Lineage (GTDB taxonomy): Bacteria > Bacillota > Sulfobacillia > JAJZYS01 > JAJYTV01 > JAJYTV01. Next base: position 23,808 of record JAJYTE010000012.1, read on the forward strand.
AGCGCGATCATCCCCGAGGAGCGGATCGAGAGGTACTCGGAGATCGGCGTCTTCTTCACGACGCCCAGGCGGGTCGCCATGAAGAGGTAGCCTTCGTCCTGCGTGCCGGAGAGGGTGATCGTCGCCGTGATCTGCTCGTCGCTCATCAGGTTGACGAGGTTCACCGCCGCCGTGCCGCGGGCGGTGCGGCCGGCCTCCGGCACCTCGTGCACCTTGATGCGGTAGACTCGACCGCGGTCCGTGAAGAAGAGCACCCAATGGTGGGTGCGCGTGGTGAAGAGCTTCTCGACGAAGTCCTCCGCCTTCGTGCCCGTGCCGGTGATGCCGCGCCCGCCGCGCCGCTGGGCGCGGTAGACGTCGACCGGCTGGCGCTTGACGTAGCCGTGGTGCGTCAGGGTGACGACGCAGGGCTCGTCGGCGATCAGGTCCTCGTCGTCGAGCTCCGCGCTGTCCTGTACGATGCGGCTGCGGCGCTCGTCGGCGAACTTGCGGCGGATCTCGGAGAGCTCGTGCTTGATCACGCCGAGCAGCATCTCCTCCGACGCCAGGAGCGCGTTCAGGTAGGAGATCTGCTGCTGCAGCTCGTCGTACTCCGCGTCGATCTTCGCGCGCTCGAGCTGGGTGAGTCGCTGCAGCCGGAGGTCGAGGATCGCCTGGGCCTGCACTTCCGAGAGGCCGAAGTTCTCCATGAGGCCGGTGCGGGCGCCCTCCGCGTCCTGCGACGCGCGGATCAGCGCGATCACCTCGTCGAGGTGGTCGAGCGCGATGCGCAGCCCCTCGAGGATGTGGGCGCGCTCCTGCGCCTTTCTGAGCTCGTACCGCGAGCGGCGGGTCACCACCTCGCGCTGGTGCCGCAGGTACACGTCGAGCATGTCACGCAAGCGCAGAAGGCGCGGCTGGCCGTCGACGAGCGCCAGCATGATCGCGCCGAAGCTCTGCTGCAGCGCGGTGTGCTTGTAGAGCTGGTTCAGCAGCACCTTCGGGTTCTGGTCGCGGCGCACTTCGATCGCGATGCGCATGCCGGTGCGGTCCGACTCGTCGCGCAGGTCGGTGATGCCGTCGATCTTCTTGTCGCGGACGAGCTCCGCGATCCGCTCGATCAGGCGCGCCTTGTTCACCTGGTACGGCAGCTCCGTGACGATGATGCGCGAGCGGCCCTGGTGCACCTCGATCTCGGCGACGGCGCGCTGGATGACCGCGCCGCGGCCCGTCTCGTACATCGAGCGGATGCCTTGGTGGCCCAGGATCAGGGCGCCTGTCGGGAAGTCGGGTCCCTTGATCAGTTCCATCAGGTCGCGGTTCGTCGCCTCGGGGTGGTCGATCAGGTGGATGACGCCGTCGATCGTCTCGCCGAGGTTGTGCGGCGGAATGTTCGTCGCCATCCCGACGGCGATGCCGGACGAGCCGTTGACCAAGAGATTCGGGTAGCGGGCCGGCAGCACCACCGGCTCCTCGAACTCCTCGGAGAAGTTGGGGCGGAAGTCGACGGTCTCCTTGTCGAGGTCGCGCAAGAGCTCCTGGGCGAGCCGCGTGAGCCGCACCTCGGTGTAGCGCGAGGCGGCCGGCGGGTCCCCGTCGACCGATCCGAAGTTCCCGTGGCCATCCACGAGCGGCATGCGCATCGAGAAATCCTGCGCCAGGCGAACCATGGCGTCGTAGACGGCCATGTCGCCGTGCGGGTGGTAGCGCCCGAGCACGTCGCCGACGACGCGGGCGGACTTCTTATAGGGTTTGTCCGGCGTGTTGCCGGCCTCGTGCATCGCGAACAGGACGCGCCGATGCACTGGTTTCAGCCCGTCGCGGGCATCCGGCAGCGCGCGCGAAACGATGACGCTCATCGCGTAGTCGATGTAGCTGCGCCGCATCTCGTGCGAGAGGTCTACACCCAGCACATTCCCGATGCCCTGCGACAATCCGTTCCCTCCACCCGAACATACAAAAACACAGTGGGGACGAGCCCCAGACCGTACATAGCATATCCCGGCGGCGGGGCGGTGTCCACCCGGCGGAACTGGACGCTCGCCCTGACGGGGCCATAGAATGGCCTCACGGCTTGGCCTCCACCGCGTCGCCACGCGGCCGCTGAAGGGAGAGGAATGCGCATGCACCCGCACACGCACGAGGAGACCCGCGGCGAGCGCTTCCTGCGCACCGCCTTCCTCCTCTCCCTGATCATCCTGCTCGTGGAGGTCGCGGGAGGCCTCCTTGCGCACAGCCTCGCGCTCCTGAGCGACGCCGGCCACATGCTCACCGACGTCGTGGCGCTGGGGCTGGCGCAGGTCTCCGCGCGCATCGCCCGCCGGCCGCCAGCCGGCCGCTGGAGCTACGGCTTCCACCGCGCAGGAATCCTCGCCGCGCTCTTCAACGCCGCGACGCTGCTCGTCGTCGCGGGCGCAATCCTCGTCGGGGCCGCCTCGCGCCTTGTGCAGCCTGTCTCGGTCCAAGGCGGGATCATGTTCGCGGCCGCGGCGGTCGGCCTCGTCGGCAACCTCTTCATCGGCCTCAGGCTCGGGGGCGGCCACCACCACCAGAGCCTCAACGTGCGCAGCGCATGGCTGCACGTGATGTCGGACGCCGCCGCGTCGGGCGCAGTTCTGCTCGCGGCGCTCGCGATCGCCTGGACGGGCTGGCGCTACGCCGACCCGATCGCGAGCGTCGTCGTCTCGCTGCTGATCCTGCGCGGCGCCTGGTCGATCCTGCGAGAGACGGTCGCCATCCTGATGGAGGGCGTGCCGGAGGGCGTGAAGCCCAAGGACCTCCTCGACGCCCTCTCGGGCATCGAGGAAGTCGTCTCCTGCCACCACCTGCACGTCTGGAGCCTCGGGAGCGGCCAGGTGGCGCTCTCTGCGCATCTCGTGCTGCGCGATGCGCCGCTCGCCACGGTCCAGGGCGTGATCGAGCGCGCCGCGGCGACCCTGCAGCGCGACTTCGGCATCGACCACTGCACGTTCCAGCCGGAGTCGCTCGGCGAGCCCTGCGCCGACGGCGAGGAGCCGGGCCTCTAGAAGCCGCCCAGCTGCGGCGAGAGGTAGTCCGCCTCCTCCTGCGCCGGCAGGCCGAGGCGGGCCCGCAGCATCGCACGGGCCTTCGAGGGGCCCCGGTCCATGCCGAAGGTGCCGAGCAGCAGCAGGACCCCGCCGGGCGCGAGGCGCGTGACGGCCTCGGCGATCGCCGCGTCGAGTTCCACGTGAAACAGGCAGTGGAGCCCGAGCTTCTCGGCCGCGGCCCGGAAGGCGTCCCGCTCCTCGGGGCGCACCGTCCTGTCCACGCCGCCGCGGGAGAGCTCTAGGCGGCTCTCGCTGACGATCAGGGGCGAAAACCGCAGGCGGCCGTCCCAGCGCGAGAAGATCTGCGCGATGCGGGCGTTCACCTCCGCGCCGCGGTTGCCGCGCAGCGCGTGTACGACGACGAGCTGCTCGGGCGGGGTTTGCGCGAGCGTCCTCAGCACGGCGTCGTAGCTCGCCTCGTTCATCGCCACGTCGTTGTAGATGACGTATGGCCCGACCCGCTGGCGCTGCAGGCGCCGGGGCGGCGGCGAGAAGAACCGAAGGGCGCGCGTCGCGTGCGAGGGCGGTACGCCAAGCCACACGGCCGCGGCGAACGCCGCCGCCGCGTTCAGCGCGTTGTGATCTCCGGTCATGGGCAGCCGAAAGGGGTAGCGGGCCGGGTTGCCGAGCACGCCGCCGCGCACCTCCAGCCATCCCTGCACGGAGTGCGCCGAGGTCTCGACGCCGCGCACCCTGACGTCCGCCGATTCGGATCTGCCGAACGTGACGATCCTCGCCCTCGCGCCCTCTCGCATCGCGAGGATCGCCGGGTCGTCCGCGTTCAAGAGGGCCATCGCCTGGTCACCGATACCCTGGATGAAGGCGTGCTTCGCCGCATGGTAGCGCTCGACCGTGCCGTGGAAGTCCAGGTGATCCGGGGAGAAGTTCGTCGCGATCCCCACGGCGAAGTCGATGCCGGCGATGCGCTGCTGCGGGATCGCGTGCGAGGAGACCTCCATCACGATGCGGCGCACGCCTTCGTCGACCGCCGTGCGCAGAAAGCGCTGCAGCTCGTGCGCCGGCGGTGTCGTCCACTGCGGGCGAAAGCTCGCGCGCCCGATCTCGACGAGCGTCGTCGTCCACGAGCTCGCCTCGTCCCCGTGCGCGCGAAGGAGATGCGCCGTGAGGAGCGCGGTCGTGGTCTTGCCGTTCGTCCCCGTGATCCCAACGATATCGAGCTCTCGCGCCGGGTCCCCGTAGAGGCGTCGCGCAGCGGACGCCAGCGCGGCGAAGGGGTCTGGAGAGAGGAGACCTGCGGCGCCGGGCGGTATCTCGGCGCCCTCCGGCAGCACGACGGCTGCGGCGCCGCGCCACAGTGCCTCCTTGGCGTAGCGCGCTCCGTCGGTCGCGGTGCCGGGCAGGCCGAAGAAGAGGTCTCCCTGGCGCACCTGGCGCGAGTCGGTGGAGATGCCGAGGATGTGAACCTTGGTCCAGTCGCCGAAGGCGTCGCCGCTCCCGGCGTCGCAGAGCTCGAGAAGCGTCGCCGCCGGGGCGCTCACCGCTCGTCGGCGTCGTCGAAGCAGCGAAAGACGACGTAGCAGTCCTCACCGTTGCCGAAGAACCTGGGGCAGATCCCGATCTCCCGCCAACCGATCCGCCGCAGCACGCTTCGCTGCGCCTCGTTCGAACGCCGCACCTCCCCAAGGAACCAGCGGGCGCCCATGCCGCGGGCGAATGGTTCGGCGTCGCGCAGGATGCGGCCGCCGTAGCCGCGGCGGCGGAAGGCTGGCGCCGTCGCGTTGGCGATCACGTGCGCGGTCGGGCCGCACACCTGGAACCCGAAGTACGCCGCGAGCGCGCCCCGCTCGCGGATGGCTAGGTAGCGTACTTCCGGCTCCCGCCAGAGCTCCTCGAGCGCCGCGCGCGACAAGGGCTCCGGGAATACGGACTGCTCGATCTGCGCGACGAGGTCCAGTTCGTCGTGCCTCAGATCCGAGAGCACACCCACCTCTCGCGCCATGTCGAACCCTCCTCCCCCTACGCTATGTCGAACGGCGTCCGCGGTCACGTCGCACCAGGGCGCTTCGCGTCATATCCGTGACGTATGAGCAGTCTACGGAAGGTGACGACGTTGGAGGAAGCCCTATCTCCTCTCGCCCTCGTGGCGCGCGGTGTCCGCCTGTTCGGGGCGCGCGCCGCGCTGCGGGACGACGGCGTGACGACCACGTACGAGGAGTTCGGTGGGCGCATCGAGCGCCTGGCAGGCGGGCTCCGGCGTCTGGGCGTCGCGCCCGGCGATCGGGTGGCCCTCTTGGCGCCGAACACCGCGCCTGCGCTCGAGTGCTACAGCGGGGTGCCCCTCTCTGGCGGAGTGCTCGTGCCGCTCAATACGCGCCTCCACACGGACGAGTACCGCTACATCCTCGATCACTCCGGAAGCCGAGTGGTCCTCCTGGACGCGGCGTGGCATCCCCTGCTCGAGGAGGTTCTCCGCGAGCGCCCGGACCTTCGCGTCGTCGCCATGCGCGGCGAGATCCCCGGTGCCATGCAGTACGAGGAACTCTGCACCGGGACCAGGCGCGTTCCCCTCGCTGCGGCATCCTTCGAGGACGAACGACGGGTGATCTCGATGAACTACACGAGCGGCACGACGGCGCGTCCGAAGGGCGTGCTCCTCACGCACCGCAACGCCCACGCGAACGCCGTGAACATGGTTCTGGCGCTCGGCCTGCGGCGCGAGGACGTCCACCTGCACGTGGCGCCGATGTTCCATGCGAACGGATGGGGACTCGTCTGGGCGACGCTCGCCGTGGGAGCGGCGAACGTGCCGATGCCCGCCGTCGACGGCGAGGACGCCATGCGGCGCATCTCCGACTTCAGCGTCACGACGCTCTGCGCCGCACCGACAGTGCTGACGATCCTGCTCGCGGCGACACGTGCGGCGCCCAAGGGCGTGCGCGTTGCGACGGCCGGCGCCGCACCGCCGGCCGCGATCATTCGGCGCGTCGAGGAGGAGCTCGGCTGGACGATCCACCACTTCTACGGCCTCACGGAGACGACGGCCTTCATCACCCACTGCGAGGAGCCAGAAGGCCTCGACCGCGAGGACGTCGACACGCGCGCGCGCTTCAAGGCGCGCCAGGGGGTGGCACTGCCGCTCGCGGGCGAGGTGCGGGTCGTGCGCGAGGACCTCAGCCCGGTCGCCGAGGACGGCGACGAGATGGGTGAGGTCGTAGCGCGGGGCAACGTGATCATGCAGGGCTACTACCGCGACGAAGCGGCCACGGAGCGCGCCTTCGCCGGTGGCTGGTTCCACACGGGCGACCTCGCGGTGGTGCATCCCGACGGCTACATCGAGATTCGCGACCGCGCGAAGGACGTGATCATCTCGGGCGGCGAGAACATCCCCTCCCTCGAGGTGGAGGGCGTTCTGTACCAGCACCCGGCCGTCGCGCAGGCTGCGGTCGTCGGCGCGCCGCACCCTTACTGGGGCGAGACCCCGATCGCGTTCGTCACCCTGCGCCCCGGCAGAAGCGCCGACGAGGCCGAACTAATCGCGCACTGCCGCAGCCATCTCACCCACTTCAAGGTGCCGACGCGGATCGTCATCGCGCAGGAACTGCCGCGCACCGCGAGCGGCAAGATCCAGAAGTTCGCGCTGCGCGAGCGCGTCCGGACGCAGGATGCCGGCGGCTAGGTCGGGGAATGAAGCGTCGCGGCGGAGCGGACCCTCCTGTCGAAAGGAAGTGTTCGCGGATGCCGCTCTTCTTCTCCATGTGCGTCGCTCTGGCAACGATACTGTCCGCTCCCGCGAAGCCCGCGCCGCCCAGTGTCGTGCGTCCGGCGCCGACCATCAAGGCGGTGCCGATGACGAAGAAGCTGATCGCGTTCACGTTCGACGACGGGCCGAACCGGCGGTACACGCCGCGTGTGGTGGAGCTTCTGAAGCAGAACCACGCCCATGCCACCTTCTTCGTGATCGGGCAGGAGGTCGTGCGCTACCCGGACGTCATCCAGATGCTCAGGAACGCGGGGATGGAGGTCGGCAATCATGGCCTTCACCACAAGTACCTGCGCAACATTCCCGCGGCCGCGGTGAAGGAGGACGTCACCGGCGGCGCCGACGCGATCGTCGCGGCGGGAGGCGCGAAGCCGTACCTCTACCGACTGCCGGCTGCCCTCTCCGACGACACGTCCCGCCAGGTGCTCGGGCAGCTCAAGTACACGATCATCTCCTGGAGCGTCGACACCCGCGACTGGCGCCGGGGGCAGACCCCGGAGCGCATCGCCAAGATCGTGATGCGCGACGCGGCTCCCGGGCGGATCGTGATCATGCACGACGGCCCGGCGCACCGTGAGGCGACGATGCATGCCATCTCGCAGGTGCTGCCGGCGCTCGAGGCGCAGGGCTACCGGATCGTCAGCGTCGGGGAGCTCCTACGGAGCAGCGACTTCGCCGCCCAGCGAGACATCCCGCCGAAGCCGGCGCCGGTCGCGAAGCCCCCCGCGGCGAAGTCCCGGCCGCACTCGCGCGGCTGGCTGCAGAGCATCTGGCCCCGGCGGATCAGTTGACAGACATTTCGCATGTCGGGGGAGCGTGGGCGCGTTGAATTTCCCGGCGACGCCGCTGGCGGTGCGAACGTCACTTCGATGGCGGGCGGCTCCACCGTTACCCCACCCCTTCCGATCCTCATCTCGAGCCCTCTCCGATGCGCTCCACGGGGCGCACCGCCGTGACCCTTATGCCCGCGAACTCGCCCACGACGATGGCTGAGGTGAAGCCGCAAGCCGGCCTCACCTCGACAATGGTTTGTCCCGCGACTTTGTTGCGACGCCAGTTTAGGCCAACCGGAACCGCGAGACCGCCGTCTGCAGGTCCGTCCCGGTATGCTGCAGCGTGTCTGCGGACGTCAGCATCTCCGCAAGGGCCCTGTCGATCTGCTCCTGCGACGCAGCCACACCTTGCGCCATTTCCGCCGCCTGCTGCGACGCCGATGCCACCTGCGAGATGATGCCGTCCACGGTGTCCGCGGACGCCGCCATCTCCTCGCTTGCCGCGCTGTTCTCCTCGGTGATCGCGGAGATCTCATCCATCATCTGTGCGATCTCCCGACTGAGGCTCTCCACTTCGTGCGCGGCCGCGAGAGCCGGTTCCATCGCTTGGGCGGCCTGTCCCGTCGCCTCCTGGATGCGCCCGAATGCTTCGTGCACGCCCGAACCCGTGCGGACCAGGGCCTCCACCCCTTCGGCACCGCCCTCCGCCGCCTCGCGGGCTGCGCCTGCCGAGTTCTCGACGGCGGAGATTAGTCCTGCAATCTCGGTGATGGCGAGTTTCGTGCGATCCGACAGGCTGCGCACCTCCTCGGCCACGACGGCGAAGCCCTTGCCGTGCTCGCCTGCGCGCGCGGCCTCGATCGCGGCGTTGAGCGCGAGCAGGTTGGTCTGGGCCGCGATTTCGCCGACCAGACTCGTGACGGCCTCGATCTGGTGCGCCTGCGCGTCGAGCTCCACCATCTGATCGCGCGCCGCCAGCACCTTTGCCTTCACCGTCAGCTGTACATCCTGGGCTTCTGACACGATCTTCTCGCCGTCGACGATGGCGGCATAGGAAGCTCTGGCGGACGCCTGGACCGTGGCGAGTGCTTCGGCCATGCTCTTCACCCTGCGCGCGCTGTCCGCCGTCGCGTCCGCAGCGCCGGTCACCCTCGCCGCCTGCTCCTGCGCGCCGTACGCCAGCTGCTCGATCGCCGCGCGCAGTTCGTGGACCGTGCGCGCCGCTTCGCTCATGCCCGTCTGCTGCTCGGCCGACGTGATCGCAACCTTCGAGACGGCCCCGCCGACCTGGGCGACGACCTCGGCGGAACGCCTGGCGGCAGCATCCGTCCTTCCGCTCGCGGAGACGACCTCTCCCGCGACTTCCGCCGCCTTGCCGATCAACGCGCGCAGGCCCGCGAGCATTCGCCCTGCCGAGTCCGCCAGTTCTGTCGTCTCGTCGTGCCCGCTGAGTCGTGGTGGCTCCTCCGCCAGGTCCCCGGAAGACACCCGTTCAATGAAGGCTACGATGCTGGACAGCCGATTCCCGATGTAGCGCCCGAGCCATAGCCCGAGGGGAAGCGCGATGCATATGGCCAAGACCCCAAGTACGGCGATAAGCGTACGGAAGAGCGAAGACGTCGACTCCAAGCTAGTGGAGGCGACGCCGACGAAGTCGTTGCCGCTCGCGTCCGCGGTCGCCACATCCAGCAGGTGGTCTGTCTTGTCCCCGTAGGGCGCAGCTGAGACGAAAATCAGGTGATTGCCCGCCTGCACGCTCCCCGCCGAAATGTCGGAGATCCCTTGGTCCGACAGCGAGACGAACCGAGCCTCCTGCGCATAGATCGCGTTGACGTCGGTGGTAACCTTGGTCATGCCGAGCTTGCGCGCCGCCGCCACATCCTTGGCGAAGGTCTCCACGTCTGCGCGGTAGAGTGCGACGTTGGCCGCAGTATCGATTCCTGCGCCATAGAGTTTCACGGCGCCACGCAACTCGTAGAAGTTCGCGCGCATGTCGGCGACTACCGCCGCCGCATGTCCGTACTGGGCGATGCGGGCAGCCCGCGAGCTGGCATAGCCCGCCAGTAGGAAGCCCGTCAAGGCGAAGAACGCAATCACAGTCGCGGCCGCCATCGCGATCGCCGTCAGCTTAGAACTGATCGTCCGCAGCATCCTGTTCGATCCCCTTCCCCCGACATCCAGGCCAGCGATCCCCGGCACGCGTTGGCACGCGTATGCTCTGCCTGCCGTTGCAAAGTATCGTCACTCGGCTTGCTCTCGTACGGCGCGCCACCGCTCGAGATGCCGCACCTCGGCGATCAACGCGACCGCCTGCGGGTCGAAATCCGAGCCGGCGCGCTCCTTCAGATAGGCATAGGCGTCTTCTTCCGGCCACGCGGCCTTGTACGGCCGCAGGTCCTGTAGGGCGTCGTATACGTCGACAGCAGAAAACAGCCGCGCGTGGAGCGGAATATCCCGACCCCGCACGCCGCGGGGATACCCGTCTCCGCTGACCCTCTCGTGGTGGAAAAAGGCGAGCGAGGACGCGAGGTCGAGGAAGAGTTGGAGATATTCCGAGGCTGGCCCCTTGCCCCAGCGGTCGTGCAGCTGGCGAATAAAGCGGACGCCCTCCTCAGGATGGCGATTGACGATCTCCCGTTCCCGAGCGGTCAGGGGGCCCGGCTTGGTGAGGATCTCCACCGGGACAGCGAGCTTGCCGACGTCGTGCAGCAGCGCGGCCATCCCGTACTCCCGGGGGTTGTACGGCAGTTCCGAACGGCCTTGCGCGCTTTGCCAGGCCTCTGTCAGCAGTTCCATGTAGTCTCTGGTGCTGCGCAGGTGGGCATAGATGGACGAATCGTACTGCTCAGAGAGGATCGCGATCGACTCTGCGAGTATCTGCGCCTCCCGGCGGTGGCTCTCGGTGTTGTCGTAAACGATGCCCATGTAGCCGAGGCGGCGGTTTCTCACCTCGATGGGCGCCATGGCGAATGCCGCCCACCAGAGGTCCCCGTCTGGGCGCCGGTCCAAAAACTCACCCTGCCATGGCGCGCCGCGGTCCAGCGTGTCAGCAACAGACTCGAAGATCGTGGCGTTCGTGATCTCACTGCCGACGATGCGGCGCGGCTTTTGCCCCAGCACGTCCTGCTCCGCAAGTCCGCAAAGTTTCACGTAGACGGGAGATGCCGCCAGTACGCGCCACGATTTGTCCGTGAGGACGATGCCGAGAGGAAGGCGGAATATGAGGTCGCGGGCGAACCTCGTGACCCTGAGCAGCCGACCCTCCTCATCTCTGAGGGGCTCCGATTCCGCGAAGACGACGATCTGAGCCTTTCCGCCGGCCTTCGCCCGCAACAACGCCGCATCCGCGTAGGCCAGGGAGTCGGCTAGGGGGCCAACGGCGATGCCAAAGCTCGCCTGCACGCTGACGCTTCCGTCCCCGATGGCGATATCGCCTTGCCCCATCTGCCGCAAGAGCCGCTCGGAGAACGCGACCGCGGCTTTCACCCCGGCGCCCGGAATCACGGCAACGAACTCATCGCCACCCAGGCGCGACAGGACGTCGCCGGGTCTCATGCCGCCGAGCATCCTCTCCGAGGCCTCGCGCAGGACGGCGTCTCCGCCTTCGTGCCCGTAGATCTCGTTGACCGGCTTGAAATCGTCGAGATCGATCATTACCACCGCGCCGACCGCTCCCGAATGGGCGGCCAGCCACGTCTGTAGCCCGTACCGACTCATTAGGCCCGTCAGCGGATCTGTCACGGAACGGTGTTCTGCCTGCAGAAGCTCCCTGTGGCGGCGATCCACCTCGTAAACGTAGACGAACAGTGCAACCGCACCGAGGGTCGAGACGACAATGTCCACCGCAGGATGTAGCCACTGTCCGCGAAGCAGGCCCGCGATTGGCCCCTGCACGCCGATCCAGATCCATCCGACGAGCAGAGCGAAGAGCGGCGACTTGCGCCACCGCAGGAGGAGGAGGGCAGCCGCAGCGGTAGACAGGGAGAGGGCGGCAAACTGCGGCAGTGTCGTGGCGAGCACGAGGCCTCCTATGACTGCGCCTTGCGGGCCCGCGAGCAGCGCCAGGAACGGCTCGATCAAGGCGATTTCCTTGACGTCGATCATGTGGAGCGCGTCGAAGAGCAGCGCAACCACAGTGCCCGTGGCTACGCCGAACAGGAGGCCCTGCATCCATGGCCGACGAAAACTTGAAACCCGCTCCTGCACAAAACGTAATAGTTCGATAATCCCAATAGCACCAGCAACAAACCAGAGCATTTTCAATCCGTTGAACATGGCCGCAAACAGCGTCATCCGCATGCTCCCTTGTTCTACAGTTTCCAGTGCCCTTCGTCATTCCTCAGCGGGACTGTTATGAATAGCGTAAAGTAGGTTGCGCCGAAGGGACACCTCCACCTGGACCTAAGCCTTGGTCCTTTGGACAGTTGTGCGCGCCGTTTGGCCCCGTCCATTTGTGCACCGAGTTTAGGCGGGATTTCTCGAGACGAGCCCCTAAAGCGGCATGGAGATCTTCGAAGAGGGTCGTTGGCAACACGAGGTCCAGGAGCAGCGCGAAGAGCTCCTGCGTCCGGTTCCGCAGCGCCTGCTCCACGGCGTCCTTGTGCTCCCTCCAGGAGGTAGAGCGCCTAGTAGAAGTGATCCGTCGCGCCGCCACCACGGCGAACGCCGCGTCAAGCGGCATCTCAGTCTTCCGCTCGCGGTCCGTAGTACGGCCTCGACGCGTCGACATGCTCTGCCGCGTCGAGGTTCACCTGTCTCTAGATGACCACGGCTGCGCCACCGCGAGTTCTCCCGCCTGCGGTCGGAGATCCGTCGCGTCTTACTCGCCCCTGGGCCACCACGCGGTCGCCCAGGGGACCTTCATGTCGCCTGTCCGCGTGGAACGGCGCGAATGGAATGGCTGAAGGCGCCGGTTGGATCGATTGGAGCGTCTCCTCGCGTCCGACCCTCCTGCGGCAAAACGCGGCGCGGGCCGCCCGTCACCGGGCGGCCCGCTGCGTCTTGTCGCTAGATGTCGAGGTTTCTTACGCTCGTCGCGTTCTCCTGGATGAACTCGCGACGCGGCTCGACCTTGTCGCCCATCAGGATGGTGAAGATCTGGTCGGCCTCGATCGCGTCGTCGAGTCGGATCGAGAGCATCGTGCGGCTCTCGGGGTTCATCGTCGTATCCCACAGCTGATCGGCGTTCATCTCGCCCAGACCCTTGTAGCGCTGGACCTCGACCTTCTCCCGCCCGATCTCCTGCAGGTAGCGCTCGAGCTCGTCGTCGGTGTAAAGGTACTTCTCCGTCTTGTTCTTCTTCACGAGGTAGAGCGGCGGCTGGGCGATGTAGATGTAGCCCTTTTCGACGAGGTCTGTCATGTACCGGAAGAAGAAGGTCAGCAGGAGCGTGCGGATGTGGTTGCCGTCGTGGTCGGCATCCGCCATGACGACGACGCGGTGGTAGCGCGCCTTCTCGATGTCGAAGTCGTCGCCGACGCCCGTGCCGAGCGCAGTGATCAGCGAGCGGATCTCCTCGTTCGAGAGCGCCTTGTCGAGCCGCGCCTTCTCCACGTTGAGGATCTTGCCGCGGATCGGCAGGATCGCCTGGAAGCGGCGGTCGCGCCCCTGCTTCGCGGAGCCGCCTGCCGAGTCGCCCTCGACGATGAACAGTTCGGACTCCGAGGGGTCCTTCGAGGTGCAGTCCGTCAGTTTGCCCGGAAGTGAACTGATCTCGAGCGCGCTCTTGCGGCGCGTCAGCTCGCGGGCCTTTCGGGCCGCGTCGCGCGCACGCTGCGCCTGCACGCACTTCTCAAGGATGCGCCGCGCCACCGAAGGGTTCTCCTCGAGGAAGCTGCCGAGGGCGTCGCCGACCGCCTGGTCGACGATGCCGCGCACCTCGGAGTTGCCGAGCTTCGTCTTCGTCTGGCCCTCGAACTGGGGCTCCTCGAGCTTGACGGAGATGACGGCGGCTATTCCCTCGCGCACGTCCTCGCCGCTCAGGTTCTCCTCGGACTCCTTGAGGATGCCGGCGCGGCGCCCGTAGTCGTTCAGGAGACGCGTCAGCGCGCTCTTGAAGCCGGTCTCGTGCGATCCGCCCTCGTGCGTGCGAATCGTGTTGGCAAAGGAAAGCACAGTGTCCTTGTAGCTGTCGTTGTACTGCAGCGACGCCTCGACGAGCACGCGGTCGCGCTCTGCGGAGCAGTAGAAGGGCTTCGGGTGCAGAACCTCCCGGTTGCGGTTGAGGTAGCGCACGAACGACGCGATGCCGCCGTCGAAGTGGAAGCGGCGCTGCTCGCCGGTGCGCTCATCGCGCAGGGTGATCAGCAGCCCCGCGTTCAGGAAGGCCATCTCGCGCAGGCGGCTCGCGACCATCTCCTGGTCGAAGTGGATGTCCTCGAAGATCTCGGCGTCCGGCAGGAACCGGATCATCGAGCCGTGCTCCTTCGTCTTGCCGATCTCCTTGAGATCGGCCGTCGGCTTGCCGCGGGCGAACGTCTGGGTGTAGACGGCTCCGTCCTTGCGCACGGTCACCTCAAGCCATTCGCTCAGCGCGTTGACGACCGAGGCGCCGACGCCGTGAAGACCGCCCGAGACCTTGTAGGATCCGAGGCCGAACTTTCCGCCGGCGTGCAGCACCGTGAGCGCCACCTCGACGCCCGGGCGCTGGAGCTTCGGGTGCAGGTCGATCGGGAAGCCGCGGCCGTCGTCCTTCACGGAGCACGAGCCGTCGCGGTGCAGCGTCACTTCGATACGCGTGCAGAAGCCCGCGAGGGCCTCGTCGACGGCGTTGTCGACGATCTCCCACACGAGGTGGTGAAGCCCCTGCTGGGACGTCGAGCCGATGTACATGCCCGGGCGGCGGCGGACGGCCTCCAGCCCTTCGAGAACCTGGATCTGCGATGCGTCGTACTCGGGCACTTGCTTAAAACACCTCTCTGGCCGCAGCGCGGCGCGCAAGCGTGATCGATGAGATCGGCGAGGGGAAGATGGTCTTGCGCGTGACGACGAGTGACTTCGCGTCGCTCGGGATCGCCTCGAGCCGCCGCTCGCTGCGTGCGACCTCCAGGTATTCGCGCGACGCCGGAGCATGCGCGATCCGCTTCAGGTCGAGGATGGCGATCACCTCGCTCAGGCGAACGGTCACGTCACCGCCGATGTGCAGGAGCAGTCGGATCCTCTCCCTTGCGAGCCGAGTGCAGAAGCTCGGAGAACCTCTCGCGCAGCGCCGGGTCGTGGATCAGCTCAAGGGCTTCGCCCGGCGGCGGCGGCGGCAGGGGCGGCGAGGGCGTGAGGTCCACCGTCGCCTCGGGCGGCGGCAGCGTGCCCTGGCGCACCCGGATCTCCTTGACGGGCGCGCCGCTCTTTCTCAGCGCCTGCAGCACCGTCTCCCGCGCGAACGAAAACTCCTGGGCCCAGACGCCGGAATCCGCGACGACGTGGAGTACGCCCCGCTGGACATGCCCTGGTCTCACGTGGCGTGCGACCTCCGGGCCGACGATCTCCTCCCAGATACCGTAGGCGCGGTAGATCGCGAGACGTTCCTCGAAGCCGCGCTGCTTGACGAAGCCGCGAAGAATCTCCCTCAGCCTCAATTCTACCATGTTCGCTCGTATATCCCCCCACGCACGGCGTACGTGCGCTGCGGTTCCATCCCCGCGAGGTCGGACTCCGTCGTCGTGACGATGGTCTGGGCCTGCATCGCGGCGAGCAAGAGGTTTCTGCGCCTGCCCTCGTCGAGTTCGGAGAGGACGTCGTCGAGCAGCAGGACCGGCGCGCCGCCAGGCCTCGTAGAGAGCACCTCGACGGCCGCGAGCTTGAAGGCTACGAGCGCGGTCCGCTGCTCGCCCTGCGAGCCGTAGAGACGCAGGTCACGGCCGTCGATCTCGATGCGCAGGTCGTCGCGATGGGGACCCAAGAGGCTCGTGCGGCGGCGCAGCTCCTCCTCGCGGCGCAGCGTAAGCTGCGCGAGCGCTTCGTCGATCGTGTCTCCCGTCAGCGATGGCTCGTAGACGAGCGATGCCGGCGCACTGCCGGAGATCTCGGCGCTGCGCCGCCCGAGGTGCGGCGCGGCGTCCTCCACGAGCCTCGAGCGCAGGGCCGTCAGCGCGATCGCAGCCTTCGCCCACGCGGCATCCCAGGCTGCGAGCATCTCACGCGGTGGATGCTCGTAGTTGCGCAGCAGCGCGTTGCGCTGGCGCAGGACCTTCGCGTAGTTCACGTGCGCGCCGCGGTAGGCCGGGGCGGCCTGCCCGAGGTCGAGGTCGAGGATGCGCCGCCGCTCTGCGGGCGCACCCTTCAGCGCCAGAAGGTCCTCCGGGGCGAAGAGCACCGCCGCGAAGTCTCCCAGGGAGTCCTGTCCGCGGCGGAAGGACTTCCCGTCACGCTGGCGCGTCGCCCGTCCGCCCGCGATTTGCGCCGCCAGGACGAACGTGCCGCTAGACCGGCGGATGGTGCCGCGCACGACAGCACTCTCCTGACCGAACGCGACGAGTTCCTCCGGGCGCGCCGTACGGTGGGAGCGGCCCGTCGCGAGGAAGAAGACGGCCTCGAGTAGGTTCGTCTTGCCCTGCGCGTTGCGTCCTGTGATCAGGGTAAGGCCCGGCGGGAATTCGACGCGCGCCTCGCCGGCGTTTCTCCAGTTGCGCAGTTCGATTTGCTCAATGATCATCTGCGATCAGCTCAACCTCGTCTCCCTCGTAGGCGACGAGGTCTCCAACGTGTACGAGGTGGCTGCGCCGCAGCTCTACCGCGCCGTTCAAGAGGATCTCTCCCCCTTGAATCAGGCGCTTCGCGCCGCCGCCGCTGTCCGCGAAGCCCGCGAGCTGCACGGCAGCCTGCAGCGTCAGACCCTCCGCCGAGCGCGTGAGCTGCAGCTCCCTCACCTCAGGACTCTGCCTGGCGCAGCGGCATCACGATGCCGAACTGGTCGCGGGGCTCCGCGTCGGGCCGGAAGAGCGCCGGACTCTCCGCGTGCATCACCTCGAGCACTGCCCTCTCTCCGTGCAGCGAGCGCAGCGCGTCGATTAGGTACTTCGGTCCGAACACGAGGTCCACGGGCTGTCCCGTCGACTGCGCCGCGACCTCCTCGGAGCCCTGTCCGCCCTCGCTCGAGTTGGCGCTGACGCGCAGCGCCTCCTCCTCCACGTGGACTCTCAGACGGGCGTTGCGCTGGTCTGTGACGAGCTGCGTGCGCTCCACCGCCTGCAGGAGCGGACCGACCTCGAACCGGACGGTCGTGGCGTACTCGTCGAACACGACGCGCCGCGTGTCCGGGAACTGCGCGCGGATCGCTGTGATGTACATGGTCATCGCGGATGTACGGACGATTAGGCGCGAGGCGTTCAGGAACACCTCGACTTCGTCGTCCGGCAGGATGCGGACGATCTCGGCGAAAGGACGCGCCGGTACGAGGATGTCTTTTTCCTCCGCCGCACCCTCGACGGGTGTGCGCGCCCAGGCGAGGCGATGGTTGTCGGTGGCCGCGGCGGTGAGGTGTCCATCCCTCACGCCGAGCTGCATGCCGATCGTGAAGAGGCGTCCGTCGTCCCGCGCAGAGACGGCGTAGATCGTCTTGCGCACGAGGTCTTTGAGTCCGTCGCCGCGCACGAGCAGCGGATCTCCCTCCGGTGTGAAGTCGAGCGGCGGGAACTCCTCCGAGCGCAGCGTCGGGAGGTCGAAGCGAGAGCGCAGGAACCGGATACCGACCTGCCCTTCGAGACCGCGGAACTCCACCTCGGCCTGCGCAGGCACGAGGCGAAGGAGATCCGAGAACGTCCTCGCGGGAACGAGCACGGTGCCCTGCGAGGAGACCTCTGCGCGCACCACAGTGCGGATCGCGAGCTCTCCGTCCGTGGCCGTCAGCTCGAGCTCTCCCTCGCTCGCGCGCAGGAGGACTCCCGTGAGGGAGGGGACCTGGTCTCTCTGCGCGACGGCGCGGGATGCGAGCTGCAACGCGTCTGCCAGAAGCTGGGCGGGACTCTCGAAGATCAACACGCGCTATTCACCTCTTCCGGAACTGCTTGTACGTTCTTTAGAAAGAGAAGGAGCAGTAGGAATAGGGACGGAGAAATTGTGGAAAAGCATCCTCGCGCCGTGCCCAGACAGGAGATCTTGGGTGGACGAACGGTGGACATCTCTCGGGGTAACGTTGAGGTTGTCCACAGGGGGAGACTTGTCCCCAATGAGTGCACTGCATATCCCCAGGGATGTCCAGGGGTTGTCCACACGGTTCAAGCGCGGATCCTCGACATGAGTCCTTGGACGAGCTCGCGGAACTGCGGGTCGTTGCGCAGGTCGCCCGCGATCTTGTCGCAGGCGTGCATCACGGTCGTGTGGTCCCTGCCGCCGAACTCCTCCCCGATCTTGGGGAGGGAGGAGTCGGTCATCTCGCGAGAGAGGTACATCGCGATCTGGCGCGGGTAGGAGACGGACCGCGTGCGCTTCTTCGCCGTGAGGTCGGAGAGGTCGAGGCTGTAGTAGTCGGCGACCTTCTGCTGGATCGTCCGGATCGTCAGCTTGCGCTCGTGCTGGGCCGGCAGCAGATCGCGGAGCGCGCCGGAGGCGTGCTCGTAGGTGAAGGGGAAATGGTGCACGGAGCAGTACGCGATGAACCGGATGAATGCTCCCTCGAGTTCGCGGATGTTCGTTTCGATGTGGGTGGCGATGAACTCGAGCGCCGTGTCGTCCACCTCGAGGTTGTCGGCGAGCGCCTTCTTGCGCAGGATGGCGAGCCGCATCTCGAAGTCCGGCTGCTGGATGTCGGTGATCAGGCCCCACTCGAAGCGGGAGCGAAGTCGGCTCTCGAGCGTCGTGATCTCCTTCGGTGGCCTGTCCGACGAGAGAACGATCTGCTTCTGCGCCCCGTAGAGGGCCTCGAACGTATGGAAGAACTCCTCCTGGGTCCCGACCTTGCCAGCGATGAACTGGATGTCGTCGATCAGCAGGAGGTCGATCGTGCGGTAACGGCTGCGGAACTCCGGACCCTTGTTGTCGCGGACCGAGTTCACCATCTCGTTGGTGAACGTCTCGGCGGGCACGTAGAGGATCTTGAGGTTCGGCCTGCGCTGCAGCGCCTGGTTGCCGATCGCCTGCATGAGATGTGTCTTGCCGAGACCGACGCCGCCGTAGATGAAGAGTGGGTTGTAGGCCCTGCCCGGCATCTCCGCCACCGCGAGGGCGGCGGCGTGCGCGAGGCGGTTCGAGTTGCCGACGACGAAGCCGTCGAAGGTGTAGCGCGACTGCAGCGTGTCGCGCACGCCCCCGGTCGCGCCAGCCTGGGATCCCTCCGCGGCGGAGGATGGCGTCGGCGGCGTCGGCGCCTCGGGCTCGCGGCGCACCACGACGGTGAAGCGCACGTCGAGCGGTTCCTCGGCGACCGAATTCAGTGCCCGCAGGATCTGCCCGCGGTAGTGCTCGTCGAGCGTGGCGCGCGCAGCCTCCGACGGAACGCCCAGCGTGAGGCAGCCGTCGCCGAGGGCCACCGGCTCCGCAGGGTGCACCCAGATCTCATAACTTGGGCGAGGCAGTTCCCGCTGCAGAAGGGTGCAGGCTTTCGACCAGATCTCCTCGAGCCCATCCTCCATCGTGGCGGGGTCCCCCTCGCGTGAACCGGACGATTCGTGGTTATAACTGTATGCAGACTCCACGGCGGGTCCGGAATCGGGTAGAAGCGGCAGTAAATCGGACGGATTTGGCAACCGGACCCGGCTCACCTGCTTCATAGACAACCCACACCTTATCAACATGGTTGTGCACATCTTGTGGATAATGAAAAGGGCCGCCCGAAGCGGTCTTGGTTGGGGTGGCGAAACGATGATAGCAGAGGAGCGGCGACAGGGCAAGAAGTGGAAGGAGATCGCGTGCTTGACAGGCCGTGCGGGCCGACCCTACACTTTTAGTGCTTTTTTTAACGCGGGGGGGTGCAAGCAGCTTGAAGCGAACGTTCCAGCCGAATCGGCGTCGGCGCTCGAAGATCCACGGATTTCGGCTCCGTATGAGTACGGCCAACGGACGCCGAGTCTTGCGGCTCCGCCGGCTAAAGGGCAGGAAGCGGATCTCGGCGTAGGTGGCGGTGGACGAAAGGCTGCGCAAGCGCGCAGCGGTGCAGGCGGTCTTCACCCGAGGAGAGCGTTTTTCCGACCGCCGCCTCGTACTCCTGGTGTTAGCGGGAGAGACGGGTCGGCGGCGATGCGCATTTGCGGCGGGCAAGAAGATCGGCAACGCCGTGCAGCGCAACCGCGCGCGGCGGCGGATGCGCGAGGCGTACCGCCAGGCGAGAGGGGAGTTTCTGGTCGGATGCGATCTGGTGCTGCTGGCGCGGCAGGACGCGCGCGAGGGGTCGTTCGCGGAGCTGCGGGAGGGACTGGGCCGGCTGATGCAGAAGGCGCAGGCCGCGCGCTCTCGCGCGTCGCAGTCGTCGTCCTGACGGGCGGCATCCGCTTCTACCGCCAGTTCATCTCACCGATGACGCCCCCGCACTGTCGCTACACCCCGACCTGCTCGCAGTACGCGCTGGTCGCGATCGAGCGCTACGGCGCCCGCAAGGGCGGGCTGATGGCCATCAAGAGGCTGCTGCGCTGCCACCCGTTCCATCCCGGCGGGTGGGACCCTGTCCCCGAGTCGACGGAAGGAGATAGCTAATTGGCGATCTGGAATGCGCTCGTCTCTGCCATGGAGTGGGTGCTGCAGCAGTTCTACCTGCTGACCCACAGCTACGGCCTGGCGATCATCCTCATGACGATCCTCGTCCGGGTCGTGATCATGCCGCTCTACCATGGGCAGTTGCGCTACATGCGCAAGATGCAGGAGATGCAGCCGGAGCTCAAGCGCATCCAGCAGAAGTACAAGGGCGACGCACAGCGCATCAACCAGGAGACGATGGATCTCTACAAGCGGGCCGGCACGAACCCGCTCTCGGGCTGCATCCCGATGATCGTCCAGCTGCCGATCCTCTACGCCCTCTACGAGGCGCTGCTGCAGTTCCACTACCTCGGCACGCCCGCCTTCCTCTGGATCCCGACACTGAAGCTGCCGGACCCCTACTACATCCTTCCGGCACTCGTCGCCGTCTCGACCTTCTGGCAGACCTTCGTCACGATGCCGCGGGGTACCACGGAGCGCTCGCAGCAGATGATCATGTACATCATGATGCCGGCGTTCCTCTTCTACATCAGCATGCGCTACGCCAGCGGACTCTCGCTGTACTGGCTGTTCGCCACACTCTTCACCGTGGCGCAGAGCTACGTGATGGGGGTCGGCAAGCCGCGCACACCGGTGGTGAAAGCGAACAAATGAGCGATCTGCGGGAGATCGAGGTGGAAGGTCCGACGCTGGAGGAAGCGCGCCTGCGCGCCGAAGGGCGCCTTGGAGCGCTGTCGGAAGAGCTCGAGGTCACGGTCCTGCAAGAGGGAAAGCAGGGCATGCTCGGGCTGTTCAGTCGTCCCTGGCGGATCCGCGCGCGCATCCGCGAGATTGTGGACGATGCGGCTGCCGTCGAACTCCTGCGCTCGTTCTTCGCCGCCTTGGGCAACGACGTGGCGCCGAAGGTGCGGCGCGATGAGGAGCACCTCTTCCTGGACATCGAGGGAGAGTTCGACTGGCTGACCCGCCGGCATGGCGAGGCGGTCGATGCGCTGCAGTACATCGTGTCGGCTGCGGTCGGAAGACGTGGCGGCCAGCGCATCGTGCTCGACGTCGGCGGCTACCGCGCGGCGCGCCAGGCATCGCTTGAGAAGTTGGCGCGCGCGGTTGCGGAGCAGGTGCTCCGAAGCGGCGAGGCGACGACGCTCGAGTCGATGACGGCGGGCGAGCGCCGCATCGTGCACAGCGTGATCCAGGAGTACCCGGATCTGACGAGTCACAGCCAGGGCGAGGAGCCGCACCGGCGGGTCATCGTCGAGCGGCGGTGAGCGCGCCGCTGCGCGCGGCGCTCGACGCGGCGGGGATCCACCTGGGTGAGGAGGCCGTCTCGGCCCTCGTCCGCTACATGGAGTTTGTGCTGGCGGCGAATGCAGTGCAGAACCTTACCGCGCTGCGTTCGCCGCAGCTGTTTGCTGCGGAGGGGATCGTCGACAGCCTTCGCGCCTGGTCGGCGATCGGGATCACTGCGCGCCACGTCGTCGACGTCGGCAGCGGCAGCGGCCTACCTGCACTCGTCTGGCTCTGCGCCGGACTCGTGCCGCGCGCAACGCTTGTCGAAGCGGAGCGCCGCAAGACGGAGTTCCTCCAGGGGGCCGTCGAAGCCCTCTCCCTGCGTGCGGAGGTCTCGTGGGGACGCGCGGAGCAACTCGCGCGCACGCACCTGCGCGATAGCGCGCAGCTCGTCGTCGCGCGGGCCCTCGCGCCCGCTCCGATCGCGCTCGAGGTGTGCGGCGGGCTCGTTCGCCCGGGCGGCTCGCTCGCACTCCTGAAGGGCAGGCGCGCGCGGGAGGAGGCGGCACTCGGCCGCCCGGTCGCCGCGCGCATGGGGTTCGCCGCGGCGCGCGTGCGGGAGTACGAGCTGCCGGGAGGCGCGGCGCGTGCGGTGCTCGTGTACCGCAAGCTGCGGCCCACGCCGCCGGATCGACCGGCGGCCTTCGCGGCGCTTCGACGGGAGTTTCCGACAGGGCCGCCGGACACGACAGGGAAGGCGGGGTCCGAAGCGAAATAGGTCGAGACACCGGAGGGTGGTTCTCTTGGCCGATTACGTCGAGATCTCGCCGCACGACGTCCGGCGCAGCCCGTTCCAGGCGCGTCGGACCTTCGACGAGGGGGAACTCGGGCGACTCGCCGCGTCTCTGCGTGAGCACGGGATGCTGCAGCCGGTCGTGGTGCGCGAGGCGGACGGCGGGTACGAGTTGGTGGCCGGGGAGCGGCGCCTGCGGGCAGCGATCGCGGCAGGGCTCGACCGCATCCCCGCACTTGTGCGTACGGAGGACGATGCGCGGAGCGCGGCGCTTGGACTCGTGGAGAATCTGCAGCGGCGAGACCTCAGCCCGATCGAAGAGGCTGAAGGGTATCGCCGCGCGATGCAGGAGTTCGGCTGGACCCAGGCCGAACTCGCCAGACGGGTGGGCAAGAGCCAGCCGTCGGTCGCGAACAAGCTGCGCCTTCTGCAGCTCGGCGAGGAGATCCGGGCACTGGCGCAGAGCGGTGAGCTCGGAGAGCGGCACCTGCGCGCGCTGCTCCAGGTGCAGGGCGCGCGGCGCGTGGAACTTGCGAAGGAGGCCGCGGCGGGCGGGTGGACTGCCCGTGAGGTCGAGCAGCGGGCGAAGGGCATTTCCCGGGAAATGCCTCGGCGCGTGGTGCGCGACGTACGCATCGTACTGAACGCGCTGCGTACGAGTATCGAGCGGCTGCGCGCGGCCGGGGTGGCCGTCGAGATGGACGAGACCGAGCACGACGACGGCCTGGAGGTGCGCATCCGCATCTGGAGGCGATGAGGAGGGATCGCGATGGGTCGAGTGCTTGCCGTGGCCAACCAGAAGGGCGGGGTCGGCAAGACGACGACGGCGATCAACCTCGGCGCCTGCCTCGCGGAGCGAGGCAGGCGGGTGTTGCTCGGCGATGTTGATCCCCAGGGCAACGCGACGACCGGGCTGGGCATCTCGAAGGACTCCGAGGACCCGACGATGTACGAGGTGCTGGTCGAAGGCCGCTCGGTGCGCGATGCGATCCGCCCGACGCTCGTCGAGAACATGCACATGATCCCGGGGTCCGTGGATCTTGCAGGCGCCGAGATTGAACTGGTAGCCCGACAGCGCAGGGAGTTCCGCCTGCGCGAGGCGCTGCGGGACGTGCGGGATCGCTACGATTTCATCCTGCTCGACTGCCCGCCGTCGCTCGGCCTGATGACGCTGAACGCGCTCGTCGCCGCGGATGCGGTGCTGATCCCGCTGCAGACGGAGTACTACGCGCTCGAGGGGCTGACGCAGCTCCTGCGCACGGTGCAGATGGTGCAGGCCGGACTCAACCCCGCCCTGACCGTCGACGGCATCGTGCTGACGATGTTCGACGCGCGCACCAACCTTGCGATCCAGGTGGCGGACGAGGTGAAGCGGCACTTCCCCGACAAGGTGTACCGGTCGGTCGTGCCGCGCAACGTCCGACTCAGCGAAGCGCCGAGCCACGGACGGCCGATCTCGCGCTACGACCCGCGCTCTCGCGGGACAGAGGTCTATCGGGAGCTTGCACAGGAGGTGCTGATCCGTGGCAAAGCGGGGACTGGGGCGCGGACTTGAGGCCCTGATTCCGGAGGTTCGCGTCGCACCGGGGGAGGGGCTGCAGCAGATCGCGGTTAGCGCGATCCGCCCGAATCCCTACCAGCCCCGACGGGAGTTCGATCCCGAGGCGCTGCGCGAGCTCGCCGACTCGATCTCGCAGCATGGCGTGCTGCAGCCGCTCGTGGTTCGTGCCGCGGAGCAAGGCTACGACCTGATCGCCGGGGAGCGCCGCTGGCGCGCCGCGCAGATCGCCGGCCTCGAGCAGGTGCCGGTGGTGCTGCGAGCCTGCGACGATGGACGCCTTCTGGAGATCGCGCTCGTGGAGAACCTCCAGCGCGAGGACCTCAACCCGCTGGAGGAGGCGGAGGCGCTCTCGAGGCTCTCGGAGCAGCGCGACATGCGTCAGGACGAGATCGCTGCCGTCGTCGGGCGCAGTCGCTCCGCCGTCTCGAACAGCCTGCGCCTGCTGGGGCTGCCCGACGAGGTGAAGGACCTGCTGCGGCGGGGGTCCTTGTCGGCGGGCCACGCGCGTGCGATCCTCGGATTGCCGCCGAACCTGCAGGTGAGCGCTGCGCACCAGGCGGTGGCGAAGGACCTCAGCGTGCGCGAGGTGGAGACGCTCGCCCGCGGTGTCGGCAAGAGCCGTCCCAAGTCGGCGGAGCGCAACCGCTTCTCGCGCTGGGAGGAGCGGATCGGCGGCGCGCTGGAACTGCCGGTGCGCATCCGCGCCGGATCGCGCGGCGGAGCGCTGGAGATCCGGTTCCGCAGCGAGGACGAGCTGGCCGTGCTGTTCGGCAAGCTCGTTCCGGAAGAGGACTAGAAGGTTTCACGTGAAACACTCGAGGAGGAAGCGGCTTGCCTGAGCTCGTTCGTCTGGCGCCTTATCTTGCGGTCGCGGGCGCCGTGGGGCTCTTGCTGGGGATCGCCGCTCTGTTCGTCGCGATAGGTTCCATCGCCGCGTCGCGCAGGCTCTCGAAGCGGCTCGATCTCATCCTGCGCAACAGCCAGGCGACGGATATCGAGCAGCTTTTGCACGAGCAGTGGCAGGCGCTTCGCGACGCGCAGGCGGGAGTGGAGATGGCGGCCGCCAGGCTGGACCGCGCGGAGACTGCGCTGCAGAAGTCGGTGCAGCACGTCGGCATCGTGCGCTACAACGCGTTTCCCGGGGCCGGTGCCGAGCTCTCGTTCAGCGTCGCGCTCATGGACGCGTTGCGTGACGGGGTCGTGATCAGCGGACTCTACGGACGTGAGGAGACCCGAATCTACGCCAAGCCGATCGCCGCGGGCACTTCGCGCTACCCGCTGTCGGACGAGGAACGCGAGGCGATCGCGTCGGCGCGCGAGGTGCATCTGGTGTGAAGACCCTGTTCATCGTCAACCACGTGGCGGGGCGCGGGCGCACGCAGCGGGTTTGGCCCGCGATCTGGGAGGGCGTGCAGGCGAAATACCCCGAGGCCGAGATGGCCGTGACGGCCTCGCCGAAGGATGCGACGCGCATCGCACGCGAGGCAGCGACCGCCGGGTTCGACCGCGTGGTGGCGGTGGGCGGAGACGGAACGCTCGTCGAGGTCGCGGGAGGTCTCCTGGGCACAGGCGGCAGGCCGAGCCTCGCGTTCCTGCCGACGGGAGCCGCCTGCGACTTCCGTCGCACGGCCGGCGTGCCGAACGAGCTCGCGGCGGCGCTCGATCTCGCGATGAACGGCGCCGCCGCGCCGGCCGACCTTGGCCTCGTGAACGGAGAGGCCTTCCTCAACGTCGCGGGCGTCGGGTTCGACGCCGAGGTGGCAGCGGAGGACACGCGCCTGCGCTACCGCTACCACTCCACCGGCACGACGCCGTACCTTCGGGCGATCTTCCACATCCTCGGTCGCTACCGGCCGCGCGAGATGGAGATCGACATCGACGGGGAGCGCGTCACGGGGCGATTCCTGCTGGTTGCGGTGGGCAACGCCCAGTACTACGGCGGCGGCATGCGCATCACGCCGACCGCCAGCCTGGACGACGGGGAGCTCGACGTACTCCTCGCAGGAGACGTGACGGTGCCCCAGACGCTGGCGCTCCTGACGCGCGTCTACGGCGGTCACCATCTGACGCACCCGAAGATTCAGCTGTACCGTTGCCGCAAGATGGCCATCCGCGCCATGGAGGGCAGCGTCGCAGTGCACAAGGACGGCGAGGCGAGCGGCGAGACGCCCGTGGAGTTCGGCATCGTGCACAATGCCGTGCAACTCGTCTACGGACCTTGCCGGCCGCAGCCGGCGGCCTTCGCCGCGAAGCGGGCTCATGCGCGGGAGGCAGACGCGGCAGAATAGCAGCCGGGAGGTGGCTGCCCGTTGCGCGTGGCAATTGAGGAAGGCCTGGAGGATGTGCGTCAGGCGATCGAGGACGCCGGCTGGGAGGCGATCGATCTCGAGGACGCAGCACTCGACGAGGTCGACGCGGTGATCTGCACTGGGATGGACGACGACCTTTTGGGAGACGAGACGACGACGACCGAAGTACCGGTGATCAGCGCCGACGGACTCAGCGCGGACGAAGTGGTGCGCCGACTCTCGGAGTCGCAGCTGGCGTGAAGCAAAGGCGCACGGCGCTTGCGATCAGCGTCGCGAGGTCGTAGACGAGCGATAGCCGCGTGTTCTGCAGAACGACGTACTCCATGAAGCCCCCGACGTTGACGGTTGCCATCACGGCGACCTCACCGATCGGGGGCAGCTCTTTGCGCACTCCGGCGCCTGGGCGCAGCGGCCCGCGCTGCACGAATACGGAGCCGACGCTCTCGTAGCTTCCGAGGCAGGCGTCGACTGCAAGCACCGGCCCCTCGCGGGCCGCCTGCAGCAGAAGGGGCAGGTGCTCAGAGAGGTTGCCGGCGTGTACCGGAGCCCGTAGGCTGCCGTAGACCGTGACGCCCGCGACCGGCTGCTGCTCGAGCAGCGTGCCGACCAAGGGGCCGAGCGAGTCACCGGTCGAGCGATCGGTTCCGACGCAGACGAGCGTTGCGCCATGGGCCCTGACTCCAGCCCCGACGAGTTCGCGCCGCAAGACCTCGGCCAGCGCGTCGGCGGCGTTCGGATCGGTCGGGCGGATGCGGGGACGGACGACTCGCATCACTTGCTCGCGCATGTGGCGAGTATATGGCCGCCCACAGGCAGGTATACGCTTGCAGCCGCATACGTCTGCGGCATGGAGATCTTCATCGCGACCTTGGCCGCGATCCTCGGCGCTGGGTTCGCGTCCGGCCGGGAAGTCTGGGTGTTCTTCGGTGCGCACGGTCCATCCGCGGTGGCGCTGGGCAGCCTCGGAGCGGCGCTGCTCGGCGCAGCGGCATGGCGGACGGTGGAGCGCACCAGCGGCGGCGGCGATCCACTGCAGCAGCTCTTCGGAAAGCACCGCCGCACCGCGCAGATCCTGCTGGGACTCTTCAGCCTTTTGACCTTCGCGGCCGTCGTCGCGGTGCTCGGCAGCGTGGGGCGCGTCTACTGGCACCTGCCGAATGCTCTGGGCGCTCTTGCCGCAGCCGCCTGCGCTGCAGCGATGGCTGCCGCGGGACAGCAGCGGCAGCGCCGCTTCCAGGCCGCCTTGCTCGCCGCCGTGTTCGCCTGCGGGCTCACGGCGTCCGGCATCGCCCTGGCGCGCCCAGCCGTGCCGGCGGCGGGGGGCGGGCTGAGCCTGCAAGCGATGCTCGGGGTGTTCGGCTTCGCGGCCTACAACATCGCCCTCGCCACCGACGGGATCGCGCGAAGCGCAGCCGTGGGCGGGCGCCGCGGAGCAGTCTGGGCAGCCGCGGGTGGACTGATGGCCGGGCTACTGCTAACTTTGGAGGCGACGGCACTCTCGCGGCACGGCGCCCTCGTCGCGCACCGCGACCTGCCGCTCGTGACGCTCGCGGCATCGATCCACGGCGCGCTCGGCGCGCTGGCTGCGCTGACGGTCGTGCTTGCGGGGCTGTCGGCCGCGTCGTCCTTCGCGGTGGCCGCGGGCGACCTCGTGGGCGGGCCCTGGGTTGCTGCCGCGGTGGCCTTTGGGCTGTCATTGCTTGGGGTGCAGACGGTCGTCGACCGCGGCTACCCCGTGATGGCCGCCGTGGCCAGCGCTTGGCTCATCGTACTGCTCTGGGGCAAACCGCCGCGGCGCATCGCGGTGATCCGCCGAAAAGGTGATTCGACGGAGTCCGTGAGGGGACGTGAGACATCTGCCCAGTCCCAGCGACGCCGAGGCGACGTACGCCAAGGCCGTGCGCCTTGAGGCGACGATCGGCCGGCTCGACGAGGCGGAGGAACTCTACCGCGCGTTCTGCGCCATGGCCCCCGAGGATCCTAGGGGACCGAACAAGCTCGGTGTCTGCAAGGCGCTGCGCGGACAGTTCGACGACGCGGAAGTGCAGTTCCGGCGTGCGCTCGCGCTAAGCCCAAAGTTCCCTCCCGCGCTGACGAACCTTGGCAACGTCCTGCTCGAGCGCGAGGACGTCGAGGGCGCGATGGCGCTCTACGAGCAGGCGCTGACCGAGGATCCGGACTACTCGGCGGCCCACAACAACCTCGCGGCCGCGCTGAAGAAGCGTGGCGACCTCCATTCCGCCGTGCAGCATCTCCGCCAGGCGCACCGCTCGACGCGCAAAAGGGACCGCGAGAAACTCCGCGACGACGTGCAGCGCGGCTGCTTCTCGCGCGGCACCACGGTGCTCGTTCTCGCCTCCGTCGGACTGCTCTCGCTCGGGGTGTTCTGGCGGTGACGCAGCTCCTGCGGCTTGCCGCGGGGGCCGCCGCCGCCCTCGCCGTTGCCTCACTCGTGCGCGGGCCGTACTGGCTGCTCGTACTCCTCACGTTCCTGGCAGCGGGGCTTGCGGCCGCGATCGTGCGGACGCCGTTCGCGCCGCCGCCGAGATCACTTCGCGACTACGTCCCCGACATCGTCGCGCCGCTGCTCCTGGCCTTCCTCACGGTGCTGGCCGTTCGCGCGTTCGCCCCGGGCCTTGCGCCCACACCGGTGCTGCCGGCGCTCGTCTGGCCACTCGTCGACCTTTGGCGCCCGCTCGGAGGGGGGAGATCCCGTTGAAGCCTTTCGACCTGCTGCTGCTGGTGATTGTCCTGCTGTCGGCCTTGCGCGGGTTCGGCCGAGGCCTCGTGGGCATGGCCGTCGGGCTCGGCGGATTCCTTGTGGCGCTCGTCGTGGCCCGTGAGTTCTACACCCCGCTTGCGAACTACCTCGATACGCACTTCGGCTTCGCCAAGGCGGTGCAGGGCACGCTCGTCCACGCGATGCCCGTCGGCACGCTGCTCGTCCCGGGCATCTCGCAAAACGTTGCGCAGGCGACGAACTCGGTCGTCAGCGCGATCGCCTTCCTGGTCATCATGGTCGCCGCCGAGCTCGTACTCGGCGTGATCGCCGGGCGGATCGGGCAGTTCTCGAACAAGATTCCGGTGATCGGGCCAGTCAACCGATTGGCGGGACTCGTCTTCGCTGCAGTCGAATCGACCGCGGCGATCGCAGCGGTGCTCCTGCTGATCGAGCCACTCGCCCGCACGGGCGCGCTCGGGAGCCTGTCGCACTACGTGACGCAGGCGCCGCTCTCGCATCAGCTTTGGGTGCTGGCGCAG
This sequence comes from Bacillota bacterium, assembly GCA_021793215.1. GTDB lineage: Bacteria > Bacillota > Sulfobacillia > JAJZYS01 > JAJYTV01 > JAJYTV01. The sequence goes on from JAJYTE010000012.1 coordinate 53,124, forward strand.
CGCTTCGCACCGATCGTGGAGAAGCTGCCATGAGCCGGCGTCCACCGATCGAGATCCGGGTCGGCGACGTGGTGCGCACGCGCAAGGCGCATCCTTGCGGCAGCGACACGTGGGAGATCACGCGCACCGGAGCCGACATCGGCATCCGCTGCACCGGCTGCAAACGCCACGTGTTCATCCCGCGGGTGCGCCTCGAGCAGCGCATCCGCGAGTTCGTCTCGCGCGGGCCCGAGACGCAGGGCCCGCGAATCTGATGTTGTTGTCCAGCAGAAATGTCCGCCAACTGTTCAGCGAAAATGTCCGGGCGGGTTTACGGAGCGAACGGCTCGGCTCTGCCTAGGTGTGGTTCTTGGCGGGGGTGTGGGCGGTAGAGCGTCTGGCTTCGGTTGCCCTGAAGGAGCGCATTGACGGCGCGTGGCCTGCACACCCGACAGGGGCTGCTGTTCGTCGTCGACGGCGCCAAGGCGACCGCCGCTGCGGTAGCACGGGTCTTCATCGCCGGTTACAGCCACCTGCCCGTCCTGGCTCAGGCCCTAGAGGTCTACGCTAGCCGATTCGACGAAGCGGCGGCCCGTGCGAGCTAGTCAATCCGCGACATCGGACGTCTCCAAGTTTCACCTCGCTCTGGACACCGCCCTTTTTCTTGCGCCTACTCCTCTTCGGGCAGGCGGCCGAGCGCTACCGATAGCAGGTGCAGAAGCGTCGCCAGCTCGTCAGCGGGCATCTGCGAGAGCCCGGGTATTTCGGACAGGAGAGCGCTCACCCGGTTGCGCATCCTCTCTCCCTGCGTCGTCGCCACGATCTCCTTGACGCGGCGGTCGTCTTGCCGTGTGCGGCGCTCCACAAGCCCCCGCGCCTCCAGCCGGTCGACGATGCCTGTCACGTTGGATGCGTCGCAGTGCAGCTTGCCTGCGATCTCGCTCATCGGTATGGCGGAATCCAGCTGACGCAAAAGGAGCGCCTGCGGCAGGGTCAGCCCGAGCTCACCCGCCTTCCCTTCGAAATGGGCGATCACGCGATCGTGGAGCTCGGCGACCTTGGTCATGACCTCTTCCGGAGTCGGCGTGCGATCGTCTTTCATGACACCAGGATACCTTGACGGGCGCACCTTCGTCGAATATATTATTGATGCTTCAAAGATTTACGCATCAAGGAGAGTGCGCAGATGAACGCTCTTCTCTGGACGATCCAGGCGATCGCGGCGCTCGTATTCCTGATGACCGGGCTGATGAAGCTCACTCTACCTCGAGAGAGGCTCGTGCAGCGGATGAAGTGGGTGGAGGACGCTTCGGCGCCTCTCGTGAAGGCCATCGGAGCCCTCGAGGTGCTCGGCGCCGTGGGGCTCGTCCTACCGCCGCTCGTTTCGCTTCCTGCTGTGCTCACGCCGCTCGCCGCGCTCGGCCTCGTCCTCACGATGATCGGAGCCACTCTCGTGCATCTTCGGCACAAGGAGAGCGACAAGCTCGGCCTGCCGCTCCTCCTGCTCGTGCTATTGGCGGTCGTCGCGTGGGGCCGGTTCGGCCCTCTCCACTTCTGATGCGATCCGAGGTGCGCTAGAACTGCTTCTCCTCGCCTACGGCGCTCCGACATGTCGCCCATGAAGCGGTTGCGCAGGGCCCGCGGATCTGATTGCCCGGCGCGCGAGGCGTCTGGTATACTACGGAGGCTCCCCGCTCCGGAACACCGGAGCCTGGCCTTGGCGTTTGCTCGGGCCTGTCCACGGGGAGGAGGTGAATTGTATTGGCAAAGGAATACGAGTTGGGTCTGGTGCTGCGTCCTGATTTGGACGAAGAGCGCCAGCAGAGCGTGATCGCCCGCTACCGCCAGGTCATTGAGACGCACGGCGGCAGCCTGGAGGAACCGAACATCTGGGGCAAGCGTCGCCTTGCCTACGAGATCAAGGACCTGACCGAAGGAGTCTACATCTTCCTGCTCTACACGGCGGACGCCAGCGCGAACGCCGAACTCGACCGCCTCCTGCGCATCGACGACAACGTCCTGCGCTTCATGGCGGTCGTTCGTCCGCGTCCGAACCCGCCGAAGCCGACGTCGCTGCCCGAGGCCGGCCCAGGGGCCCACGCCGAAGGGTCGCGCCCGACATCGGGCGAGCGGCAGGGTCCGGGACTCCCCGAACCGCGCCGCCGTCCCGCCGCGCAGGGTGTCGGCTCGATGCCGACCCCGGCACCGACCTCTGAGGCGGCGTCAGGCGACGCGCCGGCCGCTCCGGCCGAGCCCGCTGCGGCGGAGCCGGCCTCCGAGCCCACTGAGTCCGCGCCGACCGTCGTAGCCGTCGAGGAGGTACCCGCGTCCGCGCCTGCGGAGAGCGCCGAGGTGCCGGCGGCCGACGAAGAGCCTACCCAGGACTAGAGAGGAGGGCGGCCGATGCTGAACCGCGTGATCCTGATCGGTCGGCTGGTCCGCGACCCGGAGATGCGATACACCCCGAGCGGCGTCGCCTCGGTCCGGATGAGCATCGCGGTGCAAAGGCCGTTCGCCAACCAGCAGGGCGAGCGGGAAACCGACTTCATCGACCTGCGCGCCTGGCGCAAGCTCGCGGAAACCTGCGCGGCCCACCTGAAGAAAGGTCGCTTGGTCGCGGTCGAGGGCCGGCTGGAAGTGCGGTCCTTCGACGGGCAGGATGGGCAGCGTCGGCGCGTCTACGAGGTCGTTGCCGACGACGTCCGCTTCCTCGACCGTCCGAACGCGCAGACGGGCGGCGGACCGACCGGTGAGCCCGAGGGGGACCCGTACGGCGAGGACGCGCCCGAGTTCGACGGCCCGGACGAGCCGGTGCCGTTCTAAGTCACAGTACGAGGGGATGAAGCGATGCGACGGGAGCGCGGGCGCCGCTCGAAGCGGCGCGTCTGCAGCTTCTGCGTCGACAAGGTAGTCGAGGTCGACTACAAGGAGGCCCAGAAGCTCAGGCGGTACATCACGGAGCGCGGCAAGATCCTGCCGCGCCGCATCAGCGGAAACTGCGCGCACCATCAGCGCCAGTTGACGCTGGCGATCAAGCGGTCGCGCAACTTGGCGCTGCTGCCGTTCACGATCGACTGACGAAGTAGCACTGGGCCCGGAGGGAGACCTCTGGGCCCAGTGCTGTTCTCTTTCTTCGTTGGCAGGTTCGAGGGTCGTCCAGGAGCGGCATCGCGTGGCCGGCGACAGGGCGATCGACCCCGGCGCGTTCAAGGCGGGTACGTCCCATGCCGGTCCGCCACAGCCTGATCGAGAGCAACGTCATGGCTCGCGCAAGGGCGGCTACAGTGTCGCTGTGGCCTACCCCAGTTCTTGATCCCCCGGGGGCCTTGGCGCACCCCGCGTAGCCTAAGGCGGCGGAGGAATGCTCCTACGGACCATCGCCTTCACCCCACGCCCCGCGCTTCGATGGAGGAGGGCACAGCGCCCCCGACGAAAGCACAGGCAGAGAGAGGATGACCGACCTGCCACCGACCGGCGCAGACCGCACGATTGCACGCCATCTGAAGGTGCTCGATTGGCTGAAGGCCGAACTCGTCGGGGGGGTGGCCGCGCTCTTCAAGGCGACGGCGCTCGGCTCTCAGGACGCGATGGCCGACGCGCTGTCGACGATCCTGCTGACGACGTACGTCTTGGGGCGGCGGCTCGGCATATCCTTCGCCCAACTCGAACTGCGGGCCGCACTACGCGCCAGGGAGCTCGCGCACGGAGGCCATGAGGTGGAGCGATCCTACGGCGACCTGAGCGCGCTCGTCGAGCACCTGGACCACGATGCCTGAGCGCCCGGTGAGCCTCTCAAGGATCGGCACGTGGCTCGGCTGGGGTGCGCTCTGCGCGATCGGGTACGTCCTCGGCGTGCCGCTGCTGATCGGCGGCGTCGCGGCCTTTCCCATCGCCGTCGTCGCCTACGAGAGCGGCCTCTGGGAGGCGGCCATCGTCGGTGCGGCCGGTGTCTTTGGCGTCGCCCTGATGGATGCGCGCCTGAGCCTGCCGGCGATCGTGCTCTACGCCGCCGGCGCGCTGCTCGGCCGCGGACTTCGCCCCTTGGCGGGGGCGCGCTGGCTGGTGGCGGCGGCGGTCCTGTCGATCGCGGCGCTCGTGGGATTCTTCGGGCTGCCGGCGTACCTCGGCGGCTACCCGGTGCACCTCTCGCCCGTGGACGCGCGCTCGATCGGTCAGGCCTTTGGGCTCACGGGGGCGCAGGCCCGCCAGCTGTCGCAGCAGGCGCTTGTGCTCGTCCCGGCCTTCGTGCCGATCTACGCCGCCGTGGTCGCTGCGGAAGCGTACGCGCTCGCGCGCTGGGTCTTGCGCATGCGCGGCAGAGAGCTCGCCAAGATCTCGCCGTTCTCGCTCTGGCAGGCGCCGCCCTGGCTCGCGCCGATCTTCCTCGCCGCGCTGGGAGCGCAGACCTTGTTCTCCCTGACGCACGCAGCGGTTCTCACCCAGCGCTGGGCGGGCTACGCGGTCGTCTGGACGCAGATTCCGATGGCCATCTTCGGGCTCGCGGTCACGAGTTTCCTGATGGCGCGAGTGCGCGTGCCAGTCGTCTTGCGCCTGGGCATTCTGGTGCTTATGCTCCTGACACCGCCATTCTCACAGATCCTCATCTGGGTTGGGGTGCTCGACAACATGACCGATCTGCGCCATATCCGGGGAGCGCACACCTAGGAAAAGGGGGGAAGCCGCCCCGCGGCGGCAACGGCAATGCAGGTGATCTTGCGGGAGGACGTCAAGGGGCTCGGCAAGCGTGGACAGGTGGTCAAGGTGGCGGACGGCTACGCGCGCAACTTCCTTCTGCCGCGCGGCCTGGCGGAGGATGTATCCGGCGGCAAGATGAAGCAGGTCGAAGCGGAGCGGCGCCGGGCGGTGGAGAAGCTCGACCGCCTCGAGCAGGAGGCCCGCGAGCTCGGCGAGCGCATCTCCCAGACCCGCGTGAAGCTGCAGTTGCGCGTCGGCGAGAACGGCAAGCCGTTCGGCTCGATCACCGCACAGGGCATCG
>JAJYTE010000053.1 GCA_021793215.1 Bacillota bacterium
CAAGGCGCGGCGAATGGCTCGGTCGGCAGCCGTTCGTGTACGGGAGGGACCCCGTGACGAAGCACCTCGTACCGCACCCGGTCGAGAAGCTACTGGTGCGCAAGGTCTTCCGCCTATTCACGCAAGGCCGCGTGGGCAGCCAACGCATCGCGTCGCTAATGCGCGACCGCATCCCCTCGCGGAGGGTGGACCCCGGATTCATCCTCCAGATCCTGCGCAATCCGGTCTACGCAGGCGACGTCGTGATGGAGGTCGGAGGGGAGCGGATCCGTGTCGAGGGGGCCCACGAGGCCGCCGTCGACAGGGAACTTTGGGACGCCTGCAATCGCGTGCTCGCGGAGCGGTGCGGCAAGAACCGGAAGCGAGGCTGGAGAGTGTAGGGAACGGAGTGAAAATGGCTCTTGTGCACTTTTGGTGAGCATATACCTTGGAAATTAAGGACTAAATAGAAGCAAGGGCATTCCGTATTTACGTGGAATATTAGGCCATGGGTATAGAGTACACTTTTACGGAACCTAGATTATTCGCTTCATACGATCCTTGTAACGTTCCTGCCGCAAAGGTGGTGGGTACCGGTCTCGTACTCGCATTGTCGGAGGTGCTGAAGGAATACGAGGTAGAGTTGGTTTCGGTCGTCGAGGGGGGCCTGCGCGCAGTCGTGCAAGGACGCGGCAGCGCCGCCGTCTGCCCGTCATGTCACCAGGCCAGTTCGCGAGTCTGGAGCCGATATTGGCGTACCGCCGGAGGACGTCACCTCTCTTGGCCTGCACCTGCAGCTGCGTGTCTACGCGCGCCGTTTTCGCTGCGAGAACCCTGACTGCGGCCAACGCATCTTTGCAGAGCGCCTGCCGGGCATATCGGCCTGGGCGCGCCGTTCGGACCGGGTCACCACCCTATTGGCGTATACCGCGCTCGCGGACGGCGGCTTGCCCTCCTCGATCCGCTCCGACGGTGGTAGCCTGTCACGATGACGGCCCAGTTCAAACGACCCGACCACGGCGATAGCTGCTGCTGACGCCGAGGGCAACCAAGAGGACGACAGCGGCGGATACAGACTGCCAAGCCGGAATGCCGAATAGGCTGCCAACCCCGGCGATGCCGGAAAACTCTGTGGTGAGCGCGCCCAGAGATTCGACGAAGAGCGTGCAACTGGCAAGGCGGGCCAGCCGCCGCCAAAGTGCTCACGGATGCGTTCGCCGTGGCCCTGCTGCGTGAAGATCCCAAGGCGCAGGGTCACTTCCTGCACGACGTAGAGGGTGGGGATGAACGCGATTTGCGGCAGGATCATCCGGTACCTCCACACGGAGCCGGATTGTGCCGCAGTGATGATGCTGCCGGCGTCGGTGTCCGCGAGCATGACCATGACCCTGGGGCCGACGACGGCGACCACGAGCGCGAGTCGTACCCTCGGGGGCCTGCCCGGCCGAACGTGAGTTCTGCGCACGGGTGCCGCCGTCGAGTGGCGCTGCACCTGTACGGGGCACCTGCCGCGCAGGCACGGCTGCAGCCGACGCGCGTGCTGTGGTCGCACTGCGGGAGCGCGCGCCGCTGGCTAGACGGACCGACTCGACGGAATCCCGACGAGGTGCATGCGCAAGATTCAGTTCAGCTTCGCCGATCCAGGGCACGCGGGAGGCGTCTTGCGACCGAAGTAGGTCGCTTCGACTCCCCTGACCGAGCAGGCGGCAAGGGCCGAGCGGACCCTATATTCGAGCCGATTGGACCGCACCCCTTGTGATGTAGCGCACATACGTGCCTATCCGCTCCGAGGAACGCTGAGAGTGCCGATAGGGAGGTGCGTATGGGACCGTCTTTGGTGGATCAGCACGCGCATCAGGCCATCCACGATGCAGCCCGCTTTGAAATGGAAGCTGGCACGGAGTTGCTGCATACATCCGTCAGTCGCCAAGACAGCATGACGGCACTGCGGCTCGCCCGCGAACTCGCAGACGGTTGGCATCAGCGCGTGCTCGCACATGCCGATGCCGAAGAGCAAGACATGTTCCCCCAGGTGGTCGCAGCGTTCCCCGCGTCTGAAGCGATGGTTGCCGCACTTATCCGGGATCACGAGGTGATGCGGCTGCTGGTGGAAGAGGTGCGACAGGAGCTGGACCGGGAGAGCGAGGTCACACCCGCGGTATTAGGTCGTTTCACCGCACTGTTGCATGTGCAGCGTCTGCATTCCTCACTCGAAGAGCTTTCATTTCTGCCGCGGATCACCGAGGGGGCACTTGACGCAAGAGCCTTAGGGGAGGCATCCACGTTATGGCCAGACGCCTGAATGCACTGGGCAACGCGCTCGTATACCTCCGCCGCGGGCCACGCCTCAGCGACGGATGGAGTGAGGAGAACCCGCGCGGGCGGGAGTGGGAACACCTGTATCGCGACCGGTGGCAGCACGACAAGGTAGTCCGCTCGACGCACGGCGTGAACTGCACGGGATCGTGTAGCTGGAAGATCCATGTCAAAGACGGGATCATCACCTGGGAGACGCAACAGACGGACTACCCGTCGCTCGGCCGAGACTTCCCCGAGTACGAACCGCGCGGCTGTCCGCGCGGAGCGAGCTTTTCGTGGTATGAGTACAGCCCGCTGCGCATCAAGCACCCGTATGTGCGCGGCGCGCTCATCGCGGCGTGGCGTGCAGCGCGCCATGAGGCCAAGAACCCCGTAGATGCCTGGCGGATGATCGCCTCAAGCCCGGAGCGGCGAGCGGCGTACACGTCGCAGCGGGGCAAAGGCGGTTTCGTGCGGGCGAACTGGGACGAAATCTCGGAACTGATCGCTGCGGCGAGCATCGACACGATCAGGGAGTACGGCCCGGACCGCGTTGTAGGGTTCACGCCGATCCCGGCGATGTCCATGGTCAGCTATGCCGCAGGCACTCGTTTCCTCTCGTTGATCGGAGGGACCATCCTCAGCTTCTACGACTGGTACGCCGACCTCCCGATCGCCTCGCCGCAGATCTGGGGAGAGCAGACGGATGTGCCCGAGAGCGCGGACTGGTTCAACGCGGACTACATGATCGTGTGGGGCACGAATCTGCCGATGACCCGCACTCCCGACGCGCACTTCATGGTGGAGGCCCGCTACAAGGGGACGCGCGTCGCCGCCATCAGTCCGGACTACGCGGAATACGTGAAGTTCGCCGACCTCTGGCTGCCTGCCAGGGCAGGTACGGACGCGGCGCTCGCGATGGCGATGATGCACGTTCTGCTCAAGGAGTTCTACGTCGACCGCGAAGTGCCGTACTTCCAGGACTACGCGAGGCGATTCACCGACCTGCCGTTCCTGGTGCGCGTCACGGAGCGGGACGGCTCGCACTACGCGGATCGCTTCCTGCGCGCATCCGACCTCGGTGAGGCGGGCGAGGGGGGCGAGTGGAAGACCGTCGTGTGGGATGAAGCCGCCAAGGAGCCCGTATGCCCGAACGGCACCCTCGGCCACCGGTGGGACGGCTCAGGGCGCTGGAACCTCAGGCTCGAGGGTGAGGACGGAACCCCGGTCTCGCCCGGGCTCACATTCCTCGGCTCCGAGGACGCCACCGCAGAGCTGGCGTTCCCGTACTTCGGGAGCGGCGAGGGCCATGCCCTGCTCCGCCACGTCCCGGTGCGGCAGATCCACGGTGCGGAGGGCCCCGTGCTCGTCGCGACCGTCTTCGATCTCCTGCTCGCGAGTGTCGGTTTGGGCAGAGGCCTGCCCGGCGACTATCCGACCGACTACGACGACCCGCGCCCCTACACGCCGGCGTGGCAGGAGGGGATCACTGGCGTCGACCGCAAGCTCGCGATCCAGGTCGCGCGCGAGTTCGCGCAGGCGGCCGAGAAGACCGGCGGCCGCGCCATGATCGCCATGGGCGCCGGCGTCAACCACTGGTACCACAGCGACGTGACGTATCGCGCCATCGTCGGTCTGGTGCTGCTCGCAGGATGTCAGGGTGTCAACGGCGGCGGCTGGGCGCACTACGTGGGCCAGGAGAAGGTGCGCCCGCTCGAGGGCTGGAGTACCATCGCGTTTGCCGGAGACTGGGTTCCCGCGGCGCGGCAGCAGAACGGAACTTCCTTCTTCTACTTCGCGACGGACCAGTTCCGCTATGAGGATCTCGACACGAAGGAGCTCACCTGGCCGGGCGGTGGGCGGTTCACGCGCATGCACCCGGCAGACGTAAACGCGCTCGCCGCACGGCTCGGCTGGCTCCCCTCATACCCCCAGTTCCGGGAGAATTCGCTGCAGACGGCGCGCAGGGCGCGGGCCGAGGGCGCGACCGATGCCGAGGCGATCGCGTCGGTGGTAGAGCGGCTTAAGGCGGGAGACCTCTCTTTCTCGATCGACGCTCCGGATCTTGAGGAGAACTTCCCACGCGTCTTCTTCCTCTGGCGCGCGAACCTCCTCACGTCCAGCGGCAAGGGGCACGAGTACTTCCTGCGGCACCTACTGGGTACGGACGGGCACATCCTCACGGGCGAAAGCACGCAACACCCCGAAACGGTGCGCTGCGAGGGCGAGGCCCCGAGAGGCAAACTCGACCTGCTCGTCGACATCGACTTCCGCATGACGGGAAGCGGCCTCTACGCGGACATCGTGCTGCCCGCCGCGACGTGGTACGAGAAGCACGATCTCAGCTCGACGGACATGCACCCCTTCGTCCATCCCTTCAACCCTGCGGTGTCGCCGCCCTGGGAGACGAAGAGCGACTGGGACACATTCCTCGCAATCGCGCGCAAGTTCTCAGAACTCGCACGGGACCACCTTCCGGCGCAGGAGGACCTCGTCATGGCGCCGCTCGTCCACGACACGCCGCAGGAGACGGCCCAGCCCCTCGGAGAGGTGCGGGACTGGCGCACCGGCGCCGTGGAGCCTATCCCGGGGAAGACGATGCCGCGGTTGCTCTTCGTGCAGCGGGACTACCCCCACGTCTATGAGCAGATGACGGCGCTCGGTCCGCGCGCGGAGCGACAGATCGCCGCGAAGGGGATCTCGATCCCGACCGTAGACGCCTACGCGTTCCTGGGCAAGGAGCTCGGAAGAAGCCGTCGCGAGGGACCTGGCAAGGGCCGTCCCGAGCTCGAGACGGCGGAGCAGGTGGCGAATGCCATCCTGGCACTTTCCGGGGCGACGAACGGACGGCAGGCGCGGGCCGCGTGGAAGGCGCTCGAGCCAGCGACGGGCCTCTCGCTCGGGGACGTCGCGCGGGGCAGGGAAGAGGACGCCTACACGCTCAAGGACCTGACGGCGCAGCCCCGTCTGGCGATCGCCACACCTGTATGGAGCGGGCTCGAGGCGCACGACCGGCGGTACTCGCCGTTCACTGCGAACCTCGAACTCCTGATCCCGTGGCGCACGCTGACCGGCCGCCAGCACTTCTACGTCGACCACGAGGTGATGCGCGACTTCGGCGAGAGCCTGCCCCTCTACCGTCCGCCGCTCGCCATACGCCCCTTCCCCGCAGGCCAGGAGAGCGAGGCGCAAGGGAAGCAGCTGACCCTGCGCTACCTGACGCCGCACGGCAAGTGGGCGATCCACTCCACCTACGGCGACACGCTGACCATGCTCACCCTCTTCCGCGGCGGCCCGACCATCTGGCTGAGCCCCAAGGACGCCGAGGTGCTGGAGGTCAAGGACAACGAATGGGTCGAGGCGATGAACCGCAACGGCGCGGTGGCAGCGCGCGCGGTGGTCAGCCACCGAATCCCTGAGGGCGTCGCGATCATGTACCACGCGCAGGACCGGACAATCGGGGTACCCGCCGCGAAGGCCACCGGCGACCGCGGTGGCGCGCACAACAGCCTGACGCGCGTGCTGCCGAAGCCGACCCACATGATCGGCGGCTACGCTCAGCTCAGCTACGGCTTCAACTACTACGGCCCCACCGGCCATCAGCGCGACGAGATGGCGGTCGTGCGCCGTCTCGGGGAGGTGGACTGGCTTGAGGATTAAGGCCCAGGTCGCGATGGTCATGAACCTGGATAAGTGCATCGGCTGCCATACCTGCAGCGTCACCTGCAAGAACACGTGGACGAGCCGGCCCGGCGCCGAGTACATGTGGTTCAACAATGTGGAGACGAAGCCCGGCGTCGGCTATCCGAAGCGCTGGGAGGACCAGGAGCACTACCGCGGCGGCTGGGAGCTGCGCGGAGGCAAGCTTGCGCTTCGCGCCGGTGGCCCGATCGAGAAGCTCGTGCGTATCTTCCACAACCCGGACCTTCCCGAGATCGACGACTACTACGAGCCATGGACGTACGACTACGAGAACCTCGTCGAGAGCCCTTCGCGCAAGCACCAGCCCGTCGCCCGGCCGCGCTCGCAGCTGACCGGCGAGCCGATGGACGCACCGCAGTGGGGGCCGAACTGGGAGGACGACCTCGCCGGCGCCCCCGAACATGCCCCTGCGGACCCGAACCTCAGGGACCTCGCAGCGCACGTAGCGTTCGAGTACGAACAGGCCTTCATGTTCTACCTGCCGCGCATCTGCGAACACTGCCTGAATCCCGCCTGCGTCGCCGCCTGCCCGTCCGGCGCGATGTACAAGCGCGAGGAGGACGGCATCGTGCTCGTGGACCAGGACGCGTGCCGCGGCTGGCGCTTCTGCGTCAGCGCATGTCCCTACAAGAAGGTCTACTTCAACTGGCAGACCCACAAGGCGGAGAAGTGCACCTTCTGCTACCCCCGCATCGAGGCCGGGCTGCCGACCGTCTGCTCGGAGACCTGCGTCGGCCGCATCCGCTACCTCGGCGTCGTCTTCTACGACGCGGACCGCGTGAAGGAGGCGGCCTCTGTCGCGGATGAGAAGGCGCTCCTGAGCGCGCAGCTCTCCGTGTTCTTGGACCCTTGCGACCCCGTGGTCATCCAGGCGGCCCGTGACGCCGGCATCACCGATGCCTGGATCGACGCGGCGCAGAGGTCGCCCGTCTACAAGATGGCGGTCGAGTGGGGGATCGCGCTGCCGCTGCACCCCGAGTACCGAACGTTGCCGATGGTCTGGTACGTACCGCCGCTCAGCCCGATCATGACCCATGTGGAAGAGACGCATGCCGCAACCACGGCCGACGATATCCTGCCTGCGATCGAAGCAATGCGCATCCCGATGGAGTACCTCGCGAACCTGCTCTCCGCGGGAGACGTGGATGTGATCCGCACGGTGCTGAGAAAGCTCGCGACGATGCGCGCCTTCCTGCGCAGCAGGACCCTTGGCATGCCGGAGGATGGGCGCCTGCTCCAGTCGGCGGGGCTCACCGAGGTGCAGGTCGAGGACATGTTGCGACTCCTCGGCATCGCTAAGTATGACGAGCGCTTCGTCATCCCGACGGCGCGCAGGGAAGGAGAGGCAGACCTACAGGCGCTGCAGGGAGGGTGCAGCCTGGACGAAGTGCTCCCGCCCGAGGGCGCCTTCGCGAAGGGCCGCCGATCGTTCGCGCTACGCCCAGTGGAACAGGAGGGTGCGAAGTGAGCGAGCGGATGCTGCTGAAGGCAGGTGCCCTGCTGCTGGGCTACCCGGATCCCGGGATGCTGGACGCAGTCTGCGCTGCTCTCCCGGACCTCCCGGAGATGCCCGGTCGCGACCTGCTGGATGGGTTTCTCGCCTCCGCCCGCGAGCTGCCGCGCACGGAACGCGAAGCGCTGTACGTCGCCGCCTTCGACTTCCGGGAGGAGCTCTCGCTCTACCTCACGTTCCAGGAGCACGGCGATGCACGAGACCGCGCTCCGGCGCTGCTAGAACTCAAGCAAGAGCTGCGCGCGTGCGGCTTCGAGTGTCCGGAGGATGAACTGCCGGACTACCTCCCGCTGCTACTCGAGTTCCTGGCCGAACGGCCGCAGGAATGCGACGACCAGAAGCTGCCGCGAAGGGTGGCGCGCGCGCTGCGGGGCATCGCGCGGCGCATGGATCCGGACGCGCTCTATCTCCCTCTGCTGCAGGCGATCCTCGCGGCGCTGCCAGCGGATGAGGGAACCGCGGAGCCTCCGTGCGGCGATGCGGAGGACCTGTCGCTTCCGTATCCGCTCCGTTACCTCTAGCCTTCTGGAGGTGCTCGCGTGAAAGAATTCCTGTGGGGCGTCTATCCCTACCTGAGCCTGATGCTACTCGTCGTGGGCACTCTCGCGCGCTACAACTACGATCAGATCGGCTGGACGTCGAAATCGAGCGAGCTTCTGGAGAAGCGTCTCCTGCGCACCGGGAGCCTGCTCTTCCACTGGGGGATCATCCTCGTCTTCTTCGGACACGTTGCGGGCCTTCTCGTACCGGTCGCCGTTTACCAGGCGGTTGGCATCTCGGAGCAACTCTACCACCTCGGTGCGATGGTGATGGGCGGCCTGACCGGGCTCATGACGCTGGTCGGACTCGTCCTGCTGGTCCTGCGTCGCCTGGGCGTGCGGCGCGTGCTGCGCAACACCTCCGCGGCGGACTGGGTCGCGCTCGGGTTCCTGATCGCGACGGTATCGACGGGCGTGCTCATGACCCTCGGCTACAACGTGACGCACCTTCCTTACGAGTACCGCACGACCGTCGGGCCCTGGATCCGCGGGGTGCTCGTGCTGCACCCGGACGCCGCGCTCATGGCCGGGGTGCCGCTGGTCCTGCAGGTGCACATCCTGACGGCGCTCGCGCTCTTCGCCATCTCTCCCTTCACAAGACTCGTTCACGTCTGGAGCCTGCCGCTCGCATACCTGCGGCGCGCACCGATGCAGTACCGGCGGCGCGGACTCCCCTTACCGTCCGACCGGCGAGGCAGAGGTGCCAGTAACTGACGGTCCCTGCGCAACGATCGGGGGTGTAGCCGTGGCAAACGAACAGGACGCGGAGATCGAGCAGCGCAAGAGGAAGATCCTCGAAGCGGACCGAGAGGACCTGCGCGCTGTGCTGCTCCTGCGCTTCGGTTCCATTCCGGACGACGTCGAGGCGAGGATCGCCGAGCTCGGGGACATCGAGCAGACGAACCGGCTCGTTCTCGTGGCGGCGAACGCAGCGGACCTCGAGGCGTTCCGGTCGGAGATCTCCTCGGAGATCCCCGCGTTCCGCATCCTCTCCGAGGCCTTCGAGCCGAAGCGTCCCTCGAACGCGTAGCCGCGGACGGAGGAGAATACCCTGATGCAACCCGCAGACGTCTCTCGCAGTACGCTGAGGAACCTCTATCCCGGCTACTTCGCATTCGTGATGGCGACGGGCATCGTCTCGACCGCCGCTCAGATCTTCAAGCTGCAGGCGTTCTCGGCGGTGCTGCTCTTCGCGGCGACGGCGGGTTACGCCGTGCTGATCGCGCTGTACGCATTCCGCATGGCCAGATTCGCCAAGGAGATGCGCGAGGACGCCAGGACGCCGGGCAAGGCGTTCGGCTTCTTCACGTTCGCCGCAGCATCCAACGTGCTTGCGGTGCGCTACTTCTCCGCGGGCGACACGCGCCTCGCGGCGGCGCTGGCCGCGATCGGGGCGGCCAGCTGGCTCGCGCTGACCTACACGATTCCGGTAGGATTGATGCTCGGGTCCACGGATCGCTCACTGGGTCCCAGCGTTAACGCCTCCTGGCTGATCTGGGTCGTCGCCACGCAGTCGGTGTCGACCGCCCTCTCCGTCTTCGCATCCGCCGGCGGAGGCCAGAGTGCGCTGCTTGCGTTCTCCTCCGCCGCGTTCTGGGGGATCGGCACGATCCTCTACCTCGTCCTGATCACGATCGTCACGGCGCGCCTTCTGCTGTCTTCCATGTCGGCGGAGGAGCTTACGCCGCCCTACTGGATCAACATGGGGGCGACGGCGATCACCGTTCTGGCCGGCGCCCGCCTTCTCGCGGTCCCCTTGCCGGGTCACCTAGTGGTTCTTGGACCGGCGATCGTGGGCATCTCATTCATGTTGTGGGCCTTCGGGAGCTTCTGGATCCCCGCCGTGGTGCTTTTCGGCGTCTGGCGCTACGGCCGCGGCGGGCATCCGGTAACGTACGAGCCTGCGCTCTGGAGCATGGTCTTCCCGATGGGCATGTACGCGACGGCGACAGACCTCTTCGGCAAGGCGGCTGGTCTCCCTTGGCTGCCGCCGATCGCCTGGGCCGAAAGCTGGATCGCTTACGCGGCGTGGGTGATCGTCTTTCTGGGCATGGCGCGAGATCTGTTCTGGCGAGGCTCCCGTCCCGTGCGGCTGTAGCCTCGGTGTACGAAACCGCGCCCAGCACCTGAGGACGGCAGGAAAGAAGGATTTCAGCGGGGCAGCGTTGACCGCTATGGGGAAGGGGAGAGGTTGGGCTGCACCCTCGTCCTGACGTCGACTTGGGTTGGCAGGCTCGGCGGACGTCGTTCTGAACTCCAACCAAAGTTTGCAAGAGTGCGCGCAGGATCCAGATAGGCGTCCCGAAGTCGGCCAGCGCCTCCGCAAGACAAAACCCCCTGGCCGGACATCCCACGGGGGCGTTTATGGTCCGGATCATTGGAGGCACTGGGTCGTAATGCGTGCATCGAAACGTTTGCAACCTTTCGAGTTCTTGCGACTGCACAGCATGGCTGCAGGACACACCCGTCGCGCGCCAGACCTGACTCTTGTAGCGCTAACAGCTATCAGTCAGATCGACCAACTTTGCTCAGCATCTAGAGAAGTTGGCGCCAGCTAGACTGAAGACATAAAACCTGGCGCGATGCCAGCCGAGCCAGGAGCTACCTGCGAGAGCCTGCCCCGTTTGGCACATTGGAACCAGACGATGCGAACACCGCCGCGCTGGCCCAGGGGCAAGGAAGCCGGATGGCGTGGAAAGGACATCCAGATCCTGCCGTCGAAGCACGCAGGCATTCGGAAGGCGGGCGCTTCGGCCCTGACCGGACGGCGGGCACGCGAAGTGTGGCGTCTGCAATGGGCTGCATCGCCGGCGAAGGAGGCCGGAAGATGCCTGATACGAGTTACGCGCACGGAACCGTGGATCAGTCGCTCATCGGCTTGACCATTGGAGACTTCTTCGATGAGGTCGTCGCTGTCCACAAGGAGAAGGAGGCTCTCGTCGACCGCCCGAAGGGAGTGCGTCTCACGTACGCGGAGCTCGGCGCGGCGGCCGACCGGCTCGCCCGCGCGCTCATGACACTGGGCGTCGCGGCTGGCGAGCGCGTGGGGATCTGGGCGCCAAACCGGTGGGAGTGGGTCGTGACGCAGTTCGGCACGCCGAAGGCCGGAACGGTCCTGGTGAACGTCAACCCATCCTACCGCACCCGTGAACTCGGCTACGCCTTGCGCCAGAGCGGAATCCGCACGCTGATCACCGCGCCCGGGTTCGGCCGCGCCGACTACCTCGGAATGCTGCAGGATCTCCTGCCGTCGCTCGCCGCGGGAAGTCCGCGGTCGCCGGAGTTCCCGGATCTCCAGGAAATCGTCGTGCTTGGGGACACGCCGCCGCCGGGCATGGTCACCTGGTCCGCCTTCCTCTCGCGGGCCGACGAGGTCTCGGACGGCGAGCTGCGCGAGCGCCAGGCGTCCGTGCAGTTCGACGACCCCGTGAACATCCAGTACACCTCGGGCACGACGGGGATGCCCAAGGGCGCGACCTTAAGCCATCACAACCTGCTGAACAACGGCTACTTCATCGGCGAACTGATGCGCTTCACGCCGGAGGACCGGCTCTGCATACCGGTTCCCTTCTACCACACGTTCGGCATGGTGCTCGCGAACCTCGCGACCATGACCCACGGGGCGACGATGGTCATTCCCGGCGAGGGGTTCAACGCCGGCGACGTGCTGGCCACGGTCGAGGCGGAGCGCTGCACCGCCCTGCACGGCGTGCCGACGATGTTCATTGCGGAGCTGCAGCACCCCGATTTCGACCGCTATGATCTCTCCTCGCTGCGCACCGGCCTCATGGCGGGCTCCCCGTGTCCTGTCGAGGTGATGAAGCAGGTCCAGACCAGAATGCACATGTCGGAGGTGGAGATCGCCTACGGCATGACCGAGACGTCACCCGTATCGACGCAGACGCGTGCCGACGACCCCCTCGAACTGCGCGTGTCCACCGTCGGCCGCGTCCACCCGCACGTCGAGGTGAAGATCGCCGATCCCTCGAGCGGCGCGGTCGTGCCGCGCGGCCAGACGGGCGAACTGCTCACGCGCAGCTACGCGGTGATGCTGGGCTACTGGGACAATCCCGCCGCGACGGCGGAGGCGATCGACGCGGCCCGCTGGATGCACACCGGCGACCTTGCCGTGATGCGCGAGGACGGCTACCTCAACATCGTGGGCCGGATCAAGGACATGATTATCCGCGGCGGGGAGAACATCTACCCGCGCGAGATCGAGGAGTTCTACTACACGCATCCCAAGGTCGCGGACATCCAGGTGATCGGGGTGCCGGACCATCGGTACGGCGAGCAGGTGATGGCCTGGATCCGGCTGAAGCCGGGAGAGTCCGCCACGGAGGAGGAGATGCGGGACTTCGCCCGCAACCAGATCGCCCACTACAAGATCCCGCACTACGTCAAGTTCGTCGATGAGTTCCCCATGACGGTCACCGGGAAGGTGCAGAAGTATGTCATGCGGGAGATGGCGGTGCAAGAACTGCACCTGGACGCCGGAGAACGGATGGCATGACCGGACAGCGCGGCGGTGCAGGGCGACTTGAGGGCGCAGTCGCGGGAAGGGAGGATGCGCGTGTCGGCTGAGGCGCAGGCAGATCCCACGTACGTCGGCACGGTGTACCCGCGGGACGTCGATCACATGGGACACGTCAACGTCGCGAGCTACACCTGCATGTTCGACTCCGCGACCTGGGTCTTCTTCGACCGCCATGGCCTGGGACGCATCTACTTCGACGGCAGCGGCTGCGGCATGGCGGCCCTCTCGCAGACGACCACCTACCGCAAGGAGCTCTTCGCCGGCGACACGGTGGTGATGCACACGGACATCCTCGAGGTGCGGGAGAAGACGATCCGCTTCCGCCACACGCTGCGTCTCGCCTCAGACGGCGAAGTGGTCGCGACCTCCGAACTGCTCGGCGCCCACTTCGACCGCAGTCTCCACCGCGCGGTGCCCTTTCCGCCGCAGATCGCGGCCAGCCTGCGCCGGCACGTCCCCGGGGACGGAGAATAGGTCGCCCGCCGAACGCGCAGGCGCTCGCCCGAAACCGAACAGAGCTCGCCGCCGCGGCAGCCGCCGCGGCGGCGAGCGCGTCGATGGTGCGCGCGCGGCAAGCCCCGTCCCATGACAGGCGGCTCCGCCAAGCCTGCGGCGCAGTTGCAGACGGAAGGGGGCTTGCCGCGTCCAGGCGCCTTGGGGCATAGCCTCCTCGGGATCAAAAGGGGGCGGCCAGGCTTCCCTGGATCTCCCGCCCAGTTCCGAAACGTACCTCTGGAGCGGGTTCT